>JAEYXS010000086.1 GCA_023431185.1 Verrucomicrobiota bacterium
GCGCCACCTGCGTAAATTCAACGGTGTGCCCAAGCCCCATTTCCACCTCTATCTGGCGGAATGTCAGTGGCGGTTTAATTGCACAAATCCTAAAACGCAATTGCGCCAATTAAATCAATGGTCTAAACCACTTCTACCTCCAGTTATCTAGGACAGCCCCTAAAAATTTTCTATAGTTCCATTCCTTGCCTCATCTGCGCATATCTGTGTCCATCTGCGGTTCCCCACCCTGTCTTCCCTATCTGTGTGAATCTGTGGTTAACCTTTCCCACCCTACACTTTCACATACTTCTCCACCCGGCAATCAAACCCGCCGAAATCCACCACCTGCCTCGTCTTCAATTTCAACAACCGGTGCGGATTCTCCATCGGCATCGGATTCGCGAACACCAATCGCCCGCCCGGCTTCAACACCATCGCCGCCACATCGATCAAGTCATACATCAAGCCGCGCAAGTTCGGGATCGGCACCCGTTTGCCCATCGGCGGATTCGTGATGATCAGATCCACGCTGTTCGCCTTCAGCTCGCTCTTCGCAAACTCCCGGAAATCCGCACACACCACCTTCGTCCTCACCGCTTTCAGATTCGCCGCTGCGATATTCCGCTCCGTGATGCCAACTGCCTCCGCGCTCAAGTCAGTGCCATAAGCCATCTTCACCCCGCCCAACAACGACTTCTCAATCAGCTCAATGCCCGAGCCGCAGAACGGATCCCAGACCACATCGCCTTCGCCCTGCCCCGCCAACAGCGCCATGCACGCGGCCAGTGGCGGATGTGATGCCGCCGGTACATCCTGTTGCCGATACGCAAAACGCGGATCCGGCAATACCTTGGGACTGACCTCCACAATCCGCCCACGCCCACGCGGCTGCACCGCTACCGTCCACGGTGCCTCATTCGGATCATTCAAAATATCCGGGCATTTCGCGAACGCCCGATTCGCCAAAGCCTGCACCGCCCCGCGATGATGCCTGCGCGCCACGAAATCCAACCGGTAACGCAAGGAGCCTTCCGTAAAGGTCGACAAAATACGCTTCGCCAGCGGTGACCCGATGATCTGTGCCAATGCCTCCATGGAATCCGCCTCTTCCGGCTCATTCTCCATCCCCAGCACAAACGCTACGTGACCAAAACACCGCAACGCGTAGATATCCTTCAACGCAAACGGCGCGACCGGCGTCAGCGCCACCAGTCCCGCCCGCACATCGGTCAGCCGGAACTTCGGATTCCGCTTCAGCTTCTCCTCCACCTCTGCCCGCATGAATTGCTCCAACCCCCGCCGCCCCTGCAGATGGATCATCAGGCCCTGATACGCCGTCAGCGCCCGGTCCATCTTGATGCTGCTGGGGCTTTGGCTGCGCGCCACGTTCGCCTGGATCTTCAACGCCGCCCGCCCCAGCGCGGGTGCCCCCCCGGACTTCATCACCTCCAACGTCGCCTCCCCGCCGATCTTCGCGAGCGTCTGCCGGAGAAATTTCTTCTCCGTATCCGCCGTCGCCAGCCGCAACAACGTCAGCAGGTCCGCCTCCTCCCTCGCTCCTGCCCCGGTCTTCGGCAACGCCGCCATCGCATAACGCCGGATCTTCTCTGCCGGATCTTGCAACAGACTGCGGAGCCACGGCCGCACCAGATTCTTCTGCGCCACCGTCCCCTGCTCGGAAAAAACCACGCCCACCGCCCGGATCAACGAAACCCGGGCCAACCGCTCCGCCGGGGTCGCCGCATCAAAACGCGCCACTTCCTCCCAAAGCTGCTCACACGACAGGACACGCAACTGCTTGTACAGTTCCTTGTTCGGATCTTTCTCGCCACTTTTCATGCATTTATCAGTTCCATCGCTCGCCAGAGGACTCTGAACGGCCCTCTCGCCTCATTAAAGGCCAATCATCACATTCCTTGCCGACAGGGTTCGTCATTGGTCATTACCCGCCTTCACTGAACAAAAAAGGGGCGCCCCCATCATGGGGACGCCCCTTGCACAACACACACAAATCGTTACTGCGGCAACTGCCGTATCCGGTAGAACCTCAGTGCTGTATCAGTATAAGGCGTCGGATCCGTAAAGGTCGCCGTTGCCCCAGTCACCACGATGTTCGTCAGCGGCGTCCAGTTCACGAGGTCGGTGGACACCTCAACCTGGTATTTCTCGCCCTGCACCGCCGTCCAGGAGAATTCCGGCGTCTCGTCACCCGGCGTGAACACCGGCGTCTCCACCATGATGCCTTCCGTGCTCACCAGCATCGCCCCGCCCGCCACCGCCACCGGCACAGTGCCGGAAAGGCTGTAGGTGATGTTCGTAGTCTCGCGATTGATCACCGTGGCAAACCATTCGCCCGACAGGTCCAGCACCGTCGCATTCGTCGTCACCACCACCTGCTCGCGGTTCGTCTCCGCCAGGCTGCTGCTGAAATCGAACTCGGTCGCTGTCGGATGCGCGCCGCGCCGCACCAGCAGGTCGCCGTCGCCACTCAGGTTGAACGCTTCGAACAGCAGCTTGCCCGGCTGGCCGGTCACCGTGAGCCGGTAGATGTCCGCCACGATGCCGTCCGCATAACGTGTCTCATTGGTGACCGCCACGCCGGAGACCAGGTCCACCACGTTCGTGACCACCTCATTCACCGTGATGGTGAACGTGCGCGTTGTGCTCAGCGGCGGCACCCCGTTATCTGATACCTTGATCGTCAGCGTGTTGCTGTTCGGCGAACTCTCTCCGGTCACCCACTCAAAGGCACCTGTGTTGGCATTGATGGTCGCTCCGGACGGTGCCCCTGCCTCCAGACTGTAGGTCAGCGTCTGGGCCGGATTATCCGCATCATTGCCCACTGCCACCAGACGTACAGCCTGTCCTTCCGTCACCGTCACATTCGGGATGATGCCCAAAGTCGGCACCAGGTTCACCTCGTTCACCGTGATCGTGAAGCTGCGGCTGGCCGTGGCCGTACCATCGCTTACCTCCACCGTCACCGGATAGCTCGCCGGTCCTTGCGCCTCCGACGGACTCCAGTTGATCGCCCCTGTGGCGGCATTGATGCCCAACCCGGCGGGCACGGAGCCCGTGAAACGATAGCTCAACGTCTGCGCCGGCACATCACTGTCCGTCGCCACCGCCTGCAAGTTCAGCGAAGTCTGCTCATCCACCGCCACATCCGCGAGGGCGTTCAGCACCGGTGCCGTATTGCCCTCCGTGACGGTGATATTGAAGCTGCGTGAAACACCCAATCCCGGGCTGCCGTCGTCCGTCGCGATCACGGTCACCGGATAAGTTCCCGGCCCCTGCGCTTCCGTCGGAGTCCAGGTGATCAGGCCGCTCGTCGAGATGGTCATACCCGCCGGCTTGGTGAACAGGCTGTAAGTGATCGTATTGGCCGGCAGGTCCGCATCAGTCACCTGCACCTGATAGCTCCAGAGTGCTCCCTCAGGTGCGGTCTGCGCCGGGATGGCCAGCATGCCCGGTGCTTGATTCGCTTCAAGTGCCGTGATGCTGATCGTCTTCTGCGACTTCAGCGCCGGCACGCCATTGTCTTCCGCCTCAACCGTCACTTCATAACTGCCCGGCCCTTGCGCTTCCGTCGGAGTCCAGGTGATCCGCCCGGTTGCTGCTTCAATTTGCATGCCCGATGGCACGCTGCCGATGAACCGGTAAACCAGCGCGTTCGCCGGTGAATCTGGATCGCTGGCCAGGCCGGTGAGCACGTATTGCGTCAACTCCGTGGCCGTCTGCGCCGGGATGTTCGCGAAGACCGGCGCACTGTTCGATTCAGCCACCGGCACGTCGTAGATACGCGTCGTCGTCAGCGCGCCATCGGAGACCCTGACCGTGAACGTCACCGTCTGCCCGCCCAGCGCCTCGCCCGGAGTCCAGTCGATCTGCCCCGTACCGGCGTTGATTGTCATGCCGGCCGGCCCGTTCAACAGCACGAACGACAGCGTATTGACAGGCAGATCGGCATCCCCCGCCGGTATCACCGGGTTAAACAAAACTCCTTCCGTCGCCGCATAGTTCGCGGCCGCAAGACTCGGTGCCGAGTTCACTTCCAAGACCGACACCGTGAACGTCTGCTCCGCGAACATCACTGGCAGCCCATCATCCGTCACCCGCACCGTGACATCATGCACGGACGGTCCCTGGGCTTCTGAAGGCATCCAAGTGATGACGCCCGTATCCGCATCAATCACCATGCCTGCCGGCACTTCCGAACCGAATGAATACGCGAGCACATTCTCCGGCGTATCATTGTCGAACGCATAAACCTGCACGATCAGTTGCTCGCCTTCATTCACAAACACATCCGGCAGCGCTTCCAGCACCGGGGCACGGTTCGGCGGCTTGATCTGGAGCGCATAAGTCGTTTCCGGTCCGTCCGGCGAACTCACCAGCACATACCAGAAGCCCGCTACCGATGGCTTGCTTTCCGACGGCGCGATGGTGATCGCCGCATAGTTCGTCCCGCTGATGGAGGTCAGCGAGTCATATTCCGTGGCCGAGACCGGCACCCCATGGCGCATCCGCACTTCCACATCTCCCGTCAGGTCTCGCAACTCCAGCGTCGCATAGTTATCCGCATCCGGGATGTAGAACTGGTAAGCCTGATAAGGGCTCGGCGAACTGGCAAATTTACCGCTGCTGCTCGGTCCGCCCGAGGCCATATAGGTCGTCGCCGTGCTGTCAAAGCTCACCTGAATGGTATACTCGTATGTGGACCCCGCATTCGTGTTCACCACCGCGAGGAAGTAACGCTGGCCCGGGATCAACTGGGGCGAAGTCACACTGCTGATCGTCCTCGCCAGACTGCCCGTGATGTTGGTCATGAGGACTGTGCTGCCCGTAGGCAGCGCGACCGGATCATACCACACGCTCAACCCTGTGCCACCACCCGAGTTGGAGGTGATGTTCAACGTGTTGACGGCCAGGGAAGCAGTCAAAGGCACGTTGATCACGAAATAATTGGTCGTGGGGCCCCGCACGGTGTTCGTCACATTGACCCCGTTGTTCAGCCGCGATGTCGTGACAGCGTTCGTATCTGCCAGGAAGACCTGCAACTGCCAGCCCAGCACCTGCGGCTGTAGCGAGCTTCCCGTGTAGTTGGTCCGGGTATCGATGACTTCCAGGGTCCATGTGCCCGCCGCCAGGTCGCCGACGAAGTTATCCAGCGATTCCTCCGAAAGGTAATCATCCTTCACATGATATCGGATGATCAGCGCATCCTTGTCCGTCCGCCCCGTTCGCGTGGTCTCACCGGCCACATACAGGTCGCTGCCATCAGTGGCCAGGCTCGTGAACGCATCGTCCAGATTGGCCCCGCCGTCATAGACGGTGATACCCGTGTAAGCCACACTCGCATCCGTCACCAGCCTGCCATCGCCGAGATACAGCTCCAGCATCACGGCATCGATGCCTGTGGTCGCACTGGCTGAGGCACCGACCACGAATAACCGGTTGCCCATCGCCAACACCCCGTTGAGTTCATCATCACCTGTGATCCGGGTATAGTTGGTCGACCACAGCTCTGCCAGATTCTCATCATACTTCGTGATGAGGAAATCCTTGTCCGTGCCGTTGTCCCGATAGCCCACCGCATAGAGGTATTGTTCGTAGGCAAAGATGGCGTTGTATTCACCTTCCACCGGGGCCACCACTTGGGCCACCTTGGCGCCGCTCTGGTCGAACTTCACGACCAGCGGAGCTTCCGCAGCGGCACTGCGGTCTGCACCCGCTACAAAGATGTGATTGGCCAAGGTTGCCAAGCCCCGCCCCAAGGTCGTCGCCCCCGGATCATCCGGCGTCACCCACATCTCGCCGCCATTCTCATCCAGCTTGGCCAGAAAGAGCCGGCCTTCATGCGCCGCACTGTCCTGGCCTTTGCCGGTGGCATAGACAAAGTTCGTGCCGTTCTCCCGGGCGGTGATCACCGCTTTCAACTCTTCGATGCCATAGTAGGCAAACAGCGGACTGCTCGCCGTGGACGGCACCTGCTCATCCCAGATCGAGCCGATATTGACGCCGCTGCTGAAGAAGCCGGTGGACGGGAACCGGACCGCGATGCCCTTGGCTTCCTTGTCCGGCGGAACGCTGTCCACGGTGCGCGTGAAAGAATCACCCACCACATAGACACCGCTGTCCAACGAGACATGCACCCCATTGAACCGCGTGCCGCCCGCGCTGCTCGGCCAGTTGAAGCTCTCGTAAGGCGTCTGGAAAGGCTGGTTCGTGGTAGCCTGCATCGGCAGACCCATGCGGGCATAGATTCCGTTGACGCCGTTGTTCAGCGTCGTGCCCACCACATACAGGTTGGTGCCGTAGATCGCCACCTGGTTGGCCCGCTGATCGGTGATCGGCTGGGTATATGTGCGCGGGGTGGAGGTGTTGTCCAGCAGCTCCACCGCATAATCCCACAGCGTGCCGCCGGACGAGGCGCCGCCCGGATTGACCACGATCTCGATATTCTCCGAGGTGCCGTTATAGGCAAGCGGTCCCAGCGTATGCATCTTCACCACGTCAATGGTGCCGCTGCCCGTCGTCGTGATGTCCACCGGCGTTCCACCCGCCGTGGTGGAAACCTTGAAGGTGGTCCCGGCCACACTTTGCACCACGATGTAAGCCTGCCGCTGCACCAGTCCGCCCGGCAGACCGGCTCCGAAGAAGAAGAGATAATCCCCATCCACATACGCATGCCCCGCCGAGGTGAATTCATCATTGACGATGTCCACATCCGTGCCCGGATTCAGGGTGATCGGGCTGAGCCCATTTGCCGCCGTCGGCCCCACCGAACCGATCAATGCACCATCGTAAAAGACTTGGATCTCGTCCGGTGCGGTATAGAACAGATAATGGATGTTGATCTCGCCATCGGTGATGCCGGTGGGCACCACGCGCCAGAATTCATCATCCGAACCCGATGAAATGGTGGAGAATACCGTTGCTGTCGTGTCTTCCAGATAATTCGTTGCCAGCGCGACGGGCCTTACCATCGGTACAAAGGCAAAATGGTTCGAGGAGCCCGGATCGGCAAACTTCAGCAACTTGGTCGCGCTTTCGCCGAAATGCGTGTAGGTCAGTTCCGTGAAATTCGTGCCCGTGCCATAACCGTTGGTGTTCACGAAGCCGCCCCGGCTCTCCGCCAGCAACACGGAACGGTCCGGGCTGGTCAGGCGCAAAGTCAGATCCGAAACCCGCGGGTGATCAATACGCACGCCCACGCGCACGCCCGCCACCTGACCCGGGGCCGTGATATTCACCGAGGCCAAGTTGGTACTCGTCTGGGCGTCATCCATGACTCCGATCACGCTGTTCGTGAAGGTGTTCCGCTGCGCCGCCGCCGCCAGATCATACTCATAATCGACGAGCACGGTGAAATCCGCCGTCGGTCCGCCGATGTTCATGATCTGCACATAATAGCGTCCCGGCACCAGCGGTGGCACGTCCGCCGTGCTGATCACATGCTGGAAATCGGTGAAGGCCTCTTTGGCATAGTCATAGTCGCCGAACGCTCCGTCCGGCAGGCTGTTGCGCTTGATGTACAGGCCCGTGAAGACATTCTGCGCCACGTTCGCCACGGCCGCTTTCACCGTGAAGGTCACCCGCACAACCCCCGGCGGCACATTGATCGCCCCATAGGCTGAACGTCCCTGCCGCAGCCCATAGATCGGCCCGATGGTTCCGCCATCCGCCACCTGATCTTGCGTCTCGAGACGCATGGAAAAGCTGTCGATCTGGCCGATGAATTGCGGCGCATTATCGATCATGGTAAAGGTCCACACACCGCTGGCATCCGTGCCGATGAAACTGTTCAAGTTGCCGGGACCATCGGTCCGGATCGCCCCCGCCATGTCGTCCTGGTCGCTGTCATCATAGATGGCGGTGTACGATCCGCCCTGGTTCGTGGAGGAGAAGAACGTGTGGTTGTTCAACGTGACCGTGATGTTGTTGTGTTCCAACGTGCCCACCAGGTCGCCGAAGAGATCATGCGTCATCGCATTCGTCACCACCACCCGGCGGACATCCAGATTCAACGGCATGATGCCGAAGAGCTGCACGCCTTCCGGCTTTTCCGGAGTGCCGTCCGGGATCAAGCTCGGCACCGGGATGAAATTTATCTGGTAGCCGTTGGTGCCATTGTCCTCAAACGGCGGGCGTTCGCTGGCCACGGCCAGGAAGCCGAACTCCGCGCCCTTCTGGTCCTCGGCCTTGATGCCGATGTGATAGATCTGGTTCGCCCCGTTCGTCACCACCAGGAACTCCGTCCCGCCGCGAGTATAAGACACCGCCCCGTCATCCGGTCCGAACGGCCCAACGGTCTTGATCAGCACATTGTTGAAACAATTGCTCACCACGGCCGGAGCCAGATTGGTCAGATCGGAAGAGGTGGAAACATAGAGGTCGATGTCCGCTGAAGGATCACGGTACGTGTTGATGCGCGGATCGCCCGAAAGGTTCGGCGTCAGGAAACTGATGAAAGTGATGTAATCGAAACCCGAATCATTCGTGATCACGTAGAAGTTCCATTGCACATTGGTGCCGTTGGTGCTCGTGATGAGCGGCGGACTGGCCCCGACCCGCTCGGCCAGGAAAGGCAGTGAATTCGTGCTGCTCGTGAAATACTTCACCGTCGGGCGGTAGTCCTCCAGCAAGGTCGGCGTCTGATCCAGCGCGAACGGGCTGGTGAGCCGCAGATTGTCGGTGGAGACCACCAGCGCATAATCCTGCACCACGCCGTTTGTATGCGCGGTCACCGCGTTCACATTCACCCGGGTGCCCCGCACATAGATCGCGTAGTCCGCCGAGAGCCCGCCCGGCAGGTAGACATTCTCCACGTTGTTGACAAAGTCCGTCGCGGAATTGGTGATGGAAAAGCTGCCCGAGGTATAGATGCTCCCGGACGGAAACTCATTGCCGTAGTAGATCTCCCCGGTGACACGGTTGCTCACCACCAGGTCCAGGTCATTCACCAGCTTGACGCTGGCCGCCGGATTGCCCGGCGGATCGGTCCACACCAGCGACACCCGCAACGGGAACGGCTGGCCCGACGGGGCGATGGTGATGTTGCGCAGATGCGACTGGCCGGTCGCCAGGGCGTTGGTCGGGCTCTGGTCAAAATACTGGAGCGGCCAGTCCGTGCGCGGCGTGGCGAGGGCCATCACCTGCGGCAGCGCATTGGAGAGGTTCACGATGCCCCAGCCCTGATAGTTGATGGTGTTCTTCGTCTCGTGACCGTAGGTCTGCGACAGCGTCCGCGCGCTGTTGATCAGCATCGCCTTGTAGAGGGCCGGGCTGTTGTTCGTCTCGCCCAGCTCGTTCTCAAAGAATTCCTGCATCAACGCCAGCATGCCGGACACCACCGGGGCCGCCATGCTCGTGCCCACCTCGAAACGGTAGTTCGGTGCCAGATGGACCAGACCGGAATTCGTGGCGTTTGTGCCGTTGAGCTGATTCCGCAGGACCTCGAAATAATCCCCCAGATTGTTCGTGACCGTGATCGACTCGCGGATGTTGACGGCCACCGAAGCCGTGTTGGTGTTCACGAGGTCATAGAACCAGATACCGTAGCCATTGGTGTTGATCGCGATGCTCATCGGCGTGTTGCCGAACAGGTTGACAATGCTGGTCGATGGATTGGCCGTGGTCTGGTTGGTATAGATCTCTATGCCCGGGATCGGGAGCGCCGGATTGCTGGCGGTGTCCAGCACCTCGACCGTAAGGTTCGTGGTGCCATCCGGCAGGAAGATCGCGAAACTGCTGGTCGAGCCGGCCGTCAGCACGAGGTTCGAGTAGGTGCTGATGCTCGTCACAGCCGAGCTGTAGTAATTGGTCTCGTCCCAGGTGGTGGAACGCCCGGAGATGATCATCGAGCCCGGTGCCATCACGTCCGGCTTGGCCCGGCCATACTGTCCTTCCCGCCCCAGCCCGGTGTTGCCCCGGCCGGAATACGCCGCCACCTCGTTGCTGCTGTCCGTCGTGCCTTTCCACCAGGGAATGACGTTGGTCGTGCCGGAGCTGTCCACGATGGTCACCTCATTGGTGATGAAGCGCAGCAACTCGCTCGCGCCGACCGCGATGACGTTCTTCGCCGCCGCCGGACTGCTGATGCTGTTCGCCAGGCCGCCCAGGCCATTGTTGCCGCCCGCCCCGTCGTTGCCGACGGCGAACACGAACAGCATCGGTTGCGAACCGGTCATGCCCGGGATGGCATCACGGGTCGCCGCATCGAAGATGGCCGAGGAAGAATCGTACTCGAACGAGTCATCATATCCCCAACTGTTGTTCGAGATGAAGGTGGTATTCGTCTTCAGACTCAGCACCAGATTGGTCCGGGCGGCGAACTCGGCGAGCTGGGAATCGGACAGCACCCGGAAGTCCTGCGCAAAGAGCGAGGCCTGCGGCGCCATGCCGCGAAAATCGTTCGTATGCCATGAACCCATGAAGTAATTCGTCAACAAGGGCGCGGGCTGGCCGCTGCCCGCAAGCGTGGCGGCCACGTGCGTGCCATGGCCCGGCAGGTCATTGGTCGGGAACGCGTTGGTGAACGTGCTGTCCACTCCCACATACATGCGGCCCAGAAGCCCGGGATAATTCGTATCCAACCCGTAATCATTGACGTTGACGAGCACGTTGCTGCCCGTCAGCGCACGGTGATTGCTCGGGCTGAAGGCGTTGCTGGAAATGCCCACGCGCACGCGGCTCAGGTCGTTCATCGTCACGCGCTTGGCCTGGCGTTCGATGGTCTGTACTTCCGGCAGGGATGCCAGCGCCACCAGGGAATCTTTCTGCGGCTGCACCACCAGTTGCGGACCGAACGGCGAACGGTCCTCGCTCAGGATCGTCGCCCCCAACTGCTCCACCTTCTCGCGGGCGGTGGCCAGTTCACCGGGGAAAAACGTCAGGCGCAAACGGTACGACAGCGGCACCGGCGCGTCCTGCACCGCCAGCGGCAGCAGGTTTTCTTGCAATTTGTAATAGGGCTCATACGGCAGCACGGAACGGGTCCAGGACATGCGGGCCAACTGGGCCGCCCCTGTCGCATCCACCCGGACGAGGTAGGCATTGTTCGGGATATAGGCGATCACTTCCGCGCCCACTGACTTGAGCTGCGCCCGGAAGGATTCATTGATGGCCCCGCGGCTCTGCACTATGTAGCTGCCGGGATCCGTCTTGGCTTGCAGATGTTCCGGGATCTCCAGCCGGGCCTTCAAGCCCGTATCGATCAAGGCGTTCGCCAGCAAGATCGCCCGGTCGCTCCGGGCCAGCGTGGTCAGCGGTTCCGCCGTGTTGCGGAGCCGGAACGGAAAAGCCGGATCGGCCGGCGTCACCGGCACATTCGTCCCCACCGCGCGCAGGCTGGTGGCCGGGGCCACCGACAGCAAAGGTCCGGTCACCACAGGCTGGCTGACCGCCACGTTCGCCACGGGCGCGACCTGCCGGGTGGACGTGCGCCACTGCCACCACACCACGGCCATGATGGCCAGCAATGCGAGGCCGATCCCCCACCGTGCTGGAAATTGTTTACGCATAGACTTCAAAATATACCACATCACTGTTCGCTAGTCCGAAGGCAACACGGTGAAATTCTCCACCACGACCCGCGGGTTGCGCGGGCCGCCCTCGATGCGGAGCACCGTCCGCGTGGCATGCTCGCTGACCACGGTGTAATTCGTCACGATGCCGCGATACTGGCCGGAGAGCACCACGGAGTTCGGCGCCGGCTTCAACGACTGGCCCCACGCATAGACCACCACGCGCGGCACATCATCCACCTTCAACAGGGAGAGGATCTGCTGCGGGATGCGCTCCAGGGCCACGTCATCCACCCCGTAATAGAGGTTCTGATCCGTCAGGTTCAGATACGGTGACCCCTCGGCCTGTGAACTGCCGATGGACAGTTGCGGCACGGACAGGATGTCCCCCATCCGCACAAAGGCATTGGTCGTGCGCAAGCCCCCGCCCAAGTTCGCCGTCCGGAAGGTGCGCACCGTGTTGATACCGTCCACGATGGCTTTGATCTGATCCCCGACCGGCTCGATCGTCAGGTTCGTGTAGGCCACCGGGACCAGGCCCGGGATGTTGGTGCTCAAGGTGTTCGTCAGGTAATCGTTGAAATTCACGGTGTTCGAGAGCACCAGCACATTGCCCAGCACCGCCGCCCACGCCGCCTGGTTGGTCTGGTTCACCGAGAGCAACCCGGTGACCGTGGAGACATCCGTGGCCACCGTGAACATGTCCGGCAGCGCCCAGTCATTTGTCGGGTGGGTCTCTCCGCTGTTGGACCAGCGGCTCCAGATGTAAAGCGGTTCCGCATCATCCACTGCGCCAGCCTTCAGGTAAACCGTCTGCCACGGCGTGCCGCGATGCACCCGCCCCAGCCAGCCGATGTTGGCAAATTTCTGCCCCGGGAAATTCCAGTCATCCGCCCGGTTGACCTGCGGGTCTTTCACGAAATAATTGAACCCGTAATCCACCGAGTTCGTGGTGATCGGTGTGGCCGGCTGGGAGTCATACGCCAGCAGGGTGGACCGGCGGGCCGCTCTCCGTTGCAAGCCCCACGGGCTGTAACGCTCGTTGATGATGGCCAGATTGTTCGAGACGATCGGGCCGTTGGCGGGCCGGATCAGCATCGGCAGCAGGTTGACACCCGCCGGGTCCATCAGGTCCTGCAACGTGTAATGCACCAGCGGATCGTTCGCCTGCCAGTTGTTCGTGAAGACCATCTTGGCCACCGCGGTGAACGGCGCCTGCATGTTCGTCCGCCCCGGCATCTTCACGTAATTGGGCGCGTTCGGATTGGCCGTCTGGTACGGAGAAGTGACCGGCGCCCCCATGAAACGCTGGAACGTCGCGATCGCCAGTTGCTTGTCCATCTGGGACTGGTTCTGCAGGCCGAAGTTGTTCCAGTCCTGCTGCGAGACCGGCTGGCCCAGCAGCGTGTTGCGCCCGAGCGAGATGAAGATCTGGTTCAGCACGCCCCGCGTCACATGGTTGCTGGTGGTGCCGCCGACGCGGTTCGTATCGAAGATCTCGCGGATCAGCCCCGCGTTCGCGATCGCCCCCGAGGGATCCGGGTAGGCGGAGACATTGATCAGATTCCGCGAGATGTCATCCACCCCGAAGGTGAAGCTGTCGAAGTTCACATAGTCCACCACGCGCGGCGGCACGGCCGTCGTGTCCATGATCACCGCGAACATCCGGTTGGACATGCTCAACCCCCATTGCGGGATGTAGAACTGCTGGCCCCGCTCATACACCACGTTCGTGCCCACCAGGTTCGTCACCGGCACGAACAGCCCCGACGAGTTGTAATACACCGAGTCCGGCATGAAGACGTAGTTCGTCACGAATGGCAGGAAAAATCCGTTGCTCCGGTAGGTGCCCGCGGCAAAGGTCGCATTCGTGAACATCGCGAACGCCCGGCTGCGGATCGCCCCGAACTGGTTGGTCAGGTGCGTGAACGTGTCCAGCCGCGCCATGATCTGCAGCTCCCGCGGATAATCGTTCGTGTAGGGGTTCCAGATCTCCGCGCCCAGCATGTTGGAGACGCCCAGCGTGTAGAGCTGGTTGGTCTGCCGCAAAAACTGGCTGGCCGGGGTGTTGGTGCTGGATTTCAGGAACTCCAGCCGGCGCGTGAGCTGGATGGTCGAATACAGCTCGAACTCATTGAACGCCGGGAAGCCCTTCTTGGCCCCGACCACCCACGGCACGCCCCAGATGTTGTTCGCCGTGATCAACTGGTTCAGATACGTGCTGTTTGTGCTCGCCTCTTCCCGCGTGATGTAGCCGTAGAAAGCCTCGTTCGTCGAGGTCACCTCGTCATACCGCACGATGGAGACACGGCCGTTGTCGTTCGTGAAGATGGGCCGCAACACCGTGGGATAATACGGATACCCGTCCTGCACGCGGTTCGTCGTCGCATCATAGATGTTCGCCGTCAGTTGCAGCAGCCGGTGGATGCCCGCCGTGTATCGGTTTGTCGGGTAGATGTCGATCCGGTTGGTGTAGTACGGGTCTGTCAGGCTGATGTTGTAATTCGTCATCAGCAGGCGGTTGGCCGTCTCGTTGAAGAAATTGGTCGCCTCCCAGCCGATGAAATCCGTCGGCGAATTCGGCACCCGGTTGTCGTAGTTCAGATGCACCTTCTCGCCCGGCGGGATGGAGGATTCCGTGCCCATCTGCGAGAGGAACCTGGACAGCGTGTACCGGTCATACGAAGACTGGTTCGTGCCGGTTATCAGCAAACGGTGAGTAAAGTTGCTGGTGGGCAAAGTCATCGATGAATAGGCACGCCCCTGGTTAAACACCTCAAAGATATCAAAGTAATTTGCCGCTGCCGGGTTCGTGTTCACGCTGCCCGGCCATACCATGGCGACATTGTCCGTATCGTTGGTTGGCAACCGGGTCCCGGTCATCAACAGCGGGCTCGTGACATAAGCATCGACCAGATCATTCGTGAACGCCTGCGCTCCCAGTGTGCCGTAATAATTCGAGATGGAAGCAAGGTTGCCGTAATTGGTGTTGTAGCGGTGCGTAAGCAATGCCAGTGCATCGTCAAAGGCCACGCCACTGTTGGCCGTCGCAAGATTGGTGTAATAATTGTAGTAAGGTCCAGGATTCAGATACGCACTCCACACATTGGGCCCTGCCCAGATGTTGGTATTTAGCGTGGCCAGAAAAGCCGCCAAGTTCAGCTCATAACTCCCAAAACCTTGGTTGCGACGGAAACTGTCCGAGAAGGGAGCCATCGCCGGGTCAAGCCGCTTCGCGTAATTATGAATATTGTTCAGGCTCAGGCTCTTGCCGTACGGGACGACCACCCACGCATAGCGGCCCACAAACTTGTTCGTGCGGGAATGCCGCGGCCATTCCTCCCCGTAATTCGTCGGGAAGGAATACTGGAGCACGCCCTTCCACTCCGGGTCGCCCACGTAATTATTTGTGGCAAAAGTCAGCGCTCCGAAGGCGTCGACTTCCGCCAGGTCGCCGGATGGCTC
This sequence comes from Verrucomicrobiota bacterium, assembly GCA_023431185.1. Lineage (GTDB taxonomy): Bacteria > Verrucomicrobiota > Verrucomicrobiia > Limisphaerales > JAEYXS01 > JAEYXS01. The sequence continues at coordinate 14,976 of JAEYXS010000086.1, forward strand.
GAACATGCCGTTGCGATTGATGTCCAGCCAGAAACGGTGCTGCCACGGCATGTTGTTGTTCGTCAGATTCGTCCGCACATACACCGGCGGACGCGCCTCATAGACCAGTTGTGAGATGAAATTCGTGACGTCCGATTCGAAGAACGGGTTCGCATTGCTCAGGATGCTCGGCAGGAACGTGCGGGAGACGTTGTAATCGTAGATGTACTGGTTCGTCGTGGAGACCATCAGGGCCACCAGTTGCGCCTGGGCATCCATCAGCGCGTTCTCCGCGAGCGTCTTGGCGTCCATCATGTCCTCGGACACCTTCACGGAATCCTTCTCGCGCATGGTGACGGCCAGGAAGACCACGGCCGTGAACGTGATCAGCGAAAGCATGATCAGCGTGGTGACCAGGGCGACTGCGCTTTGACGACGACGTTTCATTTAGTTGGCGGTCCGCACGGCGATGCGCTGGCGGAAAAGATGCACCGCGCTGGGGCGATTGGTTGTTTCCTGCAAAAAGGCCCGCTGGGCATTCGAGCTGACCATGCTGCGGACCTGCAACAGCACCTTGGGCTCGAGCACGCCGACCTCCAGCTCCAGCCAGGCCGGCAGGAAGGTGTTGGTGAAGGAATATCCGCTCGTGTCCACGTAGTTCCCGTCGCGGTCATACGCCCGCAGCGCGAGATGGATCACGCCATCAGCCACCAGATCGAGCTGGTTGACGATGTTGTTCGTGTAATAGATCGCGAAGAGGTCCGCCACGGGGTGGTAATACGCGTTCGTGGTGTAGGTATAGCGCCGGAGCGTGCCCACGCCCTGGTTGGTGAAGAGCATCGCATCACTGTCATTCGTGGACATCTGCCCGAGCAGGTAGGCCACCGAGGTCCACTGGGAGGTCTTGGTGAGGAAGAAAAACTCCTGCACGACATTGGTGAAGAGGTTGCTGCCCGTCATCGAGTTCTGCCGGAATCCGTTGATCTGGACCCCGTTGATCGCGATCGGCTGGATATACAGGTTGGTCCGTTCGGAAAGGTTGGAGGCCCGCATCTGCTCCAGGTCCTGCACCATCATGCTCATGAAATTGCGGCCGCCCTCGAGCACGTCCTTCTGCGTCGTCGTCTCCAGGAAAGCCTTCTGCGTCCGGTCAAACATGGAGTAGAGGCCGAAGATGATGAAGGTCAGCACGCTCATGGCCACCATCAGCTCCAGCAAGGTCAGCGCCTGCTGCCGGACCCGGCGGCGGATGGGGTGGTTGATGGCTAGGTTCATGTTCACGGCTGCAGTCCGTTGTATTCGTTGGGGCGGAACTGGTAGAACCCGTTCCCGTCACGTGCCAGCCGGCCCGAGACCAGGCTGTGAAAACTCTTGCGCCCGTTGCCCACACTCGTGGGGCTGAAGATGTTGGTGGAATAGACCGGCCAGCTCAGGTTCACCCGCAGGTTATACAGGTTGTCCTGGAGATTGGTCGCATACGCATACCCCAGATAGTTGCTGCTCGTGGTGGAGAGGACCACCGGGGCGATGTCCACCGTGACCAGATAGCCAAAGGAGAAATCGCGCGCGCCGGTGCCCGGGGCCTCGGTCAGCCGGTCCGCCAGCGGCCCGCTGTTGGACACGAACTTCGCCCGCACCCAGTTGCTGACGTAACCGCCCGGCACGGCCGAGTTGGCCACGAAACGCGGCGTGCTCAGCAGGCCGGCGATGCGGTAGGCGACCACATTGGTGGCGATGGTCCCGTTCAGCATGTCCTGGCGCTCCATCCGTCCTTCCAGGGCGATGTTCGCCGTGTTCGGGATGTTGGTGTACGACTCGATCCACTCGAAATTCTGGGCCAGCAAAGTCACGTTCGTCAGCCCGTTCTTGAGCACCTCCAGGATGAACTGCCCATCCTGGTTGACGATGGTCTCCTCACGGTTGTCGCGCTGCACCTGCATGCCGGTGGGCAGGATGCCGATGATCGCCACGATCGCGAAGGCGATGATGGCCAGGCTCAACGCCACCTCCACCATGGTGAAGGCGCTCGCCGCGCTCACGGCCCGTCTGCGGTTATGTGACGTCAGCTTCATTGGATTTGAGGCTGCAAAAATTTACCCCGGCCCGTCAGCCAGTTGATCTCGATCTCGTGCGCGTAGATCGTGTAGTTCGTATAGTTGACGCCCTCTGCGAGCCCACGGGTCTCCCATTCCAAAAGCACCTGGTTGGGCGCATCGGCGCGGAAGGTGGAGGGCCCGAACACCAGCTGGTTCTGGTTCGCGGCATCCCGCGGCCGGCCCAGGAAAGCCTCCGTCACCTGCACGCGGAAATTCGCTCCGCCTACCAACTGCCCCATCGGGTTGAAGGCCAGGTACGGAAGGGAGATGCTCCACCCGCTGTCCGCATTGGGGAACGGAAATGGCCGGTAAGGAAACTGCTCGACGTACTGCCCGCTGATAAAGTTCGTCCGTGCCGTCGCGTAAACCTGGTAGAACTGCTCTTCATGCAGGGACACGCCGGGCGGCAGTTCCTTCCACTTGGTCAGGTAGCGCGGCGCGTAGGTGCCCGGCTGGTCCCCCACGGAACGCTCCGCATACAGGGCATAGCCGCTGAAGACCATGCCCGAGAGATTTGTGAGCGCCACCCGGTCCAGGTAATTGGTGGCGTAGGGCAGCGCGGCGGTATTGATGAAGTTCGAGTTGATGGTGTTCGGCAGAAAGACGACATAGACCGTGGAGCGCGTGGCCATCGCCTTGCTCCGCGCGAAGGCCAAGTCATCCAGCATCTGGCGGCCGCCGGCGGACAGTTTGTCCCCCGCCCCGAAGCGCGACAGGATCGGCGCCGCCAAACTTGCCAGGATCCCGATGATGGCGATCACCGCAAGCAACTCGATCAGCGTAAAGGCCCGCCGCACCCGGAAGTCGTTGGGCGACCGGGCCGGCTCGCTGGTTGAGTGGTTGCGGGCGGTGAGGTTCATGGTCTTATTTCCAGCTCAGGACGTTGTCCGCGTTCACGCCGTCGGTGGCGGGCACAGCGGGATTGGACTGGCCGTCCGGCCCCTTGCTCCAGATCATCACCGGACCGCGGAACACAAAATCATGCGAGGTGGCCAGACCCGATTTGCTGAAGAGACCGACGTGGCCTTTGGGATCGTTGGCCGTGATCAGGGAGACGTTGGTCCGGCAATAAAAAGCATCATGGGTCAGGTTGTCATAGTCGGCATCCACGCTGATGATATAAGGATTCCCCCACGGATCACGGTAGATGCTTGAGACCGGGCCCAGCCCCGGGTTCCCCTCGTTCACCGCCACCTTGGGGCTGATGAACTCCTTCTTTTGGGGATTGTTGATGTAGTTGTAATTATGCAGGTTATCCGCTTTGGACATCAGGATTTTGAAGAGCGCCCCGTTATTGGTCTGATTCCCCATGCCGAAATTGTTTTCCACCATGGCCGAGCCGGTATACTCCGTCATCCCCGCTGTGCCAAAAGTGAAGTCGGGAGAGACTGCCACCTTCACGGGGGCACTCAGCGGCATGATGCTGTAATTGGCCTTGAACGCGACGACGGCCTTCTCGATGTCCGCCATCTCGAGTTGCGCCTTGGTGATCTGGGCCTTTCGCTTGAAGTGACCGATCGCCGGCAGGATCATCCCCGCCAAAATGCCGATGATGGCGATGACCGTCAGCAATTCGATCAAAGTAAAGGCGCGGGCACCTGCTGCCCGTCCGTGCTGGCTCATTTGATTTACTTTCATGGTTCGCAAAATTATTTGGCCGGAGTTTCCAATGTGATCGGTTCCTTTTCCCAGTTGCTCACCCGGTAACGGCTGCCGCCCACTTCAAACTCCAGCCACAGATCATACCGCCCCTGGTTGTTGGTGGGATTGGTGGAGATATACCGCCAGGGATTGAAATAGTTTCCGGCAGTATCTTTCAGCATGTTGGCTTCCACATCCTTGATGGGAAACCGCAGCAGCTTGACATCCGGGCCGGTGGCCCCGGTATCGAGGCTGCGGTACATGTCCGCATTCACGGAGGTGAAAAACTGCTTCGCCTTGACCGCCTGTGGATTGTTCGGATCATGTGTCACATTGCGCAACCCGTCCTGGTTGAAATAGGTGCGGACATTGCTCTCAGTGATGTTCTCCGTGAGGGTTTCATACCGCCCCAGGGCGGTGTTGAAAGTCGTCCCCATCAGTTCATAATACAATGGATGGATGGCCGTATGGTTGGGCTGCAGCCGGTCGGGATTGTCGAGCGGATAGCTGTTGTACCGGCTGTAATAATCCTGGATGAGCGTATCCAACTGGCTGAGCTGGGCTTGGGCGCCCTTCTTGGCCTTGTTCTTCTGCATGTTGCCAAAGACCGGGAACAGCATGGCCGCCAAGATGGCGATGATGGCGATCACCACCAGCATCTCCACCAAAGTAAATCCCTGCTGTCTCTGCCCGTCCCGGTTGTCAGTGTTCAGCTTCATTTAAATCAGCCCGGTTATCAGTTTAGCGTTCCCCCAGTTCCTGCTCCATGCGCTCGCTCAGCCATTGTTTGATCATGCTCTGGTAGTTGAGGTAGCGGGAGCGCGCCAGGCGCTTGATGCGCGCCAGCATGCGCGGATCGATGCGCAAAGTGATGGTCACCGACTCGGAGGACTCGGAGATCGGCACCACGGAGTTCTCCATGAGCCGCAGATCGGCCCGCGCACTGGCCCAGAAATCCGCCTCCGCCTCCTCGCGGTCGAACAGTGGGACATCTTCCCAGTTCGTGATGGCGTGCATGCTCATGATATTATTTCAGTTGGGTGCGGCGGTCATTTCGCCAGCACCTGCTCTTGTTTGCGTTGATAAAAAAACTGTTCTTCGGGCACGAACACCCGGGCAAAGATGACCCGGATCAGCTTGCCATTGGTGCGGTAGACGCTGAAAATGCCGTGTCCGCGGGTTGACTTGCCCAAGTTGAAATAGCGGGACTGGACCGAAAAGCGCGGCGAGTCGGGGAGCAGGCGCACGGCGAAAGGATCTTCGAAAGATTCTTCGATGTCGCGCTGCGTGAGTTCGTCGGTGAACTCAAACGCTGGGTTGTTCCAGTCAAACTCCATACGCTATGTCTAGTTCGTATATGAATCGCCCATGCAATGTGATTACAATGTATTTACACCCGCTATCTTCAAACTGTCAATGCCTCAATTACAGATTTCCGCCGGGAATACGCGCCGTAAAATTGAGTTAGCAAACACTCTGCCAACTACTTAGACCACTTCACCCCGTACGCCTCACCTACAGGTCAGCCCCCTGACAAACCAATTTACACCTTGTGAAGTGCTTGCGGCTGAAGATGATTGCCCCTAACTAATGCGGTCTGACCAGAGCGGATGAACGATTACGAAGCCAGATTCAACGGGATTGCCCGCCTGTACGGGCGTGAAAGCCTCGCCCGCCTGCGTCAATCTCACGCCATAGTTGTGGGGGTTGGCGGGGTTGGTTCCTGGGCGGTCGAAGCCCTCGCCCGCTCCGGCCTCGGCGAGCTGACCCTGATCGACTTGGACGAGATCTGCATCAGCAATACCAACCGCCAGCTCCCTGCCCTCGTGGGGAAAATTGGCCAGCCCAAGGTTGAGGTCCTCAAAGAACGTGTGCTGACTATCAATCCCGAATGCCGCGTGCATGCCATCCAGAAGTTCTTCACCCCCAATACCGCCGATGAACTTCTTTGCGCCCCCTGCTCTGGCGTTCTGGATGCCATCGACAGTCTGAAGCATAAAGCACTGCTCATTGCGGAATGCAATAAACGAAAGATTCCCATCATCGTCTCTGGAGGCGCTGGCGGGCGGCGCGACCCCACCGCCATCCGCTATGCCGACCTCAGCCAAGCCAGCCACGACCGGCTGCTCCAGCAAACGCGTCGGCTGCTCCGCAAAGACTATGGCTTTCCCGCCAATGGCAAACCTTTCGGCATTGATTGCGTCTTCACCACGGAACCGCCCCTCTTTCCCCAAAGTGATGGTACCGTTTGCACCGTAAGGGAGGAAGGCTCCGACACCAAGATGAACTGTGAGAGCGGCTACGGGGCCGCCACCTTCGTCACCGGTGCTTTCGGCTTCGCCGTGGCCGCCGGGCTCGTGGAAAAAATCATCGCCCGCTAACTTCACCGCCGGGCTTTAAGGGACCGATCCTACTTGGGCAACTGGTTCAACGTGTACCAGAACGTGTCATGCCGCAGCTTTTTGCCGGCCTCATCCTGCACATCGAGGCAGCGCACCATGGTTACATAACCCGTCTTCCACCCTGCCACCTTCAGCTTCACCTTGGTGCGCTCGGGAGACAGCACTGCCTGCAACACCTTGATGCCCGTGGAACTGTTTTCCTTGCCGTCATGGTCGAGCTCCTTGGAACCATAGGTCTGATGATAGTGATAGCCGAACTGCACGATGTCATAGCTGTCCGCCAGCGCGCCAGTGACGGCATCGATCGGCTGCGTAAAGGTCAGTTCCAAGCCGTCCTTCAACGCCTTCACTTCCTTGACTTCGAACGGCGTCTTGCCGGTGAAGCTCACGCGGTCCAGTGAATACTCCTTGGGGGCCACTGCCGCCCAAGCCTTGTTCTTGCAGCCGCCCACATAAAGTTTTTTGTCCGGGCCGAACACCAGCCGGTTCACGCCGGAGCCAAACCCTTTCGCGAACGGGAACACCGCGCCCTGCCATTGCCCGTTCACCTTTTCCAGCGCCACCCGCATCACGATGGCGTTCTGGAAATCGCCCACCAGCAACTGGCCCGTGAACGGCCCGAAACCCTCGGGTATCGTGTCAAACCCGCTGGTCGATTTCGCCAGGGAGTAAGGAAACCAGACAGCCGGTGGCGAGAAACTTTGCGGATTCACAAAATGTTCCTTCGGCGAGGGCGTCGTGGAAGGGAATCCAAAAAACTTGTTGGGCTGCATGTGCGTCAGCTTGCACGCCGCCACCCAGTTGCCCTGGTTCTCAGTCATGAAGATGTCGCCCTGATACGTGCCAAAACCGTTCGGAGAACGTAAACCGTCGCAGAAGGGCGTGAGCTGCCGTCCATCCGGCGAGAGTTCGAGGCACCAGCCCATGTACTTAACCTCATACAGACCGCGGTTGCCGTTCCGCATGACATACAGATTGCCTGTGCGCCCCACCGCCGGGCCAAAGCTGAAGTCATGATAGTTGCCGGTGAAACCCCAGTCCTGGTTCAGACACTCGAAACGGTCCGCCTCCCCGTTCCCATCGGTATCAATGAGCCTAGTGAGTTCCTGCTTTTGCACGATATAGATCTGGCCATTGATGACCTTCAACCCGCCGGGTTCGTTCAGGCCGCGCGCGAAACGGCGATACTTCGCCCCGCCTGGCGCGCCTTGGACCTGCTCCACGATGTAGACATCCCCCAGCCAGGTGCAAACGGCCAGTTCTCCGGTGGGCAGGAAATCCATGCCCGTGACCAGCAGCTCGATCTCCGGCGGCAAAGGAAACGCTTCCAGCTTGTAAGCGGCATCCCCGGCGGGCAGCACGAACCCTTTGGCACTGGGCACGATGGTCGCCGTAGAAGCCACCAAGGCGGGTTGTTTGCTGTCCGGCAAGCTCATATCCACCGGCTTGATCGGCGATTTCGGGCGCGCTTTGAACTGCGCCAGGGCCGCTTCCAAAGTCGGCGCAGCCAGACTGAGTATCTCCACGACCACAGGATCGCGGTGGACGGGGATGCGCACCTCCACCCGGGTCTCCGATTTGCCGGGCGGCTTCACCTCGCGCATGCTGTCGTTCTTGTTCTCCTTCCAGATCAAGCTCGGGTAATTGACCGCTTGCTCCTCGATTTCCAGCTTCAGATTGCAATCTGCCCGGGCGGTGATCAGCAGGACATTCGTGCCCCGGTCGAAGACAAACATTCCGGGTGGCACATTGTTCGTGAGGCGCGGGCTCTGTTCCACATGCGCCAGATACGTCAGGCTCCGCAGCGTGCTGGCGATCTCCAGCCGCCGCTCGATCACCCCGCTGCCCATGGCCGGATCATGCCGGGGCGTTTCATGCACGCGGATCACCTCAAACTCCGGCGTCAGGAGTTCATACATGAAAGTGGTACCACCCGTCTTGGTGCTGACTCCGAGATAGCGCCCCGTCGGCTGGGCATCCCGGTATCTTTTCTCAAGGTCGGTGTACTCCCGGATCTGCCACGGGAAAACTGGTGGATTCTGCCAAAGGGTAGTGCCTTCATAATCACAATAGAACCGGTCCTTGGCACCGTGATAGACCGCGCCCCATAAGTTGAGTGTCTTGCCCTCCCACGCCACGTGGGTCCGCAGCAGTTCGGTATCGAAAGCCACGTGCATGTTCGTCGCCAAAGGCACCACCACGCTGCGCACCGCCGTATTCATGGGCGCATTGCGGAAGGGCATGCCCGCCGGGTCATGACGGGGCGCGTAGATGTTCTTCGCCTTGGCTTTCGGGTCGGATTTCTCTTTCTCGGCAGCCGATAGGCAAAACGAACTGCTCGTGAGCAACATCAGGAGGACGGCACTCAGCCAGAATCGGCGAAATCGCATGTGACTCGGTAAAACGGTGAACATGTTCCTCCTAACAAAGCCGCCATCCAGAAATCTGCCAAGTCAAAAGGCTCTACATTTTACGAGTACCTTTTGAGATTTGACCGACCTGAGCAACAAGTCCAAAATGCCATTAGTCCTATGAAAGACATCAGCCCCTTTCGCATGGCGCTCTGGACCGCTTTGGTTACTCTTAGCTGTGCCTTGCTCGTCACCGGCAGTGATGGGTCTGGCATGATACTTGGACTCTCTGGTCTGGCACTTGCCACTCGTGGTGAAATGAAAAAGACCATCCCGACGAAAACAGCGATTGCGCTGTTTGCCGTTATTACGCTTTTGTTTATCCTGCAGTTTGTGCTGCTCAAAATTTGGAGCGAGGAGCAGTTAGAGTTCGTCGCGACCCATCCAGCCTTTGTCTTCCCTATGTGGGGACTCATTCTGGCCTTTTCCTTCAAGAAATGGTGGCAGGATAGACACGGGCTTGCTCAAGTTCAGGCTGGGTAGGCTTGCTACAATCCCTTCACATACTCCCACAACGGCTTCAGATCCGGGTCTCCAAGCGCCATTTTTTTGAGGATGTCTTTTCCTTGGATCTTCTCGGCCAGCGACAGCCAGCGCTTCGCCGTGCCAAGCTGGCCCAACTGGCATTCGTAACAGGCAAGATTGTAGGGAATGACGCCTTCTTCGGGAAATCGGCCGACCGAACGCGCGAGTTCATCGCGCGCCTCATCGGTCCGCTTCAGCTCATGGAGGGTGTAAGATTGATGGATCCATCCAGCGACTTCTTCCGGGTAACGGCTGACCATCTGCCGGGCTACTGCCAGGGCCTTGGCCCATTCTTTCTCGGCGGCATACAGCTCCCACATCAGGTTCAGCACCTCCGGATGCTCGTGCCAGCGTGGCAGAAGCTCGCCCAGCTCCTGCCACGCCTCCGGGGTATTGCCCAGTTCCAACCAGCCCCGGGCAGCGTTCAGGTTATGTATGTCAGGCGGCTCGATCGCGTCCACACACAATCCAATATTGCATCCGGACGCATTTGGCAAAATGCTTCTGCGTGATGCGACGCCCAAGCCACCATCTCCCGCTGCCAGCGATTCTCGCCTTTACCCTTATCTTTGGAGCGAACTATCTGGCCAGTGCCCAATCCGGCAACGCCACTTCGCCAGACCAGCTCAAGCAACGCCTGGAACAATTCGTCCAGCAACCCCGCTTCGCCTCCTCCCAATGGGGCATCCAGATCAAATCGCTCGACACCGGCAAACAGATCTTCGAGCACGATTCGCAAAAACGCCTGAAGCCCGCTTCCAATAACAAACTCTACACCGGCGCGCTGGCTCTCGAAGAACTAGGTCCCGACTACCGCATCATCACTTCCATCGCGGCAAAAAAGAAACCGACCCCGAGTGGGACCTTGAACACCGATCTCGTCATCATCGGTCGGGGCGATTTCTCTTTTTCCGCCCGCTTTCACAATGGGGATTACGAAGCCGCCCTGCGCCCCTTGATCGACGCCATTGTCGCCACAGGCATCAAACGCATCAATGGCGATATCGTGGCCGATGAAAGCTTCTTTCGCGGCCCCTCCTTCGGCAACGGGTGGACTTGGGATGATCTGCAATATTATTACGGCGCGGAAGTCTCCGCCTGCACTTACCAGGACAACACGGTGGACCTGAGCATCGCGCCCGGAAAGAAGCTGGGTGATTCCGCGACTATCACGCTCAAGCCCTACACGCCTTTGCTCTATTTCATCAATCGCGTGCAGACCGCAGCGACCAATGCCCGCGCTTCCATCACTGTCACGCGTGAACCGGGGTCCAGTCTGGTGACCGTCACCGGCCAAGTGCCGCTTGGTGGCAAAGCGGTGGAAGATGCCGCCACCGTGCCCCGCCCGGCCCTGTGGTTCGCGCAAGCGGTCAAGGACGCACTCATCAAACGTGGCATCAAAGTAAAAGGCGATGTCCGTCGTATCACGGCGGACGACCAAGCGAGCAATCCTGCCAAGTCTGATGAATTGATCGAACTCACCACCGTTTCCTCACCACCCATGCGCGAACTGGTGAAGCAGATGATGAAGCCCTCGCAAAATCTCTACGCGCAACTGCTCCTGCTGCAAGTCGCCGCGCGCCATGCGGATCATGCGAAAGATATGTCCACCACCAGCGAGGACATCGGACTGCGTCGGATGAACGCCTTCATGCAGAAGATCGGCGCGAACCGCTCCGATGTGCTCATTGAGGAAGGCTCGGGGCTTTCACGCGGCGCACTGGTCACGCCGCGCGCCACGGTGAAGCTGCTCGAATACATGGCGCAACACACTTACAAGGACGCCTTTCTCGATTCCCTGCCCATCGCGGGCAAAGATGGCACGTTGCGGCTACGCATGAAAGGCACGCTCGCGGAAGGCAACGTCCAAGCGAAGACCGGATCGCTGCGCTATGTGAACGCCCTCTCCGGCTACGTGACCAATCGCACAGGTGAACGCTTCGTGTTCTCGCTCCTCTCCAATGCCCACCTCGCCCCCACAAATGGACCGACAGCAAGGAATGATATTGATCAGATCATGGTGTGGCTGGCGGAGTCGGATTTCAAAACGAAAACACAATAGGTATTGCTCAATGAAATTTAGATTTCATTGGTTTCTTCTGGCGGTCGCAGTTGTTTTCATTTCCTGCGAGAAACCGGAGTACACCTCCGACAGCATCAAGCTGCTTCCCACAAATAAAGCCTCGCCAATAGATGTGGCCCGCGTGCCCGGAGCCAATGCTTTATCGCATCAAGATTTGATGGACATAGGACTGCAGTTAGGCCGTTTTCCTACCCCTCTTGGTTCACCCTCAGACATTAAAATCGAGTCATCAAACAATGGCGTAGTCAATGCAGTGAGCGTCGGCTTTGGCAAGCAACGCGCAAATCTAGTCAGACGACAAGGCAAAGGTTGGAGCGTGTTGCACATCTCCCACATAATGAGCAATCACTAACCAATAGACACATAACTGGTAGGGCGCGCCAGTCCTCTGCGCGCCGGGGTGCGGATGTTTCGAAGACTTACGATTTCATCCCTTACCCGTTGATTGCAATTTACGCTCCTCACCAGCTTGTTCCCGCTATGCTTCGCCAGCGGCGCGCAGAGGACTGACGCGCCCTACCAGCAAAACTTCCTTCATTAACCGCCCGCGTTGGCAACCTGCGTCTGCTGCTTAGGCGACCAATAGCGACAAAGGAAGTAGATGCTCAAAGCCACCCAAAAGACCGTGTTCAACAAGCTAAGCATCGAAGACAATCCACTCTCCATCCGTATATTCATCACCCATGCACGACTGTCTAAGTCGGTACACAAGAGCACCATGTCACCATCTGTCCGCCCGGAGGTTTTGCCGACATAAACCCATTGCAGCTTTTTCGCTGACTCGGCGAAAAGCTTATGTTTGCGAATCGCCCCTGGCACCTCGAATATGTTATCTGGTTTGCAGCCTTTGATCTGCTCCCATCGCGGCAGCACCTGTCTTTCCAAGGACCTCAAGAATTCAAAATCTCCCTCGAAGACAAACATGCTGGATTGCTTGCTAGATTCGAACTCAATCAACCTCCCCTTCCCGCCCTTGGGAAATTCCGTGTTGAAAGTTCTCACAAAGACCGATTCAGGCTTTGCGAAAAGCTGGGGAGCAAGAAACACCAGAGCCACCATCACGAGAATGGCCACCTGTTTCCACCTTCCTCTAAGTTTTTCCAGCAGCATCTCAATGCGTCCACCTTGAGTCATATCTGATTAGACACATCCCTTGTCCACAGGGTAACAAAAAATCTTCAAACACCCGCTTGACTCTTTTTTGCTTTGATGAAACTTTACCGGCCAGACGGTTTTATACCGTCCGGTAAGTAAAGTTATGAGCCGCCCAAGTTCCAAGGACCTCATCCTCGACGCTGCTGAGTCAGTCGTCCGGGAGTCCGGTGCTGTCCATATGACCCTTGATGCCGTGGCCGAACGGGCCGGGGTGTCCAAAGGTGGTCTCCTCTACAATTTCCCCACCAAGGAATCCCTGCTGGAAGCCATGATCGCCCGGCAGGTGGGCCGTTGTGAAGCCAATCGTGCCGAGGCCGAGGCCAAGGCCGGTGGCGATGTCTCCGTAAAACTCCGCGCCTACGTGGAGTCGGCCTTTCAGGTGGAGGGCGGCATGCGCGAGACCTGCGCCCCCCTGCTTGCTGCCGGGGCGAACAATCCCAAGCTGCTTGACCCGGTGCGAGAGCATTACCGGAAGATCATCAAGGAGTTCCAAAATTCCGATATCGATTTCGACGACGCGATGGTCGTCATGCTCGCCTCTGACGGCCTGTGGCTGTTGGAGATGTTGCAGATTTTCCCGTTGGATGAAGCCCAGCGCGCGCGTTTCCACGCCAAGTTGCTGGCCCTCTCTGATCAGACCGTCGAGATCCGTCATCACAAATAAGCCGCCCCTTTTATGCCCTTACCCAGGAAGGTACTAAATCGACGCCAGTTTTCTGCCGCCACCGTGGCCCTTTTGGCCGGGTTGCTCGCCACCTCTTGCAAGCTCGGTCCGGATTATCAGCGCCCCAAGGTGGAGTCTCCCGAAGCCTGGCGCTGGAAAACCGCTGAACCGAAGGACCATGTGCCACGCGGCGAATGGTGGAAGGTCTTCAACGACCCCGCGCTCGACGCCCTGCAGCTCAAGGCCAACGAAAACAATCTGGACCTGCAAGCTGCGTTCCAACGCGTCGAACAGGCGCGCGCTACGGCGCGGGTCTCCAAGTCTAGCTTCTATCCAACGCTGGATGGCGGGCTGAACTGGTCGCGTTATCGCACCTCGGCGAATGCCCCGGCCCCGATCCCCTTCCCGGTGCCGAGCTTCACGCAATCCCAATGGACGGTTCCCTTCGACCTCAGTTACGAAGTGGACTTGTGGGGCAAGGTCAAACGCTCTTTTGAATCCTCGCAACAACTCGCCCTTAGCTCGGTGGCCGCGCATCAGACGGTCATGCTCGGTCTGCAAGCCGATGTGGCGATGAATTACTTCGAGCTGCAATCGCTCGATCGCGAGATCGAATTGCTGAATCGCGCCATCGAACTCCGCAAGGAAGCGCTCAAGATCTTCGAACAACGCCTGAAGGCCGGTATCGGCAGTGATTTTGAAGTACAACGGGCGAAGGTGGAAGTCGCCACCGCCGAGGCCGATCTCAGCGCGGCGCAGCGCAATCGCGCCACGCACGTGAACGCTCTGGCCCTGCTCTGCGGGACGACGGCGTCCAAGTTTGAACTAACGGTCACCCCCGGCCCAAGCAAAGTGCCGCAGATCGCGCCTGACCTGCCGTCCAGCTTGCTGGAACGCCGTCCGGACGTCGCGCAAGCCGAACGCGAGATGGCTTCGAAGCTCGCACAGATCGGCATCGCCCAGTCGGCGAGCTTCCCTTCCGTGCGTCTCACGGCGAGCAGCGGTTATTTGAGCGGTGATGTGACTGATCTCTTCGATTGGAGCAGCCGTACCTGGTCGCTGGGACCGGGCGTGAGCATCCCGCTATTGGCCGGTGGCCGGAACAAGGCCAATATGGAGCGGACGCGCGCCACGTATGAAGAAAGCGTGCTGAACTACAAGCAGCGCATCCTCGTCGCCTTCAAGGAAGTGGAGGACAGCCTCTCCGCCCTCCAATTCCTGAGCAGCGAGGCAAAGTCGCGTCATGAAGCGGCCAGCGCCGCCACCTCCGCCGCCAAACTCTCGCTCGACCGGTATAGCGCCGGCTCCATCAACTTCCTCGAAGTGATCGATTCTGAAAACGCGCGGCTCGTGAACGAGCGGGCGCGGGTGCGTGTAGCCAATGAACAAGTTCTCGGCACCGTCCGGCTGATCAAAGCCCTCGGCGGTGGCTGGGAATGATGAACCTGAAAACAACCTGTATGTTGAAACCTGTCCGTTCCCTGATTTTCTCCCTGCCGCTGGCCGCTGTGACGGGCCTGTTGGTGACCGGCTGCGGTCAAGGCGGTGGCGGCGGCGGTGCTCCCCAAGAGCAGCCGCCCACGGCCGTCATCTTCGGCAAGCCGGTCCTCGAACCGGTGGAAGACACCATCGCCGCCCTTGGCTCCATCGAGGCCAACGAGCGCGTGGAGATCAAACCCGAGGTCTCGGGCCTCATCCAGTCCATCCTCTTCAAGGAAGGCGACCGTGTGAAGAAAGGCGCGAAGCTCTTCGAGCTCGATTCCCGCAAGGAAGTCGCCCAAGTCGCCCAGGTGAAGGCGGAGGAAGAACTCGCCCGCCAGAATGCCGAACGCGCCAAGCAACTCGCCGGCACGCGCGCCATCTCCCAACAGGAAGTGGACCAGCTCGCCAGCCAGGTGGACGTGCGCCGCGCCACACGCCAGCTGGAAGAAGAACGCCTCGCCGACCGTGTCATCTACGCTCCCTTCGACAGCGTGGCCGGTCCCCGCATGGTCAGCCTCGGCCAATTCGTGAATGTCGGCACCACGCTGGTGACCTTGGTGGATCTGGATAAAGTGAAGGTCAGCTTCAAGATCCCTGAACGCCATCTGGCTTACGTGAAGGTCGGCCAGGAAGCCCGTCTCGGTGTGGGTGCGTTTCCGGGAAAAGTGTTCACCGGCAAGGTGGATCTCATCAATCCGGAGATCGATCCCACCACGCGCACAGTCGAGATCCGGCTTATCGCGGAGAATCCGGAAGGTCTGCTCAAGCCCGGCATGTTCGCCCGCGTGGAACTCGTCACTGGCCGCCGTGAAAGCGGCCTCGTGATCCCCGAAGGCGCACTCGTCGCCGGTCTGGAGAACTTCTCCGTGTACCTCGTCACGGGCGGTGTGGCCCGTGTACAGCCCGTCAAACTCGGCGTCCGCATGCCTGGCAAGGTGGAGATCGCCTCCGGCCTCACGGTCACCCAGGAAATCGTGGTCAGCGGCACCCAGAAACTGGTGGATGGCGCCAAGGTCGTCCACAGCCCGGATGTGCCGGCTAGTGCTACCAATGCCCCGGCTGCTTCCACCAACGCCCCCGCTAAATAACTTGTCGTATGTCGCTGCCTGAACTTTGCATCCGTCGGCCGATCTTCGCGCTGATGCTCAATCTCTTGATTGTGCTCTTCGGCGTGGTCGGTTACCTGCGCCTCCCCGTGCGCGAATTGCCAGACGTGGACCCGCCCATCGTCACCGTCACCACGGTCTATCGTGGTGCCAGTGCCGAGGTCATGGAATCCGAGGTGACTGAGCGTATCGAGCAGGAGGTCAATACCATCCCCGGCATCAAGACACTCACGTCCATCTCCCGTGAAGAGGTCAGCATCATCACGGTGCGCTTCGAGCTGGACCGCCAGGTGGACGTGGCCGCGCAAGATGTGCGCGACCGCATCGCCCGTGCCCGACAATTGATGCCGGAGGACATCGAGGAACCCATCATCGCCAAGCAGGACGCCAACGCGCAGGAAGTGCTATGGATCGCGCTGTAC
Source organism: Verrucomicrobiota bacterium (assembly GCA_023431185.1). Classification (GTDB taxonomy): domain Bacteria; phylum Verrucomicrobiota; class Verrucomicrobiia; order Limisphaerales; family JAEYXS01; genus JAEYXS01. The sequence goes on from JAEYXS010000086.1 coordinate 30,942, forward strand.
AGCGACCGCTATTCCACGCTGGAGCTGACGGAGATCGGCGAACGCCAGTTCAAAGACCGCTTGCAAACGCTACCCGGCGTAGGTGGCGTGAACTTCGGCGGTGAGAAGCGACAGGCCATCCGCGTGCGTCTCGATGCCAAGAAGATGGCCGCCCGAGAAGTCACTGCTTCAGATGTGACCCGCCTGTTCCGTGATAACTCCATCGAGCTGCCCTCCGGCCGCCTGGAAAATTACGACCGCGAGATGTCCGTCCGCACCCTCGGCAAATTGAACCGCCCCGAGCAGTTCGAGAACCTCATCGTGCGTTACCAAAATGGTGCCCCGGTTCGCCTCGCTGAGATTGCGAAGATCGAGATGGGCGTGGAAGAAGAGCGCACCATCGCGCGTTACAACCAACGTCCCGCTGTAGGTCTGGGCATCGTGAAGCAGTCTGAAGCGAACGCGGTGCAAGTCGCGGACGCGGTGAAAGCGGAAGTCGATCGCATCAAGCCCTTCCTGCCCGCCGGAGTTGAGACCACCATCGCGTACGACTCCTCAACCTTCGTGCGCCAGTCCATCAAAGAGGTGCAGGAGACGATAATCATCGCCTTCGTGCTGGTGCTCATCATCATGCTCGCGTTCCTGCGGAACTTCCGCTCGACGCTCATCCCGATGATCGCCGTGCCCATCTCGCTGATCGGCACATTCATGATCCTCTACCTGCTGGATTACAGCATCAACATCCTCACGCTGCTGGCGATGGTGCTGGCGGTCGGTGTCGTCGTGGACGACGCCATCGTGGTACTGGAGAACATCTACCGTCACATCGAGGCGGGCATGGAGCCGATGGAAGCGGCAATCAAAGGCGTGAAGGAGATCACGACGGCTGTCGTGGCCATCACCATCACGCTGGTGGCCGTGTTCATGCCCATCGCTTTTCAAAGCGGCACCACAGGGATTCTGTTCAAGGAATTCGCGGTGGCCACGGCTGGATCCGTGATCATCTCGGCCTTCGTGGCGCTGACACTCACACCTACCCTGTGCGCGCGCATCCTGAAACACGAACCCAGCACGCATGGCAAGGTGTATAACTTCCTTGAGCGTGTGTTCGCCTCTTGGGATCGCGCCTATTCCCGCACGCTAGGCTGGGCGGTGAAACGCAAGTTCCTGGTGGTCTTCGTAGCGTTGCTCACGCTCGTAGGCACGTACGGTCTCTACACGAAACTGACGAAGGAATTCCTGCCGGATGACGACAAAGGTTATGTGTTCGTGATCATGTTCGGCCCGGAAGGCGCAACCAGCGAATACACCGACCAGTTCGTGAAACAGGCCGAGAAGATCGCGAAGGAGTATCCCGAGACGATCGGCATGTTCTCCGCCGTCGCCCTCGCGCGTGGCGCGCCGGGGGAACCGGACTTCGGCATCATGTTCGTGCAGTTGAAAGATGGTGAACGCCGTTCGGCGATCGAAATCGCCCGCCCCGGTGGCATGGGCTCCATGTTCACGCGCTTGATCAGCGAGATCAAGGGAGTGCAGGCGATCACCGTGCTGCCCAAGTCCACGGGCTTCTCCGCCGAGCAATACCAGTTGGTCTTGCAAGGCGGTGATCTGGAACAGCTCGAAGTCGTCGGCAACCAAGTGCGTGCCGAACTGGCGAATGCCGGCTTCCTCGCGCAGCCGCGCTTGAACCTGAACTTCCAGCAGCCGCAGCTCGCAATCAACATCGACCGTGACCTGGCGGCGAACCTCGGTGTCAGCGTGCGCGAAGCTTCCGAAGCCTTGCAGCTCATGTGGGGCGGCCTGGATGTCTCGCGCTACAACCAAAAAGGCAAGGAATACAAGGTCATCGCGCAACTTGAGCGCGAAGGCCGTCTGGTGCCCGCGAGCTTGGAGGATATCTACCTGCGCTCCGCCAATGGCCAGCTCATTCCCGCCTCCAGCGTCGTCGTGGAGAAGCAGCAAGGCTCGCCGAATGCGATCAACCGCTTCGGCCGTCAACGCGCGGTGACCATCGCTGCACAGGTGCAAGGCATGTCACTCGGTGAGGCGGTAGTAAAAACCGAGGAGATCCTCGCCAAGAGCCTGCCACCCGGTGTGCAATACCGTTGGGACGGCGAGGCGGACGAGATCAAGTCCGGCACCACGGAATCACTGCAAGTGCTCGTGCTGGCGTTGCTCATCGTTTACATGGTGCTGGCCGCACAGTTCGAGAGCTTGCGCCATCCGTTCGTCATCATGCTCGCCCTGCCCCTCGCACTCTTCGGTGCGTTCGGCGGCATTTTCCTGTTGAGCATGGTGAACCAGTTCGCGGTGATCAAATTCTACGCGCCTTTGGAGGCATTGCCGAAACCGATCGCGTGGCTCACCACGAATCTGCCGGAGATACCCTCCATGACGCTGAATGTGTACAGCCTCATCGGCATCGTGCTCTTGCTCGGTCTGGTGACGAAGAACTCCATCTTGCTGGTGGAATTCGCGAACCAGAAGATGGACGAAGGCATGGACGCCGTGAATGCGATGCTGGAAGCGGGCAAGACCCGTCTGCGTCCCATCTTGATGACGGCGTTCTCCACGGTCATCGGCATCTTGCCGGTGGCGTTGGGCTTGGGTGAAGCATCGGTCAGCCGTCGTCCGCTGGGTGTGGCGGTGGTGGCGGGTATGATCACGTCCACCTTCCTCACGCTGTATATCGTGCCAGTGGTGTACATCTTAATCAGCCCGAAGAAAAAGAAGGTGACGAGCCCGGTCTCCAGCCCTGCTCAAGCTGGTCCGACGGCGACTCCAGAAGCAGCGGCTTAAAAGCTCCTTAAATCAGATTCATCAGCGGCCGGACTTTTGAGTCCGGCCGTTTTTTTGTGATTTGGAATAATTATTTGCCCTGTTTTTTTGTAACGCGAGCATCACTTTGAAATGCATAAGATTAACTGGGTTTTCAAAAGCAAAGAAGTTACTAAGCTTATACTCATGCAAAAACCGCAACCTGTTTATAATAAACATATTACAAATCACATATTTCCCCCTGCCAAGGCATGAAGCAAATGGTTACATAGGCATTTTGGGTGATTTCGGGATTGCGGATTGCGCAGACAAGAAAAGTGGTAGTAGGTTGCAACTAACCAAAAAGACCGGTGTTATTATGAGTTTCTCATTCGACCTCGATACCAGCCGCCGGACGGCCTACTTCACTGGCCAAGGTTGCTGTGACTACGTGGACTTCTGCGTGGCGCTCAACGGATTGCTGAACCATCCCCTTTACCAACCCGGCATGTCCATCGTGTGGGATTGGCAGCGCTGCGAAATCTTGCTCGCCAACAACCAGATACGCTCCATCGTGGAGACGATGACCCGCTTCACCACGCCAGACCAGGCGCACCGGGTAGGCATTGTCACCAGCATGACGACCCACACTGCGGCCACGACCTTTCAGAAATATATCGAAGGGCTGGCACCGAACTGGCAAGTGCTGCTGTTCAGCGGCATGGATCAGGCGACCACCTGGATCAGCGGGGCCGCGTACAGTGACTTCTCCGAATCAGACACGCCCAACATGACTCCGCCGCCGGGAACCAAGGCCTTTTTCAAGACACCGGTGAACCGCAACAGCGGGCATTGGACGAGTTTCTGAGGGGAGCTTGCTTGCGTTACGCGTTGGAGATGCTGACGTCGAAGTGTCTGGCATATAGACTTCCACTGGTCAGGGCATTCAGCAAAGCCCCACCTCGTCTGACATCTAAACGACAGGTGTTCACTTCAGCTTGTCCTCGGGTGCGCCGATGACCATCACATCCTCCGCGCCCAAGTCCGCTTCCGGTATCCGCATGCCGTAGAAGGAGCGATGCACGAAGAATAACGCGATGATGAAGAATACGATGCCGATGCCGTATTTGAACGCCTGATTTTGCAGTGTCACCGCGATCTCAACCGCCAGCAATCCGAAGAGCGTGGTGAACTTGATGACGGGATTGAGCGACACGGAAGAAGTGTCTTTAAAGGGATCGCCCACCGTATCACCCACTACCGTGGCGGCGTGGAGTTCGGTGCCTTTCATGCGGAGGTCCACTTCCACGATCTTTTTGGCGTTATCCCAGGCACCACCGGCATTGGCCATGAACACGGCCTGGAACAGACCGAAGAAGGCCATCGCCACCAGGTAGCTGATGAAGAAGTACGGGCTGAAAAATGGCAGCGCGAGGGAGAAGCAGAAGATGACGATGAAGATGTTGATCATGCCCTTCTGCGCATAGACGGTGCAGATCTCCACGACCTTTTTGCTGTCGGCGATGGAAGCGGAGGTGGCATCCAGCTTCATGTTTTCCTTGATGAACACGACGGCGCGATAGGCGCCAGTCACGACCGCTTGGGTGGAAGCGCCGGTGAACCAGTAGATGACCGAACCGCCCATGAGCAGGCCCAGAATGATCTCTGGTTGCACAAGGCTGAGGCGCGGCACGACATCGCCATAGAGCTGCTCGAGCAAGAGGATGATGCCGAAGACCATGGTGGTGGCACCCACCACGGCGGTGCCGATGAGCACAGGCTTGGCCGTGGCCTTGAAGGTGTTCCCTGCCCCGTCGCCTTTCTCCAATTGATGCTTGGCGCTCTCAAAATCCGGCGTGAAACCGAAGTCTTTCTTGATCTCGTCCTTGATGCCCGGCTGCGCCTCGATCTGGCTGAGTTCGTAAACGGATTGCGCGTTGTCGGTCACGGGTCCGAAGCTGTCCACGGCGATGGTCACCGGGCCCATGCCGAGGAAACCAAAGGCGACAAGGCCGAAGGCGAAGATGGGTGCCGCAAAAGTGTATTTCTCCGGCATCATCGCAATCATCGAGGGATGTTGCGAGACGACGTAGGCCACAAACATCAGGGCCAAGATGACGAGGCCCGTCCAGAAGGCGGAGAAATTACCCGCCACAAATCCGGAGAGGATATTTAGCGAAGCACCGCCGTGATGCGAGGCGTTCGTGACTTCCTTCACATGCGTGGAATGGGTACTGGTAAATATCTTGGTGAACTCGGGGATAAGCGCGCCCGCAATGGTGCCACAACTGATGATGACGGAGAGCACCCACCACAGCTCTTCAAAACCGGGGATCTTCGCCAGCAACAGCCAGCTCGCGACGAACGTCACACCAATGGAAATCAGCGAGGTGATCCAGACGAGACTGGTGAGCGGGGCTTCGAAATCGAAATCTTTCAGCGCGCCATACTTGGAGCGGCTCAGCTGATCATTCACGAAATACGAGACGAGCGAGGTGATGACCATGAGTATGCGCATGGCAAAGAGCCAGATGATGAGCGTGCCGCAAACCGCCGGAGCCGCCACCAAGGCGAGCGCAAGAAACGCGATGAGGGCAACGCCAGTGACACCATAGGTCTCGAAGCCATCGGCCGTGGGGCCAACACTGTCGCCGGCATTATCGCCCGTGCAATCCGCGATGACACCGGGATTCTTCGGATCGTCTTCCGGGAGCTTGAACACGATCTTCATGAGATCCGCACCGATGTCGGCGATCTTCGTGAAGATGCCGCCGCAGATGCGCAAGGCGCTGGCACCGAGGGATTCACCGATGGCGAAGCCGATGAAACAAGGGCCGACGAGTTCCTTCGGCAAGAAAGCGAGGATGCAGATCATGAAGAACAGCTCCACGCTGACGAGCAAGAGACCGACGCTCATGCCGGATTGAAGCGGGATGTTCAGTGTTTGCAGCGCCTTGCCGGTTAGGGCGGAGAAAGCGGCGCGGCTGTTCGCCACGGTGTTGATGCGTATGCCGAACCACGCGACGCCATAAGAACCCAAAATACCCAAGATGGAGGACAGCAGGATGAGCAGCATGGCTCCCGGTCCTTTGTGTTGGAGGAAGAAAAAGTAGTAAACCATGCACGCCGCGATGAGCAGCCAGAGCCAGGCGAGGAAGCGGCCTTGCTGGAAGAGGTAGGTCTTGCAGGTCTCCCAGATGATGTTCGAGACGTCGCGCATGCGCGGATGTACCGGGAGCGCAGCGATTTGCTGATACTGTCGCCAGCCGTAAATGGTGGCCAAGGCGCAGACGATCAGCCCGCCATAGAGGATAGCCATGCCGCCGAGCTGGAAGCCGGGCAAGGGAAAGACGATGTCTTGAAGGTTGGGAATCTGAATATCCGCCTCACCGGCAAAACTTTGGAAGCTAAATCCCAGAATGCCTAGAAGCCCAAGGAGCAAAGTCTTCGCGTTCCGCATAGTTTTTGGGTTATTTTCACTATGCACGAGAAGAGCTTGTGATGCCACAATTTTTTCTGAATCAAGGCATTACGCGAATCACCAAGCGGGGAAAAAGAAACTGGCGGCTGGCTTTCGCCAACCGCCAGGCAACAACTCAACGTTTAGAAGAACGACGGTTTGAACCCGGCGTCGGGGGTGGGATGTGTGATGTGCCTTTTCGCGCGCACCGAAGTGGTGCGAACGGCGGGAGTGAATACTTCATTCCAGTTGTCAGAATGTTGTATTGCCATCATGGTTACTCCCTATAGCACAGGCCGTACCAACCTCACGAATCGTTGATTTCCAATGAGTTATACCATCAACGTCGCTTTTGGACTAGTGTTTCAAAAACAGGGTGGCGATTTTTGACCACCCCTCAACATGGTGAGTGGTCGAAAGGGGCCAGTTTATGACGATTAGGTTACGGGAAGGGACTCGCTAAGGCGTAGCTCGTGATGCGTAATGCGTAACGGGGAGGTTCGCGGTGTTTCCGTTACGGATTACGTATCCCGCTTCCTCCCTACGTCATCGGCTATTTGATGATACGGGCGTCGGGCACGAAGGTCAGGCGGGGGCGGCCTTGGATGAGGGTGCGCTCCACGGTGAAGGTGCTCTTGCCGGCGAAGGCGATGGCCTCCAGCGTCTCCCAGCCATTCAGATTCCACCCGGCGAAGCTGTGACGGTAGAAATGCCAGGAATCGCGCGATTTCTGCGGAGGCCAGAAGGACGCGTCCAGTTGCTGGATGAGGATGGGCCGGAGAAAATCCCAGTCGCGATCATTGTAACTGGCGTGCGGCAGAAACGGCGTGGCCTGCAGGCGTGCGACCATTTTCTCGCTCTTGATCTTGATCAACGGCGTCAACGGATCCTCCGCCGTGTGGAGCAGCAGGAACGGCGGGCGATGCAACACCCGGATGCGCGTCTGGTTTGTAAGTGCCGTGATGGCCGCGAGCAAGTTCGTGTCGCCGGGGGCGAGCTTCGTGGTCGCGCGATGGAAGAAATAAAATTCATCCGTCGCGCCGGGCATCAGCACGATGCCTTTCACCACGGCATTAGAGCGAAAGGAATCAAGCATCAAGGAAGCGAAATTCGTCTCATTGATCTCGCGCGCGGGTTCGGCGAGCGGCATCACGCGCAGGGCGGCGGGCCAGTCGGCGGCGGCGAGAGAGGAAGTGAACAGCAATAGGAGCGTGATGAGGCTTAGCAGTCTTCCAAGTTTCTTGGACACTTGGCTAATGGATGATCCCTTCCCCCTCACCCCGGCCCTCTCCGCCGAAGTTCGGCCTCCCACTGGGGAGAGGGAGACAACATTTGCCGCTATACTTGATTTCCCGTGTTCCAGATTAAATGGCAGCATCCCGAATCGCCGTGAGCCCTGCCGACTGCCAGTCGGCGATACGGCAGACTGCCAGTCTGCGCTACGTTCCACGGCAATGTCATTTCCTGCTGGCATGAATTTTCGCAATGTTGATTGGCGGATATCACGATAGGTGCAAGGGCTCGACAGCGACAATGGCCGGGGCTGGCTCTTCTCGCCCTACCATGTCATATCGCGAGCTGCGTGAAGCGTTCCTTTAACTGGCCCGTCCATTTGTTCAGATAACTGAAACTGCGGTAAATATCCTCCACGCGCGCCAGCGGCAAGGCCCCTGCCCGGGCGGCATCACCGATCGCCGGTGCTTGCTCCCACTTAGTGTTCAAGCGCTGCAATTCTTCCTCCAACTCCGCCTGCTGATCCTGCAGCCGCTCCTGCAACGATTGCACCTCATCCGTCCACTCCAGGCCGCGCTGATACAACTGCGCCTTCACGATGGGCGATTGCGACTTCGCCTTCTCGATGAGGAAATAATCGAGCTGCTTGCAGATCTGGCCCACCTCCACGAACAGCTCCATCGCCCCGGCCGGGATGTTCTGGATCTCCTTCGGCTTCACGCCGGATTCCAGCGTGAGCAAGTGCAAGAGGCGATCCTTCGTCGAGCTGAGCGTGCGATACGCCGCGTTCAACTCCGTATAACGCGCATTCGCCGCCGTCTTCTCCGCCTCCGGTGAATTATGAAAGCGATCCGGATGCACCTCCGCCGTCAACGCCAGGAACTTGCCCTTCAACACCTCCGCATCCACCCAAGGGCGACGCGGTTCATTCAAGAGGGCAAAGTAATCAACATCCGGCATAGCAAGAAATGCTACGCGCTGAAACTCTCACCGCAAGAACAACTTGTGGCCGCGTTCGGATTCTTCACCTTGAAGCCCCCATCCTGCAACGCATCCGAATAATCCAGCTCCGAGCCCGTCACATACAGCGCACTCTTCGGATCCACCACCACCTTGATACCGCCCGTGTTCACCAGGATGTCGCGATTCGCCGGCTTATCCTGCAGATCCATCTTGTACTGCAACCCCGAGCAACCGCCGCCGATCACCGCCACCCTGAGGACCCCTTCCGGCCGCCCCTGCTTCGAGAGCAGCGAGCTGACCTTCCGCGCGGCGTTATCCGTCACCTTGATCAGGCGTTCGTCACCGACGCGGAACCCGGCGGGTGCAGCGATCTTATTGGCACTGGCAGCAATCATGTCACCCGAACGTTATGCGCGATAGAGAGGGCCGTCAATGGGGTGGACAAACTGGGGGAAGACACGACCCCGACCAAAACGCCGGGGTGAAATTTCACGGATTAACACGAATTGGATGCGGATGAGGGTGAGATTCTGTTATCTCCTGCTTAGGACATGCCATCGATTCTTTGCAAACCAATCAAACCAAACGGCGTCTCAGGTGCTGATCAGTTAGCAATTTCTGGACAAATGCTTGGTTGAGCCAGAAACAAAGCTGGACGGTCTTATTACCTAACGGGTCTTCGTCGTCCACCGAAGCATCTGGCCCCTTGGGGCGCATATGGATGAATTCAGTTTGCTTGCTTGATGTGAGGTTGGATTTACGCAGTCCATCAACTATTCTGTATGCTGCCTTCCCGGTAAGGATTTCTTTGCGATACATCTCCCACTCTTTCTCGATACCAGTCTCTTCTTCATCGGAAGGAGTCCAAAAGAATGGACGGCCAAGTATTCGAGCCCACTTATCACCTTTTTTGCAGTGTTCCGTGAGAGTGGGTATCATAAGCAGACAATCTAAATTGGCTCGGAATTCGCTGTGTTCCCATTCCTCTTCTGCAACTTCTTTGAGCTTTGCGACTGGGAAAGACATCGCTTCACATGGTCGGAGGTCATGCCGTCGCACAGGTATGATTTTAGGACTGACGCCGAGCGCCTCCAGTTCAAGCAAACGTTTCTTGGTATTCGTAATACCAAGCACCCGACGAACCAAGATAGCAGGCCCCTGCTTGGCACTGACTTCTTTACGAATCTTCAACTCGTCAGCGATCCAACCAAGCGTCTTGCCAACATATGGCTCAAAACCGTCCAGAATCGCTTTTTGCAAGTCAGCTCCAAGCACCTTGTCGCTAAGTGTTTTGATTGAAGCGAAATCATCCCGAGAAGCATCCCAGTCGTAAGTCGTCTGCAAAAACGCAGGTTTCAAAGAAAAGGCCCTTTTTCGAGCGGGCTGATCGGCGTTCCTAGGTTGAGTCACGTACGTTGCTTCACCGCCCGCTCCTGAGGTTGAAGCTCCTAAAACTGCGTTGTGACCTTCAGAAATCTCATGCGCGCGTCCCTTTTCAACAAAATCGTATGTCCGCTCCCAATCGCTTCTGATCAGATCTTTGAGTTGCTCTTTCTCAACCTCCCAGACGAGCACTTTCTTGACACGAGACTTGGTCCATGACTCCGCGCCAGCGTACTCATAAAAAATGAAAAGCACAGAAAGCAGCTTTTTCCTGGCTCGAGACTTTACCCACGTCTCACCCAAAAGTGATGCGTATTCGATGCTGGTCACCTTGCAGCGTTCTTTGATGCGGTAACCGTTCTTTTTTAGCATCAAGGGGACGAGCTTGATCTCAACATCTCCCACTTTGCCGTCAGTAAACCGGACATTGACGAGGTCGGCCTCTGCCCGGCCATCGTTCGGGTCCAAGGCGAACCAAACCTGGACCAGTTGGCCTGCTGCACCTTTGCCTTTCATGTCAAGCAAGCCCGGATCTCCCAAAATGGCCGCTATCTCGTGGAGCTGTTTTCCTTCGAGTCTTTTGGCGTGTTCGATGATTGAACTAAATTCTTGATCTTCGAAAGTAAATGTGCCAACCTTTTGCTGCATGGCGAAATCTAAGCAAACGAACACGAAAAAAGCTCGCAAGAAAATCGAGCCAAAGAAGATTTCTTATCCGCCATCAACAAACGGAGCGGTCCCCATCCATGACAAGGCTGAAATCGCCCCATTGCGAGTGGCAGAATTGTTCGCGGGGGTCGGCGGTTTTCGGATTGGGCTGGAAGCAGCCAACAAAGCGCTAGGTCGGGAGGCGTTCCGGGTCGTCTGGGGGAACCAGTACGAGCCAAGCACCCGTATCCAGCACGCCTTCAGAGTCTATGAGTCCAAATTCAAGGCCGGAATCCATAGCAACAAAGACATCGCCAAAGTTGCCCAGGATGAAATCCCGCCGATAGATGTGCTGGTCGGTGGTTTCCCCTGCCAAGACTACTCGGTGGCCCGGACTTTAAACCAAGCCTCAGGTCTGGCTGGCAAGAAAGGTGTGTTGTGGTGGCAGATCCACCGCCTCTTGAGCGAAACTCAGCCAACTTACGGAATTTTCGAGAATGTGGACCGACTGCTGGCTTCGCCAGCAACGCAGCGCGGGCGCGACTTCGCAGTGATGCTGGCATCGCTAGCCGACATCCGTTATGTCGCAGAATGGCGAGTAATCAATGCGGCTGATTACGGCATGCCACAACGTCGCAAACGAGTTTTTCTAGTCGTGGCCAGATACGATACAGCATTGGCAGCAGAGGCGAGGCGTTCGCAACGCGGATGGCTCACTGAAGGCGGAGTTCTCGCATCAGCTTTTCCCTGCACTACGGAGGAAGAAAACCTGCTCATGCCCGATTTCGAACTAGAAGGAGATTTGGCCGACCTATCCGAAGATTTCAACAAGCTCACTGGTTCCAAGACGCCGTTCATGAATGCGGGTCTGATGGTGGACAGGCAGGTCTTTACGCATAAGGTCCAGCCTGATTATCACGGGAAGAGGGTCACCTTGGGAGATCTATTGCTACCCTCCAGCCAAATCCCAGAGGAGTTTTTCATCCCCCCGAGTGAGTTGCCAGACTGGCGTTTTCTCAAAGGAGCGAAGAGTCTCGAGAGACGGAAAACCAATGGTGTCGTCTACAGCTATGATGAAGGTCCCATCGCCTTCCCCGATCCAGTCGATAAACCATCAAGAACTATCATCACAGGAGAAGGTGGAGCTACACCCTCCCGATTCAAACATGTAGTGCAATTGCCAGATGGAAGGATGCGGCGCCTTGTCCCGATTGAACTCGAACGGCTAAACGGCTTCCCAGATGACCATACGTTGATTGAAAATGTATCGGATGTGAAAAGAGCTTTCTTCATGGGGAACGCATTGGTGACAGGAGTTGTGAAGAAGATAGGTATAGCTCTAGCCGAGGCCGTCGTCGGTGTCCATTGTGTGTGATTTCCTTTCCAAATCAGGACGTTCCGAAATCATGTCACGCATCCGCGGACGTGGCAACGAACGGACTGAACGAGCATTGATACGCGTATTTAGGGACAACGGAATCAATGGCTGGCGACGCCATCAATCCATCAAGTTTGAGACGAAGGGTCTTCGGAAAAGATTAGCCAGTGATGGAACGGTCTTCAAACCAGTCGTGCGTCCCGACTTCTGTTTCCCAAATTCCAAAGTGGCAGTTTTCGTTGATGGATGCTTCTGGCATGGCTGCCCCAAGTGCTATCGGCGGCCGAAAAGCAGGAAAAGGTTCTGGTCAGCAAAGGTTTTGAGAAATCGTGAAAGGGATGCGTTTCAAACGTGGCAACTGAAGCGCAAAGGTTGGAACGTAATTCGGATCTGGGAACACCAACTCCAATCGAAAAGCATCCTAAAACTCGCCGACCGTTTAGCCAGAGTGACACGAAAGCCATAAATTTTTGGTCAGCACCACAAAACCGAGCACCAGAGAAAAATGTTGATCACCCCATCCAGGCAAGTTACTATCAAGCGATATGGGCATCACATTAATACCGTTAAGACCAACAAAAGCAGCACTGCACAAACTCGAGATGCCGATGGCATTGAAGTATACTTGGGACGAATGGATCTCGTTGCGAGGCATGCTTAAAGATGAAGGCGTGGACATAAGCAAGTTGGCGGAAACAAATGATGGCGACAAGTTACCTGCCATCAAATGCCGCGAAATCGCTGACGTCATTGAACGGCAGTTTCAGAGCGCCAACAAAGCCGATGCAAGCGCACTCAAAGAGGAGCTTTTTCTATGGAGGAACTCGGGCGGATTCAAACAGTGTTGATAACGCAAAAAATCTTCGTTTGAAACTTCCTCTCTTGGAAAGGTTTGGGGAAAATGTCGCTCACAGATAAGAAATTTCGGTTGTTTTCTTTGGTGGGCGTGGGAAAGTGTTAGTGCTGGCAGCTCGCTGCTGGTAAAGGACGGGGTAAAGCTCGGTCTCAGGTTTCTGGTCTGAAGTTTCAGGTCGGGGACGGGAAGGAAAGGGCAGAAAATCCCAGGTCACTAAGCATAGCGATGCGTTGTTGCGTCGATGTGTCCTGCGTTGGCGGGGAGGAGATGAGTCCTTATGGAGCCAGCCGAAGGCCGAGCGTCGGCTTCCCTCTATGGGAAGGGATTCGTGGGTTTCGGCGGTGGTGGGGTGTGGGTTTCACGGTGCCTTGGCGAAAAGGGGCAGGGCGGCGGGGCACCACCGCCCTACCGCTTCAGGATCTGTGAGAGGGTCGGGTGTTTGGGTCGGGGCCCGTAAGCTGGAGGGCGAACTGGACGTCGGTGGGCGTAGGATTTTATGACTCACC
>JAEYXS010000089.1 GCA_023431185.1 Verrucomicrobiota bacterium
TCATTCCCCCCTACGATCACCGGCTGGGCCAAAGCATCAACCGATGCCCACAGGAGGATAAGGATGCCGAGCAGAAAGTTTTTCATACAGCGTGCCGGATTGTTGAACCTGCCTCCACCGTGACAAAGAACCCTACAAAACGCAAGCATGTGACCGGACCCGCTGGAGAAGGTTTGCGGTTCGAGTTTCGTCAGCATAGCATGAGTTCCATGAAGCCAGCCAGGTTAGCCTTCTTCCTGTTGTTCTGGGGCATTATCGCTTCCGCCGCCGACCCCCTTTTCACCGCCAAGCCGCTTACCGCCACGAACAGCTTCACCACCGGTATCGAAGGCCCCGCCTGCGACGCCCAAGGCAACCTCTTCGCCGTCAACTTCGCCCGCCAGCAAACCATCGGCAAAGTCTCGCCGGACGGCAAAGCCGAACTCTTCGTCACCCTCCCCGGCAAAAGCACCGGCAACGGCATCCGCTTCGACAGATCCGGCGTCATGTATGTCGCCGATTACGTCGGGCACAACATCCTCCGCATCGATCCGCAGACCAAAGCCATCACCGTCTTCGCGCACAACCCCGCTATGAACCAGCCCAACGACCTCGCCATCGCCGCCGATGGCACCCTCTACGCCAGCGACCCCAACTGGAAAGCTGGCACCGGCCAGCTCTGGCGCATCGACCGCGATGGCACCACCGAGCGCCTCGCCGAAGGCATGGGCACCACCAACGGCATCGAAGTCAGCCCCGACGGCAAAACCCTCTACGTGAACGAAAGCGTCCAGCGCAACGTCTGGGCCTTTGACATCACGCCCGAACGCAAGCTCGGCAGCAAACGCCTCCTGAAAAAATTCCCTGACTTCGGCTTCGACGGCATGCGCTGCGATGTCGATGGCAACCTCTACATCACCCGCCACGGCAAAGGCACCGTCGTGAAGCTCTCGTCAAAAGGCGAGATCATCCAAGAGATCGACGTCCTCGGCCCGCATCCCACCAACATCTGCTTCGGCGGCCCCGATGGCCGCACCGCCTACGTCACTGAAGCCAAACACTGCCGCATGATCCAGTTCCGCGTCGACCGCCCCGGCCTCGAATGGTCGTACCTGAAGTAGTGGGACAGGCGCCACCGCCTGTCCAGGCTCCCCATGAAGTGCAGCGGCTGGCTTTCTTCCGCAAACATACCTCACTCAAACAACCCCTTTTTCGCCTGCTCCGTCAGCTTCACCACCGCCGGATGGTTCATCCGCCGCTCTGCCGTGACTGCAAAGAACTGCTCCCTGCACTCGTTCGTCCTGCCTAGCACCTGAAACTCATACCGTTCCACCGCTTCCCTCTCCACCACCGTCGGCACCACGATAAAACCCGCCCCGCCTGTGGCTACTACCTTCGTCAATGCCGCATCATCAAACTCAGCGATCACGGCCGGTTGCACTCTTATGTTTTGAAACCACTTGTCCAAGGATCGTCGGATGCTGGACGACTGCGCCGGAAGCAATGCCGGTGCCTGATTCAGACACTGCGGGAACGGGCCTTTCATCTTTCTGGCCAGCCGCTTCTGCGCGCAGAAGGAAAGCCCGCAACTGCCCAAGGCGTGGTTGAATGATTTGAACTTCAACGTCGTCGGCGCGGGCTCGTCCAACAGCACGATGTCCAGCCGGTGGGTCGCCAGCTGCCCCAGCAGCTCCTCGCTTTTGCCTTCCCGGCAGTTCAGGAACACCGGTGGAGTGCTTTCCAGTAAGGGCTTAAGAACTTCGTAGCTCAAAAGTTTGGGAAATGAGTCCACGATCCCCACATTCAACCGTTGCCTGCGCAAGGTGGGGGATTGTTTCACCGCGCTGGTCAGTTCCTGCCCGAGGGAAAAGATTTCCTCCGCATAGCCGAACACCATGTGTCCTGTTTCGGTCAGCACCAGGCTCCGGCCCTGCCGCCGGAACAGGTTCTCACCCACCGACTGCTCCAAAGCCTTCACCTGGGCGCAGATGGAAGGTTGCGAGACGCGGAGCTTCTCCGCCGCCCTTCGCAAACTGCCTTCTTTTGCCACCGTCCAGAAATACCGCAGATGATGATAATTCAGCCAGTCCATGCCTGAACTATAATTCCATTTTCTGGAATGTTAAGTTAAAAACTTCGTATTGGTGGAATGATTTTTCTCGCTCCACCCTGAACGCCGATGGGTATTGGAACTGCAAAAACATGAATGCTGATAATGTCTGGTTGTGGGTAGGGTTCAACGTCTTCGTGCTCGCCATGCTGGCGCTTGACCTCGGCGTGTTTCATCGCAAGTCCCACATTGTTTCCTTCAAGGAATCGATGGCATGGACCACGGTCTGGGTCGTTCTCGCGTTGGTCTTCAACGCCGGCATCTGGCATTTCTCCGGCTCGGAGAAAGCCCTCGAGTTCTTCACTGGTTATGTGATCGAGAAGTCGCTCAGCGTGGACAACGTCTTCGTCATTGCGTTGCTCTTCACCTACTTCTCCGTTCCGCGAGAGTACCAGCACAAAGTTCTCTTCTGGGGCATCCTCGGCGCGCTCGTCATGCGCGCCACCATGATCGGCCTCGGCACCGTGCTCATCACCAAGTTCGCCTGGATCATCTATGTCTTCGGTGCATTCCTCATCCTCACCGGCTTGAAGATGATCTTTAAGAAAGAGGAGGAGATACACCCGGAAGCCAATCCTGTCGTCCGTTGGTTCAAACGTATGTATCCTGTGACCAAGGAATTTCGCGGGGATAAATTTTTCGTGCGCGAGAACGGCATCCGTATGGCCACACCGCTGTTCGTGGTGTTGCTCTGCGTGGAGATCACCGACCTCATCTTCGCCGTGGACTCCATCCCTGCCATCTTCGCCGTCACCCAGGACCCGTTCATCGTCTACACCTCGAATGTCTTTGCCATCCTGGGCCTGCGCTCATTATACTTCGCCTTGGAAGGCATGATGCACAAGTTCCACTACCTCAAACTCGGTCTGGGCATCATTCTCGTGTTCGTTGGCATCAAAATGCTGCTTGCCCACACTCCCTACAAACTGGACACCCTGCTCTCCCTCGCCGTGGTCGCTGGAATTCTCGTCGCCTCAGTGATCGCCTCTCTGCTGCACAATCCCAAGAAGCCCTAGCTTGACCATCTGCTGATCAAAATCGAAACTGGCTCATCATGCATCGCTTGTTGAGCCTTTTTCTCTTGGCATTCGCCGTTCCGGCCACGGCGCAGGTGGAGCGCATCTGGCTCACGCACAAATCCGCCACGCCCTCGCACATCGTCGTCAGTTGGGAAACCAAACAACCCGGCGACTCCCTCGTCGAATTCGGCACCTCGGCAAAACTGGGCGAGACCGTCAAAGTCCCCGGCTCCCGCACGCTCCACCACGTCGAAATTCCGCTGAAGCAAACCGACACCACCTACCACTACCGCGTCAAAACTAGCTCTCAAGTTTCTGATATCGCCACCTTCAAAGGCTATCCCACCAAAGAATTGCGTGTCGCCCTCGTCGCCGACTGGGGCTTCGCCAAACCCGAGCTCACCGCCCTCAGGAAAGATGATGTGCATCTCCTTCTCACCGCCGGTGACAATGTCCCCAGCCTCCATCAGTTCTGTGGCGTTGGTGTGACCAACTGCACCAAAGCCTTCGGTGCCTTGATCGATACCCAGCCCGAACTCTTTCGCAGCACGCCTTTTCTGCCCGCGCTTGGCAATCATGACCGCGAGATCCGCCCTCGTGGTCCCAAGCCCCCTATGGATAATGTTTACGACACGAACGCCACCGCATACCGCACTTTCTTCGAGCTGCCCGGTGATGAATGGAAGTGGACTTTTGATGTGCCAGGTTTCGGTGCCCGCTTCATCGCGCTGGATCTGAACCATATCCAGGACATCGGCAACACCTGGCAGACCTGTCATGCTCTGGCGGAGGGTTCGGAGCAGTTGAGGTGGTATGAAGACACCATGGCCGCGACCAAGGCCGGACATGTCATCACCATCTACAATGAGCGCAATGCCACGATGCGCGGCCAAGTCAAAGGCAAGTGGGGTCAACTCATCCAGAAAGGTTCGCTCGCCATCACGGGATTCGGCTACTTCGCCGAGCGTGCCGAAGTAGATGGATTCAGCTACTACAATACCGCTCTCAAAGGCAATGGCGACAAATACCCCGACCCAAAATCCTCCTTCCTCGCCAGTGAACACAGCTACATCCTGCTCACCTTCAAGGAGGATACCGGCGAACTGACCGTTGCCCTCAAAGCCTTGGATGGTCGGGTGCTGGATCAAAAAGTTTTAACGAAGCGCAAGCTGTGATCTGACAGGGCTTGGCCTCA
Source organism: Verrucomicrobiota bacterium (assembly GCA_023431185.1). GTDB lineage: Bacteria > Verrucomicrobiota > Verrucomicrobiia > Limisphaerales > JAEYXS01 > JAEYXS01. The sequence continues at coordinate 4,304 of JAEYXS010000089.1, forward strand.
CCTCGTCTTGATGGCATTTTCCCCTTGATGAAACCGGTCCGTATTGGCCTCATCCGCCACTTTGAGGTCACCCAGCCGATGCCTTCCGGTTGGTTGACTGCTCACGATCTGAGGGACTGGCTCACCGCCTATAACCGTGCCGGAGTGATCGCGCGTCCGCTCGATCTGGGCGGCATCGCATGGGGCAAGTGCTTTTCCAGCGACCTGCCGCGCGCCTATACCACCGCGCAAGCCGCCTTCTCCGGCCCCATCCGGCAGATGCCCGAACTTCGCGAGCCGAACATCGTCCCGGTACCGATGGGCAATCTACGGCTGCCGTTGACGGTCTGGCGACTGATGCTCCATCTGGCGTGGTTAAGCTCCCACCCCTCCCAGCTTCCGGCCAAAACTGACTTCCTGACGCGATTAGACTTCCTGAAAACCGAGGTTCTTGCCAAGGCGGAGGAAAACACTCTCATCGTGAGCCATGCGGGCATGATGGCTTTTTTGCGCAAGGAACTGATGGCCCTGGGCTTCAATGGACCAAGCTTTCGCCTGGCAGAGAACGGCAAGCTCTACGTCTTCGAGAAGCGTCGCTCATCATAATCGTCCTCGTTCTCGTCGTCGTCCCCGATCATTTCGCCCTTCTACCCCCGTATTTTGCTTAAAAATCTCCCTAGCGTTTCCTTTGCCCTTTTGCCTATCCTTCCCGCCCTAAATTGGTTGGGACAAAAGTCTCTCCTTGATTATGCGGTAAGGCCGGGTTCCACCCAGTCCCTTGCCGAATGTATGAAAACTGATCGCACAACGCGTCTCGTCGCCAACTTTGCCAAGTCGGCGAACCTTCTTTGTCTGCCGTTGTGCTTGGCATTGGTCTGTCTGTTTTCGCTGTCCCTCAGCGGGGCGGAGGCTAAGATCACCAAGGACATCCTCTACAAACCCGGCAGCGACCTCACGGCCTACGAACTCGAACGCTGCAAACTCGATCTGTATCTGCCCGCCAAGCCCGGCTTTCCGACGCTCGTCTGGTTCCACGGCGGCGGCTTGAAGACCGGCGATGCGGACATGGAATTCACCCGTAAGATTGCCCAGTCGCTTGTCGATGCCGAAATCGGCTTCGTCATCGTGTGCTACCGTTACAGCCCCAAGGTGACTTATCCCGCGTATGTGGAAGATGCCGCCGCTTCCTTCGCTTGGACCGTCAAGAATATCGAGAAACATGGTGGCAATCCGCAGAAGATCTTCATCGGAGGCCATTCCGCTGGCGGTTATCTTGCTGCCATCGTTGGTCTGGATGCCAAGCGCCTCAAAGAATTCGGCCTCCCCTTGGATAGCGTCGCGGGTACGATTCCCGTCAGCGGCCAGATGCTCACGCATTACACCATCCGTGAGGAACGCGGTTTGGGGAAGTACAACGTCATCGCCGACGAAGCTGCGCCCATCTATCACGCGCGCAAAGACACACCGCCCATGCTCGTGCTCTATGCGGATAAGGACATGGCCACGCGCGAAGAGGAGAACGTCTATTTCGTCTCCACCATGAAAGCCACCGGGAACAAGCGTGTGCAGGGCCTGCTCATCAAAGACCGCGACCACGGCAGCATCGCCCGTAACATCGCGAATGCAGAAGACCCAGCCCGCCGTTCCATCGTAAAATTCATCAACGAAGTCTCCCTTGAACGTGAATCGACCAAAGCCGCCAAGTAACGGCGCACCGGGAACTTCGAACCTTAAACTTTAAACTTAGAACTGAACCCCATGACCAGCACGCAGATCCGCCAGTCGTTCCTCGATTTCTTCAAGTCGAAGCAGCACACCATCGTCCCGTCCTCCAGCCTGATGCCGGACAGTCCGAACCTGCTCTTCACGAATGCCGGCATGAACCAGTTCGTGCCCATCTTCCTCGGCGAACGCAAGGCCGACGTCTCTCAATGGGCAGGAGTAGTGCCGTCCAGTGACACCCGTGCAGCGGATACGCAGAAGTGCATCCGCGCCGGTGGCAAGCATAATGACCTCGATGACGTCGGTCTGGACACCTATCACCACACGTTCTTCGAGATGCTCGGCAACTGGTCCTTTGGCGATTACTTCAAGAAAGAGGCGATCGACTGGGCATGGGAACTCATCACCCAAGTGTGGAAGTTCCCGACGAACCGCATCTACGCCACGGTCTATAACCCGGACAAGTCGAAGAATGATCCGAGCGAGTTCGACCAGGAAGCTTGGGACATCTGGGCCGGCCATTTCCGCGCTGCCGGGCTTGATCCCGCCGTGCATATCGTCAACGGCAACAAGAAGGACAACTTCTGGATGATGGGCGAGACCGGTCCCTGTGGTCCTTGCTCCGAACTGCACATCGATCTGACGCCGACCGGTGATACCAAGGGTGCCTTGGTGAACAAGGGTTCCGCCGAGTGCATCGAGATCTGGAACCTCGTGTTCATCCAGTTCAATGCGAACCCGGACGGCACGTTCTCCCCGTTGCCCGCAAAGCACGTGGATACCGGCATGGGTTTCGAGCGTGTCACCAGCATCATGCAGGGCACGAAAGGCTTTAAGGATTTCGTCAATGCCAAGATCTCCAACTACGAGACGGACATCTTCCGTCCTATCTTTGACGAGATCGAGACGTTGAGCGGGATGAAATACGGCTCGACGTTGCCCCAGGCCGGTTCCACGGGTGACACCGAGCAGGAGAAGATCGACGTGGCCTTCCGCGTCATCGCCGACCACATCCGCACGCTGAGCTTCGCCATTGCCGACGGCATCCAGCCCGGCAACACGGACCGCAACTACGTCCTCCGCCGCATCCTGCGCCGCGCCGTCCGCTACGGCCGCACGCTCGGCTTCCAACAACCCTTCTTCTACAAGCTCGTGGACGTCCTCGCTGTGCATTTCGGCGATGTGTTCCCGGAAATCCGCACTAAGAAAGCGCATGTTCAAGAAGTGCTGAAGCGCGAGGAAGAGGCGTTTAACCGGACGTTGGATAAGGGGTTAAAATATTTTGAGGAAATTGCATCTAAAGAGTTGGCTGGCACTAGTTGGACTCGATCTACGATTAATCCTAACGCTCAACCGATGTTATTGAGCGGCAAAATGGCGTTCATTCTGTATGATACTTACGGCTTTCCATTCGACCTTACCGAATTGATGGCACGCGAACGCGGTCTGACCGTTGATAAAGCAGGTTTCGAAGCCCTGATGGAGAAGCAGCGTGAGCAGTCACGTATAAATCAAAAGAAAACCGTCATCGAACTCTCACAAATCGAAACACAAACGCCCACGAAGTTCGTCGGCTTCGATTCCCTGAACACCGAGGCGAAGGTCGTGGAAGTCATCGAGTTGAAGGACAAGACTGCCGTCGTTCTCGACACCACTTCCTGCTACGCCGAGATGGGCGGCCAGTTGGGCGATACCGGTGAATTGACCGGCTCCGGCCAGCTCTGGCGTATCGCAGACACGAAGAAGACCGGCAACACCTTCCTGCACTTCCTCGAACAAGGCGATGCTCCCGCCGTGGGTGCGAGCGTGACCTTGGCCGTCGATCCGGCGCGCCGTCACGCCATCGAGCGTCATCACAGCGTCACGCACTTGCTCCACTGGGCCTTGCACGAAGTCGCCAGCAAGGAAGCCTCGCAAAAAGGTTCCGCCGTGGGACCGGACAAGCTGACGTTCGACTTCAACAGCGCACCGCTCACCCCGCAACAAGTCGCGGACATCGAGAAGCTCGTGAACGAGCGCATCGTGGAGAACGCTCCGGTGAGCTGGATGGAGGTCAAATACAGCCACATCAAGGATCGCAAGGACATCATGCAGTTCTTCGGCGACAAGTATGGTGATTGGGTGCGCGTCGTGCAGATTGGCGGCAAAGCGACAGCCTTGGATGGTTACTCCATGGAACTCTGCGGCGGCACCCATGTGCGCGGCACCGGCGAGATCGGCCTCTTTCGCATCAACAGCGAATCCGCCGTCTCCGCGGGCGTGCGCCGTATCGAAGCCGTCGCCGGCCTCAGCGCCTACCAGATCGCCCGCGAACAAGCCGAACTCCTGAAGACCCTCGCGGGCAAACTCAACACCCCGCTCGCCGAGATCGAGAAGAAGGTAGATGCCATGCTCGCCCATCAGAAAGAGCTGGAGAAAACCCTCAAGGCCGCCGCCCAACGCGAAGCGGCGCAGACCGCGAAGAGCCTGCTCGGCAAGGTGCAGAACATCAACGGCACCCCGCTCATCGCCGCGAACGTCGGCAATGCCGATGGCGACACCGTCCAGACCATCGTGGACGCGATCAAAGCCGACTTCCAAGGCGTGATCGTCCTCGCCGGTGTGAACAACGGCGCCGTGGCCATCATCGCCGCCGTCACGCCTGACTTCACCGCCAAAGTGCAAGCCGGCAAGATCATCCAAGCCATCGCCCCCATCGTCGGCGGCAAAGGCGGCGGTAAGCCGGATAACGCGCGTGGTGGTGGTAAAGATGCCAGCAAGGTCAATGAGGCCTTGGAAAAGGTGAAGGGATTGTTGGGTTAATAACTAACGCCGAATCAGAGTTCGGTGCTCCCAATCTAAAAAACTAAGCCCTGATTTCGGTCAGGGCTTTTCCATTTTCAGCAATCTGTTTGCAGGCAAACGTCCGTTAGAATGTCTCATTGCCAGCACCGAGCGGGCTGTCTTGAGACTGAAGCGGCATCGTTCTTGAGGAGTCATCGCGAAGAAAAGGGCGTGCTGCCACAGTTCGCTTTCATCCACGCCCCGCATTCCCTTCAAGCGGCGGTAGATGCGGGCGGCACGATCGTTTTTAGATTTGGCCCCGGTAATCTTCGGCACGCAGCTAACATGTCCTGAATAGACCCCGGAGGCAAGCCCCCTTCCCTCCGCCTCGGACTCGACAACTCCGCAGCGCCTGCCTAGATTCGGCCAGCCGTTACAAATATCAACCCACATCCAGATTTGGGAACCCTATGATCCGGCTCATCCTCCTCATCATCGTCCTCTGTCTCGCGCTCGTTGGCGGCGTCGCCGTGGTGCTGCACCACTACTTCGGCTGGAAAGGCCTGGTCGCCTACCCTTTCCTCCTCATCGCCGTGTTGTGGGTGGGCAAGATCGTCATCGGCCGGATGATCAAAAAATTCTTCCTCAGCCTTTTCTCGGCCAAATCCCGCGTGCTCCGTGAAGCCACCATGACGGTCCATTCCGTGACCGCCATCCCCATGCCCAAGCTGGAACCGGCGGATGACCATGAACACGGGGATGAGGACGAAGCTCACGACCATGAGCACGAACCCGATGAAGACGACGGCCCCCGGCACTACTACCAGGTAGATGTGACCATCACTCCAAAGGGCGAGGACCGCGTCTGGGAGCCCGGCGAATTCATCCTTACCTCTGACCGCATCAAGAGCCTCGAAGAACTGGAGGAGGGCGGCAAAGAACTTGGCAACACTCACGAAGTCCAGATCTGGAACGGCACCGCCTTTGGCCCGGATGAAGATGGCAAATATCCCGGCACACAACGCCTTCTCATCACCTTTGCCGTGAAGCCGAACTCGTCCAAAACCTGGCTGCACTACTACGATGAACCCATCGGCCTCGTGAATTTACCTGCGACGATTGATGTTTAGCTTTTGAAGCAAACCTATGGACTGCAGTCGCGCCCGCACCAAAGATCCCGGCGAATGGCTGGAGACATGCCCGGAATTTTCCTGGCCGCTTGCCGAGAATATCCATGAATGGGTTCTCACATGGGAACCTGACCTCACCGAATCCATCAAGTGGAACATGCTCTGCTTCACCGGTCGCAAACTCGTCTGCGGCATCAGCGCGTGCAAGCAGCACCTCAGCATCGCTTTCTTTCGCGGCACGGAACTGCCCGACCCGGCCAGACTTTTCACTCCGCAAGAGAACAACACGAATATCCTGAGCATCCGCCTCACCACACTCGATGGCTTCAACCGTGAAGCTCTTCGCGATCTCGTCCATGCCGCCGTGGCCCTCGATGCCGATCCTGAATCTGCTCCCGCCTCCAAGATGAAACGCGGCACTCGCCCCCCTTGGCCCATGCCCGATTACTTCGCTGCCGGTCTCAAAAAGAATAAAAAGGCGAACGAACACTTTCAAAAACTCTCCCCGTCCTGCCAACGTGAATACATCGTCTGGCTGGCCACCGCCAAACGTCCCGAAACGCAAGCCAAACGGCTCAAAGAAACCCTCGGTGCTCTGAGCAAAGGCTACAAATGGATCGACCGCAAGAAGGGCAGTTGAACTGATTGACGCTTCCATTTCCCTCTCCTCCGTCGTCGGAGGAGAGGGTTAGGGAGAGGAGGCATTCCCACCCTTTTTTAGAAACACCCCCAGATGATTCCCTGAGGGCCGCTCCCGTCCGGGTATCCGCGTGTGTATCGGACAGTTCAGCAATTCCCACTTCCCCGGCTTGCTTTCCACCACCAAAGCCGTCGAACCGCCGCCATCCAGATTGATCGCAGAATACGCTCCGTGATCCACCAGCACCTGGATCAGCTCATCGTAGTCCATCCCCTCACTGTAAAACGGCTGGCGCCCATCCACCGCCACAAGGAAGAGCTTCGTGCCTTCTTTGTCGAAGCCGATGGCCGTGCGTGGCTCAAGTGAGTTCTTTTCCGGAATCGGCTCCGGCCCACGCTTCCCCTCGCGCACGAGAAAGATGTTGCCTGAGATGGCGTTGTAGATTTCGTTGGTCGGCCGGATCAAAGTAGGCCGGTTCTCCTTGCTCAGATACAGCGTCGGCGCATCCCACTTGCGCTCACCTTCGGTATAGATCGCGCCGCGCGAGGCAGCGATGCCATGGACCGTGACCGCATCACCCGATCCTGGGTAAAAATCCCAAGGCGCATTGGAATACCATGGGGAAAAGAAATCTCCGTTCACGGCGAGCTGCACCTGAAACTCCCGTGCGAACTCGCTCGTCGTCCGTGCCGTGAGCGGATGCTTCTCGCCCGCCTTGCCCGGTGTGACCAGAAAACCAAGTCCGTCCATTTTCAGATCAACCGTCACCACATGGATGACGACCCGGCGCGGCACTTTGCGCACCTCCCGCACATAGGTGACCCCCTCAAAAAGCGTCTGCGTCACTGGAGCCGGTTGTGGGCGGAGATAATACCAGGCGGTGACCGTGCTGGAGGTCAAAGCCAGCCCGATGACCAGTGAGCTCAAGACGAGCAACCCAGTTTTCGGTTCCGGCCGTTGTTTCTTCTGGAACCAACGTTTCGCCAGCCACCAGGCAATGCCGACCGCACAGAGGAATCCGATCAACAGGAACCACAAATTCTGCGGCCAGCTATTCACAGGCGTAGGCCCCCTTAGATCGAATACTCCGAGGCTTGTTCGGTAAGTTTCTGGAAGTTGATGCTGTTCGCCGCATCGTTAAATACCGTGCTGAGCTGCTGCCAGACGCCACGCAACTCGGGCGGGCACTGCGGATCGTTCATCGCCGGCGTATCGAGCAGCGCCCCATGGATGCACCGCAGCACATCGCCCACCGTGATGTCCGCTGGCGGTTTGGCCAGCAGATAGCCACCCACCTTGCCCCGCACGCTCTTTACGATCTGTTGTGACTTCAGCTCGATGAGTATCTGTGTCAGATAATTCGCCGGTATCCCCTGCTCCGCCGCCAGCGATTCCACCCGTTGCGCCTTGCCCGAGGCATAATGCCGCGCCAGCCCGAACACGGCCCGCATCGCGTAATCACTTTTCACCGAGAGTTTCACGCCGCCAATCTACGCATCCTTTGACAAGGGGCAAAGCCGTAAGATTACTTTCCTTTCAACCCTTTCAGATACGCAAAGATCAGGTTGGGCAGATCCCGGCTGTAACCGCCTTCCAGCACGTTGACGGTCGGGATGCCCAGCTTCCGGATGCCCTCGCCCATCCAGAGAAAATCCTCCACCTCCAGCGTGCCTTGCGCCAGCGGGTCCTGCGCATACGCATCGAATCCCGCTGAAACGCAGATAAGGTCCGGCTTGAACTTGCCCATGTCCGCCAGAGCCTTTGCCAGCACCTTGCGCCATTCCTCCCGTGGCGTGTGTGGAGCCACGGGATAATTAAAACAATTATCCCCCACATTCTTCGTCCCCGTCCCCGGATAGCACGGATGCTGATGGATGGAGTAGAAGGCCGTGTTCGGTTTGCCCAGCAGGATGGCCTCCGTGCCGTTCCCGTGATGCACGTCGAAGTCATACACTGCCACCTTCTTGAACTTCTGCTTCTGCGCCTGCAACGCCGCGATGGCGATCTGGTTGAAATAACAAAAGCCCATCGCTTTGTTCTGCGTGGCGTGATGTCCTGGTGGTCGCAGGAGACTGAAGGACAGCTCACCCTTCTGCGCCAGTTCCAGCCCACGCAAAGCTCCCCCGATGGAGCGCTTCGCATGCTGGTCGATATCCTTGTGCGCCAGTGTATCCCCGTCAAAATCATACTTCGCCTCGGTGATCCGTTTGATGTGCGCCTCCGTATGCGCCAGCAGGATGGTTTTATCCTCCACCGCCACTGGCTTGTCCCACGTCAGCTTGAGCTCCTCCTGCCCACGCAGCTTCGTCAAAGTGTCCGTGATCCGCGCCGGCCGTTCTGGATGCCCATAGGACTCGTAACCCGTGCAACGTTCATCAGTGATCAGGTGCATAAGGGCATCATGCTCCTTCCATCGCAAAAACTCAAAACGGATTTATGTACTGCCCAAATAATGTCTAGAGCAACGGCTTGACGCCTCGACAAATGAAACCTCCATGGTTCAAACTCCGTCCTGTCACTTATGAACCTCCGTCGCCTATTCTGTCTGCTGGTCATTTGCCTGAGCGTGCTGCTTCTTGTCCCTTCAATTTCTTTCTCACAGGAAAAGCAAAAACAGAAAAAAGCTGCTGCCCAAAAACTGCCAGACGGTGTCAAAATGCTGGCCGATCTCACCTACAAACAGGCGGGTGACACGGCCTTGAAGCTCGACCTGTATCTGCCCGAGAAAACAGAAGGTAAACTGCCCGTGGTCGTCTGGATTCACGGCGGGGGCTGGAACAAAGGCAGCAAAGACCGTTGCCCCGCCGTCTGGCTGGTTCCCAAAGGCTTCGCCGTCGCCAGCGTGCAATATCGCCTCAGCACCGAAGCCCAATGGCCCGCGCAGATGGATGATTGCCGCGACGCCATCCGTTGGCTCCGCGACAACGCCAAGCAACACCAACTCGATGCCAAGCACATCGGAGTCTGGGGTTCTTCAGCAGGCGGACACCTCGTCGCACTCATGGGCACGCTCGACCTGCCTAAAGACGAAAAGACCTCCGCCCGCATCAAGGCTGTTTGCGATTGGTTCGGCCCGAGCGATCTCCTGACCATGCCTGCGAATGTTGTCGGTAACGGTCGCACTGAAGAAGATGTCGCCAAATCCAACGGCGCCATCCTCCTCGGTGCCCCGATCTACAAAGTGCCGGACACCGCCAAACTCGCGAGCGCCCTCCATCAAGTCAGCAAGGGCGACGCTCCGTTCCTCATCATACACGGCGATGCCGACCCGCAAGTCCCGCTCGCGCAAAGCACACGTTTGCATGACAAGCTCAAGGAAACCGGTGTCCCGTCCGAGCTGGCCATCATCAAGGGCGGCGGTCACGGCGGTCCGTTATTCAACACACCAGAGGTTCAGGCTCAGATTCTCAAGTTCTTCGAACGCGAATTGAAGCCGAAGAAATGACCTGCACGGATGAGGTTTGCTGATAGGCAACTTGCGCCCGTGATAGAGCAATTTCCGTAAAGCCACAGTTACCCCGCTGCCGTCTGTTAGGGGTATATGATCAATCTGACGAAACTCTACTGCGGGGTTTCCCAACCGGCAGATGCTCTCCGCTACGGTCACGGTCATGGCGCGCCCTCATCCGCCAAGGAACGTAAACCCATCGTCGTCTGGAACATCACCCGCCGCTGCAATCTCAAGTGCATCCATTGCTATTCGGATTCGGACGCCCGCGAATACCCCGGCGAACTGACGTGGGAGCAATGCCAATCCGTCATCGATGACCTCGCGAGCTACGGCATCCCTGCCCTGCTCCTCTCCGGCGGCGAGCCGCTTATCCATCCGCGTTTCTTCGATATCGCCACGTATGCCCGTCAGAAAGGCATCAAACTCACCCTCTCCACGAATGGCACGTTGATTGATCAATACACCGCCGCGCGACTCAAGGCTTTGCAGTTCGCCTACGTCGGCATCTCTCTGGATGGCATCGGTGCGACCCATGATCATTTCCGCGGCCGCCAAGGCGCTTTCGATAAAGCAGTAACTGCTTTTCGCAACTGTAAGTCCGTCGGCCAAAAAGTGGGCCTGCGCCTGACCCTCTCGGCGAACAACATCGCCGACCTCGATCACATCTTGGATTTCATCGAACGCGAGGACATCGAGCGTGTCTGCTTCTACCACCTCGTTTACAGCGGTCGTGGGAGCAATGTGGCAGATGTCTCGCACGAACAGACCCGGGACGCCATCGACAAGATCATCGACCGCACGCACCAGTGGCACGCGAACGGCAAGCCCCGCGAAGTCTTGACCGTGGATCAGCCCGCCGATGGGGCTTACCTCTACCTGCGCATGTTGCGCGAAGATCCCGACCGCGCTGATGAGATGCTCAATCTCCTGAAATGGAATGGCGGCGGCACTAACAGCAGCGGTCGCGGCATCGGCAACATCGATACCCAGGGCAACGTGCACCCGGATCAGTTCTGGCAATCACTCACGCTGGGCAATGTGAAGGAGCGCCCCTTCAGCGAGATCTGGCGCGATCAAAGCAATGGCACCTTGGCCGCGCTCCGCGACCGCACGAAGAAGCTGGAAGGCAAATGCTCCGATTGCCGCTTCCTGAATATCTGCGGTGGCGGCTTCCGCGTCCGCGCGGTGCAGGTGCATGGAAATATCTGGGCGCCCGATCCCGCGTGCTACCTGACCGAGCAGGAAATCGCCGCGTAGCTGACGTTTGCTTGCCTCGCGCCCGGCTTCCCGAAATGATGCCGCCGTGCCGATGCTATTGAAACGTTCGCTGCCGCTGTTGCTCCTTCTGACTTTGTTCACCAGCGCCTGCACGCTACCCAAGCGTGCTGGCACACCACTCAAACGCACGGGTGATGAGATCATCGTCGCCGGGCAGCTTTTTCACTCTGGCACCCGCGTGATCACGTGGATGGACCCGGGCGGCTACGATGCCTATCGCGTGGAGCGTCGCTTCGCCCCCTTTGACCAATCTTCTTGGGAAACCTCCCGTGTCGCAGTGGCTGCCCTGACCTCTCCGAACCGCTACGGCCTGCGTAAAGCTGGGCTCACTGACGAAGAGATTGAGCGCGTGCGCGGTGGCGGCTGGGATTTGCCTCTGCTACAGGACAAGGTGGATCAATTCGTCTATCACTATGATGTCGCAGGCACCTGCCGTCAGTGCTTTCGGATCATGCATGACGCCCGCTGCCTGAGCGTCCACTTCATGCTGGATATCGATGGCACCATCTACCAGACGCTCGATCTCAAGGAACGCGCCTGGCACGCCACCACCTCGAACACGCGCAGCATCGGCATCGAGATCGCCAACATGGGTGCCTACACCTCACCGACTAACCGCGCCTTGAGCACATGGTATGCGAAAGACGCAGATGGCCGCACGCGCATCACGATTCCCGAACGGCTTGGCGATGGCGGCGTTTTTACGAAGGATTTCATCGGCCACCCCGCTCGCAACGAGCCCGTCTTCGGCGTCATCCAAGGCACCAAGCTCTATCAGTACGACCTGACACCACAACAGTATGACGCGCTCATCCGCCTTACCGCCACACTGTGCAAAGTCTTTCCCAAACTGAAGTGCGACTATCCGCGCGACGAGAAAGGCCGCCTCATCCCCGGCGTGTTGTCAGAGGAAATGCTGGAAAACTATCAGGGTCTGATCGGCCATTACCACATCCAGAAGAACAAGATCGACCCCGGCCCGGCCTTCGATTGGGACCGTATAATCCAAGGCGCACGTGAGAAAATGAAGCCTTAGCGACTAAGCCTTCACATACCCGTTCGCCCGGAACCACTCCACCGCATCAGCCAAAGCTTGCTTCGGCGGCGTCTGAGGCAGTCCCAGCTCCTTCACCGCTTTCGCTGGATTGAAGAACATCTTGTATTTGGCCATGCGTACCCCCGCCAGTGGTGCCTTTGGCGGTTTACCGGTGAACTTCGCGAAGAACTCGTCGAAATGCGCCGCGGTCAACGCGATTCCATAAGGCACCTGGAACTTAGGCGCGGGCACTCCGGTGATCTCTTGCAGCACCGCAAACGCCTCTTTCATGGTCCAATTACCTGTCGCACTTCCGAGGATGTAGCGCTCACCCAAGCGGCCCTTCTCCGCTGCCAGGATATGACCGACGGCCACGTCACGGACATGCGCCCAATTCAACCCCGTATCCAGATAAGCAGGCATCTGGCGGTTCACAAAATCCACGATAACCTTGCCCGTAGGCGTGGGCTTCACATCCCGCGGCCCGATCGGTGCACTTGGGTTCACGATGACGATCGGCATCCCCTTCGCCGCCAGTTCGCACGCCACCACTTCAGCCTTCCATTTGGAGAGCTTGTAATGGTTGCTCATCTGCGCCTCGGACACCGGCGTCGTCTCATCCGTCGGCTCCACCTTGCCATTCACTTCCTTGGGCAAGCCGATGCACCCCACCGTGCTCGTGTAAACGATCCGGGAACAGCCCGCCTGATGCGCGGCGGTAAGTACGTTCCGTGTGCCTTCCACATTGGCCGCATACATCGGTGCGTAGTCCGGCAACCAGAGATGATAACTGGCCGCCACGTGAAACGCCCAGTCGCACCCTTTCAAGCCCTTGGCCAGTGATTCGACATCCCCCACATCACCCGGAACTGCCTCATACTCTGCGCCTTGCAGACCGCGCACATCCGCCCCCGGCCGCAGCAGACACCGCACGGAATGGCCCCGGGCATTGAGCTCATGCACGATATTCGCGCCGATGAAACCCGAGCCGCCTGTGACGAAACATTTCATTGGCCGTGCATGATTCGGTTTTGCCGGAGTATTTCAACCGAATTGTCCGGTAAGGTCTTCTACGGACATCCCGCCGGCGAGGGATTCTGAACCTTGACGAATGGCCCAAGGTCGTCTTGATTGGCGGGGTTGTAGTATGCCGAAAAAGACAACGACGACCAAAACTCTCTCCCGCGAAGAACGGCGGGACTTGGACATCGAAATCGGCTTTCTGGAAGGTGTGGTTCGCCGAGACCCGCAATTCGAGGAAGCCCTGCAAGTTTTGGGTGATGATTACACCGCCAGGGGCCGCGTGAATGAAGGTCTGCACGTGGATGAACAGCTCGCCCAATTACGCCCGGAAGATCCCTTGGTGTTCTACAATCTCGCCTGCAGCTACGCCCTCATCAAGGAATACGAGAAGGCCGTCCAGACGCTGGATCGCGCCATGGACCTTGGCTATCGCGATTTTCACTGGCTCGCCCGTGATGAAGACCTGCGCGAGCTGCGCAAACATCCCCTCTTCAAGCCCGTGCGCGAACGCATCAAAAAGCTGAAGACCGGCAAGTCAGCCCAGAAATAAACTGCTCATGAACGTACGCACGGGCCGCAAGGTGCAACACTATCGGACCGTTGGGTTCGATGAGAAAAAGAACTCCGTGGTGCTCATCGAGCAGCGCCTCCTGCCGCACGAGTTCAAGCTCATCCACACCAAAAACTTTCGCGACACCGCCGCCGCCATCCGCGACATGGTCGTGCGCGGGGCTGGAGCCATCGGCGCCACTGCCGCCTACGGCCTCGCCCAAGGCGCCCGCGCCTTCAAAGGCAAAGACCTCGTGGCCTTTCAAAAGCACGTGGACGAAGTGTTCGAAGTTCTGAAAGAAGCGCGTCCCACGGCGGTTGATCCTGTCAACGCCATGCTTGATGTCCGTGCGCAGATGGCTGCTGGCACCACCGTAGAGGAGCAGCAAATCCGCGCCCTCCACGCCGCCCATCACTTCGCCGATGACGATGTGGAACACTGCCACGCCCTCGGCAAGCACGGCGCACCGCTGATCAAGGAAGGCATGCGCGTTCTAACGCATTGCAACGCCGGCTGGCTCGCCTTCGTCGATATCGGCTCCGCCACCGCTCCCATGTATGAAGCGCAAGCGCAGGGTAGAAAGTTCCATGTTTTCTGCGATGAGACCCGTCCCCGTTGCCAAGGCGCGTCCCTGACCGCTTGGGAGCTCGCGCAACAAGGCATCAGCCACAACGTCATCGCCGATAACGCCGCCGGTCACCTCATGCAACGCGGCGAGATCGATATGGTCATCGTCGGCAGCGACCGTACCCTTGGCCGCACCGGTGAAGTCGCCAACAAGATCGGCACCTACACCAAGGCCGTCCTTGCCAGGCGCCACAAGATACCTTTCTACGTCGCCATCCCCCTTTCCACTATCGATTGGAACATGCGCTCCGGCTTCGATATCCCCATCGAAGAACGCCACGAAAGCGAAGTCCTCGGTGCCTGGGGCATCGCCCAAAGTGTGAAGGGCAAAGTGCGGGGTGCAAAAGGTAGCGGCGAGCGAACCTACGTTCGCATCGGCAATCCTGACAGCCACGCCCGCAATCCCGGCTTCGATGTGACGCCCCCTGACCTCATCACCGGCATCATCACCCCGGCGGGCATCTTTAAGCCGAAGGACCTCTGGAAACGCCGGAAAGAACTCGGCTACCAAGGCGATTGAGTTTCACAAACCTGCTGAATCTTTGAGTAATTCGAGCCACCTATTTCCGAATTCGTGCCAATTCGTGAGATTCGTGTCTTCTTAAAAACCCAAAACAAGAGCTTGCGCTGACCGGAGAGTTCCCTAGATTTCCCGGCACGCGTGATGGCGGGGTAGCCAAGTGGTAAGGCACGGCTCTGCAAAAGCTGCATTCGTCGGTTCGATTCCGACCCTCGCCTCCAGCGCTTGTTACTTGGGTAGCAGGTGTTTACGAAGTCAGGAGGCGCGAGTTTCAGTGGATTCTTCAGTAAGCCAGACTAGGCGCTGACTATCCGGGCACCACCCGGCCACTGCTCGTGCAGGGTTCTGGATCAAGGTGGTTCATGTTCACCACATGCAAACGAACATGAAACAACGCTACCGTATCTTCCCCCGCCCGTGGGGTGTCTATTATTACGAAGACCTGACCACCGGCAAACAGGCCACCCTCAAAACCCGCGATAAAGCCGAAGCCTACCGGCTCGTGGCGGCCATGAATGAAACCGCCGAAGCCCCCGCCTTCAGCCTGCAACTGGCCCGCGTCTATTGGCAGGCGGGCGACCCCGCCGGTGCCAAGCGCACGTGGCAGGACGTGATGGTGGAAATCCCCAAGCTCAAGCAGGGCGACACCCAGCGCCGCTGGCTGGTGGCTATCAAGGACAAGGCCTTGGACTCGCTCCGGCACCGGGTGGTGCTGGAAACGCAGGCCGAACACTTTTTGAAAGTGTTGGGGGCAGGTTCCGTCTCCACGAACATCTACCTGCGCCGCATCCACAACTTCGCGCTGGATATGAACTGGCTGCCGTGGCCCATCCTGCCCAAGAAACGCTGGCCCGCCGTGAACTTCAAAGAGAAACGCGCCATCCGTTGGGAAGAACATCAAGCCATCATCGCCCGCGAACCGAACCGGGAACGCAAGGCGTTCTATCAACTGGCCTGGCATCTGGGCGCGTCCCAGTCCGATCTCGCGTTTCTGGAGGCGGAGAACATCGACTGGCAAAACCAAGTCATCAGTTACCAACGCATGAAAACCAAAACCATTGCCATCATGCGCTTGGATGAGGAAATGATTGAAATCCTGAAAGACCTGCCCGGCACCGGGCCGCTCTTTCCCTATCTGCGGACCGTCCGCGCGGGTGACCGGGCGACCGAGTTCAAGCAGCGTTGCGAGGGTTTGGGGATCAAGGGTGTCTCGCTGCATTCCTACCGCTACGCGTGGGCGGAACGGGCGAAAGCCGCCGGGTATCCCGAACGCTATGCCCAGGTGAATTTGGGCCACAACAGCCGGGCCATGACCCGCGCGTACTCCCGCAACGCCGAAGTGCAGATGCCCTCGCTCAGTGAGTGGGAGAAGCAACGAAAGGCGTTTGCCGACGGCCAGCCGGTGGCGAACACCGCGCTAGGTTAATGACGATGGGCCTCGGTCCGCTTCGGTGCGGATCGAGGCACTTATCCCGAATTGGGGGAGGAATGAATCCAGCGGCATCACTGCTCCGTTACGCTCAAACTACGGCGGCTGCCGGATGAGCGTCCGGTCAATTCGTCATGCTCCTCGGCAGAACCCTTCCGCGCATTCTTGTTCCGCCAGTATTCCCCAATCGCGTCACACGCCTTCCCGAACCATTTCTCATCCCGACGTAATTCCTCCAGCGTGGTTGCCAGAAAGTATTTTTGGGCGTTGATGGCCGGATGGCCCAGCGGTTTCAGCAATCCTCTGGCCATTAGGATGGGCATCTCGTGCGGTGACACGCCCAGATAACCCGCCGCCTGCTCGGCGGTCAGACGGGCAGGCAGATGGCGCAGATTCAAAAAGCGTTCCATTTCCTGATTCATAACGCCTCCTTAAATGTGCACGCCACGACCGGTGGCCTGTCGGGGTTGCTGGTTTTGGGACATGGCTTGTATGGGAGCCACCGCCAGACGGCAGCGTTCCGAAATGGCGGCGACCACCTCGCCCGCACGTTCCGTGGGAAACTGTTCCCAAACCACCTGTTGCGCTGTGGCCACGGCATTACTCGCCAGATAGGCCAAGGTATGTCGGGCATTGCTCTGAAAGGCTTCGATCAAGGACGCCGCATCCTTGCCTTCCAGCAGAGTATGGTTTTGCCCTTGCTTGCGAGCAAAAGGCGAATCGGCTTGGAACCGTTCAATCACCGCCCAGTCACGCGGGCCACGTTCACACAGCAGCACGTCACTGGTACCGAGGTTTAACAAGGTGGAGCGAACGCGCCAACCGCCGATCTCCTTTTCCGGGGCGGCCACTACTTTGCCAGAATCATCCAACTGGCCTTTGAGTTTGGCCGTCTCCTCCATCTCGGGTGCAATCGCGCCGTAAGCAGCGCGGTAGCTCTGGGCTTCACTCGCTCCGAATTGGCCAGCATAAGCTGGCACGGTGAACCGGGCGGGACGTTCGCCCCGGCATTTGAGGTGTCCCGTCGTTTTCTCAATGCCCAAGCGCTCATCGATTAGCGCAAGATGCTTGGGACTTTCAACCTGCCGATTGCTCTCCGGCGAAAGTCTTTCCAGTTCACTGCCCGGAATCAGTAACTCGCCCCAGCGGGCGCGCTGGGTTTGAATCTCATCAGTTTGAACCCGTGCCAGCAGGCTGAAGGGGTGAATTCCCAGTAGACTGGCACTGGCATTCAGAGTCAAACCGTCAGTTGTTTCGGTTTGCATATGCAATTGTATCCTTTCTTTTTGTTGGCCCCCGAACCAACGGTGCTGAGGCTCATCGGGCAATGAAGCACAGGTGGCCAAGAAAAGCTGTTCCGCTAGCCGAACAACTTTTTGTGCTCTTTGGGGAATAAATTACCGGCGTTTTGTATCAAGGTTGTCCGCATTTGCGGACAAATGAAGAATTTTTGAGTCAGTGGAATTATTGGCGAAAATCCATCTTATTTTCTGCCGTTTGTGGTCTAAATAATGGGGTCCACTTCAGTTGCACTTCCTGTTCTACGTAGCTGCCAGCGATTTATCGGCAGACACAAGGAAGCAAATGAGAAAATTGGGGAGGCGATCATGGCAGTCGCCAGCAATTAAACATATCGGCCAGCGGGAAGCCAGCCCGTTGACCAACGCTTGCTCCACTCCGGGCGGGCTCCGCTGAGTCGCCCCGCCTCGTCGTTACGCGCGCGCTCGTCAACGGGCAGAACCGGGCATCACCAAAAAAGGATGGAGCTTCCGTTGGCCGCCGGGCTCATGTCCTCGCCCTCAGCCAACCGAAGCTGGATGAGTTACCCTTTCAGCATGAACGAGCCGGTGATACCCCTCAATGCTGTTTATGCCGAAAGGAATCTAAGGATTTAACTCTCTATTGAAAAATCTTACCGGAATGAATCGACAAGCCAGTCCTCACGCCATTGATGGAAATGTTTCCTCCATAGTGAGGGCATTCAATTTCAAAAGCTGAACCTTCGCTGATTTTCATGCTAGCGGGGAGAAGAGCAGTTTGATATAAAAACAAATGCCACAAAGGAAAATCCCCTGCGGATTCATATTGGGCACGGCGGTAAATCAACAAAGGCAGGCCATTATGGGGCATAGTAATCTAATACACCTGAAAGGCGGTGGACGGTGAGTCACGCTTGCTTCGATACTTTTTTCAGTTCCACAACAGGTAATCAACCTTACGATTATCAACGTCGTCTTGCTTGTGGTGAACAAATGGGGCGGCCTGAGACTGAATGGCTGTCCAATGGCGTACGTTGCCAATCGCAACTCATAAACATCCCAACCGGCTTAGGTAAGACCGCCGCCGTCGTGCTTGCGTGGCTTTGGAATCGCGTTCACCTCCAGAATCCCAAGTGGCCCCGCCGTCTCGTTTACTGCCTGCCAATGCGGACGCTCGTGGAACAGACAGATGGGGAAGTCAAAGAGTGGCTCAATGCTCACGGATTGCTGTGGAATGGTAAGCCCGCAAACCGAGTGGGCAAAGTTGGCGTCCACATCCTCATGGGCGGAGAGGACGCAGGCGAGTGGGACATTTATCCCGAGGAAAACGCTATCCTCATCGGCACCCAGGACATGCTCCTCTCACGCGCTCTCAATCGCGGCTACGGAATGAGCCGCTACCGTTGGCCGATGCACTTTGGTTTGCTGAATAACGATTGTCTGTGGGTGATGGATGAGACGCAACTCATGGGTGTGGGTGTGGAAACGAGCGCGCAACTCGACGGCTTCCGGCACGATGAGAAAATCCTGACTTTTGGCGCGTGCCCGACGTGGTGGATGAGTGCAACTCTCGACGAAGCGCGCCTCGCCACAGTAGATCGTCCGAAACCTGTCGGTGGCTGGCCCACGGAAAAGCTGAGTGATACCGAACAAACCAGCGGTCAACCGCACAAACTTATTAGCGCGCAGAAGAAGCTCTCGCCCGCTCCGCTCACGCTCAATTCGACAACGAAGGGCAGCTATGCGAAACAATTGGCTGCTCTCATTAAAGATTGCCACCAGCCCGGCACTCTCACACTTGTCGTAGTGAATCGTGTGTCGCGAGCACGCGAAGTTTTCACGACGTTAACCGGCGGGAAGAAGCCGCTCTACGCACCGGAGAGGGTCGCACTCATTCACTCGCGCTTTCGCTCAATTGATCGCGAGCGACACACGGGGCTCCTTTTCGGTGATGGCGACCGCATCGTCATTGCCACGCAAGCCGTCGAGGCGGGCGTTGACGTGTCGGCCCGGCTGCTCGTCACAGAACTGGCACCGTGGTCTTCGCTCGTCCAGCGCATGGGCCGCTGCAATCGGCGTGCGGACATTAGCGATGCGCAGGTGCTTTGGGTGGACATCCAACCCAAGGATGACAAAGACGACTTGCTTCGGCCCTATTCGGAAACGGAACTAAAGAAGGCGCGTGCCGCCATTACGCCGCTCACCAATGCCAGTCCGCAGGCGTTGCGTGAAGTGACCGTTGCGGAGGAAAAAGTCATCCGCCCGGTCATTCGCCGCCGCGACCTCGTGGACCTTTTCGACACCACGCCGGACATCTGCGGACAAGACCTCGATGTCTCTCGCTACATTCGCGACGGCGACGATAACGACGTGCAGTTTTTTTGGCGCGACATCAAGGGCGACGCTCCACTCTGCGACGACAAGCCTCCGCAACGTATCGAACTCTGCCGAGTCTCCATCGGCGACGCCGTGAAGTTTTTCGACAGAAAGACTACGCACGCATGGCGGTGGAATCCTTTGGAAAAGAAGTGGGAACTAGCGGAGAAGTCGCGCTCTGGCGGAGTCTATCTCCTGGCGACGATTAGCGGCGGCTATAACAATGACCTCGGCTGGACCGGCGACCCGAAGGACAAGCCAACGTCGCTGCCTTCTGACGCCGGTAATTCCGACGCCCACGATGATGAGCCGGACACGTTTTCCGGATCGTGGCAAACCATCGCCGAGCACACGCAACTTGTCATCCGGCAGACCACCGCCCTCGCCGCCGCGCTCACGGGCGATGCCACACTCGCCACTGCGCTCCGCACCGCCGCACTGTGGCACGACATCGGGAAGGCTCACGACGAGTTTCAAAAAATGCTTCGCAATGGCGATGCTGCGCGCGGAGGGCAGCTTTGGGCGAAGTCTGCCGACAAAAGCGGCAAGTGCGAGCGCCACGGCTTCCGCCACGAACTTGGCTCTGCTCTCGGGTGGCTTCTGAAAGGCACGGCTGATGCCGTTGAGCGCGACCTCGTCGCTTACCTCATCGCAGCGCATCATGGCAAAGTCCGCCTCTCCATCCGCTCACTGCCGGAGGAAACCGGCAACCCTCAGAAACCCAACGCTCTTTTTGCCCGTGGTATCTGGCAGGACGACGTAATCCGTGCAGTCCCGCTCGGCGAATTCACTGCGCCAGAAATCTCGCTCGATCTGAGTTTCATGCAAATGGGCGAAGGCCAGCACGGCCCCTCCTGGCTCTCCCGCACTATTGCCCTGCGTGACCGTCTTGGCCCATTTCGCCTGGCTTTTCTCGAAACCTTGCTGCGCGCCGCAGACGCCCGTGCTTCGCGTGAAACAACAACCTGACGCCATGCCCACCATCATTCTCAACGGCTGCGCTCCCATTCCGCTCGCTCACTATTTGAAAGCGTTGGGCATCCTGCGGCTTGTATCCGAACAAGTAGATGTGACCGCTCGTGGCTCGTGGCTGAACGACCAGCTCTCGCTTCACTTGTCGTGTGACGCTACGGTCCTTATGGAGTTTTTCGCACGCAGCTACCGACCAACTGCGGTGCTCGCACCGTGGAATGGCGGCAGCGGCTTTTTTCCGAAAGACAACGACGAGGCGTTGGCTGCTATTGAAAAGGGCGTCGCGCCGCGCCTAGAACCGTATCGAGTTGGAATAGCGGCAGCCCGAAATGAGTTGAACCGGCTCGCTTTGAAAGCGAAGCCGGACGGTGACACGAAAACACTCCTGCTTCAAAGCTGCCGTAACTCGTTTCCCGAAGATGCGCTCGGCTGGCTAGACGCTGTGTTCGTGCTCAGCCAGGACGGCGCGAAGTTCCCGCCTCTGCTCGGCACGGGCGGCAACGACGGACGGCTGGAGTTCACGAACAACTTCATGCAGCGTATCACCGAGGTGATGAACCCTGCCACCGGCGAGCCAACGGCAGAATCCGCTCGCTGGCTGCGGGCGGCGCTTTTTGGAAGCGCGGCTCCTGGACTTGCGACCAGAGCCCCGGTCGGCCAGTTCTTCCCAGGTGCGGCGGGCGGCGCGAATGCCACTTCGGGCTTCGATGCGCCGTCGGCAGTGAACCCGTGGGATTTCATCCTGATGATTGAAGGCGCGCTCCTTTTTGCCGCCGCGTCGGTGAAACGCCTTGAGAGCGCAGACGACGGCGCACTCGTGTATCCCTTCTGTGTGCGGCAGGCTGGCGTAGGCTACGCGAGTGCGGCGGGTGCTGATGAAACCGAGGCACGCTGCGAAATGTGGATGCCGCTGTGGAGTGAGCCGACCACACTTGCCGAGTTACGCGCAATTTTCAGCGAAAGCCGCGCGCAGGTGCGGGGTCGCACCGCCCGCAGCGGCGTGGATTTCGCGCAAGCCGCCGTGACGCTCGGTGTGGATCGCGGCATCACGGCGTTTCAGCGTTACGGTTTTCAAGTCCGCAACGGCCTTGCCTATTTCGCCACGCCGCTGGAGCGCGTCATCGTGCGGCGCAACGCACGAGCGGACCTGCTTGCCGACATCGAGCAATGGCATGACCGCCTGCGGCAAAAGGCCGGGCCGCGCGCCAACCCTGAACCACCTGCTTCAGTCGCCCGCGCTCTGAACCAGCTTGAACGTCGTATTGTTGAGCTATGCCGCGATGACTCCCCGAGCAGCCTGCAATCGCTCATCGCCGCGCTCGGCGCGACTGAACGGACGCTGGCTCGAAGTTTCAAATGGACGACTGGGGCGTATCTGCGGCCTCTGAACGGTTTGAAAAAACGTTGGCTCGACGATGCCAATGACAACTCGTCTGAGTTTCGCCTCGCCCAATCTGTCGCCGCAATGCGCGCATGGTTTGGAAAGGAAACGCTCTGGTTCCGGCAGCACCTCGAACCGCTCAACATTGGGTCGAACAAGGAACGCTCCTTCATCAGTTGGGACGATACGCCCGGCAATGACGTAGCGTGGCACGACGGCGACCTGACCGATACTCTCAACGCCATCCTCGCGCGCCGACTGGTGCGGACGGAGAAATCCGGCGTACGCGGCTGGCCGGATTGGTCGCCTTGCCCGGCGGGACTGTCGGACGTAACCGCCTTTATCGAACGCCGAACGAACGACGCGCTACTCGCCGATCTTATCTGGGGGCTTTCGCTCGTGGATTGGGAGAGCATCATCCGAGACGAACGGCGCATAGCGAAAACAGCTTTGACGGAAACTGCGCTGCCCAAAGATGAAGCCGACGCGATGAGAGGAGACAATTCTGTGGAAGCCGAAACCGCTTCTGACTCCGACCAGTCCGCCGTGCCTTCTTCGTTCTACGCCCTGCTGCGGCTCTGCTTCCGCCGCTCTAACGGAAAGGATGACGCTATCCCACTCGTGCCCGCGATTCTTCACCGCGCCATGAATGGCGACGGCAAGACGGCGTCTGAACTCGCCGCCCGCCGGTTGCATGGATCAGGAAAAGCACCACTAATCAAAGACCTGCCCGTGAGCGGTGACATCGCACGGCGCACGGTGGCGGCAATGCTTTTTCCCATCGCTTCACAGGATTTCCGTCATCTCGAACTCAACATTCTTAAACAACTCAACACACAAAGCACATGAACCTCATCGCACTCAAGGACCAACCGCGTCTGCTTCTCAAGGCGGCGCTCAAGCCCATTCAGGGCACGCGCTTTCAACCCACCGGCTTTCCCGA
Organism: Verrucomicrobiota bacterium; assembly: GCA_023431185.1. Classification (GTDB taxonomy): domain Bacteria; phylum Verrucomicrobiota; class Verrucomicrobiia; order Limisphaerales; family JAEYXS01; genus JAEYXS01. The sequence goes on from JAEYXS010000089.1 coordinate 27,383, forward strand.
CCTCGGCGCAGCCACCTACGACGGCCCAGACGGACGAAAGATGCTCCTTGTGGAATCTGCGCAAAGCATGGCGAACCGGCTAGAAGCCGTCTGCTGGGATGTCGTCGCGGATGATTGGGTGACACCGCTCAAGGGATTGCCCGTCGTAAAAGTGAAAGACAAAGCTGGCAAGTCGCTAACAAACTCTGTGCTCGAAGCGCATCGGCTGAATAGCCCGTATATTCTCGAAGGCAAGGACAAGAGTTTCTTGGATACCCTCAAGAGCGAACTCGCCATCGCTGAGAAAGGCATCGTGGACATCAAGAAGCTCACCGCGACGCTTTTGAAATACGATACCAATGCGCTACTGCACGGCGTCTTTCTTGCAAAAAAAGAAATCGCTGGTGGCCGAATGCGTCTGCCACGCGCGCTGACAGCATTCATCGAGGCGGAAGGCGTGACTGTTGCTGCGAGTGGCGGCGTGAAAAACGACGCCGTTGATCCTTCCGGCGACACAGCGAAGGGCTTCGGTAACGTCCCATTCCACCGCGACGAATACTGCGGCCACATCACTGCGTTCTTCAATCTCGACCTCGCGCTTATTCGCGGCTTCGGTCTCGGCGTAGATGTCGAAGCATTGCTCATCGCCATCGCACTTTTCAAAATCCAACGTCTGCTGCGTGACGGCTTGCGTTTACGGACGGCATGCGATTTGGAAGTCGTGGGCGATCTCGTAGTGCAAAGGCCAAAAGATTTTAGCGTGCTATCACTCGATGAACTCGAAAAGGCGCTGCCTGACCTGATCGAAAAAGCAGCGGGCGGTTTCGCAAAGCCGTCGGCCACGGACCTCACCTTTGAGGAATAACCATGACAGTCCTTGAATTGCGTTTCCCTGCCGGGCGCTATCACGCGACGCCGTGGGGTCGCCATGTGAACGAAGGCGCGGTCGAATGGCCGCCTTCGCCGTGGCGCATCGTTCGTGCGTTGATTGCGACATGGTATTTGAAGGCGCGACGAAACGAAGAAATTTCCGAGCGCACTATTCGCGCACTCGCCGATGCTTTGTTGAGCCAGCCGCCAGTCTTTCGCCTGCCTCGCGCCACCACCGCGCACACGCGGCATTACATGCCATACAACGAAGGCAAGAATGAGAAGACCACCAAGGTTTTCGACACCTTCGTTCAGCTTTCGGAACGAGACGCCATACTCGTTGCGTGGGATGTGGCTTTGCCACCCCAGCAACTCGCCGCGTTGCAAACTCTCGCCGAGCGACTTGGCTATTTTGGGCGCGCGGAAAGTCTCGTCGAAGCCCGCGTGTTGGAAGGCATCACGGCGATTGAACCCAATGCAGTACCGCTTACAGAAGGTGCGCTGCTGCCGGCGAAGACCGAACTTGTTCGCCTGCTCGCGCCGATGACGCCAGTGGACTACAAGACATGGCGCACTGATTTTCTCTCCACGAACGCGCCACCGGCCAACGGAAAAAAGAGCGACAAGAAGAAAGCCAAAGGATCAGAAGCCCCTGACGATCTTTTCACCGCGCTCCACGCCGACACCGGCGAACTCCAAGCCGCAGGCTGGAATCTTCCGCCCGGTGCGCTTTATGTGAATTACATCCGCCCGGAGAATGCCTTTGCCCCAGCCACCAAGCCGCGTCCTCGGCAAAACAAAGCACTGCCAATTGTAGCACGTTACGCCGTGGTGAGCGCCGTTGCGCCGAGTATTGCGCAGGCGGTCTCCATCGCCGATCGCGTGCATGACGCGCTTTGCAAATGGTCCGACCAGGGCAAAAGTCGTGCTTCCGTGTTCACTGGACTTAATGACAACGGCAAACCGCGCACTGACCATGCTCACGCCCACATTTTTTGCGAAGCCAACGGTGCTCGCGACGCCATCACGCACATTACCATCTGGGCAACGATGGGTTTTGACGATGCGGCCTGTCTCGCGCTTCGCAGACTGAACAAAGTCTGGGGACACGGAGGGCACGACATCCGCCTCGTGCTCCACGGCATCGGCCAACCCGGAGATTTCAAAGACTGTGCGCTTTTCGGAACAGCCATAGTTTGGCGTTCCCTCACGCCGTTCGTTTCTACCCGCCATGCCAAAACCTTCCGTGATGGGCGTCCGAAGATGGACGCTAACGGCTGGCAGGTCGGCTCTGGTGCGCATGACCTGCTCCGCCTGCTCGCCCTGCACCCGCATGGCACTGCCGCCACCATTAAGCAATGCGACGAACGCGAGCGCCCATTTCAATTTGGCAACCGACACCTCCGCTCACTGCAATTCCAGACCATCCGACACGACGGTGGCGGCAATCGCGGCAATAGTTCTGGCAACGCTTTCATCATCACGTTTCCCGAACCCGTCAGCGGCCCCCTCTCCCTCGGCTACGGCTCTCACTTCGGACTCGGCCTGTTCACGCCGGTCATTAATTCCCTGCCAATACATGTCAACGGAGCTGGCACTTAAAGAGCCGCCTCGCAACCAACCAAAATTATGAACGACCAAGACCCCTCGATTACGTCCGAAAATCGTATAAACGAACCGGTGTCACCATTGGCGCGAGAAGGTCTTTCATTAGGGGGTGACACATCGGGAGTTGACCGTGATCGCCAACCGGAAACGACGACAAGCGAGCCAAAACAATTAAAGATTGTGGTGCGCCTTGCCACCGCCGAGGCACCGCCAGAAGAACGGTCGAAGTCCACCGCTGAACTCTCCGTTCCACTCATTCTCCAATCCACACCCTCCGAAATTAAAACCTCTCCAGATGCACCCGCACCAGAAACAGCAGGAAGGGGCGCACAGACTGAAGCTGAACCGCAGCAAATCCCCGCGCGGATGTTGAATGAGTTCGTATATTGTCAGCGACTCTTTTACTACGAATTCGTTGAAGGGGTGTTTGTCGAAAGCGTAGATACCTTGCGCGGACAAGCCATCCATCAACGCGTTGATTCTGGCAACGGCGCATTGCCCGCCGCCAAGAAGAAGGCCAAAGGCGAGAAGAAGAGCGAGCCGGAGGAACCACCCGTTACTGATACCACAGAGAAAAAAACCGAAACAGCCAATACGGAACCGGAAACGATCCATTCGCGCTCCGTACAAATGGGTTCGGAGCGATTAGGCGTGGTCGCCAAAATGGACTTGGTGGAATCCAAGGCTGAAAAAGAAGACCTGTTCACCGCGCTGGAAGTCTGTCCGGTCGATTACAAGGCGGGCGCGCCCAAGGAAGGCGAAGAAGCCAATGAATTGTGGGATACGGACAAGATGCAACTTGGGTTGCAGGCCTTGATCCTGCGGGATAACGGATATACGTGCAACGAAGGCGTCATTTATTATCGCGCCACAAAGCAGCGCGTGCGCTTACCCATCACACCGGAATTGGAAACGTGGATTCTGCAAAATATTGCTGAAGCCAAACGCGTCATCGCCGGGCCGATTCCTGCACCCTTGGTTCACTCGCCCAAATGCGTACGCTGTTCACTGGCTCCAGTTTGTTTGCCGGATGAAACCCGGATGCTGGCGCAAGCTGCGGAGTCAGTTGAAATCGAGGCTGAGACGAAACCTCCTGAAGCACCCCGAAGGTTAATCGCCGCCCGAGACGATACCCGTCCGTTGTATCTGAACACCCCCGGCTATCGCGTGGGCTGTAAAGACGAGGTGTTGACCGTTAAGGACAAGGATAAACTGATTGACGAAGTTCGGATGCGCGATGTGTCCCATGTGGCCTTGTTCGGTAATATCCAGATCTCCACCCAAGCCATTCAATCTCTCTGTGAACAGGAAGTTCCGGTCACCTATTTTTCGATGGGCGGCTGGTTTTATGGCATCACGCGTGGCCATGCTTTGAAGAATGTGTTTCTGCGTATGGAACAGTTCCGCCTGGCGCGTGATGAAATGATGTGCCTGTCACTGGCCCGGCAATTTGTGTATGGCAAGATTCGCAACCACCGCACCCTGTTGATGCGAAATCACCTGGAGCCATCCGAGGCCGTCGTCCTCAGACTCAAACGAGCCTCTGAAGATGCCCAAAACGCTGGTTCGATTGAGGAGTTACTTGGAATAGAAGGAGCCGCTGCCAGCCTATACTTTCAACAGTTCAACGGTATGGTGAAGATTGAAGACGATTTGCCAGGACTGGAAAAACACCGAAAGGATGATCGGCAATTGGCCTTCAACTTCAATTTCAGCAATCGTAATCGACGTCCGCCCACCGACCCTGTCAATGCCATGCTGTCCTTGGCCTATAGCATGTTGGCCAAAGACTGCACCTTGGCAGCTTTAGCCGTGGGATTCGATCCGTATTTAGGGTTCTATCACCAACCCAGATTTGGGCGTCCCGCTCTGGGGCTGGATCTGATGGAAGAATTTCGGCCATTGATCGCTGAATCCACCGTCTTGAGTTGCATCAACAATCGCGTGGTAACAGAAAAGGATTTTGTGCAAGCCGGTCAGGCCGTGAATCTTACCATCGCTGGGCGAAAACGCTTTTTCCAGACGTATGAGCAGCGCATGAGTTCGCTCATTACCCATCCACTGTTTGATTACAAAGTCAGCTATCGCCGCGCTTTGGAGTTGCAGGCACGATTACTGGCCAAGACGTTGACGGGTGAGATTCCTGAATATGTCCCCTTACTAACGAGGTAAATCATGCGCACAACCTACCTGGTATGTTACGACATCGCGGATGACAAACGCCTGAGAAAGGTGTTCAAGACCTGTGGTAATTTTGGCGATCACCTGCAATTTTCCGTGTTCGAGTGTGACTTAAATCCGTCAGAAAAGATTGAATTGGAAACCGCTTTGAGCAATCTCATCAAACATGACGAAGATCAGGTGATCTTTGTCGGACTAGGGCCAGCAGAAGGACGTGGCGACCGGGTGATAACCGCGCTTGGGTTGCCTTATATGAAACTAGATGCGCCCTGTTATGTGGTTTGAGAGATTGGCGATCTTTGACAATTGACCCCGCGAGCAGTGAGGTGATGTCCAAAACCCCGCTACCGCTCGCATTATGTAACCACATGTAAATGAATCAGTAATGACGCAGCCATTAGATATACCGAGTATGAGAACCTTCAGTAAGGTGCAGGCGGTCGCAAATGAAGAGTTGAGAACCTGCACCAGAAGAGGTAACAGAAAGGCTCCTTCCGCGCTC
>JAEYXS010000090.1 GCA_023431185.1 Verrucomicrobiota bacterium
AAGCCATACTTAGGCGCTGTAAGACGCCAGAAGGCCCATTCCCGGCGCAGGTAGGGGCTTGCAGTCTGGTAATCACCTGTCTTGACCGCTGCAAAGTCAAAACCGGTCCGAATGTCCTCAGCCAGGACGACAAGCAAATGGTAGTGGATGCGATTGGAAGCCATCCGCTCCATGACAGTGATATACTCAGGGTAACGGGGCTTCAGGACTCCCGTCATCAGGCTGTGCAAGGCTTTCTGTGCGACCTTGTATTCGACCACGTGTCGCTTGAACGTGAGCGTGAGGAACCCGATTTTTTCCAGCCCGTGCCTTTCCATCATCAGGAGCACGTTGCGCTTGAGTGCGAAAGCAGTTTTCCGATGAACCGAGGAGAGGGTATTACTCTCATCCTTCTTCTCTCTGTTGCAGTTGTTTGTATTTAGACAAGGAAAGGTGACGGCGGCGCGCGCTCCGCGCGCATCCGCCGTCACTATTTCCGCGTCAGCAGGTGACGCTGGCTTTGGACCGATGATGTATGTTTTCAAGACCACTTTCCCGGCTGTGCGTGGATTTCCATTGCCCATCAGGGCATGAGAAAACCCACGCGTTGTTAGGCGTGGTCTGTTCCGAGGAACTGAGTTGGCAGAAACTGCACAGCCCCGGCATCAGGACGATGACGAGGCTGGAGAGAAGACCGCTGGCGTTAGGTAAAGTGGTATGTCGAGAATCGGTAGAAGTAAGATGTGCGAGCCGGATAGAAGAGGAGCGCAAGTCACTACAGGCATTTTCAATGAAAGGTGTGCGCCAGAAATTTTGGTGGCCGCTGTAGGTAGATAAATAGTGATCTCTTGTTTGGTAGTTAAAATTGAGTCACGGTCGTGACCCTCACAAAACAAGTTTCAAAGAACAAACCGCGTGGCAGGAAGTTCGCCCTGCCGTATTTCTAAGACACCAGCCAGCAGCGAAAGTTTCAAGGAAAATGCGGGGAAGCTTTGAGGGAGGAGCTGATGCTCCAGTTAGAGCTCTGCTTCCATCAGCTTTGCGCTTACGCGCGAACACGGCCTCTTTGATGCGGCGGACGCGCATGTGCTACTTACGGACACCAAAACGGACACCAAAAGGTTAAAAAGGGTATAGCAGGGTAAACCTGATTTACGTTGATTCCTTAGTAAAATCGCACATATTGCCCGTGCGTTAGCGCGTGGATTAAGCCGATTCCGACCCTCGCCTCCATCCCATAAGTCTTCCTTCACTAACAGTTCGCCTTCACAACAGAAACAGGCACACATTGGATTCTCCAAAGATTCGGCTGTAGGCACCCTCACGCGAACCGGTCAGGACTGAGCAAAGATAGATCGAATCCTGCGGGCTCCTGATCAATTATCTTGGCTACAATCAAGCCAGTGATTGGCCCTAAACTCAGCCCCATCATGGCATGGCCGGTGGCCAGCGTCACATTCGAGTACCGCTCTGGACGGCCAAGGTATGGCAACCCGTCGGGAGAACAGGGACGAAGACCACGCCAAGGAGCTATGCCCTGAAAATCCGCCTCGGAAAACTTTGGGAAGTAGCGTTGAGCGGATCGGATGATTCCGCTGACCCGTCTCGGATTGATTTCCTCATTAAGTCCATCGAGTTCCATGGTGCCGCCGATGCGGAGCGAGGTCCCCATCGGGGTGACCGCTACGCGTGCTTCTGTCAGGATCGAGCAAAGCTGTGGCAGTTGGGGTGGTTTATTCAAAGTGAGGCTGTAACCCTTGCCCGCCTGCATGGGCAGGTTCAATCCCAGCTCATTGGCGAAAGATGGGGACCACGCCCCGCCTGCCACGACGAACTCATCGGCCTCTATCTCCAGTGGCAACGCTTGATCCGGAACAGTTGTGGCGGATCCTTGCGCGGCCGACTTTACATTAACAGCCTCGAGACGTCCTCTCCCTAGCCGAATCCCGGCCACCTCGCTGTTCCAGCGAAAGTTAACACCAAGACGCTCACATCCAGCCTGAAGTTCAGACATGAATCGGTTCGGAGCTAAGTGCGCATCCTTGGGAAAGAACACTGAACCGGCAACGTTCATGGTTATCCCGGGATCAAGCGCAGCCGTTTGCTTGGCATCCAACACCTCGGTCGGAACCCCCAGTTCCCGGGCGCGCGCAGCAAAGTGCGCTTCTTCCTCAAGCGTGTGCGCCGTCTGGCACAGCATGAGCAGACCGCGCTTCACGAGCCCAAAATCCCCGAGCCCGGCATTGGCATCGGCCAGCTCTTCGAAGCAGTTGCGACTCGCAAAACTCAGGTCACGCAAAAGTGGTGCGGCATTGGCAACTTGGTCGGCATTGGCAGCACGCCAGAATCTATATGCCCAGCTGAACAGCTCCAGATTCAGCCGTGGGCGGATGTAAAAAGGTGATTCCGGATTCCACATCCATTTCAGCCCGAGTGCCACCATCCCGGGAGCGGCCAAAGGCACGAAATGACTGGGGACGATCATGCCGGCATTTCCAAAGGAACAGCCATTACGCTCCTTGGGATTGCGATCGATCACCGTGACCTGATAGCCACGCTGCGCTGCATAATAAGCGCAGCTCAGACCGATCACCCCACCGCCGATGATGAGAACCCTCTTGCTCATTTTTGGATTCCCCAACAGAACGGATCCCGCTCATCCAGCAGTAGCGTGGACTCCGCTGTGATGTATGCCCTCCCGGAAATGACCGGGATGATTTTCCCAGTGGCTTGGTCAGCCCAGATATAGCCGCCTGTGAATCGGCTGCCGATTACACTTTCTTGTACATACTTTTCACCTTCGGCCAATTTGCCATCGGCCGCCAAACACGCCAGCCGGGCGCTGGTGCCGGTCCCACAGGGTGATCGATCATATGCCTTGCCCGGGCAAAGCACGAAGTTTCGCGAATGCGCATCCGCGTTAGGAGATGGCCCGAGCAACACGATGTGATCCACCTCCGGAAAACCTTGCGCGTTGGCCGCCAATCGTATGCGCCAGCCTACATCGGTCAACGTTTCCACATTTGTCACTTCAAGCGGCAAGCCATGTTGCTCGGAGAAGAAGAACCAGTTCCCACCCCAAGCTACCTCGCCGGTGACCTTGCCCAAGCCCGGCACTTCGAGAATCACCCCCTTCGCTTTCCGGTAAGCAGGGATGTTCGTCAGCGAGACGGAACCATCCACATGCAACTGCACCGTCACCACCCCCACGGGCGTTTCGATGCGGTGCTCACCAGGCTGAATCCGCCCCAGATGCGCCAGGGTTATCACCAGTCCGATCGTGCCGTGTCCACACATGCCGAGGAAGGTGACGTTGTCGAAATAGATGACACCCGTGACGCACGACTTATCCGCCGGCTCGACCAGCAACGCACCCACCAGCACGTCCGAACCACGCGGCTCACAAACGACCGCCTGACGAAACGAGTCGTGAAGCTCTCGAAAAACTTTCAATTTATCCGCTGCGCTGCCTCCGCCAAGCTCCGGCCCGCCACTGATGACGACCCGCGTAGGTTCGCCACCGGTGTGAGAGTCAATTACTTGAACCCTTTTCATTTCAGACCCTTCTTTTTCGGGCGTGAACGAATCGCATCGCGGATGATCTTTAGCACGCGCTTGCGCTCCTCTCCGGTGATCGGCAGACGCGGAGCCCGCACCCACTCAGACCCCAGGCCGGTCTCCTGTTCGCAGAGTTTGATGTATTGGACAAAATGCACATGCGTATCCAGCTTCAGCAGCGGCTGAAACCATCTGTAGAGCGCTCGCGCCTCCACCCAACGCCCAGCACGCGTCAGTTCCCACAAATGTTGGTTCTCCTTTGGAAACGCGATCCCGGTGCCGGCTACCCATCCGTCTATCCCCAAGATGCTGGCTTCCAGCATAAGGTCATCCACTCCCGTGAAGATGGAATAGCGATCGCCGACGGTGTTGTGCAACTCAGTGATGCGCCGTGGATCACCGGAACTTTCCTTAAGCGCTACAAACCTTTTCTCGTCGGCCAGCTCGGCGAAGAGCGCTGGCGTGATGTCGTTCGCGTAGCTGATGGGGTTGTTGTAGATCATGATGGGCAACCCGCCACCACACGCTACCGCTCGAAAATAAGTCATGCTCTCACGCGCGTCTCCTTTGTAGCTCATCGGCGGCATGAGCATCACGCCGCTGGCCCCAAGTTTTTCAACGTCACGCACGTAACGTATCGCCGCTGCGGTGCTCGATTCCGCCACACCGCTCAGCACGGGTATACGACCGCGAGCGACTTCAACCGCGCACCGCACGACAGCCCGTTTCTCATCGGGGTCCAATGTCTGATTCTCCCCCAGCGAGCCACACATGATGAGCCCCTTGACGCCACTTGCCACCAGTTTCTCCAGGTGACGGGCGGTTGCTGGCAGATCAAGCGATTGATCGCGCTTAAGCTGTGTCGTGCAGGCAGGAAATACACCAGTCCAGTTGGGTTTCATATTGTTGAGTTAGTATTGTTAAAACGAAGCAAAGTTACAGCCTTGGAATTGCCATCATTCGAAAGGTTAACGGATTTCAACGACTGGCTCACCCAACACATCCATCTTGGGCACAATGCCCAGACCCAGCTTGGTACTTGCAGCCATACGCCCATTAACTCGCTGCGGTGCACCTTCGGCGGTGCTCACGGTGACGTAACTGTTGAAATCCGTGGTAGTGAATAAGAACTCCGTCGGCGTGCTTTGCGCGAGATGGGCAATGGCAGCCGTGGCGATATCGCCACCCCAGGAATCCTCCAAAGTCATCGCTATGCCCATGCTGACGCACAGATCACGAGCCTGCTTGATCTTGGTGAGCCCACCCAGCTTGCTGATCTTGAGGTTCACCACATCCATCGCGAGATCGCACTTTGCCCTGAGTAGGATGCCCAGATCGTCAATGTTTTCATCCAGCACGAACGGATGCAGAATCTGGCGGCGCACGGCCAGGCATTCCTCGTAGGTGAGGCACGGTTGCTCGATGTAAACGTCGATATCACGCACCGCTTTGGCGACACGGATAGCCTCATGCTGCACCCAGCCGGTGTTCGCATCCGCCACCAATCGGTCCCCGGGTTGGAGTTTCGCAGAGACGGCGCGGATTCGCTCGATATCAACATCAGGATCGCCTCCGACCTTGAGCTGGAATCGTCGATAACCTTCCGCCCGATAACCGGCTACTTTCGCGGCCATCTGCTCTGGTGACTCTTGCGAGATGGCGCGGTACAGGTGCACATCCTCACCATAGCGCCCGCCCAGCAACTCGCACACCGGCAGCCCGGATGCCTGGCCTAGAATATCCCAACACGCGATGTCGATGCCTGTTTTCACGTATGGATGCCCCTTCAGGGCCGCATCCATCTTTCTATTCAACTTGCCGAGCTGGCGCGGATCATCACCAAGCAGGTGTGGGCCAAGTTCACGAAGTCCCGCCCGGACACCTTCAGCATACGCGGGCAAATAGAATGGCCCCAGCGGACACACTTCACCGTGGCCGACCAGTCCGGCATCGGTTTCCACCCTTATGATCGTGCTATCGAACACCGTGACAGATTTGCCACCACTCCATTTGTAAGTCTGCTCATGCAATGGCAACTCAACGCGATAAGCCAGGATGCGGGTAATTTTCATTTCTGGGATTTGGTAAACTCAAGGTTTAGGAATCTCATTCAAAGTGTAGTAGGCGCGATCGTGCAGCAGCGCTTCGCCATCCGTAGATTTGACTTCACTCACGCGGAAATCATGAACGTGCCCTTTGACCAGTCCATCGATGCGCAACCTGACGATCATGCCATCGCCTGACACTTCGGCTGATTTCATCTTCGGCTTCGTGTGATCCACCTCGGGACTGCCGTAACCTACTTGATAGATGTGCGTGTAAGTCTCCAGCTGGTAATTCTCAAGGCGAGCAGCGGCCGCTTTGTCCGCGGCTTTCGTGAAACGCAAAACGAAACCATCAGCTCGTGCACTGATGTCCAGGATTTCAAATGGCATGCGTCCGGTCCAATCGAGCCGTTGCAAGAGATTGTCCTTCAACCCACGCACGGGCCAACCACGGTTCGTTCCACCCGTGATAAGCCTTCCCTGAGGAGTGAAATGCACCGCGAGAATCCCTGTGCCCAGTCCTTCGCGAAATGGATAACAGGCTCCCTGCCAGACGCCGTTCACCTTTTCAGTGGTCGCTCTCATCACGAAACCCAAGCTGAAGTCACCTACGAAAATCTGGTTATCGAAAGGCCCGAACTTGCCAGCCGAGCGATTGACCTCAAAGGCGGAGATCGAGCGACCCATTTTCTTGTAAGGGAACACCACGGCGTAAGGCACCAATTCCTTCACTCTTGCGCGTTCTGTTTCCATGCGCGAAGGTGTTTTGGGCATCACCGGAGCCGGCCCAAGCTCAGGGGCGAATGGATACCAATTGAAACTGACCGGATGCCCCATGAACCCACCGGCTTTCACATGCTTGAGCGAACAAGCGCCATTCCAAGGCCCCTGGCTTTCGACATAGAACATCTCGCCGTGCTCGTTGGGCCCGATGCCCAGCGGACTGCGCAATCCGCTGCAGTAGGGGATCGTTTTCCCATCAGGTGAGATTTTCAGAACCCAGCCCCGGAACTTGGCTTTGGAGTTGTAGGATTCCGAGAGTCCCAGCGCGACAAACAGATTGCCCTCGGCATCAAGTGGTGAACCAAAGGCAAACTCATGATAGTGGCCGAAGCCCCATCCATCGCTCAGTGTTTCGAAACGATCTGCCTTTCCATCACCATTGCTGTCGCGGACACGTGTCACCTCAGTGGCTTGAGTCACATAGTAGATTCCATCGCGATAGCTCAGGCCGAATATCTCATCCATCCCCTCGGCGAATCGCTGCACTTTCGGGATCGGGTGCTCATCGTCAAGGCCGCTGAAGATAAGGATTTCTCCGCGCCTCGTGCCCACAGCGATGCGACCGTCCGGCAAGGTGACGAAGCAGCCTGATTCGAGATAAACCCCCTCAGGCATCGGGATATCTGTTATCCGATAATAGGCCTCCTCCCTTTCCGCAGTGCCCCAAGCGTCGCCGAAATCCTCTGCCGAATAGAGGTTCGCGGCTCCCGCTAAAAAGAAGAATATGGCGGAAAGAATCCTCATGGCTTTTCGATCAAGTGGTATTCAATTTCAATAGGACCAGAAACTGGCAACAGTAACTCCTGCACGCCCTCTATGTTGCGGACGACCCCACTTTGCGACATGCGCAAAAGCAGTTTCCCGCCGATCTCATACTCGCCCTCGCCACGGGCTCGTATGGATTTGTCTGCTGCCGCGCGAAAATAGAGGTCCTTCGGCAAGGATTCCTTCCAGACGTTGAGCTGTCGTGTTAAGTGCGGTTTTCCTCCATCCCTCTTGGTGTCCTTGAAATAATCTTCCACCTCGAGATTACCGATTTTATAGCGGAATGCAGGACGTTCCAAAGCATCCAAGGTGTAGCCCTCAAAAGAACTTTCCAGACCTGTTGTAGCTACGTTAGTAGGCCAACTGACGTTCAGAGTCTCAAGCACTGCGAACTCCGGTCCCTGCGGGAATATCACTGTATCCTTGCCAAGTATCCGCGCTTGGCCAGCGCCTTGACCGCGCCAAAGACTTGAGGCCTCGATAAATCCTCCTGTCCAGATGGAGGCGAGACGCAGCATTTCCGCATCAAACGATAGATTGATACCCGCAGGATAGCCGACACCAATGCCTCGTTTGCCGATGCCCGGATAAGCGCGGCGCAGCAAGATCGCCTTTTTATCAGCCAACAGCATCAACGGTTCCAAGACCAATCCCTGAGGTTCGCGCGCATTCGGACCTTGTGAAAGGTATTGCCATATCGCGGAGCGCTGCTGTGCCGGATCGCCGCCGAGGATGTTAGTCAGCGGCGATTTCCCATCGGGCCAGAAGGAAGGCATTATGGTCAATGGCGAGAACTGCTGTGGATTGGCCAGATACTGATGAAACCAGTTCTCCTCCAACCTGTCGGCCATGCTCATCAGATCAACCGCCCGGATCGCCGCCTCGCTTTTTCCGCGAAAGGTATGGCAAGCGACGCAGTTGAACGCTTTGTTCCCCGTGAGTTCACGCCCAAGCTCATGCGGTTTCTTGGATTCCTCAATCGCGGCAAACTGTGCCCGCGGGATCCTATCAAGTTCTTTGAGCTGCGCTGCCAATGCTTCGGCATTCTTGGCGCCAAACTTTGGCATCCGGGTGTTGAGATACGGACGCACAGACGCTCCATTGACGACGACATCCCGCAGCCAGTCTGCCTTCAGCTTGGCCCCCACACCGGTCAATGCCGGTGGTAAACGACCTTGCTCACCCAAATTCTCGTCACGGCCGGTGAAGTAAACATTCCGTTCAGCCGCTATCCCACCCATTTCCCCGCGTTGATGACAAGCGAGACAATTCATCCGGGTGAGCGTTAGGGCAACCTGATCAGACGTAGAAACTTTTTCAAACGCACCGGTAACGGCTAGACGGAGTGCCTTACGCTGCTCGTCTGAGAGCGCATACTTCGGCCAAGATCCTGTCTCGAGCGAGAGGCAACCGCGTTCGGAGCGGACTTTGCTGATAGCGGGCAATCCCGAGGGTTGCGATCCGCTCTCACCCGTAGCATGGCAATTATTGCATCGATGCTGGGTGAATAACCTCTTCCCGTCTGCGACAAGCTTTTGATCCAGCTTGAAACCAGTGCCTAAGCCCGTCTGTTTTCGCAGCAGGTAACTGGCAATATGCTCGGCCTCGAAATGATCGAGTTTCAAGTCGGGCATCCTGCCACCATGTCGAACAGCCAGGGGTTCCTCCAAGAACTTGGTCAGACTGGCAACCGAATACTTTTCCTCGAGAGGTCCGAGCGGCACGGAATCCTGAATCACTGACTCAGGAGAATGGCACGCCACGCAACCGACGGAGTGATAAAGCTTCTTACCCCGCTCAATGGCGCCTGCCTTTGGCGGGACAAATGTCACTGCTGGACCTCCAAGGCTGGCCAGATAATGCGCCAGTGCTCGCGCGGTTTCCGTACGTTGCGTTGGCGAGAGATGCCCAAGCACATCCGGCATAGTCGTTCCTGGCTTTACCGCGGAAGGTTCGGCGATGAACTTGAGCAGATGATCCCCAGCCACACGCGCGCCGACTGAAGATAAATCGGGGCCCGGCTTGGCAGCGAGCGTGCCCTCGGTGGAAGTATGACAGGCAGTGCAACCTAGTTCGCTCAATAGCACCTTGCCGTGAAGCTGCGGCGACATCTGCGTGTTCCCCGCGAGTCCGGGAATGAACGGATGTGCTCCGCTGCTAAAAGGTATCGCAATCGAGCAAATCAGCACTATGGCATTGCTAAGTCGCATAACGGTTGGCTCAATGGACCTAACGTTTCAGTAGCACATCCGCAAAAGCTTGGCCCATCAGTGCAAAAGTCTTGGCACAGCCGAGGTAGTGGTAACCTTGGTTCGATGCTCCCCGGGTCCACAAAGCAGCTTCCTTGGGGGTGATCAGCTCAGTTTCGAATTTCTTCATATATTCCCGCTGCTCGGCGTCGGTCATTTTACCGTCCTTGTTGGGAGTGTTCTTACCTTTGTTGCGCAGCTGTCGGGCCATCTCCGAGACTTTTGCTCTTTTCTCATCTATGGCCGCCAGTTCGTCCGACCAGAATGGCGCGGTCTGCACCGCGAACACGTTACCTTTGAACTCAGGCAACGCTGCCGGAGCCGCCATGGCCTTGCGAAATTCCAAGGTTTGCACATTCGCTTTCTCACCACCTACGCCTAACACGCCGATGACAAAGGGCATCCGCGGTGCGTTAAGTTCTTTTCGGACATCCCGGATGAAGTGAGCCATCACCTCGCTGTAAGCCGCATAACCACCCGGTTGAGTGCGGTTCGGATAAGTCCCGGAATCCACCAGATCATTCCAGCCTTGTAACCAGACGAAGCCGGCCAGTTCATAGCCTTGCTTGGAATCATACTCGGGGCAGACGCGCTTGATGTCTGCCAGCACGGTTTTCACATGTTGAACCATCAGGCGGTAGTAATGACCGGTTTCTTTTTGTTTGGCCGCCTTCATCTCCTCCACGTTCTTCCCCTGATTCTTGAAAGTAGCGAGCTGCGTCTCGTTGAAAACATACGGCCCGGCGCTTGGAGAGCGAAAGTCCGTGTTCAAACTCTTGCCGCCCCATGCCGTTTTTATGATCAGCACTGGCTCTTCAAACGCCTCGTCCATGGTGATGCCGAATGTGAACTCAGGGCCGATCTTGCCACCGTCTTCCGCCGGGTTGCGCCGGGAGCCGTAACCTGCCGTAAGCTTGCCAAAGCCCTCGCCGTTCTTGTCTCCTCCGCCCGTGAAATAGCTGATGTATGCGTTTTCGCACACACGGGGCTTCCCATCCGAGCCGCGCATTTTCTTTAGCAATGGCGCAGTGGCCGGATCGTCTCCGATGTAATCGAAAGTCTCGATCTTCGCATGACCTTCCATGTTGGACTGCCCGGCCAGGATGAACACTTTGACGGGCTTTGCCTCTGCACACACAGTCAGCGCTTCAACCAGCACCAAGGCGAATGCCAGGATTGATGCTTGTGCTAATGATTTCATGCTTAGTTTCTGTTGAAATTTATCCAAGGTCACTCGGCTTGTTTCTTTTTCTTCTTGTCGGCTTTCTTTTCACCTTCATTGCTTTGCTTCCACCAGTCCGGGCCTTCGGCTTCTATCTCGGTGTTCAGTTTGATCAGGGCTGTTTTCAGTTCAGCCAACTTTCCTGGCTGGGCCGAGCTGAGATCGTTCTTTTCCTGTGGATCACCCTTAAGGTCGTAGATCTCAAACTGCGTAAGCTTTTCGTCGGCGAGAATCTTCCAATCCCCGATACGCATGGCCGTTTTCAGCGGCCCGGGCGCGATGGCGCAACGCCAATAAAGAGGCCGTGCCCGCTCAACCGCCCGGCTTTCAATTGCAGCTAGTAAATTACCACCGTCCAAGACTCGATCCGTTGGCAACTTAGCTCCAGCGATTCCGACGGCAGTCACGAAAATGTCTGAACCGATGACCGGCACATCGCTCGTCGTGCCCGGCATCGTCTTGCCTGGCCAGCGAACGATGCCAGGGACGCGGATGCCTCCTTCATAAACGGCCCGCTTGCGACCGCGCAGGCCACCCGTTGAGCCACGGCCTTGAGACTTGATGCCGTCACCCTCGGGGCCGTTGTCGGAGGTGAAGAAAATCACCGTGTTGTCGGTGAGCTTCAGCTCATCCAGTGTCCGCATCAGCTTGCCGAACGCATGATCCATTTGAGTGACATTGGCGTGATGCTCGCGCTGTACGTCATCGGTCAAATCCGGGTATTTGGCCTTAAATTCGGGCGACGCCTTGATCGGGTAATGCGGTTCGTGGGTCCATACCGACAAAAAGAACGGCTTCGATTTGTCGCGATGATCCTTCAGCCAGGTGGTCGCCTCATCGACGATCAGCGGCGCGGAATAGCCTTTGAGTTCGCCGACTGGCTTGCCATTGCGTACGAAGTTGTTGGGATTCTCATGGCTGGGCGCTGCGTTGTTTTGCGTCGCCAGCCACCAGTCGTAGCCGTGGTCGTTCGGCTGTGGTTGCGTCGGTTTGTTAAAATGTCCGTTGAGATGCCACTTGCCGACATGGCACGTGGCATAACCCTGTTCTTTGAGCAATTTTGGCAGCGCGATTTCACTCGCACGCAGATGAATCTCGCGGCCTTCGGGAATCCAGTTGAAGACGCCATTTCGATACGGCGTCCGCCCGGTGAGAATCGCTGACCGCGATGGACTGCACACTGCGCTGGACGAATAAAATTGCGTGAACCGTGTGCTTTGCCCGGCAAATGCATCAAGATTCGGGGTCTGAATGATCGGATGGCCATAGCAACCCAGATCGCCATAACCCAGATCATCAGCCAAAAAAACGACGATATTGGGCTTCTGTTTCGGCGCTTCGGCGGCATGCAGAGAGCCAAGCGAAGCAAGTAACAGAGTAGCAAAGATGGAAAGTCTGAGTTTCATTTGGTAATTGTTTTCACAGGTCGGCTTCGCCCGGAAGCTTTCGATTGATCGAGCAAATCTTTGAGCTCTTTAGCGATTTCAGGTCGCTCAAGAATCAAGTTCTTCGTTTCTCCAGGGTCTGCCTCCAAGTCATAGAGCTGTCCAATGGCATCCTTGACGGCTTCGGGTAGGGCAAAGGGGTTCATTTCTCCAGCAGCGTAATTGTTTCCACCGGAACCGGGATGGTCGAGATACTTCCATTTATCACGGCGGATAGCGAGTGTGCGCAAACCACCGAAAGCTTGTGTGAGCAGATATGGCCGCCCCACTTTGGCTTGGTTATCAAGCAGTGTCGGCAGAAGGTTAAAACTGTCCTCCGCGGCATCATCAGGCATTTTTGCCCCTGTGATAGCCGCGGCCGTGGCCATGATGTCCGTCAAGCTGACAGGTTGCGAATTGGTCGTTCCCGGTTTGATCTGGCCGGGCCAGTGAGCAATGAATGGCACGCGATGTCCGCCTTCCCATTGATCACGTTTCACACCACGCCATGGGCGAGCCCCATCATGTCCATGATTCGCACGCATATGAACTACGCTCGTGACTTCCGGGCCATTGTCACTGCTCAGAATGATCAATGTGTTATCAGCAAGGCCAAGCTTGCGCAGAGTAGCCATGAGTTCTCCGACAATATGATCGAACTCAAAGATGAAATCGCCATGCGGACCCGCCTTGGTCTTGCCCTTGAATTGCGGTGCGGCGAAGGAGGGCAGGTGAACCGCCTGCGTAGCGTGATAGAGGAAAAATGGCTTGCCGGGAGACCGCCGGGCATGCTCTTCCAGAAACTGCTGGCTCTTCTTGAGGAACACCATGTCCAGTTCCTCCATCGGGAAATTAGTGGCAATCAGCCCACCTCGACAGTCATTGGCGTAAGGGTGCTTCGGTAACAAACTCCGATCAATTGGTGCGATCGGCGGGACAGGGATGCGATCGCCTTCAATGAAAGCATACAGCCAGTCCGTACTTGGGCAGCAAGCGGTGCCGAAGAAACTGTTGAAGCCGTGATCAAGCGGTCCGCCTTCAATACGGCGGGAGTAATCGATTCGCCGCACCGCCTCCAAACTTCCCTGATTGATCGGTTCACCTGCCTGGTCACGAAACGTCAAACCGACATGCCATTTGCCAACCGCAGCAGTTTCATAACCGCGCTGACGCAGCATGGCTGGCAGCGTCAACCGCCCCGTTGCAATGAGAGATGGCCCGCCAGCACCCGTAAAAACCGTGCCTCCACGTGGCACGCGAAATGCCATCTGTCCGGTCATCAAACTGTAACGGGTCGGCGTGCAAACGGTAGCCGGGCTATGAGCATCCGTGAACCGCATGCCCTCGCGCGCCAGCCGGTCGAGATTAGGCGTGGCGACTTTCGACTGGTCATTGTAGCAACGCAGATCACCGTAACCGAGGTCATCGGCAAGGATGAGTAGGATGTTGGGCCGGGACGGCTCTGCCGCAGCCAGCGACAAAGTCGCCAGCACGAACGACAGCAGCAATAAGGGCTTCCAACCGGATCTCATTTCTTTTCTCCGTTCCAGATCTTTTCAAGCAAGGCGTCGAGGACGGGATCGTGTTCCTTCAATTCGGCGCGGACGAAAGGGTAGAAATCATTCCGATAGAAAAACGCCTCCGTACCCTCGGCAAAATACTCCTGTGGCGTGGTAAGGCCGTAGTGCCGCACTTTCTTGCCTGTATGGGCGAGCACGCTTTCATAGGTGCCACCGGACTTCGCCTGCTCATGGGCAGCCTTGATTTCCGCGTGATCGAAGCCCAGCACCTGATCATGGTAAGCATGCGCGAGCTCGTGGAGAATGACGGCGGGATGCTTGAGCATTTGCTCGCGGGAGAGAAGGTCGCGCGCCTGTGGGATGTGGACCTTGCGGGTGAGGCGCGGATCGTGGCCGTTCGCCACCAGCCAGGTCCGGCTGGGATGATACTGTTTGGGCTTCAGCGTCGGGTGGCTGTGCTCGATCCAGAGCTCCACCTTCTGCAGCTTCGCCAGCGGTCCGGCGGGAACGAGGATTTTGATGCGTTGCAGATGGTTGGCCAACATGGTCAACACCTGCGCACCTTCCTCGCGGTGTTCGCCGTCGATGAGCGCCGGTTCAACGTGGACTTTCCAGCCCTCGATGTCGCGCACGACCGGGTCGAAACGGACGCCTTTGCTGACCTTTCCATCCGCATCGGCAGCCTTCTCCTGGGGCTTCGGCGCTGCATTCGCCGCGTCGCTACGGGCTTGGGCCTGCTTGCGTATCTCGGCCTTCAGTTTCGCCAGGTGCTCCGGCCAGACGAAGGTCGGCGCTTTTTCAGGGTCGTAACCCGCCATGTGACCCGTAAGCCGGGTGACGGGTTTGGTGTATTTCAGCTTGGTATCACCAAAAACCTCACGGCAAAGCGCGGCGAGGCCGTGGTCATAAGCAAGCAACTCGGCACGCGAGTTGACGTGATTGTGGTCGTGGTCGTTTTCGCGGTTGTCATCAAACCACGACTGCACTCCTTCAGCAAAGTACTCGTGGTGATTCACACTGGCGTATTTGCCCTTCCACAAACCCGCCTTCATCGCGGCGTCATACGCTGCTTTCACGCGACCGTCGAAACCGGGGTCCACATTCGACATTCCACGCAGATGGATGTTGTGCGCCAGTTCATGGATCAGAATATTCTCCGTAGAGTAAGGGTCACCTTTATACCCCAGCAAATTTTCCTCCGCGCAGGAGCAGAAAGGATCCGTATGGCTGCCCCCCATGCCCCGTGCCCGTGCATCCCGGTAATCTTTGGGAGGGACGTGGGCGAATCCCGGCACTTTTTCCTTGGCCAGCCATTTCCACTCTGGCTGATCCGTGGTGAATTCGTTCCAGGCCAATATGCAGAGACGTGCTCCGCTTTTGACCATCGCATTTCGCACATCGGGCCGATTAGCCAGCATCAGATCCACCAGATACGCAGCCTCCTTGAGCGCGTAGGGATTCACCTTGGAAGAAGCCACGATAGGAAAACCACCCGCTTCAATCCGCTGGGTGTAAAATTGGGGGATGCCTTTCGGATCAGGCGGGGCGAACCGGACCGCTTGCACCGGCACCTCACTGGTGACGATGCGTTCTGCCTTGTCTGTCCGGCCCACGATGGCAAAACGATGTCCAATAGTCGTGGTGATGATGGTGTGTTCGCCAGGAGCGACTTCACCGTTAAGGATCCGTTCTTTATCGGTTTTCAACCAGAAGACATCTATGATCTGCTGGCTGCCATTGAGGATCTGCAACTTGGGACGGGTAGCTTCAGCAGCATGCGCACAGTCACAAAGACTGCATACAAGGATAAGGAGGGTGGCAAGGCGTATCCAGTTCATGGAATATCGAGAGTGAACGAATTCGAGAGCTTACGATTGGCGTGCTTTTCGGCGATGACATTGAGCCTATATGATATGGTTCCTACATTGACAGCAAAAGCATCGGACGTCTTGACTGATTTAGCGTGGTAAAGCGATAAAAGCCGCACAATCAATCTCCAATCCGGCAGTGCAGGTTGAGCCATAGTCACCGTTTCCGTATCGCATGAAGAAGCAAAGCACCAGTATTCAAAGCCTGAACACACTAGCCCAGGGTTCGCTCTTGGATATGCGGCACATCGAGCAGATAGCCGATCTGATGCACGACACGGCCTTTTTTATCAAAGATGCCGACGGCCGCTACCTGATGGTGAACCAATCATTGGTGGAACGGCACGGCCTAAAGAACAAGGCGCAGATAATCGGACGGAAGCCTTGCGAAGTCTGTCCCGGCGATTTTGGCCGCATCCCCACGGAACAAGACGCCCTGGTGCTCAGGAGCGGACGGCCAATCATCGAACGGTTGGAGCTCTTCTGGCGACGTCCCAATGTTCCAGTCTGGGGACTCACAAGCAAGATTCCCATCCGCGACAACCAAAAAAGGATCATTGGCATAATCGGCATCTCGAAAGATCTTACCACTCTGGTTGCCCCGCAGGATGTTCCCAATAACGTGGCGCTGGCGTTAAGTTATCTGGAAAGCGCCTACGCTCAAGCTATCGGACCCTCTTCACTCGCGCGTAAGGCAGGCATGAGCAGCGCACGGTTTGCCCGGATCATCAAACGCATACATGGAGTCAGTCCGATGCAACTGATTAACAAGACCCGCATCACCGCCGCCTCCCGGCAATTGATGGAAACAAACTGTTCGATTGCCGATATCGCGCATGAGTGCGGGTTCGCCGATCACAGCGCATTCACGCGTGCCTTTCGTTCAGCCACCGGTAACACTCCTACAAAGTTTAGAAATAGTAACAAATGATCAAAAACCATCGGCAAGCAGCCCGGCCACGTGGATCCTAGGCCAAGTAAAGCTCAACTGGGGTAAAGACTTCAGAAGAGCCATCAAAACGTTCTACCTGATGACTCACCTAACCGCAGGGACAAGGAGCAACGCCAGATCCAACTGCACAGCTACGACGCTAGGTCCGCCTAGCACAACATGCACCCAAAAGCCAAACACCCATTGCGGTTGATTTAGCCGGACAGTCCTTGCTTCCTTGAAAGAAGCGGTGAGCTTAAGCCGTTAAGCAAATATTCCCGAACGATTCCACCCCTCGTTTTCAAACGCCTGACGGACACCGGGTTACGCTGGAATTCGTCTGACCGGTTTAGCCCATAATCCGACCGGCTGATGGTTAAAACAAGTGCCCCAAAAGAGTTCGTCATACCTCCACTCCCACTCAATGCGCATATGGCCGAACACACAGGGAAAAGAGCCTAAAAAAATTTCCCGGTTGGCCGAAAAATAATTTGAGGAAAACCCCGGTTTCAGCGTCCATGTAATAACGCATGGATAATAAGCAGCCACTACTGGCCGGGGTTTGTATTGCTTGGATGGCACTGCTTTGCGCTGCGCATGCTGGGTCCACGACTGAAAGCGCCAGTTCGCTCAATTTCGTCAACGACATCGTTCCGATTCTGACCAAGTCCAGTTGCAATTCTGGTGGTTGCCACGCCAAGGCGGTGACTGGTCAACGCGGCTTCAGATTGTCCCTCCTAGGTTTTGAACCGGAGGAAGATTACGAACATATCGTTAAAGAAGGCAAAGGAAGGCGCATATTTCGACCTGCCCCGGAGCAAAGCCTCTTCCTCCTTAAGGCGGCCAATATCGTGCCCCACGGCGGCGGCAAGAAGCTTGATCCGAATTCCGAAAGCTACCGCACCATCGTCCGCTGGATCGGTCAGGGCATGCCCTACGGTTCGACTAATGATGCTCAACTGGTCGGCATCGAAGTCTCTCCCAACCGGCTCTCGATGAAGACGAAGACCGAGCAGCAGCTCAAGGTCATCGCCCGCTACTCTGATGGCAGTGATCGTAATGTCACCCACATGGCGCTCTATGAGCCTAATGACAAGAGCATGGCTGAGACCACGGAGGAGGGCCTGATCAAGACCTCGGACATCCCTGGCAATGTCGCTGTGATGGTGCGTTACGCGGGCAAAGTGTCCGTCTCCAGCATCTCCATTCCGCTCGGTGCGCCGGTGGACCGCCTGCCACCCGCCAAGAATTTCATCGATCAGCACGTTTTTGCCAACTTGAAGCAAATCGGCGTCCCCCCTTCCCCGGTCTGCGATGACACCACCTTCCTGCGGCGTGTCTCGCTCGATATCGCCGGGCGGCTGCCGACCACCGAAGAAACCCAGTCATTCCTTGCCAGCAAGGAGCCAAATAAACGCGATCTGGCCATCGAATCGTTGCTCAACAGCCCTGATTACGCCGATTACTTCGCCAACAAGTGGACCGCCTTGCTCAAGAACAAGCGGGATGACACGGCGGACATTACCGCGAACTTCGCCTTCCACGCCTGGATGCGCGACAGCCTGCTGGCGAACAAGCGCTATGATGAATTGGTGCGCCAGATTCTCGGAGCCACCGGCACCATCGTCGCCAATCCGGCTGTGGCCTGGTATAAGCGCGTGAAGGAACCGACGCAGCAACTCGAAGACGTCGCTCAACTTTTCCTCGGTGTCCGCATGCAATGCGCCCAGTGTCATCATCATCCCTTCGAGCGCTGGAGCCAGCAGGACTATTACAGCCTGTCGGCGTTCTTCAGTCAGGTGGGCCGCAAACCGACCGCCATCGCAGACGAAGACCTCATCTATCACAAGCGCGGCATCGCCCAAACCGAGAACAAGAAAACCCGTCTGCCCGTCAAGCCGGCCGGCTTGGGCCAGCCCACGCTCGATATCCCGCCCGACGAAGATCCACGGCTGAAGCTGGCTGATTGGATGAGTGAGAAATCCAATCCTTTCTTCGCCAAATCGCTGGTGAACCGTTACTGGAAGCACTTCTTCAAGCGCGGCCTCATCGAACCGGAAGACGACATCCGCGATACCAATCCCGCCACAAACCCTGAACTGCTCGATGCCTTGGCGAAGCACTTTATCGAGAGCGGATTCGATCTGAAGGCCGTAGTTCGCGCCATCACCCAGAGCCACACCTACCAGCTCAGTGCCTTTCCGAACGAGCATAACGCCATCGACAGCCAGAATTTCTCCCACTACTACCCGAAGCGGATGCAGGCGGAGGTCTTGCTCGATGCCATCGACCAGGTCACCGGGGCAAAGTCTGACTTTGCCGACCTGCCCGCCGGCACTCGTGCGATTTCGTTGCCTGATAACAGTTACAACCGTGCCTCGCCCTTCCTGAAAGTCTTTGGCCGCCCCGAAGGCGCCAGCGTCTGTGAATGCGAGCGCGTGCAATCCTCCAGCCTCGCCCAAAGCCTGCACCTGATGAATGCATCCGATGTGAAGGCCAAGCTCACCGCCAGCAATGGCCGCGCCGAGCAACTGGCGAAGTCGGACAAACCCGATCCACAAAGCATCCGGGAAATCTACTTGGCCGCCTTCTCGCGTGAACCCGCCCCCGATGAAGTTCGCATCGCAGAAAACTATCTGAACCAGCCACGCACGGATGCCCAAGGAAAACCGCTCGACTCCTTGCGGGCCAAACGCCAAGGCTACGAAGACCTGCTCTGGGCGATCATCAACACGAAAGAATTCCTCTACAATCACTGACCATGAATCCCAAATCTGCCATACCGCTTGCGTTGGGGTTGCTCACCCTAGCGTTGCCCGCTGCCATGGTCGCCCAGCAAGTCTGCCTGCCGTCGCCGCGCTTGCTGACGGTCATGCCGATGGGTGGCCAGGTCGGTTCCAGCGTGGAAGTCCGCATCACGGGCGAGAGCATCGAAGACGTCAGAGAGTTGCAATTCTCCACACCCAAGATCACGGCCAAACCTGTGCTTGGTCCGGATGGCCAGCCGGTGGAGAACAAGTTCCTGGTGACTATCGCGCCTGATGCGCCTATCGGCGTCCATGACGCTCGCGTGGTCTCCCGGCTCGGGATCTCCTCTGCCCGCGCCTTCTCGACCGGCAAACTTCCAGAGAAAACCCGTGAGAAGCCGAACACCTCGGTGGAGACCGCCATGGCCTTGCCGGTCAATTCTATCTGCAACGCCACCATGACCAAGCGCGCGGTGGACTACTATTCGTTCCAAGGCGTGAAAGGCAAACGTGTCGTGGTAGATTGCGCCTCGGTGGGCATCGATTCAAAGCTCGTGCCGGTGGTGATCATTGCCGATGCGCAAGGCCGTGACCTCGTCCTGAACCGCACGGGCGGTGTGGTGGATTTCACCCCGCCAGCCGATGGCACCTATCTGGTAAAAGTCCACGGGCTCACTTTCTCCGGCGGGGCAGAGCATTTCTACCGGCTCGCATTGGTGGAAGCCCCCGGCAATGGCCCGATCACCCGTCAACCGGCCACTGCTACGGTAAGTTCCATGTCCTGGCCGCCTGCCGGTTTGTCTGCCGAGGCGAAGGCCACTGAGGTGGAACCCAACAACCAGCACGTGCAAGCGCAGAAGATCACCCTGCCCTGCGATATTGCTGGCAGCTTTTTCCCGGCGGCCGATGTGGACACCTACGAATTCACCGCCAAGAAAGGCGAGGTCTGGTGGGTGGAAGTAGCCTCGGAACGGCTGGGCCTGAACACCGACGCCTTCGTGCTCGTGCAACGGGTCACCAAGACCGGAGACAAGGAAACGCTCACGGATGTGGCCGAGCTGAATGACATCGCCAGCCCGATGAAAGTTTCCAGCAACGGCTATTCCTACGATGGCCCGCCCTATAATGCCGGTTCACCGGACGTGCTCGGTAAAGTCGAAATCAAGGAAGACGGTATCTATCGCCTGCAAGTGCGCGACCTCTTCGGCGGCACACGCAACGAACCGGGCAATGTCTATCGTCTCATCGTGCGCCAAGCCGCTCCGGATTTCACACTGGCGGCTTGGGCCGTCCACATGACTTTGCGGAATGGTGATCGCGCCGCGCTCTCCAAGCCGGTCGCCCTGCGCGCCGGTGCTACCATGGCCTTGGAGGTCGTCGTGGTCCGCCGCGATGGCTTCGATGGTGAGATTGACCTGATGATGGAGGGCCTCCCTTCCGGTGTCAGCGCCAGCGGTCTGAAGATCGCGAAAGGCAAATCCTACGGGCACATGATCATCAGTGCCGCAGGTGATGCCAAACCGGCCTTCTCTATGGCTAAAATATTTGGCCACGCCACCATCAATGGCAGCACCGTCACCCACCCCTGCCGGGTTGCTTCAATGGAATGGCCGGTCCGTGATGCGAAGCAGGAAATCCCCAGCCCCCGGCTCATGGCCGACCTGCCCGTTTCCGTCAGCGATTCCGAAGGCGCTCCCGTGACCATCGCTGCCAGCGTGAGCAAAGTCTGGGAAGCCAAACCGGGTGATGTGCTGAAGATCCCCTTGAAACTGACCTGGCGCGATGAATTCACCGGCACTGGTGTGGGCCTCCGCGCTTATGGCACAGGCTTCGAAGGAGTGAAGGAATTTGAGATCCCCCTCAAAGCCAGCACGCATGAGGCCGTGCTCGACTTGGGCGCTTTGAAAACACCGCCCGGTGAATACACCATCGCCTTTTACGGCAGCGCGGTAAGCCGTTACCGCTACAACCCGGTCGCCGTGATAGCCGCTGAACTCGCACAGAAACAAGCCGAACAGGAAGCTGCTGCCGTGGCCGCGACGGCCAAGAAGCTTGCCGAAGAAGCCGCCAATGCTCCGACAGACAAGAAATCGGATACAGCCAACGCCGCCAAAATCGCCGCTGAGAAACAGAAGCAGGCGGAAGCAGCGATGGCGGAGGCCGCCAAACGGATGAAAACAATCTCCGCCGCAGCTGCCCCAAAAGACACCGTAGATATCATCGTCTCCGAACCCATCCGCATCTCCGTCAAAGCCGCTCCGACAACGACTGCTGCGGTGACTTCCAAGCCATGATGCTTACTGACCGACAGTTTACCGCACGTCGTTGGCTGAAAGGCACTCTGCTTTCCGCCAGCTTCGGCCTGCTATCCGTCGTCTCTGCCTCGGCGGCAAACGTGGATTACTATCGGGATGTTTATCCTTTCCTGAAAGCCAACTGTCTGGCCTGTCATAACAAGACCACGACTAAAGCGGGCCTCGATATGGAGACGCCAGAGTCCATGCGCAAAGGCGGCGATTCTGGTCCGGCTATCATTCCTGGCAAGAGCCGGGAGAGCCTGATCGTGCTCGCCTCTCTCCATCAGAAAGACATGGAGATGCCCCCGACCAACAACAAATCGGGCGCGGTCAAACTCAACTCCGCCGAGATTTCTTTGCTGAAATCGTGGATCGATCAAGGAGCGAAAAGCTCCGTGCAGCAAGAACGGCAGGTAGTCTTTCAATCGCTGGCCGAAGGTGCCCATCCCATCTACAGCCTTGCCATGACAAAGGATGGCCGCTACGCCGTGTGCGGTCGCTCCAACAACCTTTTCCTATACGATCTGGCTACGCGGGAATTCGTGGCCCAGATTGTGGACGAGTCCCAGAAATCCGGCACTGCTCATCGCGCCTTGGTGCAATCGCTCGCTTTCAGTCCTGACGGCACACGCCTCGCCTCCGGCAGCTTCCGCGAGGTGAAGATCTGGCGGGAGGAAAAAGTGAAAGGATTCACCCGCCCTGCAGATACAAAACTCGGACTGCAGTTCACCGTCCTCAGCGACGATGGCAAACAGATCATCGGGGCCAATGACAAAGGCGGATTGGTGGTTTTGGATGCTGTTAAGGGAAAATCCATCAAACGCATCGCCGACGTAAATAAATCCGGCATCAAGCTATTGAGCGTGTCCCCCGATGGCACCAAGGCCGCGGTCTGGGGTAATGACGCCGTGCTTAGTGTCTGGACGCT
The DNA here is from genome assembly GCA_023431185.1 of Verrucomicrobiota bacterium. GTDB lineage: Bacteria > Verrucomicrobiota > Verrucomicrobiia > Limisphaerales > JAEYXS01 > JAEYXS01. Next base: position 22,317 of record JAEYXS010000090.1, read on the forward strand.
GAAGAACGGCAAGCCGTTCGCCACCAAGAGTGAAGTGACTGGCGTGCGTGCGTTGGACTGGTCCGCCGATGGTCTGTCTCTGATCTCCGGTGGTGAAGATAAAATCGTTCGCCTTTGGTCCCTCCCCGCCACAGGCAGCACTGAACTTGCCTTCGCCAAAGAACTCAAAGGTGCTACCGGCGCGATCACTGCCGTTATCAGCGGACCACTACCAGACCAGGTCACCACCGCCAGCGAGGACGGCAAAATCCGGTTCTGGAACATCAGCAAAGGCAGTGTCTTACGTGAGCTGGCCAGCACTGGCATCTTGAACCTCGCCCTGTCTCCCGATGGTCGCCAGATTGCCACCGGCGGAGCTGATGGTGGGATCCGCGTCTGGGATGTCGAAACCGGCAAACAGCTCACTGAACTGCGCGGGCGCTTAAACGCGAACCAGCAGATAGCGTCGCTGGAATGGACCGTCGCCGCCCAGGGTCTGGAACAGACCTTTCAGAAACGAGAAGTCGCCCGCATAGAGGCGCAGAACAAAGCCTTGGATGAACTCCTCAAGAAAGCCAATGAAGCCATCGTGGCGATGAAGAAAGTGGTGCCGGAGAAGACCAAGGCCGTTAAACCCGCCCAGGACGCTAAAGCGGCAGCTCAAAAGGCAGTGGATGAAGTCCTGGCCCTCATCGCCAAAGCTCCCGAAGGCAAAGCCGATGCAGCCTTGGAAAAACAGCTCAAGGATGCCCAGGAGAAACTCGCGCCCGTGACCATGTTGGAGACCTCCGCCCTTTCCGCTGTCTCTGCCGCCGAGAGCAATCTGAAAGACGCCGAAGATGATGTCGTGCGTATCACGGACACCAAGGCCAAAAACAGCACCGCGCTCGAAACGGCCAAAGCGGCCATCGAGTCCTCCAAGCAAACTTTGGACATAGCCACCGCTGATCTCGCCGCCGCCAGGCAGGCCTTGACCAAGCTGACTGCGAAACCGTTATCACTGGCCTTTTCCGCCGACAACCAACAGGTCGCCGCCGTTTTCAACGATGGTTCACTGCAAGTCTGGGCCATCGCTTCAGGAACTCCTATTGAACAATTCAATGGCACTGCCAGCAGCACAGCTTCGTTGACTCGCGGCAGCAACGGCTCGTTCATCGCCAGCCAGGCTGATGGCACTGCTTCCGTCACTAGCTCAACACCTCGCTGGGTGCTCGAGCGTGTTCTGGGCATTGGAAAAGATCGCACGCTCTTTGTCGATCGCGTGAACGCAGTACGGTTCAGCCCGGATGGCAAAACCTTGGCCACCGGTGGTGGCGATCCTTCCCGCTCCGGTGATATCAGCCTCTTCGACGTGACCACGGGCAAAGTCATCAAGACATGGAAAGAGCGGCACGAAGATACCGTGTTGAGTCTGGATTTCTCCCCTGATGGCAAGTTGCTCGCCTCCGGCGGAGCGGATAAGATTGCGCGTGTCACTGATATCGCCACCGGCAACCAGCTGAACCTTTTCGAAGGTCATACGCATCACGTCATGGGCGTCACGTTCCGGGCTGATGGCCGGGTGCTCGCCAGCGCCGGAGCCGATGGCGTGGTGATCGCGTGGGACATGATCATGGGTGAACGGAAAAAGAAGATCGAAGGCTGGGCGAAAGAAGTGACCTCCCTCCAGTTCATCGGCGCGACCAGCCAGCTCATCACCTCGGCGGGCGACAACCGAGTCCGTATCATCAATGACGATGGCGGCGAAGTACGCGCCATCAACAAGCTCCCAGATTTCATGCAAGCCGCCGCCAGCACTGCGAATGCCAGCGTCGTCATCGGCGGTGGCGAAGACAGTGTTCTACGCGTCTGGGACGGCACCAACGGCAAGGAACTCGCAGTATTCGGTGCCAAATAAAACCATGAACACCGCTTCATTACTCACTTTCAACTTTTTCGCCGCAACCTAACACCCGCATCTTATGTCATCTCCCATCATTCCTTGTCCGGGTCCTTTGAGCCGCCGGAGCTTCATGCGTGTCGGCCTGGCCGGTTTCGCGACGTTAAGTTTGCCGGCGGTGCTGCGCCTCCAGGCAGAGAACGCCAAGAAGCCAGGTCACGAAAAGACCGCCGTGATCATGGTGTGGTTGCCGGGCGGGTTGTCGCACATCGATTCCTATGATCCGAAGCCCGAGATCGGCAGCGAGTATCGCGGCCCCTTCAAGACCATTCCCACAAAGATTCCCGGCACGCACTTCACGGAACTGATGCCGTTGCAAGCCAAGATCGCGGACAAGTTCACCGTCCTTCGCTCCATGAACCAGAAAGCGGGCGGGCATCCCGCCGGCTCGATGCAGATGCTTTCGGGCGATTCCGATGAACGCGACAAGCCCAAGCCCCGTCTGCCCGATTGGATGTCGGTGGCCAATTACCTGCGTGGCCAAGGTGCGAAGCGCACCAATCCCCTGCCCAACTACGTGGGCGTGAATCCGCCACTGGAATACAATGGTCCAGCCTATCTGGGTGATGCTTTTTCCCCGTTCGCCGTGCAGGACGATCCAAACCGCCCAAATTTCCAGGTGCCAAATATAGGACTTTCCGATGCGGCTGAGTCCAAACGCCTGAGCGACCGTGTGGCGCTGCGCAAGAGCCTGGACCGCATGGAACGCGCCTTTGATCGTGAAGGTGAACTAGGTGCTCTGGATGAATTTGAAGCCCAAGCCGTGACATTGCTCACCAATCCCAAAGCCCGTGATGCCTTCGATCTGAGCAAAGAAGATGCGCGCACGCGCGATCGCTATGGGCGCAACCGATGGGGCCAGCAATTGCTGCTCGCCCGCCGTCTAGTCGAAGCGGGCGTGGACATCGTGACCAGCAGTCTGAGCGGACCACTCTGTGGTCGCGTGAACAATTGGGATGATCACGCCGTAAACCATCACGTCTTTGAAGCTCTGCGCTTTCGCATGGGCAATTATGACCGGGCAGTGTCCGCCCTCATCGAGGACATCTATGCACGGGGCTTGGATAAGCGCGTGCTCGTCGTCGTCACTGGGGAGTTTGGCCGGACACCGAAGATCAATTTCGACCGCAGCACTGGCGCGGGCGATGCTAGCGCCGCCGCCGGCACGCTCCAACCCGGTCGTGACCACTGGCCACGCGCTTTCTCGAACATCTGGGCGGGTGGCGGCATCCAGACCGGCCGCGTCATCGGGGCCACCGACAAGCGCGCCGAAGACGTCACGGAACGTCCCTGCGGCCCCGGTGATTTCCTCGCGACCATCTATCATCACCTCGGCATCGACTCCTCGAAAGTCGCCATCAACGACTTCAATGGCCGCCCGACCCCAATTGTGGATCATGGCCGCCCGATTCCGGAACTGATCGCGTGATAGCCTGAAAACTTAAGGTCCGGATACTGGCACATCGCAGAAGCTAAATCTGCTTTCAGGCGCACCCGACCTGCCCATCAATTTATCGGGCGGCGTGAAGCGGCTTCAACCTGACGGTCAAGGCCTCGTAGCCGAGTGTCCGTTCATAGGTGGCCTCGTGTTCCAACCGTTCCTTGGCCGCCAGCACGGTGATGCCCTCCAACCGTTTGGCACATAGCCGCAGCAGCGTACGCAGGATCAACCGGGCATGGGGTGCGCCCATGCAGAGATGCGCGCCGAAGCCAAAGGAGAGATGAGGGTTTGGCTTGCGATCCAACCGGATCTCGTGCGGTTGGTCAAAAGCCGCTTCATCGAAATTGGCCGAGGCCCAGCAGAGCGCCACCCGCCCATCCGCAGGCACGGTGACACCATGCACATTGGTTTCTTCCGGGCAGACACGTCCGATATGCGTGAGCGGCATAAAGACGCGGAAAAACTCTTCGCTCGCATGGACGGCCCGCGCGGGATCTTCACGCAAGAACGCCAGCGCTTCCGGATGCTTCGCCAGATGGCCGATCGCGCACGCCACGGAGTGGATGATGGTATCGCGCCCGCCCGCGAACGCGATGTTCGCGAAACCCATCATCTCCTCGCGCGTCAGCGGGCGGCCGTGAAAGGTCGCCTTCGTAAGCGCACTGAAAAAATCATCACCCGGATTCGCCGTCGCGCGGTCGAACTGTTCGCGCAAGTAGGTGTCCAAACCCGTCTCGTTGCTCAAGCCGCCCGCCACACGGAATACATGGATGCCCCAGCCGATCCATTTCTGCGCCTCGGTTTCCGGCAGATTCAGGAGATAGGTGAGCGCCCGCGATTGGAGCGGCAGCGCGAACTCGTTCACGATCTCCACCGACTCTTTGCGCAACGCCTCCGTCAACATGCCATCGATCAATGCTTCTACGCGCGCGATGAAGGCGGGGTCCTTTGGCCGCTGGAAGAACGGCTCGGCGATCTCCCGATAATCCGCGTGATCCGGCGGATCCGTTTCGAGCGGCAACTGCCTGACGTTACGCACCGCTTCCTCGGAAGGGATCGGCACGCGGCACGGCGCATCGGAACTGAACGTCTGCCAGTCCTTCGCCGCGCTTCGCACATCTGCATGGCGCAAGATCATCGGCAGGTTCTCGCCCTGAAAGGGACACTTCAAGATGCCGTCCTTCTGACGCGCCTCACGAAATGGATCGGATACTTCGCTCATGTTACAACCCGTTGTCTCAATGACTGTGATTGAACACAGCTTGCCGCCCCGCCACCTGCCGGTCCATGGCTCCCACTCTCAAATTATATGGTACGAAATGCCACGAACTTCCCGAAGCCTTGGCGAGTCAGTTATACCAGCCGCCAGCCTTTGCGATACTCGCGCGTGATGTATTTGTCCGCCTCCGGCACGGACCAGTCGCGCATCGCTGCGGCGTCCCAGTGGAGTTTGCGGCCAACGCGATACGCCACGTTGCCGAGATGGTTCGCCTCGGTGAGCCAGCCGGCGTAATCGAAATTCGACAAGGCTTTCGGACCGCCTTTGCACGCGTCGATCCATTCGCCGTGATGACTGGTGATGTTAGGGAACACTTGGGGTGGGCGTTGGAAACCTTCGAAGTCTTTCTCCGGCAGCAGCACGTGCTTGCCGTAATCCGCCAGCAACATGCCCTTGCTCCCGATGAACAGCACGCCGTTCGGCCATTGCGGAATCTTGTTTTCCTTCCAGATAGCGGGCTTGTCTTCGCCCTGATACCACATGCACTTCACCGGCGGCATCTCACCCCGCGCACCGTACTCATACGCCACCGTGAGTGAGGCCGGAGCGATCTCTGGATGTGCCGGTTCCGGATGAAACGCTTCGATGGTCAAGGGTGCTTTCAACTTCAGCGCCCAAAACGCGAAATCGTTCCAGTGCGAACCAAGGTCGCTCATCGTGCCGTTGCCGAAATTCCACCAGCGATACCACTTCGGTCCCGGGAAATAGACCTCGTGATAAGGCCGGTCCTGCGCCGGTCCCAGCCATAGTTCCCAATTGAGTCCTTTCGGCAGATCCATTGTTTCCCGTGGCCGATCCGTCACATACACACGATCCTGGTTCTTCTCGGACGCTTCCTTGCTCTGCAAGCCCCACGCCCGCGACACCCACGTATGCGATTCATGCACTGGCCCTATGGCCCCCGCATGGATCAACTCCACCACGCGCCGCATGTTAGGCGAGGAATGCATCTGGTTGCCCATCTGCGTGGCCACACCCGCCTTCGCGGCCGCTTCACGCACCAGCCGCGCCTCCCAGATATTATGCGTCAGCGGCTTCTCGCAATACACATGCTTGCCCGCCTTCAGCGCCATCATTGTGGCCAGCGCATGCGTGTGTTCGCACGTTGCCACCGTTACCGCATCGAACTCCTTAGCACGATCGAACAGCTTGCGGAAATCATCAATCTTCCGCGCCTTCGGGTGCAGCTTCGCCGCCGATTCCAGGTTCACCTCATTCACATCGCACAAGGCCACGATGTTCTCCCCCGCACACCCTGCGATGCTGGCGCGACCGCGTCCACCCGCGCCGATGATGGCGATGTTCAGTTTGCTGTTCAGGTTCTGCCCGCGCACAAACGCCGGAGCCGCGATGAAGGCAGTGGTGGCCGCAGCCAGGGTGGACTTGGCAAATGCCCGGCGGGAAATGCCGGGGGAGGAGGCAGGAGACGTGGGCTTCATGAGCCCAGCTTGCCGCAAAGCGGCGCTTTTGGTCAACGCCGAGAAGCAGCCATGCCATCTCGGAAAACCCAGTCGCAAACCGCCATGATTCCCTCCCAAAGCTGGTCACCTGGCGGCAAGAGATTACCGCCCAGCGTGCCAGCTCAGGCTACGTTGGGCGGTGCAAACCCTTCCCGGTAGTTGCGCGACAAAATCTCCTTGTTGGCCTGGTCGTGATTGGAGAAGCGGAAATTAGCTGCATCCCAACGCAGTTCCTGACCGGGAAAACGCGTAGCCTTGACGGCGAGCAAACACGGTTCCGTGATGCGCCAGCCGATCTCAAAGGGTGTCCACAGCGGTTTCTTTGAGCCGAGACAGTTGTCCGCCCAGTCTTTCCAATGATTGCGCGGCGGCACGGAAGGCAGCGGTTCATTCTCCACCGCCTTGCCCTTGCGGAAGACGGTGATTTTGCCATCCGCCTGGAGCAGCAGCGTGCCTTCCTCGCAGACAACCATGGTATGATTGGCACCGACCTTTACGGGCGGCAAGTTGAGCGCGGCGAAGGAGGGCTGCTGGGCACTGTCGTTGTAGCGGACCACGAATTTCTCGCGGGCAAATCTGCCACCACCGGCGTAGGTGATGGTGCTTTGATTGAAGGCGGTGTGGCTGGTGTTCGCCGGACGGCTGTTGTGAGTGACCACAGCCTCGGGCGACGGCAGATCGTAGGCGAAGTAAAGCAGGTCCAGCAGATGGCAGCCCCAGTCCGCAAGCTGGCCGCCACCGGTTTCCCAATACGAACGCCAGCGACGCGGGGCGATGTCTTCACTGTATGGGACGTCAGCGGTGAGCGGACCACGCCACAAATTCCAATCCAGGTAATCAGGCACCGGGCTGGCGGGAGAATATTCACTCCAAGGAGCCCCGAAGTAGTGGCCTTTTTCGACACCACCCGTCCAGACGTAAGCCTCAACCGGGCGTCCCAACTGATTACGCAGCAACATTTCCACGGCCTGCATACGGCCCGTGTTACAGGCGCGCTGATTGCCCATCTGGGTCACAAGCCCCGGCCGGGCTTGCAAGGCATCACGGATCATCCGGAGCTCGCTCAATTGATGCACCAGCGGCTTCTGGCCATAGAGATGCTTCCGGTTCTGCAAGGCGGCGAGCATCATGGGGGCGTGGTGAAAGTCAGGAGTCTCCACGATGACCGCGTCGAAATCAGCGAGCCGGTTGGCGAAGGCTTCCCGATAATCCTTCATGGTCCAGGCATTCGCATGCTCCTTCTTGATCTTGTCCAGCTCGCGTGAATCCACGTCACAGAAGCCCGCCCACTCAACCATCGGATGATCCTTCAAGCCCCGGCGCTGCAAGGCACCGATACCACCCACGCCGATCTGAAAGATGCGCAGCTTGCTGTTCTTGTTAGTCTCGGCACGAGCAGACCAGGAAAGCGCGGCCACACTGGCAGTGAGGATGGTGCCGTTACGCAAAAAGGTGCGGCGGGTGATGGGAGAAGATGCCTTCGTTTTCATAATGGATGAGGTCATTCTGCACGACTTGCGATCCATCTCAAGCAAAAGCCGAATGCGAACAAAGTTCCACTTGCTCATCTAGCAGCGACGAAAATGAACACCAGGAAAGCGCCGGCTGCTTACGCGCCGACGCGGCTGGCAATCCTGATTCCAAGCGGAATCCCGCCCGTCCCCCATCATCCTTCCAGTAAAGCAGCAGATTGTCCGTCCCCATTCCTGCCTCCCAGCGGACAAGGGCCGTACCGCGACCATCAGGGTAACGTGTCCGCCCAACATTCGTCCCATTTGACAGCTGCCCGGTGGGTCTGGCTAAGGCAGAGGTGGGTTGATTGCATGGTAACTTTGACGCGACAAGTTATCATGACTACATCAAACCATCACTATGTGCCGCAACAGGTCCACGCTGGGGCCGGAGGCATCACTTGGAATTACTGATGAAGAAACCGTATCTTTTACTCCTGACACTGTGCCTGCTGATCGGTGGATTTTCAGAGTTAAATGCCGCCAGTGCGAAGCCCAACATCATCGTCATCCTCATCGATGACATGGGTTGGGGCGATTTCTCCTGCTTTGGCAACAAAGAGGCGCAAACACCGAACGTCGACCGGATGGCCCGGGAAGGCATCCGCTTCACCCAGTTCTATGTGAATTCGCCGATCTGCTCACCATCGCGTTGTGCCCTCACCACGGGCCAGTATCCGCAACGCTGGCGCATCACGTCCTACCTGAACAACCGGGCGGACAATGCACGGCGCGGTGTCGCCAACTGGCTCGATCCCGAGGCACCCACGCTCGCCCGTCAGTTGCAGCAGGCAGGTTATGCCACCGGGCATTTTGGCAAATGGCACCTCGGTGGCCAGCGCGATGTGGACGATGCGCCGCCAATCTCCGCCTACGGTTTCGACGAGTCACTCACCAACTTTGAAGGCATGGGGGCGAAACTGCTGCCGCTGACCTTGAAGCCGGGTGACAAACAGGCTGGCCGTATCTGGGGCGATGCCGAACGGTTAGGCGGCCCGGTGGTCTGGATGCAACGCTCGCAGATCACCGGTGGATTCGTGGATGCCGCAATCCCTTTCATGAACCGCGCGGTCCGCGCCGGCAAACCGTTCTACGTGAATGTGTGGCCCGATGACGTCCACAGCCCTTTCTGGCCGCCGGTCGAGAAATGGGGCCAGACAAAGCGTGAACTTTACCATGCGGTGCTGGAGGAGATGGACCGCCAGTTGGGCAAGCTCCTCGAGCATGTCCGCAATACGCCGGCATTGCGCGATAACACATTGATCCTGCTCTGCTCGGACAATGGACCGGAACCCGGAGCAGGCAGCGCCGGGCCCTTCCGGGGTACCAAGACTACCTTGTATGAAGGCGGCACCCGTTCGCCGCTGATCGTCTGGGGTCCGGGCCTGCAGGCAAAAGAAACCGCCGGGACAGAGAATCCAACCTCCGTGTTCGCCGCTTTCGACCTGGTGCCATCGTTGCTCAGCCTTGCGGGGGTAGCGCAAACCAAGGAGACCAGATTCGATGGAGAGAATCTCGCCCCCATCCTTTTGGGAAAGAGCACCGCCTCCCGCACTGCACCCATTTTCTGGCGTCGCCCGCCGGACCGTAAAACGACCTCACCCGCCCTGCCAGAACGACTGCCTGATCTTGCCGTACGGGAAGGCAACTGGAAGCTCCTCTGCGAATATGACGGCAGCCAGGCGCAACTCTATGATCTGGCCAAAGATCGCGGCGAGACAACCAACATCGCCGGACAACACAGGGTCATCGTTGAGCGACTGACCAAGTCTGTCTTGGCCTGGAATCAGGCATTGCCTGCTGACAATGGCCCGGCGCTGGGAGCCGAACCGATCGCACCAAAAGGCGGGGCGAAGAAAAAGAAAGCGCAATAAGGCGGCGCGTCACAAGATAGCGCTGGCTTTCCGAGTGGCGACAGCGCCCTGCAAGACACAATACCCGCAGGCAAAACCTTGACACAATCGGCATGGCGACCGGAGCATCCCGCCATGAGTCTGGCCCCAGCCTGCAAGCAAACCGCTGCCAAGTGGCTGGTGCGTCCTTGGGTATTGCTGAAGCTGGGATTCCGCCATGTGCGGATGCGCTGGCAGATCGCCTGCGCGCATCAGCATGGCGCAGCTTATGAGCTCCTGCCCGAGAAAACATTGAACGGCGGGAGGAGCAGCAAGTTGGTGGCCGTCGTCACGCATGTATGTCGTCCAGATGCCCAAGACCCGCACAAGAAAGGGGCCGCGAGCGTGGAACGCTTGCAGAGCACCCTTGAAGGGCTTCTCACAAGTTTCGCCCATTGCGACCTGCACCTCATCATCAATACCTACCGCGATTGGGAAGTGACCGGCCAGTTACCGGCGGAAATGAAGAGCCGGCTGGAAATCATCCGCCAGCAGGATACCGATCCGATGAGCGTGGGCTTTGAGGTGCCCGACATCTTCGCCCGGCATCGTCAAGACACCGATTGGTTCGTGCATCTCGAGGATGACATAGTCATCCAGGACGCCACCTTTCTGGACAAGCTGGCTTTCTTCAACACCACGGTCAACCAGCCCAAATCCCTGCTGCTGCCGAACCGGTATGAGAGCTTGAACGGTCGCAAATACTACATCGATCTGCGCTGGCCGCATGAGGATTTCCGCGCGGAAGCATGGTCGGCGCCCGCCACATTCAAGGCGGCCGGCATTGCTTTCGGGCAATGTGCCAATTCTCACAGCGGGTGTTACGTCCTGAACCGCTCCCAGCTCGCTCTATGGCTGGATTCAGACCGAGGCTGGCATAAGCAAATGACGGGGGCCGGTCCGCAGGAGAGCTGGAGTTCCACCATGCTGAACGAGGCGTTTGAACTCTACAAACCGCACCCGCTGAACCTGCATTTCCTGGAAGTGCGGCATTGCCATCCCACGTATTTCCCGCGGTTGTTGAAGTATGAGCGGGAGAAGCAAATCACGATCAGATGCCATACCGCAGAATGATGAACCAGCCGGAGAATAGTCCTCGGCCTGCCCAATTTTCCGGTCCATGATTGTCAGTGATTACAAGAACCCATGAAAATCCCGCTCGCCTACGGCCAAGGTCATCTGGAAATCGATCTGCCCGCTGATCGCACCACCGTCATCGAGCCAGCGCAGACGCCGGGCTTGCCGGATGAGCGTGCCGCCATTCTGCAGTCCTTGCAGAACCCCATCGCCTCCGCGCCCTTGCTCCAACGCATCAAGCCTACAGACAAGATTTGCATCCTTTTCACTGACATCACCCGCGCCACGCCCAATGACCGCATTATCCCTTGGCTGCTGGATTTCCTGAAAGATCATCCGCGGGAGAACATCACGCTGCTCAATCAGCTCGGCACCCATCGTCCCAATACCAATGCGGAACTGGAGAAGATGCTCACGCCCGAAGTCGTCGCGAACTGGCGCGTACTCAATCACGAACCCGAGAATGAAGCCGCGCTCGTCCAAGTCGGCACGACCCGCGATGGCACGCCCGCCCTGCTCAACCGTAATGCCGTCGAGGCCGATCTGCGCATCGTCACCGGCTTCATCGAGCCGCATTTCTTCGCCGGTTTCAGCGGTGGCCCGAAAGGCCTGATGCCCGGGGTCGCGGGCTTGCGCACCGTGATGAGCAATCACGGCGTGCGGAACATCAGCAGTCCCAAGGCCAGCTTCGGCATCAATGAGGGCAACCCGCTCTGGGAAGAACTGCGTGACATCGCCCTACGCGCCGGCCCGAGCTTTCTTCTGAACGTCACCCTCAATGAGCAGCGCCAGATCACCAATGTCTTCGCCGGCGATCTCATCCAAGCACACATGGCGGGCACGGAATTTGTCCGCGGCTCGGCCATGCAGAAGGTGAAAGCGCCCTTCGAGATCGTGGTGACGACGAACAGCGGTTACCCGCTGGACATGAATCTCTACCAAGGCGTGAAAGGCATGAGCGCCGGCGCACGGATCTTGCAAGAAGGCGGCCTGCTCATCCTCGCCGCCGAATGCAGCGAAGGTGTGCCGACGAACAGTCCTTTCGATCAGTTGCTTACCAGTGCGCCAAGCCCGGAGGAGATCCTCACCATGCTGGCTACGCCCGGCTTCGTGCGTCCGGAACAATGGCAGGCCCAGATTCAGGCGCTCATCCAGCGTCGGGCAGAAGTGCAAATCCACAGCGGTCTTTCGGATGAAACCGCCCGCGCCTGTCATCTCACGCCCTGTCATGACATCAGCCGTGCGGTGAAAGAGCGGTTGGCCAAGCTCGGCCCAGATGCCCGCGTGGCCGTGTTGCCACAAGGTCCCCTTACCATCCCGTACCTGGCTTAATCCTTGCCCGACTGCTGGGCGGTGGCCATCTCGGCACGCAAGAGGTCGTGCAAAGTGATGAGCCCGATGACCCGTCCCTCGGGCCGGTCCAGCAGGACCGCCACTCCCGTGGGAGATTCGATCAGGAGAGATTGCAGCTCACGGATGCTCTGCGTGGGCAGGCAGGTGATGGCCGGTTGGAGGATCGGAGGCTCGCCGCTTTTCACCGACATCTCCCCTTTCTGACGGCTGAGGATGCCCTTCAATTGCTTGTCCTCGACCACCGGGAAATAGTTGTAAGGATGATGCATGAGCACTTCACGGATGGCTTCCGCACCGGTGCCCTTGACCACCACCGGCTGGAAATTCGCGATGGAGGAAAGCGGCAGTTGCTGCCATGAATTCAAGTCCCGCGGCGGAATGACATGCTCGATCTTGTGCCCGTCCTGTTGCAGCAGTTCGTCATAGAAATTGTGCTGCGTCATTCTCCTGCTTATGGCCCCGCTGATGAGCGCACCGAGCATCAAAGCAGGCACCAAAGCGAACTCATGGGTCATTTCAAAGGCGATCAGAATGCCCGTGACCGGCGCGCGGACCACTCCGCCCAAGGTGGCGCTCATGCCAACCACCGCCAGCACGACGGCATCCGTCGGTTCCAGCGGAATCACCAGACCGAAGACACCCGCGAGCACAACTCCGGTCATGCCGCCCAGAAACAAGGTGGGGGAAAAAATGCCGCCACACCCGCCGAAGCCGTAACAACAGATGGTCGCCACCAGCTTGCCGAGCAGCAACAGCGCGGCAAACTTCCACTCCAACTGGTGGTTCAGCCCGGAGGAAAGGTCATCATACCCCACGCTGAAGACACCCAAATGCCCGGTATGCCACCAGATGAAGCTGCCGATGCACCAAGTGATAAGCGCTCCAACAGCCGGCAACAGCCATGCCGGGATCTGCTGCTGCGACCGCATTTTGGCCCGCAACCCCAGTGATGATCTCTGAAAAAGCACGCCGATGAGGGCGGCAAAGGCCGACACCACCGGGATCAGCAAATACACCGGCCAATTGGGGGCGGCCACATCGCCCAGTTCAAAGGCCGGCTGCTTGCCCACCAGACCATGCACCACCAGCGCTCCGATCACCGAGGCCATCAGCACCGCCCCCAGATAACGGCTGTTCAAGTCAGCGATGATCTCCTCCAGCACGAACGTGATGGCCGCCAGTGGGGTGTTGAAGGCCGCTGCCAAACCAGCCGCCGCCCCGGCCACACACGCCTGCCGCCGCTTCTGCTTTGGCTCGCCCAGAACCCCGGCCACATTCGAGGCCAGCCCCCCGGCGATCTGCACACTGGGCCCTTCCCGCCCCAAGCTGGCACCGCCACCCACACTCAGGATGCCGGCCACAAATTTGACCCACACCACCCGCCAGGAGATGAAGCCGAACTCTTTCCAGAATGCGAGTTTCACCTGGGGAATGCCGCTGCCCGCAGCCTCCCTGCAGAAACGGTTCAGCAACCAGCCGGTCAACAGCGAGGTGGAAAGAATGATTGCCAGACTGCCGATCAAAAACTCGCCCTTGGAGCGCAGGGCCAGTTCCACGAATGTGAGCCGGTAGAACCAGTAGATGCCCAGATGAAACGCCACCGCTGCCAGTCCGGCCACCAAGCCATAAATGCAGGTCTGCAGGACCACCCGGAAACGCTTGGGCACCCGGCCCAGATAGTCTGCCAATAAGTTCGCGCTCACAACCCGCCTACACTTGCGCTCATCCTTTCTTCAATTCAAGCCATCGTTAAGTCACAAGCGGACTGGACGAACCGGCCCGCTTGCGTGAGATTACGCCCATGCTGTCGTTCTCTCAGAGCGTACGTCTGGTTCTGCTCGGCTTATTGCTGGGCAATGCATCTTTTTCTCCGGTCCAGGCCCAAATCAAACGGGAGGCGGGCAACCGGCCCAACGTCGTGCTCATCGTGGCGGATGATCTGGGGTATGGCGACCTGGGCTGCTACGGGCAGGCCAAGATCAAGACCCCGGTGCTGGACCGTCTGGCCAAGGAAGGCACCCGCTTCACCCAATTCTACGCGGGCAGTTCGCTGGGCAACGCCTCGCGGGCCAGCCTGCTGACGGGCCGCCACACCGGCCACACCAACATCCGCGGCATATCCCGCCTCGCCACCGCCCTGTTCAGCAGTGATGTGACCATCGCAGAGATGTTACAAGAGAACGGTTACCAGACCGGTGCCTTTGGCAAGTGGGCCGTGGGCGATAACGGCTCCTCGGGCACGCCGAACAAGCAAGGCTTCAAAGAATGGGTCGGCCTTCTCAACGGCAGCCTGGCCCAGATGTATTACCCGCCCGCCTTCTCCCGGAATGAAAGCATCTGGCTTATCTCTGAAAATCAGGGTGGCCGGAAAGGGCTATATATGCCTGACATGCTCACCTCGAATGCCCTCAGTTTCATCAAATTGACCAAGCCAGTCCCGACGAATCAAAGCCGTCGTTTCTTTCTGTACCACGCCACCCAGCTTCCCCACGCCAATGCCGACCTCGGTCGCGCCACGGGCAACGGCATGGAGATACCCAGTGACGCGCCCTACACCGATGAACGCTGGCCCCAGACGGAAAAGAACCGCGCCGCCATGATCACCAAGCTGGATACGGATGTCGGCAAACTGCTGGATCAACTCAAACGACATAAGGTGGAAACGAATACTGTCGTCATATTCACCAGCGATAACGGACCGTGGCGCGCAGGCGGCTCTGATCCCGGCTTCTTCAATGCTGCGGGCGGCTTGCGCGGTCAGCGCGGCGAACTCTATGAAGGCGGCCTCCGCGTGCCTCTCATCGTCTGGTGGCCGGGCCAAGTCGCCAGCAGCAACGTCGTCAACACTCCGTGCGCGATGTGGGACATCCTGCCCACCATCGGTGAACTGACCGGTACAGGTGCGACCGACAAGATTGACGGTCGCTCCCTGGTCGGCGCCTTGAAAGGCAAATCACTCGCGCCCCCTGACTACCTCTATTGGGAATTGCACAATGACGGCTTTACCCAGGCCCTGCGTCAGGGTGACTGGAAAGCGGTGCGCCCCCACGGCAAGCCCATGGAACTTTACAATCTGGCGCAAGATCCGCAGGAGAAGAAAAATGTGGCGGCGCAGCATCCGGACGAAGTGAAGAAAATCTCCGCCCTCATGGCCGCAGCCCGCACGGACTCAGATCAGTGGCCGGTGCCCGAAGCAGTCAAATGAGGTGTTCAGCCTGGCGCGCTGGCGTTGGCAAAAAGAACACGCATGAAACCCGGGCATGGCACCGCACAGAAAACCCGGATCAGGACAGGGGCTTCCGAGAAGCATCAACGGCCGGTCACCCGCGACAAAACCGAAGCCTCCCCTTCACCGCGGATGGCCGCTTCAAGCAGCGGACCGAGTTCCGCCATGGTATAGCGGGCAGAAACCCGATGACCCTGCTGTTGCTGAGGCCACTTGATGATCAAGGGCACACGACGAACCTCATCGGCCACGACCAGCTTGCCGGCGCGAAGGTTATCCTGCCGCCACGCGTGATCGGAGGTGATGATGATCAGCGCATCATCAAATTTGCCCGTTTCACGGAGCTTGGTCATGAACCGGCCGATCACGACGTCCAAGTATTTCAGGTGATTCTCGTAGCCATCCGGCTCGTACGCCACGCGATCGCCCGTGAAGGGCCCCGCGTAGCTGCCATCTGGTTTGAACACGAAGGGGCCGTGCGGGACCGGCACATGGAAAAAACAGAGCGAATTCTTGGGCGAGTGCCCGATGACCTGCAAAGTCTCCTCCTCGATCCGCTTGTTAAGGTCAAACCAGTAACGGCTGTAAGCGACCCGGGAGTTCAGCGAAACCGATTGCGCCATGCCCCGGTTGATCCGCTGGCTGAAGGGGTCGAGCCAAAACTGGAAGTTTTCCAAGGCCCGGTAGTACGTGCCGTCAACCAGGCCCAGCGGCTTGCGCAACACCGGCTGCGAACTACAATAATCGACCTGTTCCCCCAGTAACCGGCGATACGGCAGACAAAAACCCAGCGCATAGGTTTGGTAACCGGCTTCACCAGCGGTCTGGAACAAACTGCGCACAGCCGTGGCCGGCTCATCATCCCAGAACACCGACTCCCGGCCCACCCGCATCTCCCGGTCTGTCTGAAAAAGCATCCGTGGTACGGACACCAACGTGCGCGGCCCCATGGACAAGGCGTTGGTAAACACGAATGAATCGCGGCTCAATTCGCGAACGTTTTTGAAGAAGGGAAGAAATTCGCCCTCATGCGTGCTTCGCACGTAGGACCATTCATCAAAAAGAAATATATACACCGGTCTGGCTTCGGGTTTAGCCACCGTCACAGCCGGCAACTGTTCCTGGGGGGAAGACCAACGGGGAAAACTGAGGAGTTGTCCGCACAAAATCAGCACCACCGGGGAAAGCACCAGGGCTAAATTGACAGCACGCGGAATGATTCGTGCCTGTGGACGGCACCAAGAAACGGTCACCAAGGCCGCCAGGCCGAGCAGGAGTATCTCCGATTTATAATCCGCATAGGTCAACAGGGACGAAACCAGTCCCACTCCGAGAGCCACCAGAAAGAGATGCTGAAAGACCCGTCTCAAGAGCAAGCTGCCCGAGCAGAGAATCAGCCAGTCAAGCCCCAAGGCAAGCAGCGCAAACAGCACAACTCCTAGGACAAGGCTGAGGGCGTCCACCAGGCTCCACTGCTCCAGAAAGCGATTCTGAGCGCTCGTGTACATCCGGATCTGGCCGCCATAAAGCAGCGTCGAGGCCGTCAGTGCCACCGCCAGTTTCTGCCATCTGCTCATCAGCGTCGGTAAAGCGAAGTTAAAGAGGCCTCCAGTCTATCGCAACTCCTTTCCCGGTGTCCGCTAGGCTTTCCGGGCGAAGAAGAGCAAGGTGCGGGGCGAATCCTCAATCTTAATTTGGGCCAGCAATTCGAAACGGGAGGAGAACACGTTGAGGAATTTTTCCAACGACAGGCCGTCAAACAGATCCCGCCGGAACTGCAGGAGCTTTTGGAACATCACATCTTGCGGCGGCACAAATTCGAGGATCAGGTGTTTGCGGGTCAACTGCCACAGCAGGTCCCGGCTGGCTTCCAGTGACAGGTTCGCCGAGACCAGGAGATGATGAAGCAATGCCAACGCCATCACACAATCGGAATCCACCCGTTGGAGAAAGCTGCGGCGTTCGACGTTCAGGTGACCGATTGCCGGGCTCGGATTGGTTATGTCCAGAACCAACGGGGTGATCCGCTGGGGCATGGTCTTCAACCGACGGTACAGACTTTCCACCGCGTCATGGTCAGCATCCGTGGCGACCACTTCCGCGCCACAAGCGGCGGCCAGAAAACTGTAATCACCCGTATTACAGCCCAAATCCAGCACCTTGGCCGGTCGCTCCCGTTGCAGGAAATCACGGATCAAATCCTTTTTGGACCGTTCGGCGGCAGGACTATATGAGCAGTTACCAGTGTAACCGGCCCAGGAGCCCTGCGGTTTGTAGGATGAGGCGAGTTTATGGATCTTGCCGCGAAGCCGCTGAAGATTGAACAACTGGGACGCGCTGCCAGCATCCTGACCGGGTTTGAGCCGGGCTTTGCTACTGCCATGCTGTTCCATGAGCAGCGGCAGACCAATGTCCAACAACAGGGCTGGACGCAAACGCTCCAGCCAGCCAAAGCTTCGCCCCATTTCCTGCAAACTGATCCCGTCCAGACGCGACAGAAAACAGGAACGGAGATCCCATCCCCGCATGGTACAAAGCAGCAGCGGGTAAAGGAACATGCGCTGCAACTGGCCCAGCGCAAACCACAAGTCCAGCCGGGCCGGACGTTCGATGGAAGCAATATCGATAAATACCGGTTTGCCTTCGACAAACTGGATGTTGTAAGCCGAAGCGTCCTTGAGGCCGTAACCCGCCGTCACCAACCGGGTCTGCAACTCAAGCGTATGAACTGCGGCGTCGGCCAGCATGGATACGGTCCATTCATACGGGTAGGATATCTGCGGAAGAATGTCGTGCTCGAGGAATCCGGCGCTCCCGGGGTGTTCGTTCCGGAGCGCATCGAGCAGTGCGGGATCATCCACGAACCGGGTTCCGACAATCACCCCATCATCAAGCAGTCTCTTAAGGATCTGCTGGTGGGCAAGGGATTCGAGGACAGCGTGGCATTCTGCGTCAACCGCCCGAAACAGCCGGCCGTCGCGCTCAAACACATACCCGCTGGGGTCACGGAACGAACCGGAGATTCGGGTGCTCGGCATTGATGATTAAGCGCAGATCTATTTGGATTTCCGATCGGCTGCGGACTCGGGATCGGGGGCCGGTTCTTTGGGTCGCTTCCAGAAGCACAGAAATCCAAGGATGGACCGGCGGAAAAAAGTGACGGCACCAACAGCTCCTGCGATGAGCATTTGCAAAAGCAAACTACCGGCACCTGGGTCAATGTAACCGATTAAGCCGGCGGATTCGAGCATCGGAGATGATTTTCTGCCGTGTGTCAAAGGAGTCAAGCGGGTTTTCGTTTTTCCGGTCAGTCTCATTCCTTAGTTACTCACAATACACCCCAGTTGGCATAGACATCCCGCCCGCTCCTCTTTATCTTCCCGGCCATGCACCATACACATGCCCCCGGTTCGCATTTGCAGGAAGACCCCTGGCGCGTCTTCCGCATCATGGCGGAATTCGTCGATTCCTTTGATACCATGTCCAAGGTCGGCCCGTCCGTGACCGTCTTCGGCTCCGCCCGCACCAAGCCCAGTGATCTGTATTACAAGGCTTCAGTGACGCTCGCCAAGGAACTCGCCAAGCATCACATCGCTGTCATCACCGGCGGTGGTCCGGGCATCATGGAAGCCGCGAACAAAGGCGCCGCTCAGGCCAAGGGAAAATCCGTGGGCCTGAATATCAAGCTGCCGCACGAGCAGACGGGCAACCCCTACTCGAACATTCCCATCGATTTCCATTACTTCTTCGCCCGCAAGGTCTGCTTCGTGAAGTACAGCATGGGCTTCGTCTACATGCCCGGCGGGTTTGGCACGTTGGATGAATTCTTCGAAGTGGCCACGCTGGTGCAGACGCAGAAGATTTCCCGCTTCCCGCTCATCCTCTTCGGCACGGATTACTGGAGCGGTCTCATCAAGTGGATGAAGACCACGCTGGAAGGCAAGAAGCTCATCAGCCCCGGTGACATCGACTTGATGAACGTCACCGATGATGTGGATGAAGCCGTGGCCATCATCCTGGATTACCGCCGCCGCATCGGTCCACCGGAAGACGTTCCGCCTGCCTTCAGATAGATAATCTCATGTACGAGCTTACCAGGCTGGAGAACGGCTTCACCGTCGCGACTGCCACCATGCCCCACATGTCCGGCGTGAGCGCCGGGCTTTGGGTGGGTGTGGGCGGACGCTACGAGAACACCGCGCTAAACGGCGTGTGCCACTTCATCGAGCACATGCTCTTCAAGGGCACGGAACGCCGGAATGCCAAGCAGATCTCGCAAGCGGTGGAAGGCGTGGGCGGCTACCTGAACGCCTTCACCAGCGAGGAGCAGACGTGCTTCTATGCCCGCGCACCGCATGACAAGCTCAATAACCTGCTCGACGTGCTCTTCGACATGGTGCTGCATTCGCGCTTCGACACAGTGGAACTCGACAAGGAGCGCAGTGTCATCAAGGAAGAGGTCGCCATGTATCTCGACCAGCCCGCCTCCCACGTGATGGAGTTGCTGAATGAGACGCTCTGGCCCGGGCATCCCTTGGGCCGCCCGCTCACCGGCACACTCGAAACGCTCGATGGCTTGCGTCGCGATGAACTCGTCGCCTACCTGCAATCCCACTACGTCGCCGCCAGCTCGCTGCTGACCGTCGCCGGAAAAGTGAAGCATCGTGAAGTGGTGGCCCTGGCCAGGAAGTTGACCAAGCCGTTTGCCCAAGGCAAACGGCCGACCTTCCTGCCCGTGGCTCCCGAGCAGACCGAACCACGCGTACGACTCTTTACCAAGGATATCGAACAGACGCATCTCGCCTTGGGCTTGCGTACCTGTTCCCGGCATGACGAACGACGCTTCGCTCTGCGACTGCTGAACGTGATGCTTGGCGAGAACATGAGTTCCCGCCTGTTCCAGGTCGTGCGGGAGGAACACGGTCTCGCCTACTCCATCCAGAGCGGGCAGAACTCGTTTGATGACACGGGCGCCCTGATCGTCACTGCTGGCGTAGATACCGCCAAAGCCAAGCCCGCCCTGAAACTCATCGCACAGGAGTTGAAACGCTGCCGCGAGAAACTGCCCAGCGCCACGGAGATGCGCGAAGCCCGCGATTATCTCCTCGGCCAGATGGATCTCAGCCTCGAGAGCACGGAGAACCAGATGATGTGGCTGGGCGAACAACTGCTCGGCTATGGCCGCATCCAGAAGCCGGAAGACATCAAACGCCGCCTCGCCGAAGTGAAGCCCTCGGACATCCGCGCCGTCGCCCGTGAATTCTTCACCCCTGCCCGCATGAGCCTGGCCTTGGTCAGCCCGTTGAAAAGTGATCGCGGTTTGAAGGAACTGCTGAGCAGTTGATCTGACTGCGGTTGTTTCGCCATGAAACCCTCGCTTGAAAGCCGTTACACAGGGTGTCTTGCGGGAGCGATGTTGGGCGATATCGCCGGGGCGGTAGTGGAAGCAGAATCCGCCGGTTACATACATAAGACTTTCTCCAGCGTGGATTCCATTCTCGCATTGGATTCCGTGCCTGAACCTTTTGGGGGCCGCTGGCAAGTCGGCCGCTATACCGATGATACCGCCATGCTACTTGCCGTCACCGGGTGGCTGATCGATCATGAGGATCATACCGAGGAGAGATTACTGAACCATCTGTCCCAGCATTACGACCCAGCCCGGCGATTCGGCCCCGGCACAGCCCGCATCATCGAAACATTTCGTACCCAGCCCGCAGTCTGGAAAAGCCTGGCCAATGCTTTCTTTGAAGGTGGCTCTTATGGAAACGGCTCAGCCACGCGGGTGGCACCAGTGGGGCTCTATTATCATCATAACCTGCCGAAACTGCGTTCTCTGGCAGTGCGTTCATCGAATCCCACCCATTCCCATCCCTTGGCACGACAAGGCTGCGTACTGCAAGCGATCGCCGTGGCCTTGGCCATCCGATTGGCAGACCGCTTCTCGACGACTGTCTATCTGGAGCTTTTGCAACGTGAGCTGGAGGCTCATGGAAAATCAGGAGAGGACATCACCTTGTTTCAGGATAAACTAAAAGTGATGATGCAGGGGTTGCGCCGTTCAGCCAAACCCGCCGAACTGGTGAATGAATTGGGCAATGGCATCAAAGTCCACGAATCCGTACCCATGGCCATCTACTGTTTTCTCAATTCTCTCCAAAATTTCGACGAGGCGATCACCAACGCCATCTTCTTGGGCGGAGATACGGACACGATCGCCTGCATGACTGGAGCCATCTCCGGCGCATTTCTCGGGTTCGACCATTTACCTGGCAACTGGCTTGAGCAGATACGAGAGGAGGAGTTCCGGCTGGAACGCGTCAAATTGCGTGCTGAACGCCTGTTCGCAGCCAGCATGGCTGAACGTGACCGGCAGGTTCCCTAATTTGGGGTTTGACGCTGGGCGACAACGAACTTTGACTTTGCCTGACAAACGATATGCGCCCGCTCATCACCGAAATCTCGACCCAGCATACGCCCAGCTCCCTGGCTGCGTCGTTGCGGACTGAGCCCGGTGGGGTGCTGCTCCGGAGCGGGATGGCGGACTCGCCCCAGTCGCGTTACTCCTTCGTCACCGCCCGCCCTTTCCTGACCTTTCGTTCATTCGGTTCCCGCTGCGAACTGCACTCGGTGAACGGCTTGCAGGAGGTCTTCGGCAATCCTTGGCATGCGCTGGACTCGCTCATGTCCCGCTACGAGTTACTGGATGAACTCGACCTGCCCTTCCCCGTCGGCGGCTGTTTTGGTTATTGGGGATATGACCTGAAGAATTTCGTAGAGCCCAAGCTCACGCGCAATGCCGTGAACGATCTGGAACTGCCCGATTGCCATGTGGGCTTCTACGATAGCCTCGCCGTCTTCGATCATCGGCTCGGCAAAACCTGGCTCATCGTCACCGGGCTAAACGTCGATGGCTCGCGCAGTGAAGAATCCGCGAATCGGTCCGCGCTTTGGTGGCAGGAAAAACTGGCGACAAATCCTGAAGAACAATCCCATCTGGAATCAGGCGTCCAGCAGCCGTCATCCGCTGTCACCTCAACTTTCACCCGTGCCCAATTCATCGCCGGGGTGGAACGCGCTCAGCGCTACATCTGGAGCGGGGACATCTATCAGGTGAATCTTGCCCAGCGGCTCAGCGCTCCGTTGACGACCTCGCCGTGGAATTTCTTTGAACGGCTGGCCGAGGTTTCCCCGGCACCCTTTGCCGCGTATCTGGACTGTGGTGATTTCTCGCTGGCCTCGTCCTCGCCGGAATTGTTCCTGCGCCTGAGCGGCTCGCACATCCTCACGCGGCCCATCAAAGGCACTCGCCCGCGCGCGCATGATCCGGTGCGCGATGCGCAGCTCACGTATGAACTCCAGACGAGTCCGAAAGAAATGGCCGAGCTGGTGATGATCACCGATCTCTTGCGCAACGACCTCGGCCGCGTCTGCGAATACGGTTCCGTGCAAGTGCCGGAACTCGTGCGCTTGGAACGCTACGCCCAGGTGCAGCACCTCGTCTCCACGGTGGAGGGCCGACTGCGATCCGATGTCACGCACTTCGCCGCATTCGCTTCGTGCTTCCCCGGCGGCAGCATCACCGGCGCACCGAAGATCCGTGCGATGGAGATCATCGATGAACTGGAGAATGTCGCCCGTGGGCCATACACCGGCTGCATCGGCTACCTCGGATTCAATCGCGAAAGCCAGCTCAACATCACCATCCGTACGGCGGTGTGCCAGGGTGAGCAGGTCCATTTTCATGTCGGTGCGGGCATCGTCGCGGATTCCGTACCGGCAGCGGAATATGATGAAACCCTCGCTAAGGCGCGGGGCTTCCTCGCCGCACTGCAACTGCAACCGCAACCAGAATACCGGCCCGCTGACACCACCGCATCATGATGGTTTTTCTCAATGGCGAGTTTGTCCCGGAGGCCGAAGCGAAGGTCTCGGTGTTCGACCGCAGTTTTCTTTACGGTGACGCGCTGTTCGAGACAATGCGCGTGCACAATGGCAAACCGTTCCGCTGGAAACAGCATTGGAAACGCCTCGAACAAGGGGCCGATACGCTGAAAATCGAGATTCCGTATGCTTCGCGTGAACTGCTGGCGCGGGCGGAGGAACTGATCCGGCGCAATGAGATGCCGGAAGGCGTGTTGCGACTGCACCTCTCACGTGGCGTAGGCACACGCGGCTATTCCCCACTCGGTGCGGATAACCCGGTGCTGGTGCTGACGACGCATCGCGCGGCGAGTGTGGATCTGCTGCAACCGCCGCGCTGGACGTTGGCTACGGCCACGTTGCGTCTGCCCATGGGTAATGCGCTCTCGCAGCCCAAGCATGCCAACCGCCTGTTGCACGTGCTCGCCAAAGCGGAGGCGCAAGCAAAGGGTGCGGAAGATGCTTTGCTGCTCAACACGGAGGGTGATGTCGTGGAAGCGGCGAGCGCGAACCTGTTTTACATCCAGCATGAGGTAATCTGCACACCGCCGCTGGCCGGTGGGGCACTGGCCGGGGTGACGCGGGGACTAATTTTTGAACTTTGCAAGAAGCTGGGTTTTGAGTGTCAGGAAAAAGCCATCACTCCGGAGAAATTACTAAAGGCCAAAGGGGTGTTTTTGACTTTGAGCACGTTGGGGATAGTGGAGGTCACGCGTATCGATGGCGCTCTGATCAGCAGCTCGCCACTCGTCACGGATCTGCAGGGAGAGTATTGGGAGGTTTTGCAGACGGAGACGGCGAGGGCGATTTAGGTGTATTCCCGCAGTTCCCAGCCTGTAAGCGGTCGTGATATTCAAGCAAGAGCCTGAGGCCTCTTGGTTTTATGAACCAGATCAGGGCGAATCCGATATATAAACCAGCCTTCACAAGTCCGATCCCAGCGAAAACCCCCACCACGAAGCCGATAGGAAACCCCTCCCCAGTGGCATCCGGGGTCAGCTTGAATATCAACTTAAGAAGGATCGCCAAGAGTACGGCGAAGATGATCGCCATCAGCAAATGAACAATACCTATCCATTTGCGTGTGCTCATCCCTTTACGCACGGACTCCACGTATTCATCATCTGTCTGGCGTTTCCAAAACATGGCTGGCTCCGGGTTGGATATTGCCGCGAGGATAGCAAGGAAAGCTCGCTGTTACAAAGCGGATCTGAATTACAAATCCGACGATAGTTTGGAGATTGTTTTCCGGGTGACGCAGTCGCACTTCATGCCTGCTTTGCTTATGGCAATTGCTGCGGGTTAGAGGCCGCGCTCCCACACTCGCAGGCAAACCAATAACTAGTTTTGATGTTTGCTGGGACCATGGCCTCCACCATCAATCAAACCTGCTTTATTCAAGCGATCATGGTAAGCAACCAGCAATATCCACGGCCGCATGGTCACAGAACCTAGCAACATAAAAAGCACGAATGCGCAGGCAAACCAAAACACCGTGGTCAACGCTCCAAGCATAAAAGCAAGTGATGCGGCCTCGTCTCCAGCCAACTCAAACGTGGTAGAGATACGTTCGAGCATCAGATGCCACAGGACCAAAATCACCACCCACGCAACCAAGATGACGGCATATAAAACCGCAAACCGTTTAGACCAGCGAACCCAACGGCGAACTGAGTTGATGTAATCTGTATCAGATTTTTTCCAAAACATGGTTACCTCCGGGTTGGGTATTGCTCCGATGATAGCAGGGACACTTCACTGTTACAAAGCGGATTCGGATTACAATTCAAACAGGGGATTGGAGTCTGCTTTCCGAACAACGCAGTCGTACTTCACGCCACCTTTGCTTATGGCTATTGAAGCGGCTTAAAAGCCGCGCTCCATCAAAGCTGCATCACCACGACCTTCAATGACTCCGGGGTTGGCTTGGCGGCCAGTTCCACGGCTTCGGCGGTTTGCGCCAGCGGGAAGCGGTGGGTGATGAGGGCGCGCACGTCGAGTTTGCGGGAGAAGACGAGCTTGGCCACTTCGGGTTGCAAGGTGACGTCGGAGGAGTAACTGCCGATGAGGTCTTTTTCATCCACGCAGACGGTGGAGAGGTCTATGTCCGTGAGCGCGCCGCGTTTGGTGTGGGCGAAGAGGAGGACTTGACCGGCGCCTCGCAGCAAGCTCATAGATTGTTTCAACACGGCATCCACGGGGGTGGCGATGACGGCGGCGTCCAGGCCGCGGCCTTTGGTGAGTTTGGTGACTTGCCCAGCGAGATCGGCGGCGTCACCGCGGATCGCGAGTTTTGCGCCCAGCTTCTTCGCGAGCTTTAAACGGGTATCGAGGAGGTCGGTGGCTATGACGTGGATACCGCGAAAGGCCAGCAGGCGCGTGAACATCAAACCAATAGGCCCCTGCCCTGCTACTAGAACAGCGTCGCCCTTCAGGAGATTAAGGCGCTTCACGCCTTTCAGCACCGTGTTCACCGGCTCCAGCATCGCGCCTTCTTCAAAAGTGTTCTTCGCCGGAATCTTTACCACGCCGGGGAGACAGAAGGACATCACGCGCACGTACTCGGCGTAGCCGCCACCAGCAGGTTCGAAGCCCGCGGTGATGCCGGTGCGTTTGTATTGCGGGCATTGGGCGAAGGCTTGGTGACGGCAGGCATGGCATTTCAGACAAGGGACATGATGGTGGAGAGCTACGCGATCACCGACTTTGAGGCCGCGCACTTGAGCACCAGTCTTCACGATGGTCCCGGCAGTTTCATGACCGAAGATGCGCGGAGGCGGCACGGTGCCGTAATGGATCTTTTTGATGTCCGTGGGGCACACGCCGCAGACGGTGACTTTCACGAGGATCTCATTCGCGCCGATGCGCGGCACGGGCACTTCTTCCACACGCAGGTCTTTCACTCCGCGATATACCACGGCCTGCATGGTCTTCGGTAGTTTGTCGGTCACGGGATTGGGAATACTAGAAATCAGGGGAGGCGGGAAGCTCACAGATTAGGGCAAGCGCTCCTTGGAACCAGTCAGCGCCGACTAATCCCGCATG
This sequence comes from Verrucomicrobiota bacterium, assembly GCA_023431185.1. Classification (GTDB taxonomy): domain Bacteria; phylum Verrucomicrobiota; class Verrucomicrobiia; order Limisphaerales; family JAEYXS01; genus JAEYXS01. Next base: position 48,442 of record JAEYXS010000090.1, read on the forward strand.
CGGGACGGCTATGATTTAGTGGATGAACTCGCGAAACCATTTCTCAGGTTCAGCGCGGTAAATGCGCTCTTCGCCATTCCACTGAAAGCGCACTTCACCAGCGTGCAAGGCTTGGCAGTGGAGGATGAGGCGTTGGCGTTGTTCGTCGGTGAGGCGGCTTTCTACCAGGGCGAGATAGAGGGTTTCATCGCCGCCATAGATTTTATCGCCCACGATGGGGTGGCCCATGTGCGCGAGGTGGATGCGGATCTGGTGTTTGCGACCGGTCAGCAGCTCCACTTCGAGCAAGGAGAAGTCGCCCTCTGTGCGGGTGAAACGCTTCAATACTTTGTATGTTGTCTGGGAAGATGCGCCATCCGGTCGCACGCAATCTTTGATGGCTACGATACTGCTCTCATCTTTGCCCAAGGGGGCGTCGATGATGCCGCTATCCGCTGCCACATGGCCGCGGACGATGGTTTGGTAGATTTTGCGGACTTCGCGGCTTTCCCACTGGCGGCGGAGTTGCTTGGCGGCGGCATCGGTCTTGGCGACGAGCACCAGTCCACTGGTCTCGCGGTCGAGGCGGTTGATGAGGTGCGGGTTGATGCTTTCACCCAGATGGATACGCACCCGGCTGATGAGGCTGGAGTAGATGTCGCCTTTGGTGGGGTGGCAGACGAGGTCGGCAGGCTTGTTGATGACAAGGAATTCGTCGTCTTCGTGGATGACTTCAAAGAGGTGATCTGGGGGAGAGGCGGTCATATCGCTGCCTCCGCGCCCGCGAGCGTAAGCTGTTCAAAGGAAAGGGTATCGGTTGAGCACGGCCGAGGGTTCTTACGTCTCGAAATTGAAAGGCGGCTGGATCTGTTTATGGATATCACATTCCCCCTCACCCCGGCCCTCTCCCTTGGGGAGAGGGAGTAACCAATTGCCGACGTGATGCCAGTATGGCCGTCTGTTGCTCTACGCCTATAGTTGTGGCTTAAGCACCAAGAGAGAGGAGGAGGCTTGGCACTCATAATACGCCGCCAACCCTTTATGTTCCAAAGGGATTGGCACGGGTCGAAAAGGTTTTGCGGACGGCGGCTTGTCACAAGGGCGGATGTGGGTATCATCCGCGCGAGTGAAAGAAAAGTGGAATGTCGTCCTGCCGGTCTTGTTGCTGGTCGCCTTTGCGATCACGCGGTGGCCGGGCTTTATGCCGCCGAACTTCAGCGCGGCCTATGCGCTGGCGTTCTGCGCGGGCGCTTTCATCCCGGCCCGCTTCGTCTGGTGGCTGCCTTTTGCGGTGATGCTGGTGAGCGACATCATCATCAATATTTTCCATTACAAGGTGGCCCCATTGGGCGCTTACATGCTGACCAGCTATTCGCTCTATGCGTTGTTGATCTTGCTGGGGCGGAAGATCGGGCCGAAGGCGGGGTTCCTGAAATTACTCGGGGGAGGCATCTTGGGGGCGTTCCTGTTTTACGTCATCTCGAACACTTTTGCGTGGATCGGCAATCCGGCGTATCTGAAGACGCTGGAGGGCTGGATCAAGGCGTTGACCACGGGCATCGATGGATTTCCGCCGACGTGGACCTTCCTGAAGAACACGTTGATGAGCGGCGGCATTTTCACCGGACTGTTTGTTGGTGCCATGAAGCTGGCTGAAGCCGAGGCGAAGGAACCGGAACCGAAAGAGCAGGAAGAGCCCGAAAAATCGGGAGAAGCAGAAAAGCCGGCGGGCGAAGAAGCGAAGGCTTAGGTTCGGGCAACATCGAACATCGAACATCGAACATCGAACATCGAACAGCCAACGTCCAACATAAAGGTTTGAGCCTCGTGCCTCGGCTAAGAAAGGACGGCCCGCTGAGGACAGACGGGCCCTACCAACGAAGCGGTGAATATGAAAATCGGCCTTATCTCAGACACGCATGGGTATCTGGACCCGCGAGTGCCGGAGATTTTTGAAGGGGTCGAGCATATCTTGCACGCAGGAGATATCGGTTATGCCTCGATCATCCTCGAACTTGAGCGCATCGCCCCCGTCACGGCGGTGCTGGGGAATAATGATTTCGGGATGGAGTATCGGGAGACGGAGATCGCGGAGGTGGGTGGCGTCAAATTCATGGTTCATCATATCGTGGAGCCGAAGCGGCTGACGGATACGCTCAAGCGGCGTATCATCCATAGCGATCCGCAGGTGGTCCTCTTCGGGCACACGCACAAGCCCTTCAACGAGATCATCGAGGGAATCCATTTTCTGAACCCGGGTTATGCGGGCAAGCCGAGGTTCAAGCTGGAGCGGTCGGTGGCGATTTTGCATCTGGAGGATGGGCGGCGGCGGGTGGAATTCTTGGAGCTTTGAGCAAGTCGGTTCCAAGTCGCACATCCGGGTGCAGCCGCAAGAGATGAAGCGGGCTTTCAGCCCTTGGGTGCTGAAGGAAACCTTTTCCTATGGCGTTGCCATAGGCTGGTGTGAGGCCGGGCCTTTGGCCCTCGACTTCAACGCGAGCCACGTTTTACACGACATTGCGCATCAGATGTTGCAAGATGGCCAGGCCAACCACTTTGAGCAGAAGGACGGTGAGCGCACCGATGAAGAGAATCAGCAGGCTCTTTTTCAGCCAGTTCCCAAAGGAGAACGATTTCGGTTTGGGGCTCTGGGTCACCATTTCGTAGATCGATTCACTGTTCATGGAGCAACAACTTATCTGCTGTTCCTGAGAAGGGTTAATTGATAAAAATTTGTCAGCCATCGGTTTTATCAATCATGAACATCCATCATCTTGAGCTGTTTTATTACGTGGCAAAGCATGGGGGCATCATGAACGCGGTGCGGCACATCCCCTACGGCATCCAGCAGCCGGCGGTGAGCAGCCAGATCTTGCAACTGGAGGCGGACCTGGGGCAGTCGCTCTTTCATCGGCGGCCGTTCCAGCTCACGGCGGCGGGCGAGGAGCTTTATGGTTTTATCCGGCCGTTCTTCGAGAACATCGGGCCGGTGACGGAGAAGCTCCGCGGTGGGGCGACGCAACTCGTGCGCATCGCGGCGTCTTCCATGGTGCTGCGGGATCATCTGCCAGCGGTGCTGTCGCGGGTGCGCAAACAATTTCCGCGGCTGCGCTTCACGCTAGTGGAGGCGACGCTGGCGCAAGTGGAACAGGGTTTTGCGAAGCAGGAGTTTGATCTGGCGGTGACGGTCACAGCGGGGAAGCTGCCAGCAGGGATGCACGCGATGCACTTGATCGAACTGCCACTGGTGTTGCTGGTGCCGGATGATTGGAAATTGAAATCGGCCGAAGAGTTGTGGAAGGAAAGTCTCATCGGCGAGACGCTCATCTGCCCGCCCGCAGCGGAACCGCTGACGATGGCGTTGCGGCAGGGATTGGCGAAGCGGAAGGTGGAATGGCCCACAGGCATCGAGGTGACTTCACTGGAGCTGCTGCATACGTACGTGGCGCATGGGTTCGGATTGGGCGTGTCCGTGAAGGTGCCGAAGGGGCAGTTGCCGAAAGGAGTCCGGATGTTGCCGATGGAGGGGTTCCCGCCGATCAGCGTGGCGACGGTGTGGCAAGGGACGGCGGGGCCGGTGACGCGGATCTTGCTGGAGGAGATCAAGAAACAGGCGGCGGGGTTGGTGGGGAAGTGAGCCGGTTGCACCCCGACTTTTTAAGCACGGGGCATGCCGGCAGGCCTACAGGATGGGGAGAGGTTCATACGTAATATGTGTGGCGTGACTGGGGAATGTTTTTTTGACAGGATTAACAGGATTTACAAGATGGTGACTGGAGGGGAGTTTTTTGCCCGCTAAAGGCGCGGAAGGAACGCAGAATGAAGCAAGGGGGAAAAGTGTCCGGTATGCGGATGGGAACGCTGGCCTTGCTTAGAGCGGTTTTAAAAATGAGGTAGCGGTGTGGTGAGGGAAAATGGCGAGCGGTCCTAATGTGTTCTGGCATCGTTTCGGCTCCGTCACAGGGTCGTTTGGAACCTGCTCCTTCGCCAAAGCCTCGCCAGAACCCATAAATCCTCGCTCCATACCGTTACCTCATTTTTTAATAACGCTCCAAGAACGTTGCTGCGGGCGAGACGCCCGCGCTGCACCGGGTCGGGTAGAAAACCTCGGCAGATGTACACATGTGCCGAGGCAGGGAAAAGGGAGAGCCGTGCCGCAGGCAATCGACAGGGGGAAACTTGGCGGGTGGGGAACTTTGATGGTTTTCGCAGATTATTTTTTAAGAATTCTGGGCTTGGGAGGCTGCTTTCGTTGTATCCATCTGATTTTCAGGCATTTAAGCGGTTTGAGAATATTCCCCAAAAAAGGGGACCATGGACAGCCAATGTCCTACCCCCCCTGTAGAGTTGGAGGTATGAAAGGTGAGGTCGGGTGACCTTGCGAGAAGAGATGGAACGTATGGGACACATAGGTTCGATGGGAAAAGGAGTGAGGACGATGGGAAAGGAGGCGAGTGTGGGAGAAGTATCTGGCAGTTCAGTGATGGTTGACAAAGGCGGGTGCCGGGCTTACACCGATAGCACTTCGCTGCTGTCCCTACGGGACTTCCTACGTGGCGGAGCGGGGGCCGGAGGGCCCCCTCCTTTTTTTGTCGATGCGCGACTGGCCGCCGGGCTATTTCAAGACTGCACATTGTCTGCAAATTTTCGAGTACCGTGGTTATTCCGGGAAGCTTGGGTCGGCAGGGTGTTTTGGTTGCGAAAGGACAACTTACTTTGCTTGGGGAAGTCGTCTTTCCCCTCATCCCCGCCTTCTCCCCAAGGAGAAGGAGTTAACATTTCCAGTGTCTATGACAGGTTAGCCCCTTCTTTATACGCTTGTCATATAGTTGCTACGTGGCGGAAACTTCGCACGCGGCAACAATCTTGCTGGTTCGCGTTTATGCCAATTTTTATCCTGCTGCTGTTTTTCTGCTCAGGCGCCACGGCGCTGGTGTATGAGGTGGTGTGGTCGAAGTATCTGGCGCTGATCTTCGGGAGCACGGTGTATGCGCAGACGGTGGTGCTGGCGGTGTTCATGGGCGGGCTGGCGCTGGGCAACCGCATCTTCGGTCGCCGGGCGGATCTGCTGAAGCAGCCGCTGGCGGCATACGGGTATATCGAGATGGCGATTGGGGTGTTCGCGTTCTTTTTCGATTACCTCCACAAGCTGGCGGAGGGTGTGTTCGTATCCGTGGGGGCGGGGATGCTGGAGCAAGAGTTCCTGCTGCTCTTGTGGAAGGGTGTGATCGCGACGGCGCTCTTGATCGTGCCGACGGTGTTGATGGGCGGCACGTTGCCGCTGGTGGCGGCATGGCTGCAGCGGAACCAGGCGGATGCGAGCCGGGCCTCGGCGCGGTTCTATGCGATCAACAGTCTGGGGGCGGTGACGGGGTCGTTTGTGGCGGGCTTCTTTCTGGTGCAGGCGTTGGGGATGGTGGCGACGTTGCAGGCGACGGCCCTGGTGAATCTGTTCATAGGCGGAGCGGCGATCATCTTCGCGCGAAAGTTGGATAAGGAGGCGGAGTTGAAGGCAGTGGAGAAGAGTGAGCCGGAGCCAGTGGTGACAGGAGAGGAAGCGGTGGCGACGGGCAAGCAGTTGAAGCTGGCGATCGGGCTGGTGATGTTGACGGGCGGGGTCTCGATGGGGCTGGAGGTGCTGGCGGCGCGGTCGTTGGTGTTGTTGTTCGGGGCGTCGCTGCAATCGTTCGCGCTGGTGCTGGTGGCGTTCATCCTGGGCATCGGGTTCGGCGCGGGTATGATCTCGTCACCGAAGTATCAGTGGGCGCGGCGGGAGCTGGCGACGGTGGTGCTATTGCTGGCAGGGGCGTTGTGGATCGGATTTTTCATCTGGAGCGCGGAGGGCTGGGTAAATGTGTATCGCGAGCTGCGCACGGCGGTGGCCCGGACATCCACAGGGTATCAGTTGCAACTGCTGTTGAACGTGTTGATCTCGCTCATCGTGCTGGGGATTCCGGCGGCGTTGCTGGGGGCGGTGTTGCCGTTGTGGATCCGGGCAGTGAAGGGTGGATCGAGCGGGCTGGCGGAGCATGTGGGGCGTTTGCTGACGTGGAACACGATCGGGGCGGTCGTGGGCGTTTTGCTCACGGGTTTTGTGTTGATGCCGGTGTTCGGTGTGCGGGCGGCGTTCTGCATCCTGGCACTGGCGCTGTGTGCGGGAGGCATGGCTTTGGCATCCAAGAGCCGGTTGCAAGGGGCGTTCATGGGGGCGTGTGTGGTGGGCGGGTTCCTGCTGTTCACGATGGTGACGGGCGGCGAGGCGTGGCGGCACGTGATGAGTTCGGGTGTGTTCCGCCTGCGTGAAACGGTGGTGGATCACACGTATCTGCCGCGCCGCACGCAGGAGGTGAAAATCATCTATTACGAGGATGCGCCGGACGCGACGGTATCGGTGGAAAGCGTGACGCGTGAGGGTGAGGAGAGGATTTCACTACGCATCAACGGCAAGACGGATGCCTCAAGCCACGGCGATCTTTCGACGCAACTGTTGCTGGGGCATCTCGGATTGCTCGCGCGACCGGACGCGGAGAACATGTTCATCCTCGGCTTGGGCAGCGGCATCACGGCGAGCGCGGCGCTGACGCATCCGAATGTGAAGGAGATCGTGGTGGCGGAGAACTGCAAGCCGGTGGTGGAATCGGCGGCGCTGTTCGGGAAGTGGAATCGCGAGGTGTTGAAGGATGAGAAGGTAAAGGTGGTGTTTGAGGATGCGCGGACGGTGTTGAAGCTGGGGAAGAAGAATTATGACGTGATCGTGTGCGAGCCGTCAAATCCGTGGCTGGCGGGCGTGGGGAGCGTGTTCAGCCGGGAATTCTACGAACTGGCGGCGAGTCATCTGAAGGAGGACGGCGTAGTGGTGCAGTGGTTCCATGTGTACGAGATGCATGATGGCGTAGTGGATCTGGTGACGAAGACGTTTTCCACGGTGTTCCCGCATATGGAGATCTGGGACCCGGGTCAGGGGGATTTCATCATGATCGGCTCGACGAAGCCGTGGACGATGTCGCTGGACGGGGTGCGCAAGGCGATGGAACGGCCGCTGGTGCGGGAGGATTTTGCCAAGATCGGGCTGACGAAGCCGGAGCATGTTTTCCTGCGGCAGATGGCGTCGGGGCGGACGGCGTTCGCGATCCCGGACGGGACGGCGATCCAATCTGATGCCTTCCCGGTGCTGGAGTATGAGGCACCGCGGGCGTTCTTCCTCGGGCAACGGGCGGAAGATTTCTTGCAGTTCGATGAGCGGACATGGCAGAGCTCACTGGCGAGCGCGGAAAAGCAGAAGATATTGCGGAGCATCACCACGGCGGAGTTGCAGGAAATCTTCAAGGAATACAAGTCGGTGAACCCGACGATGACGAGCTACTTGAAACAGCGGTCCACGGCGGGGACAAACGAGGTGATGGTGCCGGTGTTCGCGGAGAACAATCCGATACCGTTCATCTTGCAGACATACGAGGGGTATGGGCAGTTGCCGAATCTGCCGGGAGATGTGACGGCGGAGCACAAGGCGTTGCTGATGGCGGAGGCGCAGATCTTCACCACACCGGCGAAATGGCGGGAAGGGGTGGAGGTGATCGAGAAGACGATAAACGAATTAGGCGCGAAGACGACGCGGGAAGGGTTGAAGTGGAAGCCTGACCATTTCCTGTGCCTGGCAGTGCGGACGGCGCTGGCGAACCGGGATTTCGCGCTGGCGGAAAGGTTGTTCCAACTGGAGAAGTACGTGGAGGAGACGCGGGAGATGCGGTATCTGAAGCGGATCGTGGCGGTGGCGGGTCCGGCAAAAACTGCGGGGCCAACGCCGCTGCCGCTTGTGATTCCGCAACAGGGAAAGTAGGGTGGAGGGATTGTGGATCAGATATTATTTCAGGTCGGGAAGATAACGGTGACGTGGTATGGCACGTTGCTGGCACTGGGTTTCTTGGCGGCGTTGTGGACGGGTTCCCGCCGGGCGGTTCGAGTGGGGATATCGCCGGAGAAAGTCTGGGATGTGGGGCCGTGGCTGATCATCGGCACGGTCATCGGCGCGCGGCTGGTGTATGTCATCCAGTATGGGGATAAATTTGAAGGTAAACCGTTTTGGCATTATTTCGCTGTCTGGCAAGGGGGCTTGGTGTTTTACGGCGGGTTGTTCGGGGCTTCTGGAGCGTGCATCCTCTTTTGCTGGTTGAACAAGATCGCCTTGTGGCGGTTTGCGGATGTGCTGGCGCCGAGTGTGGCGCTGGGGCACGCAATCGGGCGCATCGGCTGTCTGATGAATGGGTGTTGCTTTGGCCGAGCCTGCGAACTGCCTTGGGCCATCAAGTTTCCGGTGGGGCATGAGACCTATCCGCACATGGTGCATCCCACGCAGATCTATGAGTCGTTGCTGAACTTCAGCCTGTATCTGGCGTTGGTGTGGGTTTTTCGGAAATGGCGGAAGTTTGACGGCCAAGTTTTCGCGGTCTACCTGATGGGGTATGCGGCAGTACGCTCCACCGTGGAGATTTTCCGGGGGGATTATCCTGCTGATTATTATGTGGGCGGCTGGATGACACCGGCGCATTGGGTGAGTGTGGCCATCTTGGCGGTGGGTGTGATGCTCTATGCATGGCAGAAGGCGAACCCGGCGGCGAAAGTGACTGTGGAAACGAAAGTGGAAAAAGCTTAATCATGGCAGACAGGCAGGAGAGCATTGTCGTGGAGAAGTCGCTGCCGAATGAGCGGCTGGATGTGTACTTGCGCATGCTCTTTCCGATGGTCTCGCGCGGGTATCTGCAAAAGCTCATCGAGGATGGTGATATCAAGGTCAACGGGCAGAAGGTGAAGGCCACACATGCGCCGAAGGCCGGGGAGAAGGTGGACATCCGCTGGCCGGAGGCGCGGAGCGCGGAAGCGAAGCCGGAGGATATCCCGCTGGAGGTGTTGTTCGAAGATGAGGATTTGATCGTGCTGAACAAACCGCCGGGACTGGTGGTGCATCCTTCGAACGGGCATGAGGAGCATACACTGGTGAACGCGCTGCTGCATCATTGCGCGGGGCAGTTGAGCGGCATCGGCGGCGTGGCGCGCCCAGGTATCGTGCATCGGTTGGACAAAGATACGAGCGGTTGTCTCGTGGTGGCGAAGAATGACGTGACCCACATCGGCCTGCAGGACCAGTTCAAGAACCGTTCGCTCGACAAGATCTATCATGCACTGGTGTGCAGTGTGATCCCGCGCGATGGTGGCGAGATACGGGCGGCGATCGCACGGCATCCGACACATCGCAAGCGCATGGCAGCGCTGGATGACGGGGATGGCCGCGAATCATGGACGTCATATCGCGTGCTTGAGCGGATGAAGGCGGCGACGCTCGTGGAGAACACATTGCATACGGGACGGACGCATCAGATCCGGGTGCACATGGAGTTCCTGGGGCATCCGGTGATCGGGGATGAACTTTACGGAAAACGGCAGAACAACAAGCTGAAGGAGCTCACGGGCTACGTGGCTCCGCGCCAGATGTTACATGCGAGCAGGCTGGAGTTCATGCATCCGAAGACGAAGAAGCTGGTGAAGTGTGAAGCGCCGTGGCCGGAGGATTTCAAACATGCATTGGCGATGTTGCGTGGTAAATGAAGTCACAAGTCCTTCGTTTTTCCGCGTATCAAGTAGCAAAAGAAATCCCATAGCCCGGCGAAGCGAAACTTCCCATCCACGTATTTCTCGATGACGTAGAAGGCGAAGTAGTAGAAACGGCAGAAGCACCAGATGGCGAGGGAGAGAAAGAGCGCGGTCTTCCACGTGGGATGTTCCAGCCAGAGCAGCAAAGCGGAGATGAGGCCGACCAGCAAGAAAAGAATGCCTTTGAACTTGATCCAGAAGGGGTTCGTCAGCTCTTTCATGGCTGCAGATAAGATGCCCCATTTCTCCAAAGGAACCAATAATTTGTAAGAGGCACTGGCTAAAAAGGTGGTAGATTGCCGGTATGAGTATGGAACAAATGGCGGGTTTGGCGCTGGCACTGATCATCATGGCCATCGGCATGCTGGGCAGCATTCTGCCGGGCTTGCCGAGTACACCCATCGTGTTGCTGGCGGCAGTAGGGCACCGGATGTATTTCAAGGAAACGGGTCCGGGCACCTTTGTGCTGATACTGATGCTAGGCGTGATGTTGCTTTCCCTCGTGATGGATTACTTCGCCACGATGTATGGTGCAAAGAAGCTGGGGGCCACGAAACGGGGTATCATCGGAGCGGCCTTGGGGGCCTTGATCGGGCTTTTCTTCAGCCTGCCAGGCTTGATCTTGGGACCGTTCATCGGCGCGTTCGCCTTTGAGATGGCGGGTGGTCGTGAATCGCGTGAAGCGGCCCGCGCCGGAGCCGGGGCCACGCTGGGGCTGTTCGCAGGTGCTTTGGGCAAACTGGCTTGCTGCCTCGCGATGATCGGCATGTTCGTCATAAACGTGTTCTACCGTACCTTGAGCGGGTCGTAAGCGCTCTCTCCATAAAGCGAAACGCGCTCCAACAGGGAGCGCGTTTTGCTTTTTGAAATGGACAAGTCTCTGTTTAGAACTTTACCAGCTTCTCCAGTTCCTTCACGCGAGCGGCAATCTGTTTCTTTGTCACCGTCGTGGTCTTCTTCAGACCGAAACCTTCACAGCAGAAGGACGCCACCACGCTGCCGTGGATGATCGCTTTGCGCAGATTGGCTTCCACTGAGCCTTTGCTCGTGGCCAGATAACCGATCATGCCGCCGACGAAGGAATCACCGGCACCGGTTGGATCGACCACTTTGTGCAGCGGGAAGGCGGGGGCAACGAACATGCCGGACGGACCGGACAGGATCGCGCCGTGTTCGCCTTTCTTCACGATGACATACTTCGGCCCCAGCTTGTGGATCTTGGGGATGGCCGCGACGATGTTATCCGTCTGCGTCAACTGGCTGGCTTCGCTATCGTTCATCACGATGGCATCCACGCGCTTCAGCAGCTTCATCACTTCCGGCAGGGCGATGTTCAGCCACAGGTCCATCGTATCGGCGATGACGAACTTCGGTTTCTTCATCTGGTCCAGCACATGATGCTGAAGGCCGGGCGAGATGTTCGCGAGCAGTACGTAAGGTGTGTTCGCGTAAGCTTCCGGCAGCTTGGGGTTAAAAGTCTCGATGACGCCGAGGACGGTGTTCAGCGTGCGGCGCTTGTTCATGTTCACCTCATACTCGCCCGCCCAATGGAACGTCTGGCCTTTGACCTGTTGCAGGCCTTCCAGGCAGATGCCGTGCTTCTGGTAGAGCTCGACATAACGTTTCGGGAAGTCATCGCCCACGATGCCGACGAGGCGGACCGGGGAGAAGAAACTGGCCGCCACCGCCGCATGGCTCGCCGAGCCACCGAGCAGACGCGGGTTTTCCGCTTTCGGAGTTTTGATCGAATCCAGTGCCGTAGTGCCAACAATCAGAACGCTCATTTTAGTAATAGCTTAACGCGGCGAGGACGGTAGGCGCATCTTGAAGTCCTGACAAGCTTTCGCCACGTCCGGCGCATTGAGGATGGCCGAGACCACACAGATACGGATGGCTCCGGCCGCCAGCACATCGTCCAGATTATGCAGATTGATACCGCCGATGGCAAACCACGGCACCTGCACATTCTGTGCCGCCCACTTCACGTATTCCAAGGTGACCGGCTTGGCGGTCGGCTTGGTGCCCGTGGGATAAATAGGTCCGATGGCGAGGTAATCCGCCCCGGCATCGATCGCGCGTTGTGCCTGTGCCGGCGCATGGGTGCTAAGACCGATCTCTAGTGCGCCTTTGGCCGGTTTGAGTTCACGCACATGCTGGTGTCCGTTATCGAAGAAATCTTCCTGACCCACATGGGCGATGGGCGCACCCAGCTCCGCAGCCAGTTGATAGTAGTCGTTGATGACCAGGCGCACGCGGTTCTGTTGGGTCACGGGCAGAATGGCTTCGGCCAGGCGACGTGTTTCTTCCAAGGATTCCTTTTTGGCACGCAACTGGATCAGGTCAGAGCCGCCGTCACAAAGCTGCTGGGCGAGCGTGGCGGGATCGCGGCCATGCAAGTAGGCAGTATCGACGAACGTGTAGAGGCGGCAATCCGCCAGCGATTTCATGGGGGAAGTTGAATTCAGCGGCGACTGGAAGGCAAGCTGTAGGTATGTGGAAAGGCTGACGCTGAGCCGGGGACCAGCGCTCTGCTACTTCCCGCTCATCGTATCGCTCTCCGTCCGTCCCACCTGATGATCCAAGCAGTTGCGCACGATGGAGGCGAGGCTGGAAGTGCTGAAGGGCTTGGGCAGGAAGTTCACACCCTCTTTCAGCGGCATGTCTGCCTGCACGAGGTCCACGCTGTAGCCGCTGGTGAAGAGCACCCGCAGATTGGGTTTTCGTTGCCGCAGATGAGCGGCGAGATCTTTGCCGCTCATGCCGCCGGGCATGACGAGGTCGGTCAGCAAGAGATCTATCGGGCTTTCTGTTTCCGCCCAGATGGCGAGGGCATCCGGGCCGGAGGCGGCTTCCAATACGCGGTAGCCGAAATTCTGCAGGCCCGTCTTGGCCAGACCGCGCAAGGCCGGATCATCTTCCACCAGCAAGATCGTTTCATTGCCGCCCCGGATGCGGCTCATCTGCAACTGCCGCACCGTGGCTTCGGGTGCTTCCGCGCAAAGCGGGAAGAAGATGCGGAACGTGGTGCCGCAGTCCAGTTCGCTGTAAACATTGAGCCAGCCGTCATGCTGCTTCACGATGCCATAGACGGTGGAAAGGCCGAGTCCGGTGCCTTGGCCGGGGTCTTTGGTGGTGAAAAACGGCTCAAATATCTTGGCCATGATATCGGGTGCCATGCCGCTCCCGGAATCGGAGACCGTCAGGCAGACGAAATCACCGGCCCGGGCTCCCGGATGAGCAGCGCAATAGCGTTCATCCACCTCGAACATGGACGTTTCCACGATGAGTTTGCCGCCTTTGGGCATGGCATCGCGCGAGTTGATGGCCAGATTGACGAGGATCTGCTCGATCATGCTGACATCCGCCTGAACGGGCAGGATGTTCGGGCTGAGATTCAGCTGCAGCACGATCTGCTCGCCCAAAATGCGCTCCAGCATGCGGGAAAAGTGCTGGACCAGTTCGTTCAATTCGATCGGTTTGAACTGCACGACCTGTTTGCGGCTGAAAGTCAGCAACTGACGCGTGAAGTGGGTGGCCATGTCGGCCGCTTGGAGGATTTGTTCCAGATGACCATGGGTCTTGGTCGGCAGCATCCGGTTGGTGAGGGCAAGGTCGGCATAGCCGCGGATGAGGGTCAGGATGTTGTTGAAATCATGAGCGATGCCGCCGGCGAGCTGGCCTACGGCCTCCATCTTTTGCGCCTGCCGGAACTGCCACTCCAGGTTTATCCGTTCGGTGATATCCCCGGCATAAGTGTGTACGACACCGATGGAGGGGATGGGGAAGAAGGACCAGGAAATGGTGCGGCCGGCGATCATGGTTTCGAGGCGGAGCCGGTTGCGCCCGGTGGCCAGACATTCGCGGACGACCTCGCGAGTGATCAAGGGGAGAATCGGCTGCGGCGTTTCATGACCCACTTTGTGGGCGAGTTCCAGGGCGGCAGCGTTGCAATAGGTCAATTCGCCTTCCGCATCAAATTCAAACACCGGATTCGGATTGAAGCGAGGGAACGCGGCCAGCTTCTCGATTTCCTCCTGCACCTGTTTGCGATCCGTGATGTCGCGGTCCATGCCGAGGACCAGTTCGCGTCCGCCGACTTGGACGAGGCTGGTGGAGACTTCGACCGGGAAATGCGAACCGTCTTTGCGCCGGTGATAGGTTTCGTAACGGTCGGCGCTTTTCTGCCGCAACCGAGCCAGATGTTTGGCGAGCAGATCGCGGTTTTGCGCCCGCGGAACGACCAGCCCGACGGGTTGGCCGAGCAGTTCCTCACGGGTGTAGCCGTTCTCACGGCAGGCAACTTCGTTGCAGGCGATAATCGGCCAGTCGCACGCGGTTGAATGCGGGTCCACCAGGAAGATGGATTCCGGCGAGGATTCAAAGAGCACCCGGAACAGGGCTTCACTTTCTACTCGGGCAGCTTCTGCCTGCTTGCGGGCGGCGTGCTCGGCGTATTCGCGCAACTCGCGTTTGACGATGAGGGGCAGGCGGGTGATGGCATCCTTGCCCAGACAATCATCCGCCCCGGCGCTCATGGCGGCGGCAAACATCTCCTCGGAAAAACTGCCTGAGAGGACGACCACGGGGAAATCCAGATTCCGGCTGCGGACATGCTGCAGGAAATCGAGTGCGGTGGCATCAGGCAGATGAAAATCCGTGATCATCAGATCCCATCCGGCATCGATGTGCTGGAGGAACTCAGTGCGGTTGGCAGCGACTTGCAGCGAGAGAGGGAGACCGGCCCGTTGCAGGACCAGCGTGATGAGCGCCGAATCCAACGCCGAGTCTTCAACCAATAGAACCCGCAATTCGTTCATGCCCGTTGTGTGTGCTCCCGAAAAAGACGACCGCCGGTCAAAAAAGCAAATGACCAGCGCATTGCCGGCTGGCTTGGAAACAAAAGTTCCAAGTGACGGCAACGATTACCCGAGAATTCGAACAGAAACCCCGAACCGACACTGCATTCGGACCAACTCATCCAAGCCTGGCATCTTTAACGGTACGGGGATGAATTCGCGCAAGTTCCTAAAGCACAAGAACCCTGCAAGTCAAATACTCTTTCAATTTTCGTGCAAATTTTTGTCATCGAGAAGCCACCAAGTGGTCATCAGCCCCTTGCCTTTGATCTCAAGCTCGCCGCGCGGCTCCAGTGCAAAACGCAATTTCAGGCGTTCATAGGTGCTGGCGGAGACTTGGATGGCATCCGGTTTGCCGTGGGATTCCATGCGACTGGCGGTATTCACTGCGTCGCCCCATAGATCGTAGATAAACTTGCTCCGGCCAATGACACCCGCCACGACCGGTCCGGTGTTGATGCCGATGCGCAACCGCAGGGAGGTGTGATAGTCGGCATTGAGTTTGTGGATGCTGTGCAGCATGGCCAGCCCCATCTCCGCCACCGCCTCAGCATGGTTGGGCTTGGGTTCGGGAAGTCCGCCGACGACCATGTAGCAATCACCGATAGTCTTGATTTTCTCCAAACCGAGCCGGGCCGCGAGCTGGTCGAAGGCGGAGAATATTTCGTTGAGCAGGAATACGATTTCTTGCGGGGAGACGATGGTGGAAAGGCTGGTGAACCCCACGATATCCGCGAACAGGATGGTGACCTCCGGGAAGCTGTCGGCGATGACGTTCTCCCCCTTTTTCAAGCGTTCGGCAATCTGCGCGGGCAAGATATTCAGGAGCAAGGCTTCAGATTTGTTGCGCTCCAATTCCAGTTGTTTGAGGTAGGATTCCTCCTGGTCATGCCAGCGTTTGCGCTGGAGGGCGGCATTCAGGCGGGTACGAAGCAGCAGGTGGTTGAAGGGCTTGGGCAGATAATCTTCAGCCCCGATCTCGATGCAGCGCAAGGCGCTGTCAATCTCGCTGGAACCGGAAATCACGATGACGGGCAGGTGACGGAGCCGGATGTCTCCTTTGAGATTCCTCAGGACATCGATGCCGTTCATTTCCGGCATGTCGATATCCAGCAGGATGATGTCGAAATCGGAGGACCCGATTTTCTCCAAGGCTTCCAGGCCGTTTCCAGCCTGATCAAAAGTGTAGCCCTCCAAGCCGAGACAGTCGCCGATCAACTTTCGGTTGAGCGGGTCATCATCGACAACAAGCACATGCCCCCGGTAAAAGGGAACGCTCTGGGTCATAATCAGCGGCCAGCAGACATTTTCGCGCCAGTCGCCAAGCTGATTGCGACCAGTGCTTACGCTTTCTCTTCGATCAATTCCCGGCGTCCACCGCCGAGCAACTCCGCCACAAACCCGGTGGAATAAACACCGCGACGGAAATTGGGATCCTGAAGGATTGCCTGCTCAAAGGGAATCGTGGTCTTGATCCCGGTGATCATGTATTCGCTCAAGGCACGGCTCATCAGGTCCATGGATTCGCGGCGGTCTTTGCCGTAGCTGATGAGCTTGCCAATCATCGAATCATAATGCGGCGGGATGGAATAGCCGGCATAGGCATGGCTGTCCACACGCACACCGCGGCCGCCGGGAGCGTAATACATCTCAATGCGACCGGGGCAGGGGCGGAAATCATCAAACGGATCTTCCGCATTGATACGGCACTCGATGGCGCTGCCCTTCAACTGGACATCGCTCTGGGAGTGGCGCAGCGGCTCACCCATGGCAATCATAATCTGATATTTGACCAGATCGATGCCGGTGACCTCCTCCGTGATGGGATGCTCCACCTGGATGCGCTTGTTCACTTCAAGGAAGTAGAAATTGCCCTTGTCATCCACGATGAACTCGACGGTGCCGGCGTTCGTGTAATTGGCTACCTCAGCGATGCGGACGGCCGCCTTGCCCATCTTTTTGCGGAGATCCTTGAACTTGTTCTCGATCAGCGGGGAGGGGGTTTCCTCGATGATTTTCTGATTGCGACGCTGGATGGAGCAGTCGCGCTCGTTGAGGTGGATGATGTGCCCACGATTATCACCCAAGATCTGGAACTCGATGTGATGCGGGTTCTCGATGAACTTCTCGATGTAAACCCCGGAGTTGCCAAAAGCCTTGTCCGCCTCCGTGCGGGCGGTGTGGTAGCCCTTGACCAAGCTGATGTCGTTATGGGCCACCCGCATGCCGCGACCACCACCACCGGCGATGGCCTTAATCATGACGGGATAACCGATGCGTTTGGCCACAGCCAAGGCTTCCTGCTCATTGATGACCAAGCCCTCTGAGCCGGGAGGGGTGGGGACACCGGCCTTCTTGGCCAAATTCCGGCTCACGGCCTTGTCTTCCAAGGCGTTCATGGCGCGGGAGCTGGGGCCAATGAAGCGAATGTTGCAGCTTTCGCAAACATCCGCGAAGTGGGCGTTCTCGGAGAGGAAGCCGTAACCGGGGTGAATAGCATCCACATCCGCGATTTCAGCGGCACTAATCAGTCGATCAATGCGCAAATAGCTCTCGGAGCTGGGTCCTTTACCGATACAGATAGCTTCGTCGGCCATCTGGACGTGCATGGAGTTAGCATCGGCCTCAGAGTAGACGGCTACTGTGCGGACGTTGAGCTCTTTGCAGGCCCGGATAATGCGAACCGCAATCTCACCGCGATTCGCTACAAGAATCTTCTCAAACATGGTGCTTTAACGATATCGGCTGCTTGAATCGGGTAGAAAACACCCGTTTTTACAGCGGACGGACCTTGAACAACGGTTGACCAAACTCCACGGGCTTGGCGTTATCGAGACAAATATGGGTGACTACACCGCGCACCTCAGCTTTGATCTCGTTCATGACCTTCATGGCTTCGATGATGCAAACCACGCTGTCGGGGTTCACCTCGGTGCCGACCTCCACGTAGGAGGCGGATTCCGGCGAGGGGGCGCGATAAAACGTGCCGATCATCGGGGACTTGATCTCCAAATCGTTTGAGTTGGCGCTCGAAGCAGAGGATGCAGCCGCTGTGGCAGGTAGCGCGGCCACCGGGGCGCTGGGAATCAGCACCGCTGGCTGGTCGTCATAAGCTGCGATCGTATGGCCACCGCTGCCGCCACGCTTGAGCTTGATCTTGAATTCTTGCTTTTCTAGTTCGAACTCAGTGATGGCGTTTTTCTTCATCAAATCGATGACCGCCTTGATATCCTTCAAATCCACAGGGTCTCCTGGTTGAAAGTTACCGTTAACTATAAAACGGGTTACGCACTATGCGTTTTAAATAAAATAAGCAGTGACTGATATTCGACACTGCTTATCTTTTCTGTTACGAATTGGCGACGACAGTAGTGATGGGGTCGGTTGCCGTCAAGACTAGTTTCTTCGGCAGCTCAAAATGTTCAAAAACGGTCAAAATCGCCTGAAACGGCAAAAAACAGCTTCATTTTTTAAACGATATCGATAAAGATGCTTGCACTCCGAGCAGGTAAGAGGCTTCTCCAAAACCGCAAATTTGCCCCTTGCAGACCGCTGCGATCAGGGATTTGTGCCGAAATTCCTCCCGGGCATGGATGTTCGAGAGGTGTATCTCGATGGTGGGTACGCCCACTGCGGAAATCGCATCCCGCAGTGCCACGCTGGTGTGCGTATATGCCCCGGCGTTGAGCAAAATGACATCTGCGGTCCCCTTGGCTTGCTGGATCCACGTCACCAGTTCTCCTTCCAGATTACTCTGGCGAAAATCCACCGTGACGCCGTTCTTTCCAGCCAAGTCCCGGACCGCTTGCTCGATGTCGGCCAGCGTCGTCCGACCATAGACTTCCGGCTCCCGCTGGCCGAGCAGGTTCAGATTGGGGCCATTGAGCACGAGCAATTTCATGACTGGGCAAGGGTAGTGGAGGACTGGTTGCCTGTCGATGCTGTTTGGGTCAGGCCGGTCAACCATCCCAACATCAGCATGGCAGTCCACCCGATGGCTGGCACATATAGACCGAACTCAACGAAGGATTGCAAAGCCCACCCGATGAGGCCCAGCGCCATCGCCTGCGTCAGGGCATTCGCGTCCGGGTGCAATCCCCTGCTCCAGACCCGGCGCATGCAGCCCCCGATCCACGCCACGAACAACACGAATCCTGGCAGCCCGGAATCACACGCCTGCTCCAGATAATCATTATGCGTCAACCGCGTGGGTTCTGACTCCGGTGCCTTCAAGCGCGTGTAACCGCTCCCGAACGCCCCCGGTCCATGCCCCAGCAACGGCCGCTCCTTCGTCAGCTTCAGTGCTGCCGACCAGTAATCGAACCGCGCGATCACGCTCGTGGGGTTCTTCAGCTTCTCCCCGTACTTGAACCAAAACCCGCCTGCCCCGCCGATCAACACCACCGCCAGGATGCCCCACTTCCACTGCGTGGGAAACGGCTGCGCGAGCACCCACGCCAGCACCATGGCCATCGCCACCAGCCAGCCGGCCTTGGAACCGGACCAGATCAGGCACGCCACGCCCATATAAAGCACCAGCCCGAACGCCACCATGCGCGCAATCTTCGGCAACCGCTCCGAGACCTGCCACGTCGTAATCAAGATGGCCGGGAGCGACAGCAGGATGATGCCCGCCAGCGCATTCGCATACACCAGCGTGCCGGAGATGCGCCCGCCGCGCACCCGCTTCAACACCTCGGGCACCACTGAATACTTTCCCGTCGCGTCCTTGATCACCACTCCGTTGGCCACCAGGTCGTTCAATTCATCCGCCGGCAGATTCGTCCAGCCCGTCGCCTCATTCTTCTCGATGAAATCGGCGGTCGAAGACAAACCGCCATACTGCTGCCCGAACCCTTTGCCCAGCACCAACAACAAGGC
>JAEYXS010000094.1 GCA_023431185.1 Verrucomicrobiota bacterium
AGCTGAAAGCTCGCGCGCAGAAGCTCGAACCGATGGTGAAAGTCGGCAAGTCCGGGCTTTCGGACGGCTTTTACCGCACGCTCGACGAAGTCTTCGCACATCACGAGCTCGTGAAGGTTAAATTCGCCGACCTCAAGGACCAGAAGAAAGAGCTGACTCCGCAGATCGTCGAGAAAAGCCAGAGCCACCTCATCATGCAGGTGGGGAATGTCATCGTCCTCTATCGCAAGAAACCGGCGAAAACGGAAGCGGTGGACGAGACGGCGGATTAAGCGCCATCACTTGTCCACGTGCTTGCGGATGATCCCGTCCACCACTTGCGGCCAAGGTTCATCCGGTGTCACCGCATAGGCAAAAGGCGCGTGCGTGGAACCCGGCGTGTCATCGATGATGATGTCCGGTTTGGCTGCAAACCCTTCGAACAGGTCCGCCAGCCCGTAAGCCATCGCTATCTTGCGGGCATACTCCGCACCGCCGGTGCTCCAAGGGAAGAGATGACACCCGGCAGCTTTCAACCTCTCCAGCGCTTCCTTCGCGCCCGGCAGGAGCCGCTGGTTCATGTCCACCAACGTCAGATCCACATCCACAAAGACGTTGGCGTTTTTCATGGATTACTTCGCGGCCAGCCCACCGTCCTCGATGCGATACACATGCGTACGTGACCGCAGGTAAAAGGCCTTGCCGGAGACCGCAGGCGACGCCATGAAGCCATCTCCAATCTGGTTCTGGGCGATTACCTTGTACGTGCGGCTGGCTTCGATAAGTGTGCATTTGCCTTCTTCATTCGTGAAAAGGATCATGCCATCCACATACACGGGCGAAGCGGAGACGTTCCCGCCGATGCGCTCGTTCCAAATCGCTTCACCCGTCTTCGCATCCAGGCAGCTCGCGATGCCGCTGTCGTCGATTGAGAAAAGCAGATCGTCAACCAGCAGCAGCGAGGGTTTGTTCGGCACACTGCGCTTCGTGGTCCACACCATGTCGGCCACCGTGAGCACACCTTTCGCATCCGCTTTCATGGCAAAGAGCTGGCCCTTGGCAAAACCCGTCGGATAATAGATCATGTCCTTGCCCACCACCGGCCGCGTACTCGCGGAATGCTGCCCGCGCTCTTCCACGCGCCACAGCTCCTTGCCCGTCAGCGGATCGTACCCGTAGAACGCCTTTGCCCCGATGCTCAGCAGCACCGGCTTGCCCTTGATCATCGCGATATGCGGTGTGGCATAGGCCTTGCGCCAGTCACCATCCGCCTCCGGCTTGCCGTCCTTGAGGTCCATGAAATCGATGGACCGTTTCACGTTCCACACCGTCTTGCCCGTCTTCTTGTCCAGGGCAAGGACGAACTGATGATCGCTGCCATCATAATGCATGATGAGCAGGTCTTTATAGATGATGGGCGAGGAACCCGCACCGCGATAATGGTTGCACTCGATATCCGTCCGCTGCCACAGCACCTTGAAGGTCTTCGTGTCCAAGCACGCCGTACCCGGCGAACCGAAGGTGATATACACGCGCCCTTCCTCGATCACCGGGGTGGGGGAGGCGTAGCTGTTGAACTTGTGCGCGAACTGCGGCGCGGCGACATCGAACAGCTTCTCGTTGAAGAGCACCTTGCCGGAATCCTTGTCCAGGCACACGGCGAAGAGCTGCTTGCCATCCTCACTGGCCGTGGGCACCCAGACCTGCTTGCCCCAGATGACCGGAGAACCCCAGCCGCGACCCTGCACGGGGGTCTTCCACTTGATGTTCTCCGTGTCGCTCCATTTGCGTGGGACACCTTTGGCCTCGGAATGGCCATCGCCATTTGGCCCACGGAACTGCGGCCAGTTGTCAGCCGTCCAGCCGGTCAGAGCCCCCAGCGTCAGGGCACCAGTCAAAATGAGCGCGTGGAATTTCATGATATCTTCAGTTTATCGGTCTCTCTATTCAGAAGCAACCTTATGCCTCGGTATTCAATCTTCGTCCCGTCTCCTACTCTGGCCGTTCCACCAATTTCCATTGCTCATCGAAGAACCCGGCATACGTCACCCCGGCCGGATGCCGCTTTTCCTTCTCAGCCGCCATGTCCAGCACCGCCCAGTCCGGCAGACGCGGATACTGGTTGCAGTTGTTCGACATGCCCGCATAGGCAAACGTGAAGCTGCTGTTCAACACCACATAGCGCGTCGGGTTCAGCGGATTCGGATAGATCAGCACCGGCGCGTGCGTCTCGGCGGAGAAGGTCTTGCTCCCCACCTTCAACTCCTTCGGTGTCCACGAGATCGGCAGCTTGCTGGCGATGTCCCCGATCACCTTGTTGTTCTGCGCATCACCCCAGAGCACGAGGTGGTTCTTCGCGATGTCCTCGTCCGTCAGTTCCGTATCCTTTTTCACACGCACCACGCCGCGCATCTGCAGCCACCATTGATTCGTCGCATCACGCAACTCCGCCGCCTGCCACGTGCTGAACCTGTAATTCGGTGTACGCCCCGTCGGCACGACGAAGATGAAGCTGTCCATGAACGCGTGATCGATCGGCCCTTGCAAACCATGCTTCTTCACGATGCCGACATCTGGTTTCGTGCCCGCATACCATTGTCCGTTCACCTTGTAGAAGGAGGCCTTCCAGGACTTGTCCCCGCCCACCGGCGTGGCCGCGAGATCCTTGCCATCCACCGTAACCTTCGGTGAACCGCTCACCAGCGCCTGCCCGGCCGGCATGTTAATAGTGAAGGCCGAGACATTCTCCGTCTTCACCGTCACCGCGCTCGCGCTGTTCACCAGTGCGTTGACTTGCGCCTTCTCCCAATGCTGTTCCAGGCCGTCCACCGTGATCCATTTCATCTGGTTGAACGCCAGCGTGAACAACGTGAACCGGATCTCCTTCGGCGTCACCTCCCGGCCCTTCGCCGCCTTCTCATCCATCCACGCATTGATCTCCGCGATGGAGTTCGTGTCATACCGATGCCCCATGCCCTTGCCGATGACATGCGTGAGCTTCAGCCCTTCCTTCGCCATCGCCGCTTCCATCAGGTCCGCCGCCAGTTTCTGCCCGTCATTTTCGCCGCTATAGGCGATTGTCGGACACTGGAAGAGATTGCCCGGGATGGTCACCGCGTCATACATGCGCCAGAGCTTCTCCTCAAACCACGTCGGAGGGGGCTCGCGATTATAGATCTTCAGGAACTCCACCGTATCCGAGAAACCCGCGCCCGGGGCCGCCGCGAACCATAAACCCGCGTGATGCGTGGCCAGATGCCACGTCGTGCCGCCGCCCAGCGAAAACCCGCGCACGCTGATGCGGTTGTCATCGATCGGATAATGCTTCTTCACCGCCGCCAGCGCCTCGAACGCATCCGTCTCACCGGCGAACCGCGAGCCGTTGTTATGCCGGCCATACGGTTGCAGCACGAACCCGTCATCCAGCTTGAACTGCCCGTACTTCGTCTGCCGGTCATTGATGAACTTCAATTCGCTCAGCTTGCTGTCCCGTCCATGGAACCAGAAATCCAGCCGGTGCTTCTTGTCCTTGTTATTCGGCGAATACGTCGCCGGCACTTCCAAACCATAAGGCTGCACCGAGCCGTCAATGCGCGACACATACCCGCGCACCACCAGGCCCGTGGAATGGATCCAGCCCGGATTCCCGTCCCGCAACTGCTTCGCGCGGTAATGCCCGAAATTCACCATCGCCTCCGCCGTGCGGAACTCGTTGGTATTGTAAAAGATGTTATGCACCAGCGCGTGATACGCCGCGTTGTAATAGATCTGCACATCCGGCAGCAGCTCCAGCATCGCGGGCTTGGACTGCAACTCCAGCTTCAACGCCTCGATCTCCTTGCCCAACGCCACCACCTTCGGCCCCAGCGTGGCCTTCACGGCCAGCGGCACATCGATGCCCATGTCCGGCGCCCGCGGCGGCCCCTTCGGCCTCGCCTGCTGCTTGCCCTGTTGTTTGGGCTGCTGTTTCGGTTGCTGTTTGGGCTGCTGCTGCTGCTGCTGGGCGGACAAACTGCCCGCCAGCAGAACCGACGCGGCCAATACCAACGGAGCAAGAAATCGCAGAGAGTTACGCATAATGACTGTCTGCCGAAAATAACAACCCCCTGAAGTGGGTAAAGGGATTTTAACTGGCCGGCTTCAGCGAGGATGTGATTTCAAACGGGTGGGGCCTGGGGTGCTGACGCGAAGCACTCGACCCGGACTGCCGGCTGCTAGCCGACAGTACACGCCATTCGCCATGACCACCCCCCTTCGCCTCTTCGAATCCACCTCGACACTTGTACATAAGTGCCGAGGTTTTCTACCAATTTCCACCTGGACTGCCCCAGCGCGCCTCCCCCGTTCAGTCTTATGCCTTGCAGGCCACGAAAACCCCAGCGCCGCTCACAACAACCGCGGCTCCTGCTCCGCCTCGGTAGCCGGAGCTTCAGTTGTGGGTGCCGCTTCTGTAGCTGTCTCAGTCGTAGTTGTCGCCGCAGCGGCAATTTCGGTCACGGAAGCCGGTTCAACTTGCGGTGTCGCCAAGATCACCAGGGCAGGCCGCACCAGTCTGCCTTGGAACGTATAGCCCGGCGCGGTCGTCTCACCCACCACCGCCGGACCTTCCGGGGCCTTGCCGTCGGCTGGATGATGCTTCTGCGCGTCAAACGTCTCGCCCGGTTCCGCGGCATAAGCCGTCAAACCCACCCGCCGTGCGGCATCGCGCAAGGCGAACTGGAATTGTCCAAGCTGCTCCACCAACCCGCGCTGGCCGGAACGCATCGCCGCATGATGCAGAGCGAAGGTGTGGTCCAGCATCCGCACCACCACTTGCAGCCAGTCGCCCTCGGAGCGGCGCAGCTTCTCCACTTCCAGCCGCAGATGACCCTTCTCCGTGTCATTCGCCGTCTTCATGAACTCGGCGAAGTTATGCGCCTCCGTCGTCATCCGGTCCCCGATCTCCTTCGCGGCGGTGATGGATTTCTGGCTCTCGAGCTGGGCGGTCTGCAGATAATTCAGCGCGGACGTGATCTCCTGCGCCACCTGTTCCACGTTATGGATCTGCTGCACCGTGGTCGTGAGGGAGTTGGCTTCCGCGAAGCGCACCTCCGCCTCATACTCGCGCAGGAAAGGCTGGATGAAACACCACGCGCCGATGACGCCGCAGGCGACGACGCCCGCCAGTTCAAACGGTTCCAAAGGAAAATTCCCGCGCTGAATGATCAGTCCGGCCAGCCCCAGAAGGACCAGATCCGCCAGCAGGAACGGCCACTTGGCCGCTTTCGGTGCACGTGCTTCGCTCATGAACGGGCGAGAGTAGGGCGCGCCTCCAAAAAGAAAAGAATTCTGTTAAACCGCCGCCCAGCACATCTAAGAACGCCACTGGTGGTTTCCTTGGGACCGGCCTTTGAGCTTTTTCACCCTTTCCCTGAATCTCTTCCCCGGCTTGACCGTCGAAGCGCTTGCCGTTACCAACGGTACAACCTAATCCGCATGAAACTCAAAACTCTTCTGACCACCCCGGTCGTGGCCCTTTCTCTGGTGGCCCTCCTGACCGGTTGCAGCACCACGGAATTCGACCAGCCCGCCGGCGGCTCGGCCTCCAAGCCCCCGGCCGGGTTCACCGCCCTCTTCAACGGCAAGGACCTCACCGGCTGGCGCGGCGGCACGACCTTCGACCATCGCAAGCTGCTGGAAATGTCCGAGGCGGATCGCGCCGAGCAGATCCGCAAGTGGACCGACCCCAGCGTGCCCAAGTCCATGATGGAAGTCGGCACCACCGGCAAGGCACACTGGTATGTGGAAGGCGAGGACCTCGTGAACGACGGCTTCGGCGCCTATGCCACCACGGAGAAGGATTACGGCGATTTCGAGCTGCTCCTGGAATACAAGACCGTGCCGAAGGCCGATTCCGGCATCTACCTGCGCGGCGTGCCCCAAGTGCAGATCTGGGATTACACGGAAGAGGCCAAGTTCAAGCTCGGCGCGGATAAAGGCTCCGGCGGCCTCTGGAACAACAGCCCGGGCGCGCCCGGCAAAGACCCGCTCGTGAAGGCGGACAAACCCTTCGGTGAATGGAACAAGTTCCGCATCATCATGGTTGGTTCTCGCGTGACGATTTATTTGAACGACAAGCTTGTGGTGGATCACGCCATCCTCGAGAACTACTACGACAAGGCGAGCAAAGACCCGGCCATCAAAGGCAATCCGCGTCCGGTCCCGGCCAAAGGCCCCATCCAGCTCCAGACCCACGGCGGCGAGATCCGCTGGCGCAATATCTTCATCCGCGAGATCGGTTCGGTGGAGGCTAACAAGATCCTCGCTTCCAAGAACAAATCCGGCTTCAAGCCCATCTTTAGCGGCCAGGACTTCACGGGCTGGCTCGGTCCGGTGGAGAATTATGAGATCAAGGACAGCGCCGTGTATTGCAAGGCGGGCAAAGGCGGCACGATCTACTTCAACGAAGACCTGAAGGACTTCGCCGCGCGTGTGGAATTCCAATTGCCGCCCGGTGGCAACAACGGTCTCGCGCTGCGTTATCCCGGCCAGGGTGACACCGCCTACGTGGGCCTGTGCGAGCTGCAAGTGCTGGACACCGAGCATCCCAAATACGCCAAGCTGGACCCGCGCCAGGCTCACGGCTCGGCCTATGGCATCGCCGCGGCCCATCGCGGTTACCTGCGCCCGACAGGTGAATGGAACTTCCAGGAAGTGACCGTCGTGGGCTCCACGCTCAAGGTGGAGTTGAATGGCTCCATCATCCTGAACACGGACCTGAGCACCATCACCGAATACATGGCCAACAAGCCGCATCCCGGCAAGGACCGCAAGAACGGCTTCTTCGGCTTCGCCGGTCACAATGACGCCGTGGGCTTCCGCAACGTCTACATCAAGCCGCTGCCGTAACTTCCCGGTAGGGCGAGAGCCCGCCTTGCCCCGGCTGCTGTCGGGGTCGAGCCCTTGCATAACTTCAAACAAAACACCCGCCGATCACAAGATCGGCGGGTGTTTCCTTTTTGTGCATGGCCCAAAGGGCCAACAGAGTCCAGCCCAGGGCACGGAATGTTTGCGGTCCGTGCCCTGTTATCTCATGAGCTTAAATGGGCGGGAAACGGACTGGCGTCTCATAAGTCTGCGAGCAGCCGTCGAAAGCTCCCTCTCCCCAAGGGAGAGGGTATGGGGTGAGGGGAAAGGAGATAGCCGCCTGCGGAGGGATCAATACGTTGCTCAAGTCCACTTCCTTCCCCCTAATCCCGGCCTTTCCTGTCCCGCGCCTGCGGCGATCCCTTAGGGAGAAGGAGTCAACATTTCCTGCGCCTCTACACAAACACCTTCTTCAGATACTCGATGCTCTTCGTGGCGATGACTTCCGCGCCTTCCTCGAACTTGAACACCTCCACGGACACCCAGCCGTCATAGCCCACTTCTTTCAACGCCGCCGCGATGGGTTTGAAATCCACATCGCCAAAACCCGGCCCCTTCAAGTTCGCATCGTTCGCGTGGAAGTAGGCGAAGTTCGGCGTGGATTCCTTGATGATCTGCGGGATGGGCTTGCTCTCCGAGCACATCGCCTTCACATCGATGATGATCTTGAAGGCGGGGCTGTTCAGCTCCTTCGTGAACTTGATGCCATCCTCCGCCGTATTGATGAAATTGGTCTCCGCCGGAGCCAGCGGTTCAAAGCAGATGACGATGTCCCGCTCCTCCGCGCGCTTCACCGCCGGGCGAAATACTTCGAGCGCCCAATCCCACGCCTGCTGATACGTCACACCTTCCATCAAGTTCCGCTGCTTCGGCGAACCCACGATGATGCGTTTGCCGCCGATATCACCGCAGAAGTTCACGAGGTCCACGAAATACTGCTGCGTCTTCGCGCGGATGGCCGCGTCCGGATGCGTCACGTACATCCCCTCCGCCTGCACCAGCACCCAGTGGATGCCCGTGATGGCGATGCCGATGCGCGCGGCTGCTGCCTTGATCTCTTCGCGCTGGGCTGGCGAGATCTCCGTCACATACTTGGCGATCGTGAAGGGCGCGATCTCGATGCCGTCATACCCCGCCATCTTGGCGAACGCCATGGCGTCCTCCAGCTTCCAGTTCTGGAAAATCTCGTTGCAGATGCCGAATTTCATGATGCCCTGAATTTAGCCTGCCCAGCCCGTGAACTGTCGAGCGTGAAAGCGCCTCAATCCGAACGAGATGAAATGATTGCCGGTGAAAATGGACCTTTCCCGTTCACTGGCAGTGTGCTAGTTTAATTTTACTTAAGCGAGCGACTTGCGGTGTCGCCTCTCAAAGGAGTCCAGAACATCACCTTTGGAAAAGATATGAACTTGAAAACCGCAGACCCCAGAATCACTCGGATCCGCGCCTTCACCAGCATGGAACTTGTTGTTGTGGTCGTGATTATTGTCGTGTTGGGTGTGCTGTTTAAGATCGCCGCGGCGCGGCCCTACTCGAAAGCCCCACGCATTAAATGTTCGAGCAACTTGAAGCAGGTCGCGCTGTCTTTTAAGCTGTATGCGGGGGATAACGATGGTCAGTTACCATGGCAAAACTCTTTACTCCAAGAGGAGCCTCCACCTAAACAGGTATGGCAATACTTTCTCTCAATTTCTAATGAGTTGAGCACACCGAAGATACTGATTTGCCCGAGCGATGTAAAACGGGTGCAAAACGTGGCGACTAATTTCTCTGCTGATCCCGCCGGACTTGTGAATCTGTCGAATAGAGATACGGCGATAAGTTATTTTCTTGGTGTGACCACCACCTCCAACCAACCGAACGCCATTCTTGCTGGCGATCGCAACTTGGCACCCAATGAAAAAGCGTCATTATACAGCAGCCGAGTTGCGATGCTTGTCGATGTCCCCACTACCTCCACTTGGAGCCCCCTCCCTGAACAATCTATCCACGACAACGCCGGCAACTACGCCCTCGCCGATGGCAGCGTGCAACAAGCCAGCAACGCCCGCCTGCAAGAAGCCCTCCGTCTCGCCCGTGATTCCTACGGCACCAACGCCAACCGCATGCTCTTTCCGCAATGAAAACCGCAATCTTCAAACCAAAGTCAAAAGCTTTCACTGGTTGGGAGTTGCTGGTGGTATTGGCCATCGTGGCTTTACTTGCATTCATGCTTTTACCGGCCTTGGCTAAGGCGAAAGTTCGGGTCAATCCCATCCGGTGCAGCTCAAATCTGAAACAGATCGCCCTCTCATTTAAAATGTATGCAAATGATCACGCTCAGAAGTACCCGCAGTTTGACTATTCCGACTTAGCATCGGTCAACCCATCTACAAATCAACCCTTGCCCGTGTGGAAATATTTTTACGCCATTTCCAATGAGCTGGGCCTCGCGAGAATACTCTCCTGCCCTCAAGATGTTCGCCGAATCGCCAATCAGCCTGTCGATTTTTCCGATGGTCCGGGAGGACTTGGTCATGTTTATAAACAGAATGCTGCAATAAGCTATTTTGTCGGTTTCAACGCAGAAGAAACCAAACCCAACATGATTCTGAATGGTGATCGTAATTTGGCTGCCGATGTCCATGCAGATTTTTACAGCAGCACAAATGGTGCTGCTGCTGAGGTCTCTACGAATGCGGTCTGGCGAAGCTTGCCACGTCAGCCTTTCCACGGAAACGCGGGCAATTACGCGCTCGCCGATGGCAGTGTCTATCAAGCCAGCAACGCACGCCTGCAAGAAGCCCTCCGTCTCTCCCGCCAATCTTATGGCACCAACGCCAACCGCTTTCTATTCCCGCAGTAGCTATCTGCGTTTATCTGCGCCCATCTGCGGTTAAACCTTGGGTCTCTGCGTTGGCTCAATCCGCAACCCCTCCATCTGCCCGCGCGTCACACCGAGCTGGCTCACGAGCTTCAGCTCACGCCACAATTGCTGCCCCGTGATCTCCCCGCGCAGGAGCTGGCGATACTTCGCGATGGTCTGCGTGACCTGCTCCGGCGTCTCGTTCAGGAAATCGATGCGGAACTGGCGCGCCCCCAGCGTCACCATGCGCTCGAAATATTCCGCCCCCGTCTGCGCCATGGAGTTGAACACCGTGTTGCGGCAACCTGCATCCGCCTTGAGCGAATGCAGCGCCCCCACACGATCCCGCAGCTTCACCTCATGCTTCTCACAAGGGCGTCCGCAGTCATGGTAATCCTTCCCTTTCGAGAGGAACGCGCAGAACACGCAATGTTCCATATGGAACATCGGCATGTGCTGATGCAGCGTGATCTCCAGATACTGCGCTGGAGTAGAGGAAAGCAACGCCTCGAGTTGCGTCACATTCAGATCATAAGACGCCGTGACGCGCTCCAATCCGTAACGCTGGATGTAATATTCCGCCGTCAGCGGATTCGCCACATTCAGTGAGAAATCCCCACGAAGCCGTGAACCGGCGAAGAACTTTAGATGCTCGTAATTGCGGACCACATACCCATCCGCATTGCTGGACCGCACCAGATTCAGAATCCATTCCTCACCCGACTTAAAGATACGCGGTGGCAATACGAAAATGCCCGCCTGCGCATTGCTCAACGGCGCCTTGCACCCACGCGCCGTGTGATACAACGTCACCGCCTCGCGATACTTCTTCGGATCTTCAAACTCGCAATAGATCGTCTCCGCCCCGCAGGTGAGTGCAGTTTCTAGTTGCGCTAAGTTACGCACCAGAACGATCAATTCCAGCCCTTTATTGGTAGGGACGCGGTGCTCCGCGTCCGTTGCCAAAGTCTGGTCAGGGAACGCGGAGCACCGCGTCCCTA
>JAEYXS010000128.1 GCA_023431185.1 Verrucomicrobiota bacterium
CCCCGCCACCCGTCGCTCTGGTGCTCGCCCATTGATCGGCAGCAAAGACACATCCACCTTGAATGGTTTCAGGATATCCTCCATCCCTTCAAACAACATCGTGTCCCCGCTGTGATAGATCGTCCACGGCCCGAACTTCACCACGAACCCCAGATAAATGTGCCGTCCTTCCTTGTCCTTATCCAGCTTCTCATGCGCCGCTGGAATCGCATGAAATTCAAAACCCGCCACCGCCACCTTCTCCCCCGCATCCAATCCCTTGATGCGTTCCTCAGGCAACCCCGACCGCTCCCTCACAGTGACCCGATTTGCCTCCGGACACACCATCACGATGCCCGGATTCACCTTAACCAACGGCTGTAAAGTCTCCGGGTCCAGATGATCCGTATGATTATGACTCGACGTCACCACATCCACGAAATCCAGTTTCTCCGGCGCGATGACCAGCTCCGTCATCCGTGTATGCGGCTTATCCGTCGCCGCATACTTCTTCGTCAAAGAATCCGAAAGATACGGGTCCAACAGCAAATGCTTCCCCTGCCACTGCACCAAAAACCCGCTCTGCCCCAGCCACCAAAGGTGAAAGGAAGACTTATCAGCCTGTGCCGCACGCACATCTGCGAGGAACTCCTCTCCCTGTTGTGCCGGCTTGATCACGCCGTCCTCACTCGTTTCACGCCCTCCACCATGCTCACCAGCTTCTTCTTCGCCGCCCAGCGCGCCGTCTGGCTCAGGCCGCAATCCGGTGCGAACACCAACTTCTCCGCCGGTGCATGCTTCAGGCACAGCTTCACGCGATTCGCCACATCCTCCGCCGTCTCGATGTAATAGCTCTTCACATCGATGATACCCACCGCAACATCCATCCGCTTGGAGATGTCCGCGATCAATTCGATCTCCGCGAACTCCCGGCTCGCCATCTCCACATGCATCTCGTCCGCCTTCATGTCGAGAAACGCCGGGAACATCGGGCTGATCCTTCGCGGCCCCACGGCGCGCGCCTTGTAATTCCCGAAGCACAAATGCGTGCACACCCGCGTCTTCCCCACCACGCTTTCCACAGTGCGATTGAAAATATCCACGAACCGCTTCGTATCTTCCTTGTACGCGTAGCAACTCATCGAAGGCTCATCCACACTGATCTCCTTGCACCCCGCCGCCACCAAGTCCTCCAGCTCCTTCCGCACGATCGGCAATAACGCCTCCGTCAACGCCCAACGATCTGCATACTGCTTATTCGGCAGCAAGCGCCCGCTCAACGTGTATGGCCCCGGCACACTCGCCTTCAGCGTGACCTTGTCGCTGACCTTCAACGAAGCCGCCACCTTTTGCAGCCGCTTGAATTCTTCCACCGCACCCAAGCCCCTCGGCGCGCGCAATTCGCCCGTTACCTGATGCTTCCCACGCTGATCATGCGCTGGCGGGCCGAACTTCCGCGGCGACACCGATTCCAGCTCGATGCCTTGGATATAACCATAGAACGACAGATTGAAATCCAACCGCGTCTGCTCGCCATCCGTGATGACATCCAGCCCCGCCGCCAATTGGTCATGCACCGCCGTGATCACCGCATCATCCTGCAACTCCGCCAGATCATCCTTCCCGAACTGCGGCAGATTGTGCGACGCGAACTCCAGCCATCCGGGAAACGGATAGCTACCGATCACTGATGTGCGAAGAGCCATAAATTATGAGGTATGAATTGTGATTTATGAGGAAGAGCTCCTCGAGCTTTTGATAATTGCACTGATGATGGCCATCAACTCGTCTGCCTCTGCCAGCAATAGCGCCATCTTCTTTTCTTTCACCGTTCCTGTCTCTAGCAGCAACTCCATCCAGTAAATCGTTTCTTCCAATTCCTTTTGTGAATCGCCCAGCTTGGAAATGAACTCTGCTTTGGATCTGGCCCGATAAGCTTCCCGATAGTTTGCACCAACAGATGTGCCCGAACGAAAAATTTGATCACCAAGAATTCGCCCTTCGCGAGAATTAGGAAGCGTGCCGCACATCTTGATAATCCGGAGCGCGAAAAGCTTCGTTCGCACCCGCAAATCCTGCTTTTCCCCTTCATAACTCATAATTCATACCTCATAACTTGGCCCTCACGCTCCAATCTTTTCGTAGAGTTTGGCCAAACGGCGTGCGTGCTCGTCGTACGCAGCTTCAAACAGTTCTGTTGCCTTTTCCTTGCCTACCACTGCACCAGCCGTAAGCACTTTCGGTGGTTTGCCCGCCTTAGTGAGCCGATCCGCCACCTCCGCCTTGATCGTGTTTACCAGCAGGCACCCGCCTACCGTCGACCCCGGAGCCACGGGTGTTTCCAAGCCTTCCAGCTTCACCATCGCATCACCCACAGGCGCGCCAGTATCCAGTACGATATCCGCAAAATCTTGCAGCTTCATCCCGCTCGGGTGCTGGCTCTTGCTCGCCTCCGAATGCAGCCGGCTGATTATCGCCACCACCTTGATGCCGCGTTGCTTGAAGCCCTCCGCCATCTCGATCGGCACGATGTTGCATCCGCTCGATGACACGACGAGCGCCGAGTCCTGCGGCGACAGATCGAAATTGCGCAAAATGCGCCCGGCCAAGCCGCTTACGTTCTCCAAAAACATCGCCTGCCGTTGCCCATTCGGACCTACGACAAGATTATGAAAGCTCAGCGACAGCTCCACGATGGGATTGAAGCCGGGAAAAGAACCATACCGCGGCCACATCTCCTCCACGAGGATGCGGCTATGCCCCGAACCGAAGAGATGCACCATGCGCCCGGCCAGAATGGTCTGCGCAAAAGCATCAGCGGCTTGATGGATAAGCGATTGTTGCTGTGCCACCACTTCCACCATGGCGCGGCACTTGGATAAATATTGCTCAGTCGGACTCACAAATTAGTGAGTGCAGCCTAAAGCCCCATCATCCGGATGAAAATATCCCTCACTCCCCCGCGCTTTGCAGTTTTGTGCCTCCGGTGAAGCATGAACTTTGCGCTTTTGAACCAGGCTTTCCGTCCGCATCATTCCCGCATGAGCGCAGCGCAGTATGATTTCGACGTCATCGTCATCGGTGGTGGCAGCGGCGGTTATGCCGCCGCCCGCACCGCGGCCGCCAAAGGATTGAAGGCTGCCGTCATCGATGGTGCGGAAGAACTCAGCGGCCTCTGCATCTTGCGCGGTTGCATGCCCTCCAAGGCCCTGCTCTACGCCGCTGAAGTGAAGCACCTCGCCGAACACGGGGCCACCTGGGGTCTGCGCATCCCAGAGGTCAGCTTTGATTTCCCCGCCGTCATGGCCCGCAAGGCCGCGATGATCAAAGACTTCGCCGACTATCGTGTGAAACAATTGCAAGACGGCCGCTTCAAACTCATTCGTGCGTATGCCCGCTTTACCGATGCGCACACCGTCGAGCTTTCCGACGGGCAAAAACTCACTGCGAAATATTTCATCATCTCCACCGGCTCCATCGTCGCTCCCCCGCCCTTGCCGGAGCTGAAAACCATCGGCTACCTCACCAGCGATGACATCCTCGCGCTGAAGCAACTGCCCAAATCCGTCATCGTGCTGGGTGGTGGCGCCATCGCCGTGGAACTCGCGCAATTCCTCGTCCGCTTCGATGTGAAAGTCTCCCTCATCCAGCGCAGCGCGAACATCATGAGCGCATGCGACAAGGATGCCGCCGAAGTCATCGAGACGGTATTCAAAAAAGAAGGGCTGACGGTTTATACCGATACCAAGCTCAAATCCGCTTTCTCCGAGAACGGGCAAAAAGGCATCGAATTCGAGCATGACGGCAAAACCGTCCGCGTGACAGCGCAAGAAATCTTTCACGCCCTCGGCCGCTCACCGAACACCGCCTCCCTAGCCCTCGACCAGGCCGGTGTGAAGACCGAAAAAGGCCGCATCCTCACGGATGCCCAGCAGCGCACCAGTACGCCGCATATCTTCGCAGCGGGTGATTGCTGCGGGCCGCATGAGATCGTCCACATCGCCATCCAGCAAGGTGAGATCGCGGTGCATAATATCGTTACCCCGGACAAGCCGCGCACGATGGATTACCGCCTCCTCATCAGCATCATCTTCACCGATCCGCAGGTGGCCATGGTGGGCCTGACCGAGAAAGCGGCACAAGCGCGGAACATCCCCTACCTCGCCGCCAGCTATCCATTCAACGATCACGGCAAATCCATGATCATGGAAGCCCTGCACGGTTTTGTGAAGCTATTGGCTGACCCTGAAACGGGCGAGATCATCGGCGGCAGTTGTGTCGGCCCTGTCGGTGGCGAACTCATCCACGAGATCGTCGCGGCGATGGCCAAGCGCATGACCGTCCATGAACTGGCCGCCATGCCGCATTATCACCCCACGCTGGCAGAGATCTGGACCTATCCGGCGGAAGAACTGGCGGATCAAATCGTGATTCGTTAAACCGCTAAAAAGATGAAAGGGTTGAAACGTTTTCACGCTCCAACCCTTTGGACAATCTGGAGACTGAGGGATGACTCAGCGCATCGGTGAATAATCCGTCGGGGCCATGAAGATGGACTTCACCCCGCCCTTGACCGTCAGCGGACCGCCGCCTTTTTCTTCCGAAGCCTTGCGGGCCGCCGTCCATTCCGCGTCACCGCCGAAAGCCTTGAAGGATTCTTTGGCCGCTTCCTGGCTCTTGTGCGCCAGGAAATAGATCAGCGTGTCCTGCGCGCCGGGCTGGTCCGCCATGGGCACCCAGTAACCGATGTTCGTCATGCCGTGCTTGGCGAACAGCTTCACCGTGTGATCGCGGAAACGCGCATTCAGATTCGCGAGATTGTTGGGCGAAGCCGTGTAAGTGCGCAGTTCGAAGACCCGGTCCGTCACTTTGCCTTCCTTGCCGCCGCCCGCTTTGCTGGCGCGGACGAGCGGTGAGTAGTCCGTGGCTTGCAGAAAGGTGGATTCCGCCTTGGCGACCAGCGCGCCGTTCTTCTCGGAATCCGCCTTGGCCTTCTTCCAAGCCGGATCATCCTGGAATTTCTGCCAGAGCGTTTCCCGCGCCTCGCGGCTCGGGTAGGCTATCATAAAATACAGTTTGTTCTCCGTATTGTTCACCGGCAACCAGTAGCCGATGCTCTCGATGCCGTGCCGGGCAAACATCTTCAGGGTATGATCACGAAAACGGGCATGGAGATCATCCATCTTGCCGGGGTTGGCCGTGTAAACGCGCATCTCGAAGCAGCGCTTGTCCACTTCGGCAGCATGAGCGGTGACCAAGGTCGCCACGGCGCAGATCAG
This sequence comes from Verrucomicrobiota bacterium, assembly GCA_023431185.1. Taxonomy (GTDB): domain Bacteria; phylum Verrucomicrobiota; class Verrucomicrobiia; order Limisphaerales; family JAEYXS01; genus JAEYXS01. The sequence continues at coordinate 5,259 of JAEYXS010000128.1, forward strand.
CGCACCGGCGAATGAAGAGATAAGTTTACGCATAGGGATTAATTGATACCCCGTATGCGACGGGCTGACCGCGGGATTGTCAATCAAAACCGCCGATGACTTAGCCCAACAACTCCCGACCACCACCTTGTTTGGCATGCTCCAGACAATCCTTTACCATCTTGAGCAGGATGGCCGGTGGATAAGGTTTCGGCAGGAAATTCACCCCCTCCTGCAACACCAACCCCTCGCGCACGATCTCCACGCTATAACCGCTGCTGTATATGACCGGCAGACCGGGCTTCTGCGCGTGGATGCGCTCGGCGAGGCCGCGCCCGGTGAGTAATCCCGGCATCATCATGTCCGTCAGCAACAAGTCGATCTCGTCCGCATGCATTTCCCACATGACGTAGGCATCGTCGCCATTGGTGGCGCTGATGACCTTGTAGCCGCCGCGTTGCAAGATCGCCTTCACGAGCCCCAAGACAGCCGCCTCATCTTCGGCCACCAAGATAGTGCCTTTACTGGTCGCGCTGGGGGACGACGTCGCAGTTTCAGCCGATTGCACCGCCAGTTCTGTTGCCACCGGCAGGTAAACCCGGAAGACACTCCCCGTTCCGGGTGCACTCTCCACCTCGATCCAGCCATGATGCTGCTCCACGATCCCGTAAACCGTGGCCAATCCAAGCCCGGAACCCTTGCCGACTTCTTTCGTGGTGAAAAATGGCTCAAAGATGCGGCCCAACGTGGCCGAGTCCATACCCGCTCCGTTGTCCGCGACGACGAGACAGACAAACTTGCCGGTCCGGCTGGGATGTCGCGGATTTACCTCCAGCATCACCAGCTTGGTGGCGATGGCCAGACGCCCGCCACTGGTCATCGCATCCCGGGCATTGACCGCCAGATTCATGATGATTTGCTCCACCATGCCGGCATCCGCCTTCACCGCCGGCAGGGACGGCTCGAAGTGCAAGTCCAGCGCGATGTGCTCGCCCAGCAAACGGTTCAGCATCCGCGAGAAATTGCGGATGAGCTCATGTAGGTCAACAACGCGTAACTGCATGATTTGCTTTCGACTAAAGGTCAACAACTGCCTGGTCAGGTTCGCGGCCCGTTCCGAGGCCGACTTGATTTCCCCCACGGATTGCGCCATGTCCGGCTCGTCCAACACTGCGCGCTCGAGCAAGGCGGCATGGCCCAGGATGATGGTCATGATGTTGTTGAAATCATGCGCCACGCCGGCCGCCAGTTGCCCCACCGCCTCCATCTTCTGGGCATGCCGCAACTGCGTCTCCAAGTTCAAACGCTCGGTCTGGTCCTGCGTGATGAAGATCAGGCAGGGCCAGCCTTGCAGTTCCACCCGTTCCACAAATATCGAGGTGATGACCACCCGCCCGCTGCGGGTCCGATAGCGGCATTCCCGGCCGCGCACCATCTCCCCGCGCTGCAGATCGGCCAGCACCTCCTCACGGTCAGCGAGATTCCCCCACAAGCCCAGCTCCAACACCGTCCGTCCGATTGCTGTTTCACGCTCATGCTCGAACAGGCGGAGGAAGGCGTCATTCGCATCGATCAACCGCCCCTCACCAAACGTGCTGATGGACACCGGAATGGGCAGCGCATGGAAAGCCCGGGAAAAACGCTCCTCCGACTGGCGCAAAGCCTGTTCGGCCTGATGCCGCTCCGTTGTATCGATCAGGAATGCCAACGTGGCCGGGCCGTCCTCCAACTGGATGGAAGCCGCCTCCACCTGATAGAAGAACTGCGTTCCATCCCGGCGTAAGCCGACGGTCTCGTAGCTGTCCCGGTCCTGGCCCGATTCCCGTCGCCGCTTGATCCGGGCTTTCACCTCATCCCGGCATTGCGGTGCGATGATGTCCAAAAAGAACCGCCCCTTGAGCTGCCACAATTCCTCAAAAGCGAACATGTCCAGATGCGCCTTGTTCGCATAGAGGAGGATGCCATTGCGTGACAGCGCGATGCCGACTGGCGATGCCTCAATGAGGGCGCGAAATTTTTGCTCGCTCTGCTGCAAGGCCGTGCTGGTCTGCCGATGACCGCCGATCTCCTTGCGCAATTGGGCATTGATACGGCTGAGTTCTTCGGTGCGTTCCGTCACTCGCAATTCCAGTCCCGCATGGGCTTCGCGCAAGGCTTCCTCGATTCGTTTCCGCTCTTCCACCTCGTCTTGCAACGAATCATTGAGCAGGGATAACTCGCGGGTACGTTCCGTAACGCGTTGCTCCAGTTCCGCCAGCGTGACAATCATCTCTTCGTGTGCGCGGATGCGCTCAAAAGCCCCGACACAATAATCCGCCAGCGCCTCCAGCATCTGTTGCGTGGATTTGTCGTAAGCATTGTGCGAGTAACTATGCACCCCCAAGACCCCCAGCACTCCTTCGGTTGAACGGATCGGCACCACCACAATCGAAGCCGAACGGCGCATGTTGCCGAAGACTTCTCCCGGATTGACCGGCTCCATCAGCTCTTCCGGCGTCCGCAAGACCAATTGCGATCCTTCCTCGATGACTTTCCTCGTCAGCGGCGGTAATGGACGGTACTCGCGCAGCGCCGGAAACCGCTTCAACTCCCCGTCCACCAGGTCGATCTGGATCAGCACCCGGAAGAGTTTTTCTTCCGCATCCACGGCATAAACGATGCAGGAATCGAAACCGATCAACTGCTGGGCGGCTTCCAGGATCGTATCGGCGGCCTCCTCATACGCATTGGCCTGGTTCAGCTTATGCCCCATTTCCAGGAAGACCCGGTTGCGGAAATCCATCTGCCGCCGCTTGGTGATGTCCCGGGCCACGCCATGCACACCAGCCGGTTTCCCATCACGCAGCAAAAGTCGCGTGACCAGTTCCAGATGCAGTTTACGCCCGTCCTTGGTCACGTAATCCGCCTCGTACCGTGTCGGTTGGCCATCCTTCAGTTTGCGCTCGAACATCTCCCGGCTGAGCAGCCTCGATTCCTCCGCCAGCAACTCGAAGCCGCTGCGCCCGATCAGTTCTGGCTGGGTATAGCCAAACGTCTCGGCAAAGACCCGGTTCACCGTGATGAACCGGCCTTCCAGATCATGTGTATAGACCAGGTCGCTCGCATTGTCGAAGAGGTCACGATATTCGGCTTCCAATTCCGAAACTCGCGCCAGTTGCCGCGCCAACGCCTCGCGTTCGCGTTCCCGCTGTCGCAACTGCCAGATGGCCATCAGCAGGAAAAAGACCGCGATCAACGCCAAAGGCCAGACTGGCGCGGGTGTTGGCGCTGTAATGTCCTCATCCAGCCGGGCAGCCGCCCGGACGACCATTGAGCCTTCGGCAATGAACACCAAGACCAGCAAGGTAATAAAGCAACGCTTTGGTCCGCGTTCCCTACCCCGCCAGCCTCCCACCAAGTTCGCACCTGACGCGGCCAGACAAGACACTTTTTTCAAGCTCTCAAAAAATGGCGGACTGAGCAAGTCCGCTGACTCACTCAATTTGACCAGTAACTTCACTGAGACAATTCTTGCAAGCGAGACTGTCGGCTTATGCTCTAGAAGCCATCTCATAAATGAGGGCTTGTACTTTTAACGATAACGTACAAGCTCGGGGATGGATTTGACCGATGAGCAATGGGCGAAGATTGAAAGCGTGTTGTTGCCGGACCCCGTACGTGCGGA
>JAEYXS010000130.1 GCA_023431185.1 Verrucomicrobiota bacterium
GTCACGTAGTGACGGAAGATTCTGTCCCCATCCATCTGGCGTCACTACGTGACGCTGGTTTTCATGAATCGCAAACCACGGATTAAAATCCGTGGCTATGCATCTCGACCTCGCTAACGCGAGGAAAACGGCCCTGGTCTGGTTCAAGAAAAGAAAGCGGCGTTCCGGAGAACGCCGCCGCGCAGGAGGATGCGCTAACCGACAATCGTTGCTCTAATCCACGCGGTTGATGTGCAGGTCGGTCTTCAAAACATCACCCGATTCGGGCGAGATGATGACCTGGCCAATATCCACATCGACCGTCTTGTCGTTGAGTTTTTGTGCCCAGAGCTTCACGCGCCAGACGGGACCGATGTCGCTGTCCTCAAGCTTGGGCGCGGTGGCGACGACTTTCAGCTTCGCCAGCAGCGGTTCCTTCAGGGCCGTCTTGATGGCGGCATCGGAATCCACCTTCAGTTTGGAGCGGTCCAGCGGTCCGCTCTTGTCGAAGAGCGGTTCCAGCAGGCGCAACGGACGCTGGACGGTGAGCATCTTGCCCGCACCGAACTTCACTTCCACCGCTTTCAGCGTGGCCGTGGGATCGTAATACACCACGTACCAGACGTTCGGCGTGGTGGTGCCGATGGATTTCTCGGCGCGCACTTGCACGACCTTGTCTTTCGATTGTTCGCCGATGTATTTGTTGCCTTCCTTCATCAATTGGAAGGCGGTTGCATCTGGCGACGGCTCGCTTGCTGTGAGGGGCAGCCAGGTGATCCCAGCCACCGCCGTCGCCATCACTAGCGTCAGACACCATAGTTTTGCATTCATGCTTCCTATACATGCAGAGGCCATACCATGCCGGTGTTTTTCGGCCTCCATGCCCCGTATCAAGGACTTGTACAAATGCAGGCATGAAAAAGCCCGGTGCCTGCGAACTGCATTTTGCAAGCACCGGGCCTTATGCAAAGGGACGGGACTATTTCTTCTTCGTCCAGTTCACCGCGTTGATGAGCAGCGTCTTGTAAGCTTGCAGATCATGCGCCCGGGCATCATGACCCAGCGTGATGGCAGCGATGCGTGTCTGCGGATGCTTCACCACGAACACTTGCGGGAAGGTGGCGTTCTTCACTTGCGAGGTCGCCGTAGCGAGCACCTCGATCGGCGTGCCCGCCGGGTCCGGGATGAAGTAATACAGCTCGTCCGTGATCGTGAAGCTCGCCGGCACATCCTTCATGATCGGATGCGCGGCATTCGTCACCTTCACCTCGAACTCGCCCAGCTTGTCGTGCCCGCGGGAACCGCCACCGGCGATGACCTGATTGTATTCCGGCCAGTCCTTCCAGTTGTACCACACGCCCGGATGCAGGAGCACGAGGCCTTTGCCGGCGGCGATGAACTTGTTCAACGCCGCGCGCAGTTCCGGCGTCTGGAAACCGTTGCGGTTCACGCTGAAGATGGCGACATCCACCTTCGCCAGTTCCCGCGCGGTGACCGCCGGGTCTTCCGTGTAATTCGCCGTCATGCCCGCGGCCTTCAACGTGGCCACATCGGCGAAGTTGAAGAAGCGGTTGTAGTCATGCGAGCTGCCGCCACCCACGAGCAACACCTTCGTGCCCGTGCCCCACTCGAACGGCTTCGCGGGCGGGGCCGGAATCTGCGGCGCGACGGGCGCGGTGGAAGCCACCTTCACGGGCGCCATCTTCCCATCTTCACCCGGCAATTCCGCCGTTATCGCCACCGTCGTCGGCGCGAGACCGTTCGCGAAGCTCTCGATGGTCAGCTTCTCGATCACCACGTTGCTGCGCTTGAGCGAGTGAGTGTACCAGCGGAGCTGGTTTTCTTTGACCAGACCCTGAGTGAGTTTAGAGCCTGGCACTTCCACCACGCGGATGAAGTCCGCGAATTGCTCGCCATTCTTCGCTAGCAGCTCTTCCGTCTGGCCATCCGCGTAATGGACCGTGACCTTCAGCGCGTTCGCGCCCGGCGTGAACGGATGGCCCCAACCGGCGACACCACCGAGGAAGTGCAACCGGCCGGCCGCATAACCCATCTTTGCCTCCACCTTCTGCGGGAAGGTGAACGAGAACGTGTCGCGTCCGCCGCCTTTCAACACAAGGAGATTGCGGCCATACTTCGCCGGGTCCGCGATGTAGAAGGGCACGCCCTCGACATTCACATTACCGAACTTCGTGAACTTCAACGTGTCGTTGACGTTCTCTTCCTTGATGTAAAGACCGCGACGGGAATCCGCCGTGTATGCCTTGCTCAGGTCGATGAAGCGGTACTTCTGATCGCCCGCGCACATGAAGGCGAGCAGGTCGCGCAGACCTTCTTCACCGAGCGCCTCGAATCCGTTCGGCATGAGTGACATGCCCGTGTTGCGACGGCTCTTGATGTTGCTCTTCTTGATCTCCATCTCGCCCGCCGCGTTCTTGATGATGACGGACTGGTTGTTCTCCTGGGCGATGATGCCATCGTAGCTCTCGCCGTCCTTCGTCTCGAAGTTGATGGCCGCGTAGTTGTGCTCCAACGCGCGGTTCGGATCGATGATGTGCACCAGCAATTCTCCCGGACCGTGCGCGCCCATGCCCGTCAGCACCGGGCCGACGTCCTTGCCTTCATTGCCGAGCTTGTGGCAGTTCGCGCAATTCGCCATGAACAGCTCCTTGCCCTTCGCCACGTTGCCGGGTTTCTCGACGGCCGGCGTCAGCTTCGAGATGATCGCGTCCTTCTCCTTCGCTTCCGGTCCACGCAAGTCGTCGAGGATCTTGTTCGCCTTCTCTGAGACTTCGCGATTCGCATGGGTGCGCAGGCGATGGATGTTCGCCGGGCTGATGCTGGCCAGGTCCACTTTCTTGTCCTTCATCGCATCCAGGAACGTTTCCGCCCAAGGACCACGCTTCATGATCTGGGTGAAGGCCACGCTTTGCAGACCGGCGTTCAGCTTCGGATACGTTTCCACCAGCAATGAACCGATCTTCGCACCTTGCAGATCGCCGAAGGCTTCGAGGATGCCGCGTTGCAGATTCTCCGAGGCCTTGCTGCCGAGCACGGCGCTCACGCCCGTGACGATGCCCTCATTCACGTGCCGCACGGCCAGCAACGCCTGCGCGGTCTTCAGCCGTTCCTCGTCGCTCTTGTCCGCCTTGCTCAGTGAGGCGATCATCTCTTGCAGGAGCGGGTTCACCGTGTTGTCGAGCTTGCGGCCCACATCCCAGCGGATGGTGAGCGGCAGCGAGGCGATGGCCAGTTCGTCATTCGCCGACTTCAGCAACTTCTCCATCGCGGCTTGCAAGGCGGCAGAGAAGTCCGGGCGGGTGTTGCTGTTGAGGCCCTGAACGAGGCCTTCCAAGATCGCCTGCTTCAGCGGGTCCGCCGTGGGCGGCTTGGCGGCCATGGCGATGACCAAGTTCGCGGCTTCTTCCGCGTCCTGTTTCTCCGCGAGCTTTTGCGTGAGCGACATCACCAGCGGGCGCAGCGGCGCGGGATTCGCCGAGGCGAGCGCTGTCTCGATCATCTTGCGCGGGGCGCTGTTCGCCACGCCGAGCGCGGCGGATTGCAGATGACCGTCCGTCAGCCGCGGATACACCGCGATGAGCGTGGATGCCACGTCGTTGTCCACCTCAAAGCTGCCCAGCGCGATGAGCGCCTGCAACTGCACTTGCGGATTCGCATCCAACAACATCTCATTGATCGCCTGATGCAATTGCGTTTCCGGTCCACGCTGCGAAGTCGGTGGCAATTGTGCCACCTTCAAGCCGTTCTTCTTCAACGGCAGCGAATCGGACTTCACCGCGGCGACCAGCGTCGCTTCGTTCAACCCGCCGATGCGGTGCAATGCCCACAGGGCGGCCACGCGTGTGGCGGCGCTCTCCTTCGCGTCCGTCAATGGAGTGAGTTTGCTCGCCAGCTTCGCATCACCCGTCTCCACGATGAGCCGCACCGCATTCATGCGCACGTGATCGTTCGGATGACGCAGCGCCGCGATGAGCCCGTCCGTATCCTTCGCGCTCAGCTTCGGCACCGTCAGCTTCTTCGCATCCTTGTGGTCGATGCGCCAGATGCGGCCGTAGTAATGGTCGCGGTCCGGGCGGATGGCCGCGTTACGCGGACCATGTTTCGGACCGCGCGTGTCGTTGTGGATCGCCGCCTGGTTGTAGAAGTCCACCAAGTACACCGCACCATCGGGACCGGTGCGCACTTCGATCGGGCGGAACCAGTAATCCTTGCCCGCGATGAACTCCACATTCTCGCGATCTGGCACGCGCGCCGCGGTGAAGCTCACGCCGCTCGGGCTTACCGTCTCATGATGCACGATGTTGATCGTCGGCTCCGTGGTGAAGTAGTTGTAGTTGTAGCTGGCCGGCCAGGAGCCGCCGTCATAGATCACGCAACCCGCCGCCGCCGTGAACTGCCCCACGAAATCGATCTGCACATACGGTAACTGATCATACGGGATGAGCGGGTGCGTCGAGTGCGTCTTGCGCACCACGCTGAAGCTGTTCACGCCCGGCATGCGGCCCTTCGAGAGGTTTGCTTCCGGCAACACCACGTTCATGAGCAGGTCACCGCTGGTCGGCTGCGTGTAGAATACTTCGTTGTCCCACGCCACTTGCAGGCCCCAGGTGTTGCCGCCTTTGGAGGAATACTGCTCGATGGCCGTGCCGTCCGGCTTGAAGCGGATCACCCCGGAACCGATCGTACCGAAGTTCTTCGAGCCGTCGCCATTCGTCACCTTCTGGCTCGCGCTGTAACCGTGCGTGCCATAGATCCAGCCGTCGAAACCCCAGCGGATGTTGTTCAGCACCGCGTGCGTGTCGCGTGTGCCGAGGCCGGTGTAGAGCGTCTCCACCTTGTCCGCCTTGCCGTCGCCATTCGTATCGCGCAACCAGAGGATGTCCGGCGCTTGCGCCACGATCACACCGTCCTTGTGGAAGACGAAGCTCGTGACCAGTTCCAGGCCTTCATAGAAAATATCCTTCTTGTCCATCACCCCGTCACCGTCCGTGTCGGAGAGCATGGAGATCTTGTCATGGGCCTTGCGGTCATAGCGGCCCGTGGCTGGATCGAGCTTGCCATCCACCCAGCGTTGCACCAGATCCTCCGGTGAGTTGGCGAAACGGCCATCCGGATACTCCGGCGTTTCCGCCACCCACATGCGGCCCTGCGGATCCCAGTCCACATTCATCACCTTGTTGATGAGCGGTTCGGCCGCGGCGAGCTTCACCTTGAAATCTGGATGGATGACCAATTGTTCCAGCGCCTGTTCCGGGCGTCGCGGACCACCCGCCGGATAACGCAGCGAGGCCAGCTCTTCCTTCGTGCAGAACTCATCCACATTGCTGCGCTTGGCGGACCACGCCATGCCGCGCAACAACACCGCGCGGAAATGCGGCTGGTTGAAGTTCGTGTACATGTGACCCGGGATGTGGACGAACGCGCGATGCGGCTGGCCACCGGCCAAGGCCTTCTCATAAGTCCACATCTGCGGCTGGATGTCATACACCGTGATCTTGCCCTTGCCCGGTTGGCCGCGCTGGTCGTTCTTGCGCGCCGCCGAGACATTCGGCGTATAAGCGCCGGCCAGCACCGTGATGTTCTCCCGGTCCAGGTCGAAGTCGTAATAGATCTCGTCGTTCAAGTCGTAGTTCGCCACTTCCTGCGTGATGGGATGCGTGCGGTTCACGTAGTAGAGGGACATCGGGCCTTCCAGCCACTTCGTGGTGCCCGGCACCCAGGTGCCGCCGATGATGGACTTCAGATAATCCGCCCCCTCCTTCGTCTTCGGCACGACTGCGGTATGGATGACCGTGATGCCACCGCCGCGCTTCAGGAACTTTTCCAAGCCCGCGCGCTTGTCCGCCGGGATCTCGCCGCCCTCCTGCGAGTACATCACCAGCAGGTCGGTCTTATCGAGTTCTGCCTCGGTGGGGAACTCCATGCCACCGCTCACTTTCATGCCGCGCTCCGTGAGCAGCTTGGTCCAATCACCCAGGAAGCGCTCATGCTCATGCGCACCGGGACCGTGGGATTTCTTGCCCCCACGGATAAAGACGCGAAGGTCAGCCGCCTCCGTCACCAAGGCGGAGGCGAGAATGGCGACGAGGGCCAATAAGGCGATGAAAGAACGTTTCATAGACATGTTTGGGCGATTCCCGCCCAGCTTAGCAGAGACCGTTTTCAAAGGCAAACTCATGGATGTTGTCAGCATGGAGAAGCAGACGTTCGCCAGCCATGCCACCAATCCACCAGCACCTCGGCCAGAAGCACCTTTGGGTTGCTTTTGGAGTGCCCTCAAGGTGCCACCTTCTCAGGTGACCAGACCAACATACAAGGCCAGGCGTCCCGCCTGCACCAACGTCCCTGAGCGAAAACGGCTTAGTTTTGCTCAAGAATCTCTCCCGTCCCAACACCTCCCGAACTGTCTTTCCCGCCCATCTCAGGTATTCACCCCTGAATCGGTTATTGGCATTGCCGCCGTTATCAGGGATTTTGTGCCCGTCATGCTCCTGAGCATCTCGCACATCACCGTCTATCGCTACAGCGAGCCCGTCTCACTCGGACCGCACCGCCTCATGGTGCGGCCACTGGAAGGGCATGATGTGCAGATCCGGTCGTCCACGCTGAACATCAGCCCGGAGTACCGCGTCCGTTGGATCCACGATGTCTTCGGCAATTCCATCGCGCTCGTGGATTTCCTCGCGCCCGCCGCCGAGCTGCGTGTGGAGAGCGTCGTCACGGTCGAGCAATACAACACGAACCCGTTCGATTTCGTCATCGACCCCAGCGCCGCCGAGCTGCCCTTCTATTATCAGCCGGATGAGATGCCGGACCTCTCGCCTTATTTGCAACGCCAGTATCCCGGCGATGACCAGGCCATCCGCCATTGGTTACGGCCTTTCCTGAATGTGCAAGGACGCGGCAAGACTTTGGAATTCCTCATCGCGCTGAACAAATCTGTGCCGATGATCTTCACCTACCGGCGGCGGGAGGAACCAGGCGTGCAAAGCCCGGGCCAGACCCTCAGCTATCGTTCCGGTTCCTGCCGCGATTTTGCCCTGCTGCTGATGGAAGCCGCACGGTCCATGGGCTTGGCGGCGCGTTTCGTGAGCGGTTATCTGTGCCAGGCCGCCGGCAGCGTACATGAGTCGGCTTTAGGCGCGACCCACGCGTGGACGGAGATTTATCTGCCCGGTGCGGGCTGGCGCGGCTTCGATCCCACCTGCGGCATCCTTGCTGCCGATTCCCATGTGCGCGTCTCGGTGACCCGCACGCCCTCGCAAGCCGTGCCTGTGGGCGGCCTCTTCACCGGCTACCCGATGCACTATCGCGGCCTGCAAGTGATGGTCGATGCCCGCGTGATGGAGTAACCGGTGGAGCGCCGAGCTCCAATTCGGCGCAGACAGCATACGTAACTAAGCCGCGGCAGATTTCGCTGTAACGTAACTTGCTGACTGGAGAACACACCAGTATCTTGTGACCATCTCCGATAATATAGGAGGTCGTTTTCATCCAGTATGTCGTGCCAACTCATCCATCCGCGCTGGTCTGGGCTCCTTTGTGTTTTGGGCCTCATCTTCACGGTCACCAAAGCATCCGCATTCTCCTTGCTCGGCCCTTACACGGAATGGATGACCCAGGAAAACGGTTATCGCTATCCTCATCAAGCAGGTGGCCCGATGTCTCTTGGTGAAGAATACCGCTGGAATCTGCCGGTGATAACCTATGGCTTCGACAGCTCATTCGTCGCTTATTTCGGTGAGGAGGGTGTGGCTGAAGTGGAACAAGCCATGACACTGCTCAACGCGTTGCCGCCTGCTTCCGCCATTGACCCCACGACCCATCCGCTCCGCATCCAGTTCAAGAACGACCTTGCTGTGAGCGGCTCAGTCTGCGATCTGAAATCCACAGCGCTTTCGTTACTGCTGGAACAGCTCGGGCTGGCACCACCTTCTTCATCCATGTATGTCCTGCGGAGCCGCACTATCACACCGGTCAGCACATACTATGTGACAAACTACCATGTCATTGAGCGTAACTATCATCCGTTGACAACGGAGACGTCCGCAAGGGTGAATAATACTCTGTTCGTCTATGATGTTCATGAATCCCCGCTCTGGGGGGCAGATGCGATTGAACGGCCGGCTGATCCGCTTTCGTTCATCCATTACGCCGCAGCAGATATGGCCGCTTATGCGGGTCATTATTTTACCGGCTTGAGTCAGGATGATGTGGGCGGGTTGCGCTATTTGTATTCAGCACAAAACCGGAATGTGGAACGGCTGCCCACCACCGTGGAAAGGGTGGACGGCTCCCCGGTCATAAACGAAGCCTTGCGGCCGGGGGTGGAGAAAATCGTTTTTCAACGCGTTCCAGGCATCGTCTATCCCGCCATTCCGTTGAACATGGCCATCGAATTCGATGACACATATATCGTCGATGGTGAAACCCGAACCCAGCGTCTGCGCCGTCAGATACAGCGACCAGACATCGTCTTCACAGCCGGTGATCTGGGGGTTTATTCGCCTTCTGGATACCCTCGTCTATACCGGACCACCGCCACAACAAACTGGATAAACCACGCTTCCTTGAACGGTTTTGTCAGCACTGCTGGTCCGGGCATCATCGCACCGGGCGTGGAGATTGCTTTTTCCAATGTGCTGCCGGTGAACTCTGCTCAAAGTTACGTAAACATTTACTCAAACCAAGGAACGACAGGGCGTTGGGGCAGCTTTACTGCCGCCGGGGAACCCTTGGCAGTATTTCCCAAACCAACGGTCGGCACGACGGGATTGGCTGCGCTCACAGTATGGCAGGGTGAGACGCAAAAGAAACTCTCTTGGCTGACCATCATCCGACCACAGACAGGTTACCACCTGCAAAGCTCCACCGACTTGCAGAATTGGAATACGATCACTACTTATCCGGCCACGAATCAGATGCTTTTACCTGTGGAAGCTGAAATCATATCCACTGGTCCGGGTAAGTTTTTCCGATTGATCGAGGAATAACTCACTCCACCACCCACCGCTTCGCCTTCAATTCATAGCGCGGCAACGTCCCGCACGCCGCCACCTCGATCGGCACCCGCAACGCCAGCGATTCCTGAAACGCTTTTTGCAATCGTTGCACCAATGCTTTCGTATCCGCGCACTCCGCCACCGGCTCGATCTCCAGCTTCAGCTCGGTCAGTGATTGCACCTTCATCACCCGCACCCGGTATTCCGCCACTTCCGCGAAATCGCGCACGATGGATTCCACCGCCGTGGGATACACATTCACCCCGCGCACCACGATCATATCGTCCACGCGCCCAATGATGCCGCCAGCCAGCGCCAGCGAATGACGGCCGCACGTGCACGCTTCCCCGGCTTCACGCACTTGCGCCTGCACCAGATCGCCCGTGCGATAACGCAGGAGCGGCGAACCGGTGCGGCCCAGTGTGGTAAGCACCAGCTCACCCCGGACGGCTGGCAAACCCGTTTGCGGATCAATCACCTCCGCGAAGAAAGCCGGTTCCATCACGTGCAATACCCCGGCCTGCACCGGACATTCAAACGTCACCGGGCCCACCTCCGTCATGCCGTGATGATCGAAGATCCGCGCGCCGTGCCACAATTTGCTCAACCGTTCGCGCGTGGCCGGGATGCTGCCGCCCGGTTCACCCGCCACCACGATCGTGCGCAGCGGAATCTTGGTCAGATCAATCTTTTCCTGCGCGGCCACTTCCGCCAGATGCAGCGCATACGTGGGCGTGCAGCAGAGCGCCGTGGCCTGATGCGCGATCATGGAGCGCAACCGCGCCGCCGTGCTCAAGCCGCCCCCGGGAATGCACATGGCCCCAATGCGTTCACCCGCCTCGAACGCCAGCCAGAAGCCGATGAACGGCCCGAAGGAGAAGGCAAAAAAGATGCGGTCTTTTCCCGTGATGCCGCCGGCCTCAAAAACTTCCGCCCAGTTCGTCACCATCCAGTCCCAGCTCTCCGCCGTGTCCAGCCAGCGCAGTGGATTGCCCGTGGTGCCGCTGGTCTGGTGGGAGCGCGTGTAGCGCTCGAGCGGGTAGGACAGATTCGTGCCGAAGGGCGGGTGCTCCGCCTGATCGCTCACCAGTTCCGTCTTCGTCGTGAACGGAAAACGCGCGCTGAAATCAGCCAGGGACGTCACCCGATGTGGCGCATCTACTGCGGCGAACTTCTCCTGGTAGAAGGCGTTCCCCGCGTGGATGACCGCCAAGAGCCGGTTCAGGGACGCAAGCTGTTCCTGTGCGATGACATCACGGTTGGGAAAGCCGTTGGTCATCACGCCAGATTATTTGCCCGGTTGGGTCGGCGCCGGTGCCGCCGCGGCTGCTGGTACAGCCGGTTTGGCTGGCGCGGACGGCGGCGGTTTGAAATAGGTGGCCATCGTGGCACCTATGGCCGCCAGGACGATGCCCACGTAGAACTGCCATTTGATGGTGCCCAATCCTCCCGCCGGTGGATGCAGGATGATGGCCACGATGGCGTTCACGATCGGCGCCCCGGCGAAGATGATGGACATGACGACCGTCGGCGAGCCCTTGGCCCCGAAGGCCAGCAACACCCCGAACGCGCCGATCGCCCCCGCGATGCCGGCGATGAGCGACCACCACATGCCCTTGCTGGCGTAACCCGAGAATGCCGCCCCCTTCATCATCAGCAACACCAGCGGCGCGAGCACGGCGACCAGAAAGTAGGCGATACCTACGAAGAGAAACGCCTTGTAGCGGTTCATCGTCGGATCACCACCCGGATTGATGCTCAATTGGCCCGTGTGCAGCAGGAGTCCATAAACACCCCAGCAAAAGACCGTCATCAACGAGAAATAAAGCCACGCCTGGCTCGAATTTGCAGAACTTTCAGTCGGCATATTGGTGCAAAATCTAGCCCCGGGTGCCCTTTACAGCAAATGGTTTATGGGCATACATTGTCATGATTCGCTGAATCCCGCTGACCGGGATGGCGTCCAATACATATCGTGAAGCATTATCTGACAGTCTTGCTGGCAAGTGTCTTGGTATTAACGGGCTGCAAGTCCAGCACGGTGGAGACCCGGCGTGTCGAACGTCAGGGTGCTTACACTGCCTTGCCGGCCGATCAGCGTGAACTGGTGGACAAAGGCCAGATCAAGGTGGGCATGAGCGAAGACGCCGTTTACATCGCCTGGGGCAAGCCTGCGCAGGTCGTCACCAGCGAGGACCAGAGCGGCCGCACCACCACATGGCTGTATCACGGCACGATGCTGGAAGAGAACCGTTACTGGTCCTACCGCGAAGTCTCCCGCGATGGCCGCATATATCTCGAGCGCTATCTGGACCGCGATTACAATTCCCGCGATTACATCAGCTCCGAGATCATTTTCCAAAAAGGCGTTGTCGTCCGCTGGCGCACCCTCCCCCGGCCGGTGGGCTGATCTCCCGTCGCCCTTAGCGCTGGACAATATTGGCCCACATCCCGGCAAACCGGGGGGAGCCGGTTCGGGTTCTGCGGCGCATCTTCACTCTGCGAACACAATGCAGAACATGAGGCCGCTATGAAGACGACGGAGACCCCTTGGGCGATTGCTGAGCAGGATTTCCCCCTGAACGCCACCTTGGCGGAGCAACTGGAATTTGCGCTCGGCTACGCCGTGCTCGCCCCCTCCAGTCACAACACCCAGCCTTGGTTGTTCGCCATCCGCGGCGACCATATCGACCTTTATGCGGATCGCACCCGTTCGCTGAAGGTTTGCGATCCGACCGACCGCGAACTCGTCATCAGTTGCGGTGCCGCCCTTTTCCATCTGCGGCTGGCCCTGCGTCACTTCAATCTCTTCGACCACGTGGACCTGCTGCCGGATCAGGGTGACCCGGACCATCTCGCACGCATCTGGGTCGGCACCGCCGGTGCTCATTCACCCGAGGAGACCCTGATGTTTCACGCCATCCCCAAGCGGCGCACCAACCGCCAGCGTTTCCAGAATGATCCCCTGCCACCCCGGTTGCTGGCCGAGTTGCACACCGCCATTTTCCACGAAGGCGCCTGGCTGCATTACGTGGAGGGGGAAGAACAACGCCTGGCCCTGGCGGAACTCATCGCCCAGGCCGACCGGCAACAATGGGCGGACAAACGCTTCCGCCTCGAACTCGCTGCCTGGGTCCACTCCAATCACAGCGCCGCCCGCGATGGCATCCCCGGTTACGCCCAGGACGTCGATGACATCCTCTCCTACATGGGGCCGCTCGTGGTCCGCACCTTTGATCTCGGTGACGGCCAGGCCGCCAAGAACGCCGAGGTCGCCCGCCACTCCCCGGCCCTCGCCATCATCGGCACATCGGAGGACACGCCGCGCGACTGGCTCCTCGCCGGTCAGGCGCTCGCCCACGTGCTCCTGCGTGCCCGCGTGGAAGACGTCTGGGCCTCGTTCCTGAACCAGCCCATCGAAGTGCCCGAACTGCGCGGCAAGCTGGTGCAACTGCTCGACCGTTGCGGCTCGCCCCAGCTCATCCTGCGCCTGGGTTTTGGCAGCGAAGTGAAACCCACCCCGCGCCGTCACGTGGATGAAGTGCTGATCTAAGCTACTGCCTAAAAAACGGCTCAGGCCGCCGGTGTCGGCAACCGCAGCAGCGCATCCAGGCTGTGCTTCTTGATGCCGAAGAAATGTTTGAACTCCTCGATGCGCTCACGTGCCGCCGGATTCGTGAACGGCTCCCCGTCCCGCACCGCCGCGATCATCAGGTTCTTCGGCGTATGCTCGGACGAAACGAACTCAAACACCTTCGTCTTGTAACCCGCCCATTCCAGATACAGCGCGCGCAAGCCATCCGTCGCCCATTCCGCCATGCGCTCCTCCATCACCCCATGCCGCAACACCGGTGCGAGCACCGTGGGATGCAACAACTGCGGCCGTACTTCCTTGTGGCAGCACGGTGCCACCACGATCAGTTTCGCCCGCATCTCCACGCCCCGCCGGATCGCCTCATCCGTGGCCGTATTGCACGCATGCAGCGCGATCAACACCTCGATGTCCTTCACCCGCACCTTGTCAATGGTGCCTTCCATGAAGGTCAGCCCCTCCGCCTGGATCTCCTGCGCGATGCCGTTCGTCTTCTCCACCAGGTCCGCGCGTGACTCCACCCCCAGCACCTCCACCGGCGAATGCTTCGTGCGCCGCAACCAATGCCACGCCGCGAACGTCAGGTAACCCTTCCCGCAACCCATGTCCGCGATGTTCAGCGGCTGCCCCGGCTTCCACCCGCAATCATCCAGCAGATGCGACAAGATCTCCAGATACCGGTTGATCTGGCGATGCTTGTCACTCATCGACGGCAACACCTTGCCCGTCGCCTCCACCACCCCGAGGGCCATCAGCCAGTCATTCGCCGTCGTATCCAGCAGGCGCACCCGCTCACGGTCATGCGTGGCCGCCGGAGCGGTCACCACTGCGGGCTTGTGATTCGAGAGCTGCGGCTGGCCCTTGCGCGGGAAGTGCAACTGCCAGTCCTTCTGCGTCGTGCCCAGCAGCGCGTTCTTCCACACACCGTGCAACTGCTCCTCCACCCACCCCATGCCCTTCTCCAGCGGGATGTTCTTCGCGATGTCATTTGTCCGCCGCGTGAACGTCATCGCCAGATGCGGCACCTGGCGGATCTGCACCCGCCGCACCGTGATCCGTTCCACGCCATCATCCGGCTGCGTGGGCCCGGACAGCACCAGCCGCACAAACGTCCCGTCCCGGAGGCTCGTTTCCGTCTTCGCGATGAACTCAACAATCGGATCTGCATTCTGCATGTGGCGACCACTCTAATGATTGCCCGCCAAATGAAAAGCCGACGCTTTACCCTCGTAAGCCCTCCCGCGACTGTGGGATAAGGAAACGGAACAGACTTCCGCTCACTGAACGTTGCTCGTTCATCATAAGCCCTATTGGTCCTATGAGTCCCATCCGTCCCATGCGCATTCCGTGTATTCCGCGAGTTTTTACCCCGGCTCCTGTCGGGGCTGTGGTTTATAAAACGTTCCTCGAAGCGGCTTACCATCCAGTTTGTTCAATGTGACACTCTCACAGTAGCATCCTGTCCTGCGGCACTCTAGCCACCAGTCCACACCTCCCGCACCAAACCCCCGCCAGCCACTCCACAAGGAAACGCAGATCGGTAGGGCGAGAGTCCTCTCGAGCCCTGACCTTTTCCGTCAAGGCACTCACAAACACCACACCCCCACCGCCGAAGCACATGACCATCCCCCTCTCCTCCATTGATAAATGGAGGAGAGGGTACGGGGAGAGGAGGTACTAAACCTCCCTCCCCTCACTGGGAAGCCGAACTTCGGCCTGCATTCTCTTTAGAAGCCATCTCATAAATGAGGGCTTGTACTTTTAACGATAACGTACAAGCTCGGGGATGGATTTGACCGATGAGCAATGGGCGAAGATTGAAAGCGTGTTGTTGCCGGACCCCGTACGTGCGGA
>JAEYXS010000038.1 GCA_023431185.1 Verrucomicrobiota bacterium
CTCTCCATCAGCAAGAACAGCCACGAATTGACTTCGCCACCCCCGGGCAATTCGTCACCGCCCCCTCCTTCGCACTACGCCTGAGGTTTTGATCCCCTTTTGGCGTTTTTAGCGGGCACCCCCTCCCTGCCCTCAATAGCACAAAAGTGTTACACAGCCGCGCTTGCTAATCCCCCAGACTCGCCAGCACTCTGGGTGCATTCGTTGGCCGAGGGTTTGCCGGTTTGCCTGACATGAGCCTTGCACTTCAACGCTGGTTGTACGTCGCCACCGTGGCCTTGCTCGCCTGCGGGCTTTTGCTGGCGACTTCCTGCACCACCGTCACGCGCTCCGTGGAAGAGCCGCTGCATATCGAAGGCGCGGAATTCGTCGGCAACCAGGCGTGCATGGACTGCCATGCCACTATCCATCAGAAGTTTCCAGCCAATCCCCACGCGCGCGTCAAGATCCGCACGGCCAAAGGCTCGCTCGACACTAGTTGCGAGGCGTGTCACGGCCCCGGCAGCCGCCACGTGGCCACCGGCGGACAAGGCATGGACAAATTCATCCTCAATCCCAAGAAGACCTCGGAAGCCTGCTTCCGCTGTCATCAAAATGTCCATGCGGAGTTTCGCCTGCCCCACCATCACCCAGTTCTGGAAGGCCACCTGAACTGCGTGCAATGCCACGACCCGCACGGACACGACATGATGAAGCCCGCCGGCGGCCTCGGCCTCGCTCGCGTGAACCAGTCCTGCGCGCAATGTCACCAGGAGCAGTCCCGCAAGTTCGTCTTCGAGCACGAAGCCATGCGCGAAGGCTGCATCGTCTGTCACAATCCCCACGGCACCGTTCACCCCAAGCTGCTCGTGCAGCATGACTCCAACCTCTGCCTGAAATGCCACGCGCAAACCCAGACCGCGCCCGGCAACCTGTTCATCGGCAAGGTGAACCACACCACGTTTGTGCGGCAAGGCGGCTGCTGGACCGCCGGTTGCCACGCCGCCGTCCACGGCTCGAACATCAACCCGAAACTTCAGTATTGAGATGCAACCACTGCATCCATCTAGCACTGAGGGCCGAAATCCGGTTCACTGTGGACTGATTCCCATTCTCGCCTGGCTGGCCTTGCTGGCACCGTCTTCCGCTCTGGCACAAGAGGTAAAACCCATCGATTTCCAACGCGACATCCGCCCCATCTTCGATACCTCCTGCCTGCGTTGTCACGGTCCCGAGAAACCCAAAGGCGGCTTCCGCATCGACCATCGCGAAGCCCTGCTCAAAGGCGGTGAAAGTGGTCCCGCCATCCTCCCCGGCAGCAGCACCGAAAGCCTGCTCATAAAGTTCGTCAGCTATACCGTGCCCGGCAAGGAGATGCCACCGCTCGGCAAAGGCGATCCGCTCACGGCTCAACAGATCAGCCTCCTGCGCACTTGGATCGACCAAGGCGCGGTCTGGTCGGCTGATACTAATAAGCCACCTGTGCGCTTCACCCTCACCCCCAGCCTCGGCTGGATCAGCGTGAGCGGCAACGAAGCTCTCTTTCGCACGCACAACTGGCGGCCGGAGAATGTGAGTGGCGGGGTGGAACATTTCGAGCTCATCCAGCCGATCGACCGCGACACACGCATGACGATCAGTGGTCGCGTGCTGGCAGACTACGACTACCGCGTTTCACTGGATCTGAAGCGCCACGACGTCGGCTTCATCCGTGGCGGCGTAGAGCAGTTCCGCAGTTATTCCGATGACACGGGCGGCTACTACGCGCCCTTCGCGACCCCAGCATTCACGCTCGGGCGCGAACTGCACATGGACCACGGCAAGGCCTGGGTCGATTTCGGCCTCCGCAAGACCGACTGGCCGGAGATCACCCTCGGCTACGAATACCGTTACGCTGAAGGCTATAAATCCACCCTGCAATGGGGTGCCGTCACCGCCGGTGGCACCACGCGCAACATCTTCCCCGCCTACAAGCAGATCGATGAGGAAACGCACATCGTGAAGCTGGATGTCAGCCACACCCTTGGCGGCTTCCTGCTGGAAGATTCCTTTCGCGGCGAGTTCTACCGGCTGGAAACGGACCGGCCCAACGTCGATTTCGCCAGTTTCAACTTCGGCAACCGCCATACTGAGAGTTACAAACACTTCGTCGGAGCGAACACTTTTCGCGTGGAGAAAAAAGCGCGTGACTGGCTGCTGCTCTCCGGCGGCTACCTCTATTCCAACCTCGACGGCGAAGGTTCCTTCCGTCAGGTGAGCTTTGCCCCCAGCACCGGTGCTGTTTTCGCACAAGGTGACACGAGCCCGCTCATCATCGTGCAGTCCGAGTCCCACGTCTTCAACGCCAACGCCATCCTCGGCCCATGGGAAGGCTTCACTTTCATCTCCGCCGTGCATGCAGATTGGACACAAACCGAGGGCCTCGGCAGCGGCACAGTGTTCGGCTTCCCCACGCCATTTGCCAATGACTACGGCTCCAACCAAGACAAGCGTACCGTAGAAGAACGCTTTGAATTGCGTTACGAGAAGATTCCCCACACCACCCTCTACGCCGACCTGCGGTTCCGTCAGGAAAACACCGGCCAGTTTGAGCAACGCACGGTGAGTGATGGCCTGGGCTCGGATAGAGACTACCTGCGCCAAACAGAGACCACCGGAGACCTGAAGCAATTCAAAGGCGGTTTCCGCACCTCGCCTTGGAGCCAAGTCACGCTAAGCGCCAGCTACGAACATCGTATCAAGGAGGATGACTACACTCACAATCTCGATACCGACCTTAGCGGGACACCCGGCAACGGCTATCCCGGCCATTTACTAAGTCGCGACGAAACCACCGATAGTTTCGATATCCGCCTCGCCACCCGCCTGACCCGCTGGTTGCGGGCTAATGTGACTTACGATTACACCATGACGGATTACCGCAATCTGACAGCTTTCGCTACAACCTTCCCTGCGGGTTCCTCCCCTGGCGGCACTTTGCTCACCGGTGAATACGATGCCCATACTATCAGTCTGAACACCACCATCACTCCATGGCACCGGCTCTATTTGAACACGACCTTCAGCGTCAGTGACACGCGCCAGCGCAGTGGTGCCTCCGGCGGCGGAGCCGTGGTGCCCTTTGGGGGCACGACTTGGAGCGTGATTGAGAGCGGCACCTTTGTGGTGGATAACAAGACGGATTTCACTACGACTTACAGCTTCTCGCGCGCAGATTTCGGCCAGGCGAACCAAGCGCTCGGTCTGCCTTTGGGTTCTGATTACCACCTGCACGGTTTGCAGACTGGCCTCATCCGTCAACTCAACAAACGCACAAAATTCGGCCTGCAATATCTCTTTCAAAGTTACACCGACCGTACGGCTGGCGGTGTCTACGATTATACCGCCCACGGAGTCTTCACCACATTCATCTGGCAATGGAATTGACCCCCTGTTCAAACATCGACACCTTGGCGCAATCCTGAAAAAGAAAAAGCGCCCATCTTTCGACAGGCGCTGAAATTACCAGCTCGTTTAAAAGTTAGCTTAGTGCTTCGCGTGTTCAACGCGGCCCGTAACCTTCTGCTTCACTTCTACCGCGGTATCAAGCTTCAGATCTGAAACTGCATTCTCACCCGCCGTCAGCGGCACGCCCGGGAACAAGCCGAGGTAAAGGATGGCCGCCACACAGGTCGCCAGCATCGCCTTCACCGGATAGGAAACCGTGATAGGAGTCGTCTCGCTGCTATCCTTGCTCCAGTAGATCGCGCGCACCACGCCGAAGTAGTAGTAGAGGGACATCACCACACCCGCGATGGCCACCGCGATGACGATGAACGCCATCGGATGCATGATCGGGTCCGAAGGATTCGAGATGGCCTGTTCCGCCACCGCTTTCACCAAGAGGAACTTGCCCACGAAACCGGCCAGTGGCGGAATGCCCGCCAGTGAAACCATCGCGATCGTCATCGTCGCGGCGAGGAACGGGGAGCGTTGGCTCAAGCCGGAAAGCGAGGAGATGTCATCACCATCCACCTGGCGCACCACCACGATCAGCACACCGAACGCGGCCAAGACCGTGAAGAGATAACCTGTCAGATAATACAACACGGCGGACGAACCACTGACCGAAGCCGCTGCCACACCCAAGAGGATGTAGCCGGCATTCGAGATGCTCGAGTAACCCAGCAGACGCTTGAGATTGCGTTGCGGGATGGCGCACAGATTCCCGTAAAGAATCGTGACCGCAGCAATGATCATCAGCACCACCGTCCAGTTGATGGCGATCGCCGGAGCCGCACCGAACAGCACGCGCAACACCAGCACAAAGCCAGCGGCTTTGGAACCTACCGCCAAGAACGCCGTGGCCGGTGTCGGCGCACCTTGATACACGTCCGGCGCCCAGACATGCATCGGGAAAGCTGCGATCTTGAACGCGAGACCAAAGAACACCATCAGCAGGCCAAGCTGCATGAGCTTGTGATCCCCCAGCGTCCCCGCCGTCGCCCACGCGCTGGTCAGCTTCTGCAATTCACCGAAGTTCATCGTGTTCGTCGTGCCAAAGATCAGCGCGATGCCATACACCATGAACGCCGAGGAAAGCGCTCCGAGAATTAGATACTTCACACCGGATTCCAGCGACTTCGTCTGTGAACGAAGGAAGCTGGTAAGCACATAGAACGTCACCGTGACCAATTCCAGTGAAACGAACAACAAGGCGAAATCATTGGCCGAAGCCGCGAACATCATGCCTGCCAAGGCGAACAACGTCAGCGCATAGAACTCGGAGACGCCTGCTTTGATGCGATCCGAATACTCTACAGAAAGCACCAGCACGATGATCGCCGCCGCGATGAAGAAGCGTTTGAAGTACAACGCTAGCTGGTCCTGCACATACATGCCGCCGAACGCATAACGCACTCCATCGCCATCCACCAGATCCGTGAAACTGTAAAAGAGGACCAAGAACAGCAGCATGGCCGCGCCGTAGCCCAACTTGCTCTTCGCCGCTGCTGGCGCCCACAAGTCCAGCAACAGGATCAGCAGGCCGATGACGACCACTGCGATTTCCAACGTTATCAGAGATGTATTCATCTACCTTCAGTCAAAATGGTTAACGTGATGCGGTCTTGGGGTCGCCCTTGCCTGACGGCTTGGACAACTCGGTGGCCTTCACGATCTTCTCCGCATCCGGCTTGATCTTCTCCGTCAGGCTGCCCGGCACGAAACCGAACCAGAGCAACGCCACGATCAGGATCACGAACGGCAGTTT
This sequence comes from Verrucomicrobiota bacterium, assembly GCA_023431185.1. Lineage (GTDB taxonomy): Bacteria > Verrucomicrobiota > Verrucomicrobiia > Limisphaerales > JAEYXS01 > JAEYXS01. Next base: position 5,231 of record JAEYXS010000038.1, read on the forward strand.
GCGCCAAGGCGTGGCCGCATCCGCGATATTCTTAAAATCCGCCACGAGTTCACCGTGCAGGATATTGCGGATGGCGCGCAGCATATAAACCGCACCGATCACCAGACCGCCCCAGCAGGCCAGCACAGTAGCCGTCGGATACGCCTTCCACGCACCGAAGAACACCATTGCTTCACCCACGAAATTCGCGAAGCCCGGCAGACCGCAACCCGCCATCATCGCCATGATCATCACCGCACCGATGAACGGCACCGCGCGCAGCAAGCCGCCCATCTTCTCGATCTCCAGCGTGCGCGTCTGTTGATACAGATAACCGCTGACCGCGAACGTCAGAGCCGCCAGCAAACCGTGCGCCACCATGATGACGATCGCACCCGTGATACCCACCAGCGACAAGCTCGCGATACCGAGGAAGATGAAGCCCATGTGCGCCACGCTCGAGTTACCGATAAGCAGGTTAAGATTCTTCTGACGGATTGCGACCAGACCGCAGAACAGAATGTTGCCAAGGCAGAGGAACACGAGGATGTCCAGCCAGCCCGGGCCAAAGATGCTGCCGCTGTTCAAGGCATCCGGGAGCAACGGCAACGCCACGCGGATCAGACCATAGAGACCGAACTTCTTCAGCACACCAGCGTGCAACATGGAAGTCGCCGTCGGAGCGGAACCGTAACCGATCGGCGCCCACGTATGGAACGGCCAGAGTGAAACGAGGATGCCGAACCCGAACAGCAAGAGCGGGAAGATGATGCTCTGGATCGCCGCCGGCAGCGGCTGCGCTTTCAGACGCGCCGTGATCTCCACGATATCGAACGTGTTCGCACCCGCTTGCACATAGAGGACGATCAAGCCGAGCAACGCGATGAGCGCGCCCAAGCTGAGATACAACGTCATCTTGAACGCCGCGTAATTCTTTTCCGTCCCCTTGCCCCAGACGCCGATCATGATGAAGGTCGGCACCAGCGCGAGTTCATGAAAGAAGTAGAAAAAGAACAAGTCCAGTGACGCGAATGCACCGATGATACCGCCGCTCATGAACATCAGGAGCACATAGAATTCCTTCTCCCGCTCCTTGATCTCCCAGGAAACGCAGGTCGCGGCAAACGCGACGATTGCCGCCATCAGCACGAGGCCGACGTTGATACCATCCACACCCACGTGATAGCTGATACCTAGGGATTCAATCCACGCCACCTTCTGCACGAACTGGGATGTTTCCGCACCCGTCTGAAATTTAGCGAACATCACGATGGCCGCCACCATGGAAAGCCCCGTGGCACCCAAGGAGATCAGGCGCGCGAGGAACCGCAGGTTGCGCGGCAAGAACAGGAGCAATATGCCCGCCAGCAACGGAACACCGAGTATGAAAGTTAAGGGAGACATGGTCTAGCGTGCCAAAGTGAGGAACATGACGATCGCGGCCCCGAGTGCGATGAGGAACGCGTAGGTTTGGAGATTGCCGGACTGCACCAGGCGCAGCACCCGGCCAGTCAGCTCAGTGCCGCCATGAACACCGCGCACCAGCAAGCCCGCGATGATCCAGCGATCCACCGCATCTGCAAAACGGGCAAGAGCCTCTTGCGAAACCTTGATCAACTTCTCATAGAACTCATCGAAGTAGAAGCGGTTACTCATCAAGCGGGAGAGGAACTTAAAGGTCGATGCGAACTTGTCGGATGTGGCGTTGTTGTAGAGCATGAAAGCCGCGAGGCCGCCGATACCTACCGCAGCCAAACCGCTGAAAGCGGCCAATGGCGCATGACCGAACGGTTCCAAGATATTGTTCGGGAACCCAGCGCTGTGATGCTCATGCCCGAAGAAGTGACCGAAGAAACCACCGATGCCAATGATGCCCGCCACCACGCTCAGAACAGCGAGGAACTGCAATGGCAGCGTCATCAGAGCAGGTGACTCATGCGCGTGATCGGCAGATTCAGACTTAGGCTTGCCGAGGAAAGCCACGAAGAACAAGCGGCCCATGTAGAACGTGGTGAGCACCGCGACCAAGGCGGCGATGATGAACAGCGGAATGCTCCCGTGATGCGCCAAATCAGCCGCCGCCGCCAAAATCTCGTCCTTGCTGTAGAAACCGCTGAACGGCGGCACACCGCAGAGCGCCAAGGTGCCGATGGCGAACGTCCAGAACGTGATCGGCATCTTCTTCTTCAAGCCGCCCATCTTCCAGATGTCCTGCTCATGATGCAGCGCGTGGATCACGGAAGCCGCACCTAGGAACAGCATCGCCTTGAAGAACGCGTGCGTGGTCAGGTGGAACATCGCCGCACCCGGAGCGTGCAAACCGACCGCCATCACCATGTAACCAAGCTGAGAGAGCGTGGAATAAGCGAGGATGCGCTTGATGTCATTCTGCTGCACCGCCATCAGCGCGGCGAGCAAGGCAGTGATGCCCCCCACCCAAGCGATGATATGCAGCGCTTCCGAACCAGGGATTGCCAAAATAAAGAACACGCGGCAGAGCATGTAAACACCCGCAGCCACCATCGTCGCCGCGTGGATGAGCGCAGAGACCGGCGTCGGGCCTTCCATCGCGTCCGGCAACCACACGTGCAGCGGGAATTGGGCGGACTTGCCCATCGCACCGCAGAAGAGGAGCAGACCGGCGATCGTGGTCATCCCGCCTAAAGCGTAAGGATACTTCTCAAGATGCTTACCGATCTCGTCGAAACCAAGATACCCCGTAGCCGACCAAACAGCCAAGATACCAAGGATAAAACCAAAGTCACCGATACGGTTCGTCAAGAAAGCCTTCTTGGCCGCATCACCGGCCGAAGGTTTCTCATACCAGAAACCGATGAGCAGATAGCTGGACACACCCACCAACTCCCAGAAGATGAACATCATCAGGAGATTGTCCGCCAGCACGATGCCGAGCATCGAGAACATGAACAGGCTCAAGTGCGAGAAGAAGCGTGAGAAGCACCGGTCTTCATGCATGTAAGCGTAGGAGAAGACATGGATGGCCGTACCCACACCAGTCACAACGAGCAACATCATCTTGGCCAAGTCATCCAGCTTTAGCCCGATGGTCACCTTCAGATCACCGACGGAAATCCAAGTCCAAGGCTGGACCGGCACACCATATTTGTCCGGTTGAGAGATGCCGAAGAAGAAAACCAGACTCACCAAAAAGGCCGCCGCTGAAGCACCGATCGAGATGACCGCGCTCAAGTGCTTGTTCTTCTGCGTGAAGAGGCCCGTGATTGCCGCCGAAATCAGCGGCAGCAACAAGATCAGCCATGCAGTATTTTCAACTTTATCAAACATGTCCCAAAATCCTTAGAGTTTCATCGAGGTCAGGTCCTCGACATGCGCGCTCTGGCGTCGGCGATACAATGCCACGATCAAAGCCAGACCCACCGCCACTTCCGCCGCTGCCACCGTGATGATGAAGAACACCATCACCTGCCCGTTCAGGTTGTCGTTGAAGCGCGACATGGCCACGAGCGCCAGGTTCGCCGCGTTCAGCATCAGCTCCAGCGACATATACATGATCAGCACGTTGCGCCGCAGGATGACGCCCAGCAGCCCCAGGCAAAACAGGACCGCGCTGACCACCAGATAATGTTCCAGACCGACTTGCATGTTATTTCAGATCCTTCTTGCTCAGCAAAATCACGCCCACCATGGCTACGAGCAGCAGCAGTGACAGAATCTCGAACGGCAACAGATATTGGGAGAACAGGATACCGCCCAAAGCCTTCACTTCACCGGCCTTCGTCGGAGCCGCCAGACCTTCGCCTACTTTCGATTCCATCAACGTCTTCACTAGAATAGCACCAATGGAGCCCACACCGATGATTGCCGCCGCGATGCCGAACTTGTTGAACTTGCGCCGTTCCTCTTCCTTCAGGTCGAGCAACATGATGACGAACAGGAACAACACCATCACCGCGCCTGCGTAAACGAGCACTTGGACCGCCGCGAGGAAGAACGCGTGCAAGAGCACGAACAGTCCGGCCATCGAGGCGATGGTCAGCACGAGGAACATCGCGCTCGTCACCGGATTCCGGCTGAACGGATTCGCCACCACCATGAAGCCGCACAGCAGCGTCAAGAGAGCGAAGATGTAGAAAAAGATATCTTGCATGAACCGGTCCTAGTTTTTCTTCACCACCGGGAACGATTCCTGTTCCTCGGCTTCCTTCTGCTTGTGCTCCCACTTCTTGATGCCGCGATGGGTGCCACCGAGGGACAGCAGTTTCTCTTTGTTATAAATCATCTCGCCCCGGCTCAGACCGGTGAGCGAATAATCTTTTTGCAGGAAGATCGCCTCTTCCGGGCAAACTTCCTGGCAGAAGCCGCAGAAGATGCACCGGAGCATGTTGATCTCGAATTCCTTCGGCATCTTCTCCGCGTTCTCGCGGTCAGCTGTTTCACCGGCAGGTCCCGGAGGCGTGATCTTGATAGCCTTCGGCGGGCAGATGAATTCGCACAGCTGGCAGGAGACGCACTTGGTGTTGTCGTCCTCATCCTTCACCAAGTAAGGCGCGCCGCGGTAACCCGCCGGCACGGTCCACTTCTGCTCGGGATACTGCATGGTCACAGACTTCCGCTGGAAGACCGTGCGATAAAAATGCTTACCCGTGACCTTGAAACCGCTCATCAAGGCCGGAAGGTAAATCCGTTCCCACCAACTTAATTCTGGGCGTTTGACGATCATATGACTCGCAAATTTAGTTATTCGTCACTCCGTCATTCAGGAGTTCTGGGCCCACAAAACGATTGCGTAAAAAAGGATGTTCGCGAGGGCGAATGGCACAAACCGGCGCCAGCCCAAGTCCATAAGCTGGTCATAACGGAAGCGTGGAAGCATCCAACGCACCCAGATGAACAGCACCATGAAGAACAACATCTTGCCGACAAAAATTCCAATGTGGATAAACCCGCCCATGATCGTGGTGGCCGGTTGATCCAAGCCTGCGAACGGCAACGTCCAGCCGCCAAAGAACAGCGTCACCATCATCGCGGAGGCCGCGATCATGTTCGTGTATTCACCCATGAAGAACATGGCGAACTTCATGGAGCTGTATTCCGTGTTGTAACCGGCCACGAGTTCCGTTTCCGATTCAGGCAAGTCGAACGGCAAACGGTTCGTCTCCGCGAACGCCGAGATCAGGAAGATGAAGAAACAGAACGGCAGCTTGAAGATCAGCCAGTTCGGCAGGAAGCCAAAGAGGGTGCCCTGTTGATAAGTGATGATCGAACTCAGGTTCAGGTCACCCACTAGCATAAAGATCGGCACCACGCTCATGCCCATCGCCAGCTCGTAGGAAACCAACTGCGCGCTGGAGCGGATACCACCGAGGAACGGATACTTGGAATTCGCCGCGTAACCTGCGAGCACGATGCCATACACACCGAGCGACACGATGCCGAAGGTGTAGAGGATGCCCACGTTCAGGTCCGCGATGACCATCTTCTGCGAGCCCAAGGTCGAGCCGAACGGAATCACTGCCAGCACGAGGAACGCCGGAATCAGTGTCAGCATCGGCGCGAGCCAGAAGTAAACCTTCCGCACGTGACCGGGCATGAAGTCTTCCTTCAGGATGGCCTTAACGGCGTCCGCCGCCGGTTGCAGCAAGCCCCAAGGACCGACGCGGTTCGGACCTACGCGGTCTTGAATCCACGCCGAGATGCGGCGCTCGGCCATCACGTAGTACGACACCATCGGCAGCACCGCGAGGAAGAGCACCGCCAAAATCTTGATGGCGCCCCAGACCGCGATCTGCAAACCCGGAGACAAATTATTGATCCAATCGAACATGTATCTCGCTCCGTCTAAATTTGAACAGTGACGCCCTTGTCACCAAGTGCGGTCCAAGTGACCCCGTTGAACGCGGGAACTTCCTTGGCCATCTGATTGAACAGACCTTCGATGCTCACAAAGCCGTTTTGCCCTGTGACATTGAACACGAGGTCATGGAGGAATTCCCATTCCGCACGCGCGTCACCGGGAGCTTCCACACCTTTCATAAATTTCTGCACGCGCCCCTTCGTATTCGTGAAGGAACCGCGCTTCTCGACATGCGCGCAACCCGGCAACAGATAATGCGCCAGCGCCGTTGTCTTGTTCGGCAGGATGTCGCTGACCACGAGCAGGTCGAGCTTGCCGAGCAAGTCCGCACCAATGCCGTGCTTCGTCACATCTTCACCGAAGACGATGAGCGTCTTGATACCGCCGTTCTTGATGCCTTCTGCGATCTTCGCGAGGTTTTCGCCCAAGTTCGCACCGGCGATGCCCGTGAGACGCGCGCCGTTGCTGTTAGGGTTCTTGTCCGCGTTGACCAGCAGCTTGTCCCCTTCCCCGTTGCGCGCGATGGAATCGGTCAGCGCACCGGTCTTGGCGGCGATCTTCTTCAGCAAGTAAAGCTCTTCGTTCGACTGGCGGGCCGAGGCGATGATCGCCACGGAACCAGTCGCCGCCTTGCGCAGCTTCTCGGAGATTTCACCGATGGCCGCCGTCCAGGAGATGCGTTCCGTCTTGCCACCCTGCTGCTTGAGCAACTGGGAGAGACGATCCGCACGACCGATCCACTTGTAATTCAAGCGGCCTACATCGCACATCCAAGGCCCGTTCACCGCATCGTTCTCACGCGGCTCGTAGCGATAGACTTTGTTCTCACGCTGGCCGACGACGATATTGCAGCCCGTCGCGCAGCTCGTGCAGACGCTCTTGAATTCCTTCAGGAACCAAACGCGCATCTGGAAGCGGAAATCTTTCGAAGTCAACGCACCCACCGGGCAGATGTCCACGGTGTTCAGGGTGTAGTTGTTATCGAACTTCGTGCCAGGATACGCAGCGATGGTGTTGTAGCTGCCACGGTTCACGATACCCAGTTTGTCATCGCCCACGATGTCTTTCGTGAAGCGGATGCAACGGGTGCACAGCACGCAACGCTCGTCGTCGAGGATGATCCTCGGTCCGAGATCCACAGCCTTAGGCTTGTGCACCTTCGGCTCCACGAACTTGCTCGCGGCCTGGCCGTGTTCGACAGAATATTCCTGCAGCTTGCATTCACCGGCCTGGTCGCAGATCGGGCAGTCCAGAGGGTGATTGATGAGCAGCGATTCCAGAACCGCTTCGCGCATCTGCTTCGTGGCGGCGGAATTCGGATAAATCTCCATGCCCGGCGAGATAGGCGTCGCGCAGGCGATCGCACCACGCGGCGTGCTGGGTTCGTAAGGCAGAACAGACTTCGCGATCTTCGGCGTGCCGTCTTCGTTCAGCACGGGCTTGCGGTCCGGACCTACCATCGGCGTGCCGAACTCGACGAGGCACATGCGACAGTTACCGGCGATGGGCAGCTTCGGATGATAGCAATAATGCGGCACTTCGCCACCGGCGATCTGGCAGGCTTGCAGCATGGTGGTAGGCACCATCTTGCCCTGCCAATCGGGCATCATCTTCGGCACATCGATATCCTTGCCATCCACTTTGATACGAATCGTATCCGGCGGCGGCGCAGGTGCGGCTGGTTTAGTTTCCGTTGTCGCAGCGTTAGACATGGTCAGTGATTCGGGCTGGCGGCGATTTTCATTTCCTTCGACGGACCGGCACCACCGTTTTTTGCCTCATCCGCCGCACCCTTCGCTTCAAAATCATCTTTGAACTTCTTCACAAAGCTCAGCACCGGCCAGGCGCACGCTTCGCCGAAGGCGCAGATCGTGCGGCCCTGGATGTTCTGGGCAATGTTCAGGAGGTAATCCGCATCCTGCTTCCGGCCATGACCGTGGGTCATGCGGTGCAGGGCCTTGCTCATCCACAAGGAACCTTCACGACACGGCGTGCATTGGCCGCAGCTCTCGTGCGCGTAGAACTCGGAGAGGTTCGCGAGCGCTTCCACGATGTCCACGGAATCATCCATCACGATGATGGCGCCGGAACCGGACATCGTACCCGCTTGCATGAGCGAATCGAAGTCGTAAGGCAAATCAAGGAGATCGGTATCCACGGTGACCATCTGGCCATCCGCGCCCTTCTTCTTGAGCTTATACTTCTCGCCCGCCTTCAAAATCTTGGAGGAAGAACCACCCGGGATGATGGCCTTCAACTTGCGCCCATCACGCAGACCGTTGCCAAACTGCGGATCAAAAATCAGCTCTCCGATGGTGACCTTGCCGACTTCCACTTCGTAATAGCCGGGCTTCTTCACCAAACCGCTCAGGCTCACGATTCGTGTGCCGGTATTGTTCGGCGTGCCGAGCTTGGAATACTCGACCGCACCCATCTTCATGATGTGCTTCACGTGGCACAACGTCTCCACGTTATTCACGATGGTCGGGCACATGTAGAGGCCGAGCACGGCCGGGAAGTAAGGTGGTTTGATGCGCGGATACGCACGTTTGCCTTCCAGCGATTCGATCAAACCAGTCTCTTCACCGCAAATGTAAGCACCCGCGCCGCGATGGACGTAAATCTCGCACTCCACGCCCGTGCCGAGGATATTCTTGCCCAAGAAGCCTTTTTCCCGGGCTTCCTTCAGCGCCTGGTTCAAAATCTTGGCCCCCAGCGGGAACTCGCCACGGATGTAGATGTAGGCCAGCTTCACATCGTTGGCGAAGCAGGAAATGACCATGCCCTCAATCAACTGATGCGGGTCTTTATGCAGGATCTGCCGGTCCTTGAAGGTGCCCGGTTCCGATTCGTCAGCGTTGCAAATCAAGTAGATAGGCTTGCCGCTCTTGCGGTCCACGAACGACCACTTGAGACCAGCAGAGAAACCGGCACCGCCACGACCGCGCAGACCGGACTTGAGGACTTCATCCCGGATCTGCTCCTGCGGCGTCTGCTTCTTGCCTTCAGCCAGTTCCTTGACCTGCAAGGCGAGCGACTTCTTCAATTCCTCATAGCCGCCGTGACGCAGGTAGCACTCGATATCCGGCGTGTAGCCCGGCGAGTCGGCGTTCTTCAAAATCAATTTAAATTCCTGCGGCATAGCAACAGCTTGACTAAAAACTGAAAACCACTACGTTTCTTCGCGCTCTGGATTGCCCGATGGTGTAACGGTAGCACAACAGATTCTGAATCTGTTTGTCATGGTTCGAATCCATGTCGGGCAGCCACTTCATGAGCACTTCTTCAAAATTTCCTCAGCCTTGTCCTGGCTGACGCCTTCATAGAAGTCGTCATTGCACATCATGACCGGGGCCGTTCCGCAACTGGCCAGGCACTCCACAAACTCGACGGAGAATTTGCCGTCCTTCGAGGTCTGCAAACCGTGCTTATGCGGGTCCATGCCGAACTTCTCGCACAGGTCATGGTGCAGCTTGTGCGACCCGCCGAGCGCGCAGCTCAAGGTGCGGCAGACCTTCAAGACATACTTGCCCGGCTGTTCCTGACGGAACATCGGGTAGAACGTCACCAGCTCATACACATTGATGGGCTGGAGCCCGAGCTTGCCGGCGATCCATTCGATGGATTCTTTCGAGATATAGCCATACTGCTCCTGCACCGCGTGCAAAAGCATGAGCGACGCACTCCGCTTGTTCACTGGATAGTGCGAGATCAGCTCATCGATCTCGGCCTCAAAACTGGCTGTAACCGTAAAACTCATGTTCAGTTTCCTCTGCAAAAACTAACTAGCGGTCACACTCACCCATCACGAAATCGAGCGAACCCAGGACCGCGACCGTATCGCTCATCATGTGACCGGGCAACAGCTCGGCCAGCACGCTGAGATTCACAAACGATGGGGCGCGGATCTTCAGGCGGAACGGCGTGCCGCCGCCCTTGCTGCAAATGTAGAAGCCCAGCTCGCCCTTTGGATTCTCCGCACCGAAATAGGCTTCACCGGCAGGCGCGTTCTGTCCTTGTGTCACCAGCATGAACTGATGGATCAATTCTTCCATCTTCGTCATGACCTTGTCCTTCGGCGGCAACACAATCTTGCCATCCGGGACATTGATCGGGCCGCCCGGCAACTGGTCCAAGCACTGGCGGATGATGCTCACACTCTGGCGCATCTCTTCCATGCGGACGAGGTAGCGATCGAAGCAATCACCCACAGAACCGATCGGCACCTCGAACTTCATCCGGTCGTAAACGAGATACGGCGAAGCTTTGCGCAGATCGTGATTCACACCAGAACCGCGCAGGTTCGGACCAGACAGACCGTAATCGATGGCCATCTCCTTCGAGATGACGCCCAAGCCCTTCGTACGATCGATGAAGATCGGATTGCGCGTGAGCAATTGCTCGCTCTCGTCGAAGTTCACCACGACTTCATCGCAGAACTGGCGGACCATATCCACCCAGCCTGGGGGGATATCGCGGGAAAGACCACCGACACGCGTGTAACTCGTAGTGAAACGCGCACCGGTCAGCGCTTCACAGATGTTATAAATCTTTTCGCGTTCCGTGAACGTGTGGAGGAACACGGTCAACGCACCGACATCCATCGCGAAGGCACCCAAGCCGAGCAAGTGCGCCTGAATGCGGCCCAATTCGCAGCAGATAACGCGGATGTATTGGCAACGTTCGGGAATCTGCTTCTCAATGCCCAAGAGCTTTTCCACCGCCATAACGTAAGCGACGTTGTTCGCTAAAGGCGCGAGGTAGTCCAGCCGATCCGTGTACGGGATAAACTGGTTGAACGTCATGTTCTCCGCGATCTTCTCATCACCGCGATGCAGATAACCGACGTCCGGAACGGCCTTGGAAATGATTTCCCCATCCAGCTCCAGCAGGATGCGCAGCACGCCGTGCGTGGCCGGGTGAGACGGGCCCATGTTCAGGACCATCTTCTCACCCACCATCTCGCCGTCTTCCGTCAAATGCGGCGTGTTCGCCAGCGCATCGGCAGCGCGGGCGGAGGCGTCTTTAAATTCTATGTCTTGAACCGTGCTCATTCGCTAATCGGCTAATTCTGCTGCTCAGGCATGCGGGCTCGCGGCTCGCGGGCAATGGAATCCTTGCCACCGGCAACGGTGACGAAGGGACCGCCTTCCAGCGGAGCGGGCTTCGTGAATGCCACGGTCGGCAGATCACTAGGCTTGCCCGCCAGCGGAAAGTCTTTGCGCAGAGGGAAATACGGATAACCATCCCACATCAAAATACGGCGTAAATCAGGGTGTCCGGTGAAACGGATGCCCATCATGTCGTAAACTTCACGCTCATGCCAATTGGCCGTGCGCCAAACTGACGTCACAGAGGGCAGCTCAGACTTCTCTTCGCTGACGTTGGTCTTGAGGCGGATGTGCTGGTTATGAGCGATACCGGACAGCTCATAAACCACCGTGAAGCGCGGGTCATCGCCGTAGTGGTCGAGACTGCTGATATCGAGCAGATAATCGAAGCCCAACTCCTTCTTTGCGAAGCCGCAGACTTCGGCAATCTTTTCAGCATCAGCCACTTGCACCGTGATTTCACCACGGAATTCAGCGGCTATGGTGAGCAAATCACCAAATTGCGCTTTTAACTTTTGTGCCAAATCCAATGCGGACATGGTAAGAAAACTTGTTGATTATCAGGCGCTTATGCGGCCTGTTTACCGGAAGTCGTGATGACCAGATCCTTCACCACGGGCTGCGTCTCAATCTTCTTTTGCAGCTTCATCAAAGCGTCGAGCAAAGCTTCAGGGCGCGGCGGGCAACCGGCCACGTAGACATCCACCGGCACGATGTTATCCACACCTTGCAGCACCGCATAGCTGCGATACATGCCGCCCGTGGAAGCACAGGCACCCATCGCGATCACCCACTTCGGCTCCGGCATCTGGTCGTAGATACGACGCACGGCCAAGGCCATCTTGTAGGTCACCGTGCCCGCGACAATCATTACATCGGATTGACGGGGCGAAAAACGCATCACTTCCGCGCCAAAACGGGAGATATCGAAGCGGCTGGCACCGGCGGCCATCAATTCGATGGCGCAGCAGGCCAAACCCATGGGCATGGGCCAAACCGAGTTCTTGCGGAACCAGTTCAGCGCGGCATCCACGCGAGTGACGATCACTTCGCCTTCAACCTTTGAATTATAGCCAATTTCCGTGTTCGTTTGCATGAGACACATGCCGCGTCCGCGACAGATTTCCAACTATGCCGTCGCAAGTCATGGACGCAAGAAGTTTGTGATTTTTTTCACAAACTATCCATCACCCTCAACCGGCACTGAGAAATTCGCTTTTCAAACTGCAATATCCCCCGAAAAGGCATTGGCACCAAGCTGTCAGTTGCGGCAACGTAGCAACAACAACGCGATACGGGTACGCAAGTATCAGGAAGCAGATCACATTGGTTGTATCAAATGAATAATCGTGCAGGTCACATCGTGGTAACGGGCGGCGCAGGATTCATCGGCTCACACCTCGTTCATCGGCTGCTCGCCCAAGGCGAAAAGGTGACCGTGATCGATGATGTTTCCACCGGGCGATGGGAAAATCTGGAGACCGTTGAGAATCCCGCCAACCTCACCAAAGTCCAGGCGCGTGTCTCCGTGCTTCCCGATCTGGAGAAACAACTCATCGGCAGCAAGCAAGTATTCCATCTCGCCGCAGCGGTAGGAGTGGAACTGGTCGTCAAATCGCCAATCTATACGATTGAAAACAATCTGCAGGAGACGGAAGCCGTCCTCACCGCCGCCAGCAAGACCGGCGTGCCGGTGCTGCTCACCTCCACCTCCGAAGTCTATGGCAAGAGCAGCAAGGCGGAGTTCTCCGAGCACGACGACCTGACCATCGGACCGCCCCATCTGGGCCGCTGGTCTTATGCCTGCTCCAAGTTGATGGATGAATTTCTTGCCCTGGCCTACCACAAGGAGAAGCAACTGCCGACCACGGTAGTGCGCCTGTTCAACACGGTCGGTCCCCGGCAAACAGGCCGTTACGGCATGGTATTGCCGCGATTTATCACTGCCGCCAAGGCTGGAAAACCCCTCGAAGTTTACGGAAATGGTGAGCAAACCCGCTGTTTTTGCTACGTCGGTGACACGGTGGAAGCTCTGCTGAGACTGTCACAAACCCCCTCCGCTATCGGGGAAGTAGTCAACATCGGCAGCACCGAGGAAATCTCCATTCTTGGGCTGGCCCAGCGTATCATACATATGCTTGGTTCGAACTCCGAAATCGTCCTGAAGCCTTACCAGGAAGTTTACCCGGCAGGTTTCGAGGACATGCTCCGGCGGAAACCTTCCGTACAAAAGCTGGAAAAACTGACAGCCTTCCGCCCCGGCACCTCGCTTGCCAAGATCATCACCGCTACCGCTGCAACACTGTAATAGCAGTTCCCCGAACCGATAAGTTTTTAACCAACCCGCTGATTCGGCATAAAAAAAACGAGGCACTCTTGCGAGTGCCTCGAGAGGAATCAAACTGCAAACTTCCGACTAGGGCGCACCATCCGTGCCGCTGTGCGGGAAGTTGATGCGGTTGGCGTTAGCACCATAGGACTGGCGGGAAAGACGCAGGGCTTCTTTCAAGCGGTCCGAGCTGGCTTGCTGCACGCTACCGTCAGCCAAGGCGTAGTTGCCGGCGTTGTCATGGTGAGGCGCGACGAAGTTGGTCGCGAGCTCAGACCACTGGGCTTCCGGCGGAGAACCCGTGTCAACGGATGTCAGCACCGTGTGGAAGTTCGTGCCAGAGGCGAACACCATCGTGTTGTTGGTGCCCATGTTACGGTCACCGGTCAACAGCATGTTCGGCTTGGTTTCTTCAGCTTCGACACCCACGAAGTAGCTGACTGCAGCATTGCCGGAGGAGAACAGACCAACCAAGTTGTTAGCCGTGTCATTCGTGCCGAAGATCTGCGCGACATTCGGCTGACGGATCACGTCACCAGGGCACATGAGGATCTTGGTGGATCCCAGCTCGTTCGAGAGCATGAAGAAATGGCGCCAGGCGCTGCGATTTTGCTGGGCGAACTTGTTGACATCCAGCTTGCCCGGAAATTGCTGTTCATTATCACCAGCGAACATCTTGAAAGACAGGGCGACCTGTTTCAGATTGCTGGAGCACTTGATGCGTTGAGCCTTGGCTTTGGCCTTGGCCAGCGCTGGTAGAAGCATACCGGCGAGAATCGCGATGATCGCGATCACCACCAGCAGCTCAATCAGCGTGAACGCCCGATTACGACGTGTATTGAGTGGTTGGTTCATGTTTATTACTGGGTTGCGAGCGACACTATTCGTGAACTTCACTGGCAGTGTCAACATCATTTGAAGAAAGTATAAGCATCGCCCGTGCCACGGCAAAAAACCGGCCTATCTCAAGCACTTACAGCACCCACACGCGGGAGTTTCACACATACAGCGTGAAACTCCCCCGCCTCCCGGCCAGTTTCAGAGTATTTTGACCCTCACAATAAAAACGTAGCAATTTCACTTGCCCCTTGGCCGCTCATTCTCATAATTACGCGCACGTCGTTTGACACCCGGTTGCAAACAGCCAGGCGGCAAATGCGGTTTGTGCCCGCGTGGCGGAATTGGCAGACGCGCTAGATTCAGGTTCTAGTGAGTAACATCGTACAGGTTCAAGTCCTGTCGCGGGCACCATTAACTTTCATTGCGCCGTTAAACGGAACAGCGCTGGATAACCTTTCTTTCTCATGGGATTAAATATCCGCGAAGCCACACCGCAAGATGCATCTCAGTGGCTGGATTTACTGCGCTGTGCGCTCGGCGATGATTTCCCGTCGGCCGAGGCTTACGACGTCAATTGGATCCAGGCCCAACTGCAGCCCGGCGGAGAAAACCGGACCTACGTCGCCGATTTGGACGGCAAACTTCAAGCCGCCATTTCGACCTTGGGGCCATCCGGAGCCTCCGGCAACCCGGTCACCAATCTGGGCCGCAATCTGTTCCGGCCGGAGAGCCACCATAATGGCTCCGCTGAAGCTTTGCTGCGTCACATTGAGGCCCTGAGCGCCCAAGAAAAGCACCTCATCGTCGTCCGCATCCTGGCTTCGGACAACAGTCAGCAGATACTGTTTGAAAAGCAGGGGTTCATCTGCGTGGGTTACCAGCCATTCAAGCACCTGCACCGCTCACGGGAAGGCGTTCTGTTCTACGTGCATTTCTTCGGCGATGTGCTGGCCACACGGCTGCCCCTGTCGGATTCGCTGCCCCAAATCAGCGAACTGGCCCAGGCGGTGCTTGATCGCATCCAGTCCTCGACCCCCATCAGCGTGCGTGATGGCGTCACGGGCTACCCGCTCAAGACCGAACTCACTTTTCATGAATCCACGCCCGATGATTTTGATCTCTGGCGCATGCAGGCTGAGTCAGCCAACCCGGCTCCGGAGATTTCCGGTTCCTACAACCGCGGCTTGGGCTATCTGCGGATGGCCAACCCGACCCAATTGCGCACCTATCTGGGCCAGCGCGAGGAACGCGTAGTGGCAGGCATCGCCTTCTACTTGGACGAGCAGGACCGCTGCGTCCGTATCACCGATTCTTTTTCTTCCGACGACCTTTCCATGGGTTCCATGCTGCATCACGTGGTGAAGGTGGCCCAGGACCAGCTCAGCGCCGTTTATATCGAGGTGGACATCCTTATGTCCGCCCCCCGTCTGTTGAAGAGCGCCGAGCAGTTGGGCTTTGTCCCCATCGCCTACCTGCCCGCCTTCTATTCCAAAGCCGAGCGTTACAACGACGTCGTCAAACTCGTCAAACTGAACATGGGTTACGCGCTGGAGAACACCTCGCTGACCACTCATGCCCAAGGCATCGTCAAGATTGTCGATTACAACTTCCAGGACCAGAAGATCGGTGTCGCCATCATCAATCTGCTGCGTGGTTTGCCCATCTTTGAAGGTTTGGGTGACGGTGAATTACGCAAGATCGCCCGGCTCTTCACCCAAAAACTGTATCGCCCCGCCGAACGGGTATTCAGCAAGGGTGATTCCGGCAAAGAAGCTTTCATCGTCATGCGTGGCCAGGTGGACATCGTGCTGGAAGAGAATTCCGCCCCGATTGCCTCAGTCACCAGTGGTCAGATTTTCGGTGAACTGGCGTTCTTGGATGGTGCCGCTCGCGGCGCTCATGCGGTAGCCAGTCAGGCGAGCATCCTGCTGGTCATCCAGCGCAGCGCTTTCAGCGAGTTGGTACAGCGGGAACCGCACTTGGGCATGGTCGTGATGCGCAATGTGGCCATGGACCTCTCCAACAAGCTGCGCCGCGCGAACACCGCCCTCAGTCCGCGCCGCTGAACCGACCACGCCTTACCAGTCCACCGCCACGGAGAGTTTCGTGCCGAATTTATTGGTGTAGAACAACTGCTTGTTGGTTGCTCCGTATTCGTGTACCAGCTTGGTGATCTTCACGTCGTAACAGCAATATTCCGCGATCTCCAGCAGCTTGCCTTCACGATACCACTTGATGGCTTGCAAACCTTCCGCCGTTTTTTCCACCCCCAAGGAAGCCGTGGCCACTGAATCCAGCGAGAGCCGGTGCTGCAAAGCCTTCTGCAAATCTACCAGCATGTCCAAAGTCGGCACCTGCTTCAGATCCATCACGGTGTAGCCATGCAGCACCTCGTAATCGAACCGTAGATTGTTGAAACCCACCACGAGATCGGCCCGCATCAACTCCTTGATCAGTTCATCGACCTCTTTCTCGCCGTAGATGCGGTAATCCCCCCGGGCCGTGCTGTAGGTCACCCCTACGCTCATCCGCATGTCACGGATATTGTTCCAGCCTCCGACCTCATCGGCTGATTTCTGGGTTTCCAGATCAAAATAGACTATGTTTTTCATAGGCCGCTGCAAATCAACCCCAATCTAGCGTCTGCCCGCCAGACGAAAAGAAAAAGCACCGAGAAATACATCTTTGCATCGCGCCGCCATCCGCGCATAACATCAGCCCGTAACATTGCTGGCTTTCCCGGGTACGGGTGGCTGGCCCCTGAACATGCCAGCGCCTGAAGTAAAAAATGTTCCGTCCGAGGAGCCGGAAAAGCTTAAGATTTATTTCCTGCCCAACCTCATGACGGCGGGTAATCTCTTCTGCGGCTTCTTGGCCATCACCCGCATCGTGGAGGCGGACTTGGTGCCCCCCTACGACAATATCCGTGTCGCCCTCTTTTTGATTCTGCTGGCCTGCATCTTCGATCTGCTCGATGGCCGGGTAGCACGCATGGGCGGACATGAAAGCCCCTTTGGCCGGGAATTCGATTCCTTGGCGGATATTGTTTCATTCGGCGTCGCCCCGGCGTTTTTAGTGCATCGTATCGTGCTCAAAGATGTTTTTATCGACCACACCCAGGTCGGCTGGTTCATCGCCGCCATGTATCTGATCTGTGGTGCCCTGCGATTAGCCCGTTTCAACTGCTTGGCCGCCATGCCCAACAAGTCATCCTCCGATGACTTCAGTGGCTTCCCCATCCCCGCCGCCGCTGGCGTGGTCGCCTCTCTGACACTGTTCCTCATGTGGCTTGATGAGAAAGCGTTTGCTGGCGGCAACTGGCGCTACCTGATGCCCTTCATCCTGGTATTTCTCTCGTTGATGATGGTGAGTGAAGTGCGCTACCCATCCTTTAAAAAGATCAACTGGCGGACCAAGCGGCCATTCCATAAGATGGTCACCATTATTCTGATCATCGCGTTCTTCGTCATTCTCTATGACAAGATTCTGCCGATCGTGCTGCCGCTGTTCTTCACGATGTATCTGCTTTACGGCTTTATCCGGCCGCGCATCTCCAAACAGATGCGCAAGGATATTGAAGACGAGGATGAGGAGGACAACGGTGCCGAGAGACCCTCTTGAGGCGCAGCCCCCGCGGTTCCGAGAAATACATGGACTGGTTTAGCATACCGCCGCTCATGCTGGCGTTCATCACTGGGTTTGCCACGGGCTTTGTCAGCTCGATCCCGGTGGGCCCCATCAACGTGACCATCGTGCAGGAAGGAGCCCAACGTGGCTTCCGGTGGGCTTTCTTCATTGGGCTGGGTGCCGTGACCATGGAAAGCATCTACAGTTTCGTAGGCTTTACCGGTTTTTCGGAACTTTTTAGCTCAAAATGGCTGCGTTCCTGCCTGGAATTGGTCAGTTTCATTTTGGTGCTGTATCTGGGTGTGCAGTTCCTGCGAGCTAAAGAACTCGCTGTGAATCCGCAATCCGTGGAACGCCTGGAGGAACGTCTGGAAGAACGTTTCCATCATCCCACGGCGTTCTTTACCGGTTTTATCCGGGTACTTGCGAATCCGGCCATCCTCCTGTTCTGGGTCACCATCTCGGCCACATTCATCTCCCATGAATGGGTGGCTCCAACCTTGCGCAGCAAATTTTCCTGCGTATTCGGAGTGGCGTGCGGGGCGTTGACGTGGTTCACCATCCTGAGCTACGGCGTTTCTTTGGGCCACGGTAAATTTTCCGCCCGTACCCTATTACGCCTGTCCCATGTCTCCGGCGTCTTCCTCCTCGGCATGGCTCTGGTGATCGGCTACAAACTGGTGCTTCTCCTCAGCCGGGCGCACCATCAGTGAGGCTCCCCCCACGAACTGGCGCAGATACTTCACCGCCACTTTGAGATCTTTGGGCCACTCTGCCTCCACTGTCATCTCCACTTTCGTCACCGGATGGGTAAAAGTCAGCGCCTCGGCATGGAGCGCCACCCGCCCCATCAAAGGCTTCTCTTCCTCCCGCTTGCCGGGACGATAGGCCCGCTTGATCTGCGAAAGATATAACGGCTGGCCGCCATAGACCGTATCCGCCACGATGGGCAAGCGCGCCCAGCAAAGATGCACACGTATCTGATGCGTCCGCCCGGTCTTGGGCAGGCAGCGCATCAGGGTGTAGCCGCGATACAGCTCCCGCACCTCAAACTTGGTGAGGCTCTTCTTCCCCTGCTTTGGTGCAACGCGCATCAAACCCGGACGTCGCTCATCCGGGGCCAGCTTCTTGTCCACTTCAAACTCACGCTCATAAGGTGCCCCGTGGACCAATGCCACATAAACCTTGCCCGTCCGCTCAGAGCCGAACTGGTTGGCCAGCTCCACCAAGGCAGGCTTGTTCTTGGCCAGCAAGATGACCCCGCTGGTCTCAAAATCCAGCCGATGGGCGTTGGAAAGATAAGTCAGCCCGCGCTCCCTGGCCCATTTGGCGTTCTGCTCGATGCCCTGATGCAAGAGCTTCATCAAGTTGGGCCGGTTGGGGTCGTAGCGGTCTGGAGAGGTCAGGAGCTGGGTCGGCTTGCTTAGGGCCATGACATGCTCATCCTCGTAGATGACGGGGATTTCCCAAGAGATGCGCAACTCTGGCGCACTCAGTCGAATGGCCGAGCTGTCCATGGTATTGAGATGATCGGTTTACTGGCCGCCCGCCGGAGCCAGCCCTGCGCTCTGGATCTGGCCGCTCAGCCACTCATTGAAAACGAGGCTGGCCTGACGGGAACGAAGTGTTTCCAGATAATCCTTCATATCCGTCTTCATCTTGGCCTCATCCGCCGGAAGATACTTCTCCACGAACACGACAAAGCCACCTTCACCGGAAGAAATGAAACCACTGCTCTGGCCGGCCTTTTGGGCAAACGCAGCCGATTTGAACTGGAACGAGGACACCCGCAACGCTTCCAGTTCCGGAATGGTGTTCGCCACCCGGCCAAAGGGAGCCAAATCCACCACACTGGCTTTCTGCTCCTTGGCGATGTCCACGAATTTCTTACCGGCAGCCAGTCCGTTGGTCACCGCCCGGCCAAATGCCTGCCCGGCTTCACGCGCCAGTTGCGCTGCGAAATACTGGATATAATCCTCCTGGACTTTGTCCTTCACCGCCTCAAAAGGCTGCGGCACGGAAGGCATACGGTTCTTAAAACCGATCACATAGAAATCATCCTCAGCCCGCACGGGTTCCAAACCAAACGGTTGCTCCCGGTTCAGTCCAAAGGCTTGCTGGGCGAACTGGCTGCTGTTCTTGATTCCCTTGGGCCCGTCCAGCGCGGCAAACGGCTCGGTTTCAAATACTTTCAATCCCTTCTTGCCAGCCAGAGCAACCAGATTCGTCATGTTCACCGGCTCGATCTCCTGCAATTCCGTGGCGAATTCATAAGCCTTCTGCTGGGCGATGCGGGCAGCTTCCTCTTTCCGGCCTTCGTCACGAATCTTTTCCTTGGCCTTCTCCGGAGATAATACGACACCCTTGTCATCCGTAAAAGAGTTTGTCCCGCGCTGCTTGTAAATCTGATCAACGATGGCGTTCAAGTTCGTGTTCTTCGCCATGCCTGAGGCGGCTTCCGCCAGATAGTTGATGGCTTCAAACGCGACGTACGAAACTTGCACCCGCGTCGGCAGGTTGTAGTTCTGCACCTGATTGCTGTAATACTGGCTCACCGCCTTGGGATCGAGTTCGGTCTTGGCCTTGGCCAAATAGTTGCTGGCCGAGAATACCACGACCTTGCTTTCCACCTGCTGATGGTCATACCGGTAGTTCGCTTCCGCCACTGCCGGGGTCAATAAACGCCCGCCAGAGCTGAGCAAGGCTCCCAATTGCTGCGTGCCCAATTCATGCTGGATGAAACGGCGGAAGTCTGCCTCCGTGATGCCCTGCGGCTTCAGGCGCGTCTCGATGAAATTCTGATACTGATCCTTTACACTGCCCTGCCCTTGGGCTCCACGGAAGAGCTGCGCCACCTGCTTGGCCACCGCTTCCTCGCCCACCATGATATTCAGCTCCTTCAGCCGGCTGATGATCAGCAGTCGCTGCATGGTCTGTTCTTCAGTTTTCCAGCCCATCCGCTCAGACATGGAGCCAGCCCGGGGCCAGTCCTGATAACGGAAGAAATGCGTCAGTAACGCCTCCTTCTCGGCATTCAGGTATTGTTGTGCCGTGATCGGGCGGCCATTGATGTTGCCCAATTCGACTTTGGGGCCACCGCCCATCTGCATATCTGGCGAGAAAAACACCACGAAACTGGCTATCACAAGGAGCATGAAAACCATCGTCAACCACTGGTGCCGTCTAATAAATGAAAACATATGTGACCAAAAATTGAGCCGGAAAGGTATCGGCCTATGCCAAGCACGGTCAAACGGTTTTTCCATCCCTTTGACGTAAATCTTTACCTCCGGCAAAACAGACCGATCATAATCCCATCCAAATCCAACTTTACAAATCTTTGTTTGGTGTGACACGCTGTCCCTCAGTATGGGTTTTACCACCAAGCTTTTATTCGTCGGCCTGCTGGCAACCGGCCTAACCGGCTGCACCTCCAGCTCCATTGTCAACCTGACCCCCAGTCAGCAACCCCGGAATGACACCGGTCTCTATCTGCTTGAAGCCGAGTGGCAAAGCAACCAGCGCAGCATCCGCTACGACAGCCTCAACCCCAAGGTAATCGTCGGAACCAACGAATACATCATGCGTCAAACCCAGTTGCTGACCAACCGCTGGGAAGCGCTCGTCCCGGTGCCGAAAGAAGAGAAAATCCTGAACTACCACTACAAGTTCGATTTCAAGTACACCACGGTTCCGGCCAAACTGAATGACAGCAAGATTTCCATCCCGTTTCAGTTGAAGATCACCGAATAGTCTTTAACCTTCGAGAAAACAAAAAGCCGCTCTTGCGAGCGGCTTTTTATTTACATAACCTCCTGCTAGACAAGGGATTACCGCTCAACTGCGCGGTAGAATCGCAAGGCCGCCCCAGCCGCAGTCGTGTCCGTGAAGTTAATCACCCCATCCAAAGTGGTGTTGGTATGGATGGGAGTCCAGTTGACCAGATTAGTTGACACCTCGATGACATAAGTCAGGCCAGCTTGACCGGCGAGATTGATTGTAAAAGGTCCGCCCGGTGTCGGTGTCCCCGTAGTCGCCAGCATGGTCACCCGGTTGACGCGGGTACCGATGGCCACGGAACTGTTCTGGCTTTGGAGGTCGATTTCATCCGCCACCACAGTGACTAAGTTGGTCGGTGTTCCAGGCGCGCTGCTTGCCACCTCGATTGTCACGGAACTCGATGCCCCAACCGCCAAGCTGCCCAAGTTGAAAGTCAGCTCATTGCCATCGGTAGCCGACACCGCCGGAGAACTGGTGACCAGCGTGACCCCGGCAGGGAGACGGCTGATTAACCGCAGATTGTTCGCCGGAGCTGGCCCGATGTTACTAACAGTGAGCGCATAAGTGAAACTCTGCCCAACGTAAACTGGGTTCGGCGTGCTGGTCCCGATGACGGAAAGCTCCGCCACTGGATCAGCCGGGATGGTTGTCTGGATCGACAGACTCCAGCCCGTGATGCTACCTGCATCACCAGCACCATCATCCACGATGAACAACTGCCAGTTTCCGTTCGGAACACTGCCGACAAATGCGGCCAACTCGGCACTGTAAGGCCCAGCCGGAGCGCCACTGAATGCATCCACCGCCCCAAAATTCGTCGGCTTATAAAGACCGGCATTGATTTTCGCGGTGTCCGGCAACGAAGCCGAAGCCGCATCATCAAACACCAGATCGATGCCGGCCAGATCCAGACTGCCGCCCGCATCCGACATCAAGATGACTCCCTGTCCGTTAGGCGCCACGAGCAAAATATCCAAATCGTCCGGGAAACCATGGGTCAACCCGTTGATCTGAACCGTCACCTTGGCCACCCGCCCCAGCAGACCTGCCGCCGTCACCGTGCTCGGATACGTCGCCGCCGGGCCAACCGCCGGAATGCTTACGGCCCCGCCCGACACAAGCGTAACCGTCTCGGACAATTGATACGAATAAGATACGCTGCCCAACGAATTTGAACCTGTCCCGGTCAGATCATACAGGTCCAAGACCGCAGTGATCGTGGCCCCGCCAGCGCCTTGCACAGAGAACACAAAATCCCGGGCGACTCCGGCATCTCCCGGCACCACCGAACCATAGACCTTCGGCGGCTCGCTGGTGCTGACGCCGTTCTCACTCCGCAAGATGGCTACCAAGTTCGTGGTGCCAATTGTACCCGTATTCTTTAGGCGGAAAGACATTGTCACCGACTCATTCGGGTCCAGACCACGATTGACCGGTTGCAGGCTTTCCGCCACCAGCAGACTGCCGGCCTTTTCGATGATGACAATCGGCTCCAGCAGTTCCTTCTCGGCACTGGCCTCGTTATCCAACAAATCATCATCAAACTGATCGGAACTCACACTGGCTTCAAAGGTGGTGGCGCCCGCCGCAGTTCCCACCAGTTGCAGGACCAACCCGGCCGACTGTCCGTTCGCCAAGACAGGGATCACGCCCCTCAACGTATCCGCCACTTGTGAAACTGTGCCCGTACCCGCAGCAAAGCTGGAAGACACCAGTTGGAAACCAGCTGGCAGCACGTGCTGGAGGACCACATTAGTAGCCCCAAAGGGCCCCTGATTCGTCACCGTCAACGAGATCGCGAAAGGATGACCGACATATATGTTCGTGCTCGCCAGACTGAGACCAGCCGCAAGATTGGCAATGGTATCGTCATCCACGATCACACCTTGTGCCTCGCCGACCGCAATCGTGCCAAACGCAGCATTGAATAGCCGCACCGTGAAGGTCTCATTGGTCTCGCTCAGATCATCGCCGTTGACCACGACGGTGATATCCCGGGTGATTGTGCCTTCTGGGAAGGAAAGCACACCGGTGATCGGCTGATAATCGACGCTTTGCGTGGCCGACCCAGCCAGAATTTCATACTCCACGGTGACCGTGTTGGCATCAGGCTTGATCAAGTTCACTTTGAAAACCGCATTGGTGCTGGTACCCATCGCGCCTTCCCTCACACTGACTCCCGAGACTGACAGATGTGGACCATCATCATTCAAGATCGTGCCCGTGGCTTGCATATCCCCGGCCCCAGCGCCTACGGGGGCGCTCAGGTTCAAAACCAGCGTCTCATTCGGTTCTTGCACCAGTTCACCATTCAACTCGACCGTGATTTGGCGCTCCAACTGGCCAGGTGCAAAGGTCAACGTACCGGAGGCACTGTTGTAGTCGCTATCAGCCAAGGTGGCAGTCCCGTCTGCGGTGGCATATTCCACCGTGACCGGAACGGATGAGGGGTTGCTCAATCTCACCGTGAAAACCATGCTGGCAATGCCCGAATCACCCTCTGGAGCCACTGTGTCCGCCACGGACAACGTCGGCAGCGGGTCATTGTCATTGATGGTCGCCTTGCCTTGGTTGTCATCAATCACGGCAAAGGTGGCTGCTGACAGATTGAGGAAGAACGTCTCCGCATCTTCGTGAATCGTGTCACCCACGATCTTGACCACGAATGTTTTGTTCGTCTCACCAGGTTCAAAGGCCAGCGTGCCTGACTTGGGCAGATAATCCAAACCTACCGAGGCTGTACCCGGTGCAGTACCGTAATTGAACGTCACGACATGGCCGCTGGGTTCGGAAAGCTTGATGTTAAACGCAAAGTCACTGGTCCCCGCATCCCCCTCAGTAACCGTACCATCCGTGATGGAAATCTTGGCGGCTTGCGGATCATCATCCAAGATTGTGGCAAACGCTTGTGAACGTCCAATCACGCCGTTGGTCGGCGAAAAAAGGACCAGGGAAAACCCTTCGGTCGGCTCATCAATCAGATCGCCAATGATCGGCACGTTGATGAAGGCATTCGTCACTCCCGAAGGGAAAACTAGAACGCCCGAAGCATTCACAAAATCTTCGCCACGCTTGGCCTTGCCATTGGCAGCAAAATAGGCGACCGAAACCTGTTGTGTGGAAACCAAGGATAAACGCACCTCAAAACTGGCGTTTGTGGTCGAATTCCCTTCGACGACCGGTAGCGGGTCGAGGACGGTGATTGTCGGTACCGGCGGAGGCTCGATGGCCGCCAGTGACGAAATGTAAACCGTCGTGTCTAAAGCGTCATCCGACGTGTCAGCCACAATGAAGGTGAGCCGGTTGTTCGTGGAATTGCTAGCCACCAGCGCAGAGAAGGTCAGCACGGCCTGACCGCCCGGAGCCAGCAAGCCGTTGAGTTCTGTCCCTGCCATGGGGCGGAAAGACGGATGATTGATGTTCACCGGACGTCCGCTCTCAAAGGCTATGTTCGTGCCGTTCAGGAAAATGCCGAAACCGTCAACGAATGGCGAATTCACGAAATCAGGATACTCCTCGGACCCGAATACTACTTGGAATACGACGTTGTTGGAGCCTGGAACCACATCGAAAAAGATGTCGAACTGGGTCACATCGTTATGATCCCAGACCCCGCCAGTGATGGTATCCAGCAACGCTTCCTGACTGGCGTCAGCCGGCGCACCGAAGGCGGTGGTCACGCCGTTGATAAAGTTAGGCCCGGTTTCGTAATCATCCACATTACCCGAGGAGATCACGATGCCTGGCAGCGTCAACCCGTAGGTGTGCGGACTCGCCCCCAAGAGCTGGTAAGTGCCCGCGCTCAAGATGGCACCTGAACGCTGTGCGGAGATCTGCGCATTTCTGACAATCAGGCCGCTGTTCGTATTGATCAAGGCAGACACCAACTGGAACACGTTGGTGGTCGGGTTCACCACCAAGTCCACCACACCTTGCAGGTCATCGTCGATGATGGTTCCGATTCCCGCAGGATTGAGGATGGTGGCATTGGCTGACACATTGGTGAGCAGCAGGGAGAATGTCTCATTGATCTCAATCTCTGTGTCCCCAAGCACCTGCACAGTCACCGTGCGGTTAGTTTCCCCCGGGCTGAACACCACCGAACCGTTGGTTGCCACTAAATCAACTCCGACGATGGCGCTGATAGAGCCGACGGTGTATCCCACAGTCACCGGCGAGGTGGTAGGACCAGAAAGCCCGACATCAAAAGTGATGGCTGTAGTTCCGGTATCGCCCTCAACGACCTCTGCATCCCCTGCGGCGACCTGCACAAGGTTGGTGTTAGGACCAAGAATGACCTGGATGTCAATGAACTGGTTCGGCGATACGCCGCCGATCTGCACCGGGGTAATAGTGATATTCGCATTGGTATCGACAAACGAGCGGCCCACTGCCAAGGCGGCATCCTGGATGCTATTGCCTGGTGTGGTCATATCCAACAAGTCACTGCCTTGCAGCGTATTGTATCCCCAAACGATATAAGCACCCGAACTCATGGAAGCGTTGTTGGTAAACGAACGCTTGCAGGAAACCCAATAATTACGGGTGCCATCCTTCGGAATCCGTAAAGCCAGCGTGCCCAACCCCGGCGAGTGATCAAAACGGTTAACCCGGTAGGTGCCGTTGGACGTGACCGTGATGATGTTTGTGTTAGGAATCCAATCTAACAAGTTCTTGAACCAAGGGTTGAAATCCACCAGCAAGCTGTCGGCAAAATTGGCCCCTTGGGTGTCATAGTCATCACCGTACTCAATGCTCGTGCCGCCGAGGGTGGCGGGATTGCTGCCAGCAGGCACCTGCCAGAGATTCCCATGGATCAAACCGAAGGTATGTCCCAATTCATGGGAGTAAATGCGGAAATCCCATTCACCATTAGCCCATAGATTCGGTCCATTGACGTTAGCCAGGCCGCCGAAATTAATCTGGGAATTAGGGATATTCTCCAAAGGTGAGAAAAGCACACAAATCCGATCATAGCTTGCAATGTTATAATCCGCCGATGCCAAAGCGCGGGCATCCGTATGCATCTGACCGACATTGAAATTGGTGGCATAGAATGAAGCCGAGTTGGGCATGCGATACAATTGGGTACTGACGGTGTTGGTCAACGACGTCCGCCCATAGGAACTGGTCTGGTAATAGGGATTCACCTCCGCATCGGCCAGATTTTTCACATAAGCTGCCGTGTAGATTGTCGGGCTGGCACCTCGGCTGCGAGGATCACCCGGAACATCAGAAAAATCCACACGGATGATCAGCACACTCTTCAAGCCCTCGGTCCAAGGGCTGCCCACAACCGTGGCGGCCGGACCGGTCCCTGGTTGCAAAACAGCTGCAGCCGATTGCTTCGGCGTGGGTCCAAATCCGGATTCCGCCTCCACCAGATTTGCCACAGCCTGGTTATACTGTGCACGCGAACCAAACGAGTAGACTTGGCCACCAATCTCCGCCTGCACAGCCGCAGCCTGCCCTTGCGCCAAATTTATCACCGGACGGTTTGCCGCTTGCACCTCTGTGGGCTCCAACTCACGGGCAGGGCTCTCATGGAGCGCCAACATGTCGCCAATCGCCACTCCGTGCAACGGGATGTCATATTTCGTGATCAACGTCTTACGCCGCCCATAGGAGTATGCCTGGTAATTGACTCCGTTGAGCTGTGCGGTCGCAAATATCCCCTTCTGCGGGATGCGGGCCAGTCTGGAAGGCAAAGCGCAAAAGGCCTCGATATCACCTATGCCGGAAACACGTGTCTCCAGTTCCGCTGTGACTGCGGCCGGAAGCCGGTCTCTCACCGACAAAGGAACACTGTAGGAGATGGCGGCCGCAGGATTGGTCTTGATCATCGCCATGAGAACCGCCCGGCGCTCGCGAGCCAGATCGACGCCTAAATTCAACAACTGTCCCTGCCCGGCAGGATCGACCGTGACATACTGCTCCGCCCAATTGCGGAAGGCAGCCAAGGCCGGCTCGGGTTGCGGACTTTTCCAGGCGCTGGAGTAAGTTTGTGCTCCGCCAACTTCGACCGGTTGCGCCTGCATACTGCCGCCTGCTTGAATCAACATGAACACGGCCAGACAGTGTGAAAAGATCAGCCTGACCGCAGACAATCTGCTACGTTGTGTTTTCATGGAAAGACGACGCATTATTAAAAATGAATGTGGACAGCCAGAAAATAGTCTAAGCGCCGCCAACTCCAAGTACAAACTCACGGGCTGAAAACAATAACGCCGCCGTGCATCTCTTCACGGCGGCGTCCATAAGACCATTATTGTTGACGGGCGCGGTAGAACCGCACCGCATTGCTCGTTCCCGCCGGGTCGTTGATGATGATAATGCCATCGGCGCTGGATTGAGTGCTGATAACCACCCAGTTCACCAAGTCCGTCGAGGCTTCCACCACATAGGTCACCCCCGGCTGGCCGACCAGCGTCAGTGAGATGTTGCCCGGAGTTACATTGATTGAACCGCCCGCCAGCACGAAGCCATTGACGGTTGATACGGTTGTGACGCTGTTATTGGAAGCGTTCAGTTCAATGTCGCCATGGGTCACAGTGGTGACATTGGTGATGCTGCCCGGCATGTCCGGTGCCACCACGATGGCCGCCTGATACTGGGCGTTGGCCGCCATGGCCCCCACCGTCCAGATGACGGCCCCGTTGCCATTGGTGACGATGCTGCCCTGGGTGGTCGCAACATAGACCAATGTCACATTGGCTGGCAACGCGTTACTGACGGTCACGCCCGATACGCCATTCGGACCGCTGTTGGTCACCGTGATGGTGTAAGTAAGGTTCGACCGGGCAGTCACCGGTTCAGGCGAAGGCGTCACGGTCAACGCCACATCCGCAGACGGAGCGATGGTGGCCACCGTCACCAAACTCAGGCTCCAGCCGCTTATGGCACCGACGTTGCCTGTCTGATCATCCATCACATACAGGCTCCACTGGCCGTTGGGGTTCGTGCCTACCAGTTCCGCCAGCTTTGCCGCATACGGGGCTGCCGGAGCCGGAGCCGCGAACACATCATTGGTGGACAACGGATCGGTCGGCGCATTCAGGTAATTGGAAGGCTTGTAAACGCCATCCGTAATCACACCTGAATCGGGCAACGAAGAGGCCGCGCTATCGTCCAGCGTGATGTTCACGCCGCTGAGGGCAAAGCCACCGCCCACGTCAGAAACCAAGAGCACCTTATGGCCTGACGGGCTGACGAGCAGGATGTCCAAGTCATCCGGGAACGTATGCGTCACATTGCTCAAGGTAACCGTAGCCTTGAGTACTGTTCCAGCCTGCCCACTGACAGTAATGACCGAAGGATAGGTAAGCGCCGGACCCACATCGACCCCGGTGATTGTGGAAGAAGAACCGGTGACGCTCGTGGCCCCCAGCTGATAAGTAAAGGTGACCGTCCCCAGATTGACGGCTCCATCCTGCAACTGGAGGGTCACGCTCAACGTGTCACCCAAGTTGCCACTGGCACTGAAGGTATAATTCTGGGCCGCCGATGCGCCCGAGGCGATGGCCCCGTAGGTCTTGACCTGCGGTCCACTATTGGTCGCCACGCCGCCCGTCGGCAGCAGTGTCGCCACCAAGTTGCCCGTTGCCACCGCACCTTTGTTCACCAATTCGAGGCGCAGCGTCACCGTTTCACCTGGGTCAATCGCACCATTACTCGGGGTGATGCTTTCTGTAAGGAGCGTGGAAGCTCCCAAGTCGATATCGGCCGAAGGACTCTGGACCGCCACCGCCAAGGTGGCGGAATTGTTGGCCGCCACCGGGTCAAACGTCCCCCCAGCAGTGACAAAAGCGGTATTGTTCACCACCCCGGCCACATTTGCCGTGACCACCACTTGCATGGTCACATTGGTGCCGGTCGGCACAGAACCCAAGGTGAAGACCACCGCCCCGGATACATTTGCCGCCGTGCCTTGCGGCGTGGTGAACGAAACCAGCGTCACCGAGCTCGGCAACGGATTGGTCAGCACCACAGACGTCGCCGTGGACGGCCCACGATTGGTCAGGGTGATGGAGTAAGTGATATTGCCGCCGACCGTGACCGGATCGGGTGTGGCCGTCAGACCAACCAGCAGGTCGGCCGAATCCGTCACCGCCGTAGAAGTGGTCACTGCCACATTGTTCAACGTGTTGGCATCATTCACCGCAGAGGCGGCCGTGACTGTGTTCGTGAGGCTGCCCGCTGCCGTGGGCGTCACCACAATGGTCAGCGTGGCCGTACCGTTCACACCCATGCTGCCGAGCGTAGCCGTGACCAAGCTGCCAGAGCGGGATACCACACCTTGCGAAGAGGTGCCCGACACGTAGTTCACGCCGGACGGCAACACATTGGTGATGACCACGCCGGTGGCCGTTGACGGTCCCAGATTGGTCAGCGTGATATTGTAGGTGAGGTTGTTGCCCAAAGCGACCGTGCCGACTGGCGTCGTGCTGACACCGACAGCCAAGTCCGCATTCGCACCGACCACTTGCGAGAAGACCAAGGTATTATCACCCAAGAACGTATCCGTCTCGCTGCTCGCGATGCCGACCGTGGCCCGGTTGGTGAAGTTGCCCGAGCTGGTCGGACGCACCGTGATGTAATTAGTCACCACGGCCCCGTTCGCCATGCTGCCCAAGGCCAAGATCACCCGGCCAGTCGGCTGGGTCACCGCTCCGCTCACCGAATTGCTGGCGGAGATAAATGTGAACGGTCCGCTGAAGAGGTTAGTGACAAATACGCTGGTAGCCGTGGCCGGTCCCCGGTTCGTCACCAGCAGAGTATAGGTCTGATCCGCGCCCACCAGCAGCGGTCCAGGGGTCTGCGTGCCAGCGATGACCAGCCCGGCCGTCGGATTGGCCGGGAACACCGTGGTGATATTCAACGACCAGCCATTGGAGATGGCACCAAAATCACCCGTCGTATCGTCACGCACGAAGAGGTGCCACTGACCGTTCGGGTCAATGCCCTTGAAAGCGGACATGGAGGTGAAGTAAGGACCAGCCGGAGCCGGTGCGCCGAACACGTCCGGATCCGGTGCGGCATAGTTTGCCGGACGATAGCTGGTACCATTCACAATCAAGGCGTTATCCGGCAGTGCAGTCGCCGCCAAATCATTGATTGTGAAGGTAGTGTTATTCAGGCTGCGGTCGCCGCCGGCATCGGCCATGACAATCACGCCTTGGCCAGCCGGGCTGACGAGCAAGATGTCGATGTCATCGGGATAGCTATGAGTGACGTTGCTCAACGTCAGCGACACATTGTCCAAGATACCCACGAGACCGGAGACCGTGATGGTATCAGGATAAGGAGTGGCATCACCCAAGGCATTGATGGTGATCTGATTCGTCGAACCGGTGCTGGTTGTGCCGCCCAAGCGATAGCGGAGCACACCCGGGTCATAAACGATCCCGCCCGTATCTGTCAGATTGAATGTCACCGTCAGCGTGCCGCCATTGGTCCCGGTGACCAGGAAGTTGAATGTGCGAACCGCCGATGCACCCGGAGCCAACACCCCGAAGGTGGCATTTTGCGGTCCAACGTTCGTGATCACGCCGCCCGTGCCAAGCAGCGATCCCGCCGCCGCTGAGCTGGCCACGTCACCCAAATTGCGGAAGGTAACGTTCACGCTCACCTGCTCGTTGATGTCGAAGGCACCATTGGCTGGCCCCGGGGTCTCGGAGTTGATGCTCAAAGACTCGATCGCCAGATAAGGCCCGGGTCCGCGCAACCCGGTTACATTCGTCACCGTGTTGTTCGCCAGATTCAGGTCATTGGTCACCGCCGGGAGTCCGATGGCCGTAATGTTCGTGACCGAGCGGATGACCCCGTTCGTATCCAGTGCCTCGATCTCCACCAAATAACCGGATGCCTTGGCCAACACCGGCAGATCAAAGATCAGGGTGTTGCCGTTGGTGGTGACGTTTGTCACGCTCACCGAACTGAGTTGGAGTGAAGTCGGCAGGACATTCGTCAGCGTGACACCGCTGATATCACTTGGGCCGTAGTTCGTCACCAGGAGAGAGTAGCGCACCGTCGTGTTGGTCTTGACCGGATTATTGACTGTGACCAGCACTTCGAGGTCGGTGGACAGGTCGTTGTCCACAATGTCAACCGTATGCTGGGTGATGCCCAGCAGGCTCAGATTCGTGCCGCTCAGATTCACCGTGAAGCTCTCGGCACCTTCGATGATAAAGTCATCTTTCACCTCCACAGCGATGACTTTGTTGGTCTCGCCCGGGCCGAAGACAATCACCCCGTTGGTCTGCAGATAATCCAGACCCGCCTGGGCAGCGAGGTTGGCCGTCGCGTAATCAACGATGAAAGTTCGGGTATCGAGACCTGAACGTGTCACGGTCAACGAGAGGGTTGTATCGCTCTCACCCACCGAGACTGAAGCGGACGTGAACCCAATGGTGACATCGTTGTCATCGATGATGACGTTGGCCGAAGCTGTTCCCAAAGTTGCCCCCACGCTCACGCCGCTGAGCGTCAGGGTGAAGTTCTCGGCGTCATCCTGCAAAGCGTCGTCCAGCGTGGCGATATTCACCACTTTGCGGGTCTCACCGTTCGCAAAGGTCACCAGCACATTGGTGCCGGTATAATCCGAACCGGCCAAGGCGGTGCCATTCGCCGAACTCAAGGTCACTGACACGATGCCTGAGCTGCCGTTAGTGCGCACAATCGCGATCTGGGCAGGTTGCGACTCCACCACATTATAAACCACCTGCTCAAAGGAGATCACCCCGGCGCTAAAATCATCGTCAAATATGTTGAGCACGGCGTTCGTCACCCCTGGCAAGGCCGAACCGGTGAAGTTCGTCAATTGCAGGCTCACCGTCTCAATCCCTTCCACCAAGGAATCATTGTTGATCTGGATGAGCACAGCCTTGGGATTGGCATCCCCGGCCGCCCAGAAGATGTCATTTGTCACCGCGAGGTAATCAATCACTTCGCTGGCAGAACCGACAGTCGTCTCAAACCGGACGGTCACCGGATCATTGCTGCCGCCGGTGCGAGTCAGCAGGATGGTAGCATTGACTCCGTTCTCCGCCACGACATAGCTAGGCGAACTGAAGGAAATCACGCTTTCGTTATCCACGATGACCACCGACACATTCGTGCGCGCTGCCAAGAGCGTGCCATCCAGCAGCGGGACCACTCCGACATTGTTCGTCGGATTGTGGAGTTCGACATAGAATATGCGATTCAGGTTGGTCATGGCCGGCACATCGTCAAACACCGGCAGCCGCAGTTCCTTGGTCGTCTCACCTTCAGCGAAGATCAACGTGTTAGTGGAGGCTGTATAATCAACACCGGGCAGGGCTGTTCCCGGCAATGTCACCACATCCACCGAGGTGGACAATGCCGTACCCAACAAGCGCGACACCCGGACACCCACAGTGGACTCATTCTCATTGACCAGGAACTGGCTGGCAGAGAACTGGAACACCCCTGAGCCCATGTTGGTGCCGTTGTTCAATCGGGCGATATTGTTGCGAATCTGTCCGTCAACACTCTGGAATCCGCCACCAATCAAAATCTTGTCGTCCGGCTGGATGACAATCGAATTGATGAATCCATCTGCTCCGGTGCCAAAGTTGATGGTCGGGTCGATGCCACCGCTGGCCAGCAGTCGCACAATGCGGTTATGGGGAACTCCATTGAATTCAGTGAAGTTACCAGCCACCAGGAGTTTCTGGTCCGCCTGTACGGTGATCGCGAAAACAGAATCATTGAATCCGGCACCGAATCCCGTGAATTGGGCCGTATCCACTGTTCCATCCAAGTTCAAGCGGACCATATAACTTGAGCTGTTGGTGCCCACGGCCGTAAAGGATCCACCCACCAGTATCCGGCCGTTTTGCTGCTGTGCCAGCGCGAAAACCGAATTATTGAAACCACCCGCAAGATTCGTGGCAAAGGCGGCATCCACCGTTCCGGCGTTATTCATACGGGCCAGTTTCTGGCTGGGCACGCCATTCAACAGGTTGAAATCACCACCCACTACCACATCACCATTGTCCAACAGCAGCATGGCGTTGACTGGAGCATCCGCTCCGGCACCGATATTGAAGCTCGTGTCTACTGAACCGTCAGCATTCAAACGGGTCACGAAATTGGCCGGGGTGACATTGATGATATTAAAGTCACCACCCAACAGCACCTTGCCGTCGGGCTGCAACTGCAAGACATTCACGGGCGCGTTCGGGCCCGCTCCCGTATTGAACGAAGTATCCACACTGCCGTCCGGGTTCAACCGGGCGACATTCAGTACCGGCGTTCCGTTGACGGAATCAAACCGTCCGCCAATGATTATTTTCCCGATGTTGGTACCGTTGGTGTAGATGAGCAGACTCCGGACCGTGGCATTGGTGCCCCCCAGAGTCACTGGACCAGGGTTAAACCCTGTGAAGGTAGTTCCATCCAGATTCAACTGGGCGACGTTGGAACGGGTGAGGGAATTCACGAAGCGGAAGTCACCCACCAAGGTGATGCGGTTTGTTCCGGGCCAGATGGCCAGATCATAAACCGGACCATCGGTGGATGGCGAAAAGGTCTCATCAACACTGCCGGCCTTAATCTCATCATCCACAATGACAGCAACAGCCGTGTTCAGCGGGCTCACCCCGTTCGTCGCAAAGACAAGTCCACCCAAGGGATTCGACATGGTGACGAGGATGGTCTCATCGGCTTCCACAATCAGATCGTTTATCAGGGTGATCTTGTTGGTCACCGGACCACCAACTCCATCAGCCCAAGTCACCGTCAGCGGCACTGTGACGAAATCCTCATAATCGATGCCCGCCATGGCTGTTCCCGGACTCAAGGTCAAATCAACCGCAACTGCTCCGGTGATGCCGTTGGTGCGTTCAAGCACAATCTCAACTTCCAGTGCACTTTCGGACGCGGAGAAGACCGGCTCACGGAACACCACAGTACCAGGCAGCGTATTCGTGCTCAAGATGGTGATGTCCGTCGTAGGCGTGGCGATACTCGGTCCGTTACCCGGCAACGGGTTGCTCAAGACAACTTGCAGTGTCTCAGGATTCTCCACCAAGTTATCCGCCAGCACATCCAAATCGAATGTTTGTGAGGTGATCAGGTCT
This sequence comes from Verrucomicrobiota bacterium, assembly GCA_023431185.1. Lineage (GTDB taxonomy): Bacteria > Verrucomicrobiota > Verrucomicrobiia > Limisphaerales > JAEYXS01 > JAEYXS01. The sequence goes on from JAEYXS010000038.1 coordinate 39,836, forward strand.
GGGAAGGTCAAGGTTACGCTGGCCACCACAAAGTCAGCCCCGGCCGTGGCCGTCAGGCCGACCAAGGTGTAGTCAACACTAACCGGTTGATTCGTCGTCCGGCCCGTCAAATTCACGGTGATTGGAGTGATGCCGCTTTCCGAGATGGGTGCGACCGGGGCAATGCTGAACTGACCGAAAATGGCCGAGTTATTGTTGATAATGTTGACTGTGGCCGGGTTTGGGAATCCGACCACCGCTCCGCCGGTAGGATTGGAGAGCTGCACCTGGAAGGTTTCGTTCGTCTCCCCGGCATCTGAATCCGAAAGAATCCGGACCGTGATCTGCTTGACTTTTTCCCCGTCGGAGAACGCCAGCGACCCATTGGTCACGATGAAATCAACTCCAGCCGCAACAGCCACGCCGCCTACTGCATCCCCTGTTGAAACAGTGCCAAACGAGACTGACACCAAACCCGAACTGCCATTGGTTCGGACTACAGTCAGCGTGATGGAACCGCCATTTTCATCCACCGTATATCCAGATTGAGTGAATTGGATGACACCCGGGGCGAAGTCGTCATTTAAGATGCTTACGGTTGCCTGAGCGGGTGTTCCCACCACGCCATCACCGGAGACGTAGGTCAAGCTGACCGAAAGCGATTCAAGGCCTTCATCGATCGCGTCGTTGATGATCGGCAGGGCAACTGTCTTGTTGGTCTCACCCGGCAGGAAGGTGACCAATGATGAGAGTGCGATGAAATCACTCCCCGCCACGGCCGTTCCGTCCACTGTACTCAATCTCACCGTCAAAGTCCCAGTGATACCACCAGTGCGGACCAACAGTATCTGCTTGGCACCCGTCGGGTCGTTCTCGCTGACACTGAACAAGGTCTGGGCGAAGAACACCGCACTGTCATTGTCCACGATGCGCAGCGTGGCCACCGGCTGGTTGCCCAAGCCGTAAGGTGGCGAGGTGGATGGGTTGCTCAAAGTCAGGTTCAGCAATTCATCACCTTCAATGACCGTGTCATTATTGATGGTGATACGCATCTCTTGGAAAGTTTCCGCATGCGGGAATACGACCGTCATCGGCGGTGCAATGGCTGTATAATCCAACGCGGAAGCCTTACCTGCTCCTGCCGGCAATATATCTTCCGTATTGAAATCCACGCTTACCGAACCATCAGTTCCGCCGATGCGGCGGATATGGACCACCGCGTTGGTCTCGTTCTCGCTGACCACAAACTGCGGCAGGTTAAACTGCAAGCGACCCGGTCCGGCAATGACGCCTCCATGCAGACGCACAAGATAACTGCGCGGCTGACCATCGAACTGGGTGAATCCGCCACCGGCAATGATCCGCCCATCGGTGGGTTGGACCGCCAAGGCCGTGACGAACGAATTGGCTCCCTGCCCGAAATTGATGCCGGCGTCAGGGCTGCCATCACTGTTAAGACGGGTGAGACTGCGTCGCGTCACATCGGAGAACTTGAGGAAGTCGCCCGCCACCAGTATTTTGCCGTCCGGCTGCAAGGCCAAGGACAGGACCGGGCGGTCACCACCTGCACCTGGATCGAAAGCGGCATCAAGCGTGCCGTCCGCCTCCAGACGTGCCAAGTAATTGAAAGGCTGGCCGTTCGCATTGGTAAAGTAACCACCCACCAGGATACGCCCATCGCTCTGCACCAAAAGACTGCGCACCGTGCCATCAAACTGCGGGGTGAAGCTCGTATCAAGCTGGCCGTTGGGCAGCAAACGCGCTACCCGGCCGACCGCCTGTCCGTTGTAGTTAGTGAAGTCGCCACCGATCAGGATGCGACCGTTGTTCTGGATCGCCACGGTATGGACGTCACCATCCGGACCGCTGCCGGTCTGGAACAAAGTATCAATCGCACCATTCGTGTTCAAACGCACCAAGTGCGGCCGGTTCTGGCCGTTGAACTTGGAGAAGGCACCACCCACGACGATTTTGCCGAGGTTCAACGGGTCACGATGGATCTTGAGCGCATAAACCGGATTATCCGCCGCGGCACCGGGGCTGAAGTTCAAGTCGATGCTGCCGTCCAAATTGATCCGGGCAATGCGGGCTCGGTTCGTCCCATTATAGTTCGTGAACAGACCGCCAATGATGATTTTGTTGTCACCCTGCAGCTCGATGGCACGGATGGAAGCATCCGCTCCGGTGCCCACCGTGAAAGTGGCATCCAGATCGCCATTCGGCAGCAAACGTGCAAGACGGGTGCGGCCAATGCCGTTGAAAGTGGTGAAGTCACCACCGATCAGCAAATTACCATCATTCTGTAGGCGTAACGAATACACGAAACCGTTAGCCCCGGCCAATGAGTTGTACGCCTGATCCACTCCCCCCGCCGGTTCATTGATGAACTCGTCATCAACGATCGTCAGCGTGGCGGCCAATGGACTGCCCGAGGCGGCGTTGATGATAGTCGGGAGTGACAGCGCCAAAGTACGGTTGAAGGTGCCGGCCAAGGTGCGGTTCTGCACCAAGTTATCCAAGATAGGCACGCGGAACTGGCCACTGCTCACCCCTTGGGCAAGCTGCACGGTACCCGCCACATGCACATAGCCCGCTTCATCACTGTTGATGGAGGTGATGGCACCGGGAGAACCCGATGGCGTGACGACCAAAGCCGGCCCTCCGGCAGTCGCCGCGATCTGGAACGTATTGGCGGTGCGATTGATGACAAAATAAGTGGTCCCGGCTATCACGCCGCCAGCAGGCACAGTCCCATCGAAGACCACTTGGTCGCCATTGGCGTAAGGATGGGCCGTCAAGGTGATGGTATTGGCCGCAACCGCTGCGTTGGAGTCAAAGCCAATTATAAACTTCAGGTCACAGGTGTCACCCGAAGCGCCCGCCGGGGCGATGTCGATGGCCACTCCGCCGGAGGTCGCCGCCAGTTGGAAAGTATCTGCCGTCGCTCCCACTACGAAGTAATTGATGCCTGCAGCCAAATTGCCCGGGGCGGTGCCCCCCACGATGCGCACAATCTGTCCGTTGACCAGACCATGTCTGGTGACATGGATGGTGTTGGCACCATCATTCACCTCATCCGCCACATCAAAACGGAAAATCGGCCGGGCGTTGAAAGTGTTGGAGGTACCATAATTGAACAGCACGTTGCCTGAGCTACCGTTCAAGCGTTCCACAGTGATGATTGCTTCCCCGCCATTCTCGCTGACGGTGAAGGCGGAGGACACCAGTTGCAATGTGCCTGGTATGTCGCTGTCCTGGATGGTCACGGTCCCGGTCGTTGTTCCCAGCAGCAATGGATCGGTGGCACCTGTAGCCAGAATCCGCGGATCGCTCAAATTAACGGTAAAGGTTTCGGTGGCGGCTTCCACCTCGCCATCCTGAGAGATCGGGATGGTGATCGTCTTGGGCGTGGTTTCACCATCATTCCACATCAGGATGCCCGGGGTGCCAACAGGTACTGGCACATAATCACTCCCGGCCGTGGTGGTGACGTCAGCCGTCGAATACTTCACCGACAAGGCACCCACATTACCCCCTGTGCGGGTCACCGTGACCGTGACCGCGCCAGTGGATTCGGAGACGGTATAAGTGCTCGGGCTGATGCTCAGGCGGCCATGGGCGAAGTCATTGTCCAAGATTTTCACCGTCGCGCTGATCGGGAACAAGGCGGCATTCGTCTGCGCCCCGCCCGCCGGGTTGAACAGGCTGATCACTATCGTTTCATCAGGTTCCGCCAGCGAGTCGTTGATGATCGGGATGTTGAAACTTGCACTGGTCACCCCGGAAGGCAGCGTCAGGCGCCCGCTACGCAGCAGGTAATCCACACCCGGTCCGGAGCTGCTCGCTCCCGTAGCCGTTCCATTGCTCGTGGTGTAATCGATAGAGACCGTTCCGTCAGTGCCGTTGGTGCGGGTGATGGTCACCGTGGCCATGCCGCCGTTCTCAGTCACCGTGAACTCCGTCGAAGTCAATCCCAAGATGCCGTGATTGAAATCGTTTTCCACGATGGTCAAGGTGGCCTGGTCAGCCCCCAGTGCCACGCCGAACGGAATGCTTTCCCCGCCCAAGGGAACGATCTCCACATCCGTCGCCCGGCTGAGCCGCAGGTTTACTATGCGGTCCCCCTGCACAATCGTGTTGTCGATGATGCCCACATTGACGTTATCAAAACCACTCGAGACTCTCTGGCTCGCACCGAGCGGCGTCCCCAGGAAGGTATCATTATTGGGTCCCATTAGAGCCTCGGTGATCCGTTTCGGAGTGCCTGGCGCAAGAATCGAGTTTTGAGCGGATATCCAGATCGGCGTCACGATGGTGGACTGGTAGTCCACCCCTGCCTGCGCGGCTCCTGGCCCGGTCGGCCGGTCGCTCGTGCTGAAGGTAGCCCGTGCAGCCGCCAAACTGCCGTTGTCACGAGTCAGGGTCACGAACAGAGTACCCGAGTTCTCATCCACCGTGTAGTTGCTCTGGGTGAACTGGATATTGCCCGGGCCGTCAACCTGGCCGCCGATTACCCGGCAAACATTGAACCGGCTGCGCACGTCATCGCGGCGAAAACCGCCACCGATGCGTTTGAAAGTACCGCCGATGATGATATTACCGTCATCCTGCAGCCCCAAGGCCGAGATGAAGTTCTTGGGCTCGGTGCTCAGACGATTGATGACACCGGCAAACTGGTTGTATGCCGTGTCCATGAAGCTGGTGTCCAAAGAACCGTTCGCCAGCAACCGGGCCATGCCGATACGACGCACTCCATGATAGCGGGCGAAGATACCGCCGGCCAAAATGCGTCCATCCGGCTGGATGGCCAGCGTGAAGACCGAGTCATCAAAACCGCTGCTGGTGTAAAAACCGGTGTCGAGACTGCCGTTCGTATGCAGCCGGGCGATCCGGGCGCTGGTACGCAAATCCATCTGGGTGAACGCCCCGCCCACCACCACCTTGCCATCCGTCTGGAAGGCCACCGCGTTGACCGTGTTGTTGGCACCCGCGCCTGGATTGAAGGTGGTATCCAGGGAACCGTCGGCATTCAAGACCGCAATACCATTCCGGGGCGAGCCGTCAAACTCCGTGAAATCACCGCCGACGGCGATCTTGCCGCTGGCTGAGATGGCCACGGCATATACCGGACCGTTGGGCCCCGTGCCGATACCGAAACTCGGGGTGTCCAAGCTGCCATCCGTGCGGAGCCGCGCGATGTAATTGATGTTCGTGCCGTTATAACCGGTGAACTCACCGGCAATGATGATCTTGCCCGCTTCGGCTCCCGCAGTGGCCGGATATATCCCCACCGCCCGTACCGCCCCCTCCGCACCGCTCCCGGGATTGAAGGTGTTGTCCACACTGCCGTCCGTATTGATCCGGGTCACGCCCTGATGCGGGACACCGTCGTATGAGAAGAATCCACCACCAGCAATGATTTTCTGGTCCGATTGCAGGGCCAGTGCGCTCACATACCCATCCGGACCATTGCCCGGGTTGAAGGTCGTGTCGAGGGAACCGTCGAAATTCATCCGCGCAATCCGCCGCCGGGTCACGGTGTTGTAAGCCAGGAAGTCCCCGGCCACCACCGTCCGTTGATTCGCCTGAACCGCCACGGCGAACACGGGGCCATTGGCACCCGGTGTCGTATTGTTCGGCGGGGACGTCAGCAGATTAAGGTCCGGATTATGATCACGGTCCACGGCGCCCGTGGCCTGCTCCTGGCCAGCCGCCCGGTCAAACAAGATGGTCATCATCGCCGTGTCAATCTGCGGATTGCCCGTTTCCGTGCTGTGCAGGGAAAGGAAGATGTCTTCATTGAACTCCACCAGCGAGTCTTGTAACGCCGTAAAAGCAATATTTCTGACGCCGGTGGCATTGTCAGCCCAGTTCTCAGTCTCGGAAACGAATGAACCTGAGCCCGGAAAAGGAGCAAAGTCCGGCGTAATCGCACCGGGTGAACCATCATTGGCCTGGGCGTAATCAGACCCCGCCAGCAGCGCAAAGCGGTTCTCTGCCGGAACATTATTTACATTTGCGCTGTTGGCGCGGATAAACGCGCCGATCGCCGGAGCTCCCAGATTCCGGGTGATACCGATATTTCTGGTTGTCCCTTCGGTGATAGTGTACCGTTGCCGCAAGAAAATTGGCCGCGCTACATCATCATTCTTGATAGTAACCCTGTTGGTTGACGACGCGGTATCAATCTGCGGCACCAAAGTTTGGTCTTCCAAGTAGCCCGTCACCGGGTTCGGTGATGGATCAGGCCGCACATTCGTGATGGCCACCTCAAAGGTCAGGGTTGGCGCCAGATTCGTATTGTTTCTGATATTCACGATGAGATTCGTACTCATCTGGAAATCGTCAAACGGTATCGTAAGGACCGTGCCGGTGATCGGGTCATAATCCGTACCACCGATCGCGGTCAGGTTTCTGAAGGTCACATCCACCAGCATCCGGCCAACAAAGCCATTGCGCCGCGTGATCGTCAGGTTGGCTCCCAGCGGCTCCAATGCAGTCCCTGAACCCTCAGTTTCCGTCACCGATGTCGTCGTCGCGGTAAATCCAAACTGCCCCGCATTGCTGGCGTACAACCACGACAGGGTCACTGAACCTGTCTCGGCTGGTCCCAAAACCCCATAGCCATCCACCGCGATACGATACGTCACCCCGGCGACGGCCGTGAAGGTGGCTACGGCGACCGGATAGCCGCCGCTGTCGTCATCTTGGGCGATGATCGTGAGCGCATTCACCGCAGTTCCTGTGTAAATGCCCAGCATCGTATCGAAGTTGCTCCCAGCCGTGGTGAAGATCACCGTGCCGCTGGCAGGGGCCGTCCAGTGATACCAGATCGAAGCGCCACCTTGGGCGAAATGGACTGGCTCTCCCAACTCAGAAGTCGCACTAAGATTGCTGCCTGTTACCAGACCGGAGAAAGTCCCGGTCAAATTCAGATTAACGGAATCGACAAAATTATCATTGGACGGCGGGGCATCCCAATTGAGCACGATGTTACCAGTAGCACCAAAATAACCATCCACCGCGATGAAATAAACGGTTCCGGCCGTAACTGGGAACGTGATGCGGGCATCCAAGATGCCAGCCCCCAAATTGATGTCGTCGTTCTCGGCCATCAGAGTCATGTTTGCGAAGGCCACTGGCAGCGTATTCAGGCGGTATGCTGCGATCACTGAATCGTAACTGCTGCCAATCGTGGAGAAAGAGGCCAGCCCGTTGGCGGGCGCAGTCCAGCGATACCAGACACTCCGGCCCGGAGTGGAGGTGCTAAAATGATTGAACTCACCTAGTTCGGAGGTGGAAAGAATGTTGTTGCCCGTGACGCTTCCCAAAACGGTGCTGCCCAGATTGCGGGCGGCCAAGACCGAGTCATTCACCGGCGGGCCAGCCCACGAGACCGTGAATGTCCCCTGGGCCCCCGTGACACCGTTGCCGGCACCATCCACCACGACCCGATAGGTCGTACCAGCCGCTGCAGCAAAGGTGAAGGACTCACCGCTCGTCCCCGGGTTATTGGCTTGGTTGACCAGCGCCAATCCCCCTACCGTGCCGCCGGTGTAGACCGCCAGAATGGTGTCAAAATCCCCCGTGACTTGGAAGGTGTACGTGCCGCTGGAAGGAGCGATCCACGTGGCCCAAGCAGAGGCATTGCCAGCATTGGCCGCATGATTGGGCTCGCCCGCCCCCGTCTGCTTGGTAAACCCGCCGTTGAAACCGGGGACCGAACCGACGTTGTCGGTAAAGACATCCACGTTGAGCGACTGACCAGGGAAACCGTCAAGGAACTGGGCAAAGGCGGACGGTCCGCAAAACAGCCCGCAGGCCACCAGCAACAGCGCCAGCAACCGTCCCCCGGGATTGCCGGGGATAGAATACTTTCGTTTACACATACGCCAAGTAAGTTGGTAAAGCATCTTTTCTACTGGTTCACAGAATAGCGGACGCGATAGAACCGCTGCCCGCCAGCGGGCGGCACATCGGTGGCAGTGATCTCTTTGTTCTCCGTCGCCTGAATGGAATACAGAGTATGCCATGCGCCCGCATTCAAACCGTCCAAATACTCAATGGTATAAGTCACCCCGGCGACCGCCTGCCACTTGATGAAAGCCATCAAGGTAGGCACGTTGATCACGGTCACTTCCGACACGGTGAAACCGCTCATCGGCGAGTCATCGCGCTCGTTCGGCACGCCGTCATCATCAAAGTCTCCGCCCGGTGCCAGCATCGTCTGGAACTGCCGGGTCGTGAGTTGGGCGTACTGGCCGGCGGTCAAAGGCACCGCTACCATCGGCCCGACCGTGATGGCCGGATCCACCCAGACCAGCCGGCCCGGGAAGGCATTGGTCAGCTTGTCCTCGGGCACGTTGGAATCGGCGAAGTAAATCGTCAGGTTCGGCTGCACCACAAGGGTGCTGGTCACATGCAGACCGTTCGTGTTCGTGGTGCCCCCCAGGAACTCGAGGTAATTCACATACATCGCGTTGCTCGTACCGCTGCCTGCGAAGAAGAATGTGCTGTTCGTGCCGCCATCAAGCACCAGATGCTGGATGGCCGTGTTATTGGCAAAGCCGCTCGGCGTGGCTCCGCGATTCTCCGCCCCCCAGACATGGAACCGGGCCACAAAATCCGGCGCAGTCGTGACGATGCGTGAGGCCATCAGATCACCCTTGTTTGGCCGGTTCAGGAGACTGAAGCCATTTCCCGCAAAGATGTTGTTCGTCACGCCGCTGTCGCCCAGGAAATTGGTGAACCGCATGGTCAGTTGCTGCGCTGCCGAAATCACCGATCCGGTAAGGGCCAGATGATTGCCGGCCAGATTGATGTTTCCGTTAAACGTGGCGAGCACCCCGCCGTTCAGATAATTGGTATCCCCCGTGATCCCCAATGTCCCCGAGGTGGTAAAGATGCTGCCCGAGTTCGTCACCGTTTCGCTCCGCATCAGGATGGAACCCGAAAACATCGTGCCGCTGTTGACGATATTCGAATACGGTATGGTCCGGTCCACGCCAAGGTTCATCAGCAAGGGCACGGAGAAAGTCCCTTCGTTGATCAGACAACGCAGATTGGGAGCGTCCGCCACATTGAAATCTGTGTTCTCCGCGTTCAATGCCACCGCACCGTTTGTGGGAATGTGAAGGCAATTACCGCCGATCAAGAGGCTGCCGCCAAAAGTCAGGTTGTCGCCGACGATGACCTCGGAGGACTGCACGTTGAAATCGCGCAACACCACCGGAGCGTTGGTGGTCAAGGTATGGTCAATGATCATCACTTGGTACGCGTGCTCGACCGTCCCGGTGAATCCGCCAAGGTAAGTATTGGTCACCCGTTGGTCGATCTGCCAGACTCCCGTCCACACGGCCACCTGACCGTTCAAACGCGTCACATTGTCCGGGAAGTTATTTGAAAAGACCATGTTGGCGGAGCCGGGCACCGAGAGCTTGATGTTAGGTGCCGCCAAACGTGCACCCGTCAGGTTCATGCCGTTGGTCAGCGTCAACGCGATGGTGTTGTGCGCCGCCAAGGTGGAATAGGAGATGTCGGCCGTATTCGCCGTGATGGTCAAACGGCCCGGCGAATTCGTCGCGTCCGAAAGCTGGGGATCAAGGCCCAGGTCACCGCCGAAATCCCGCGCGCCCACAGTAAAACCCCAGGCGGAGTAATGATGGTTCACTATGTTGGTCACGAAGCGGTCGTCAAAATTACCCGCCCCGGGAAAGATTATGCCGGGATCATAAGTTGTAGGTGGAACAGAAAAGAACGGACTCACCAGCGGAAAATCACTGCGGAACAGCGTGTAACCCAGCGGACGGAAATATCCCGGCCGGTCATCATTGGCTTGCAGATTGAGCGTGTCGGTGACACCGCCAGAACCGATACGAGCGCGGAACATGCTCTCATCCAGCAACGACAGGTACCTCTGAAACGTCAGTCCCGTGACCGGATCGACATCGGTCGTGGCGAATTGCACCACAATGTCATTCACGAAGAACCCGCTACTGTTGGTGCTGAACGGAAAATCCACCTGGATGTCAGGGCAGGTTTCGTTCGTCCGGATGAACACCAACTGAATGGTGTTTCTCGCCTCAGTGCTGCTAAGCCTGTTCAAATTGTTTGTCGAGGCGAAGAACAGGTAGCCATTCGTCTGGAAAAAATTGGTCAGCAGCAGATTCCCACCCGAGAAGAACGGATTGACATTCACCGACTGGCTGAAAGTGATACCATTCGCTGTTCCCCGGAAAAACGTCCGGTGGAATGGGGAGCTGCCGCCGAAACTCATGCTGGAGAGGCTGATATTGCCGCCATTGGTGGACCCCCAGTAATCATCCCGGATGTTGTCCGGATTGAGATAGAAGAAATCACCGCCGCGGCGGATGCTGATATCTCCTTCAGTGATATTGCCGAAAGTAGTCCCATCGGCCGCCGTCAACCGGCCCCCCAGCAGATTGACATCGGAGGCATTGATCTGCAGCAGACCGCCACGCGGCGTCGCCAGCAGGGAGTTGTTGCGGTTTTCCACCGAGGTGGCATTGATCAACAGGCGGAAGTTGGCGTACACGTTCTGTTCGTTGATGAAGCTGGTGCTGCTTCCGCGGGCATCCGGATTGAGCGTGATCTTGCTGAAATCGATCCCGGGACTGGCAAAGATGTCACCCCGGTTGATGAAATTCTCCAAGTTAAGGAAATCGAAAACGATGTCATCAGTGGCGTTGATCACCGTCAGGTTGCCGATGTTCTCCACCGTGATCGCATTCACGGGCAACGGATTGGAAACCGTACCGGAAATCAGGTAATATGGCTGCTGCGCGGTGACTGAGGCTGTCAAGCCCAGCACCAGCAGCAAGGTTAGATAAAACTGTTTCATACGACGCAAATGATAGTTTGCCGGTATCGAATTCATCACGGTCCGTTCAAAAGTTGGCTTTCGAGGGTGTCCAGCCCTGTGCCGATTGGGTAAACGATCGGCACCGCCCCAGATCCGTCAAAACTGCCCCAAGTAAAGTGAAGGAGTCGGGGGCTGCTTTGATCCAAAGTGCGCGGAGTCTGGTGGGAGACCGCCGGACCGACATTGTTGTAGCTGATCGTCACCTGCCCGCTCGCTATGCCGGGACCGGCCAGTTGCGAAGTGCCGTTGATGCCATCATTGTTCACCCAGTTGGCCGTATTGCTCCGGCGGAACAGCACCGGAACGCGGATTCCTGTCACCTCGGTCGTGAAAAAGCCAAGGTCCTCCGCTTCAAAAAGGAAGTCCGGCGTGTTCACCGAGCGGACCTCGATCTGGTTGTAATTGGTGCCACTGACCATATAGCCGGAGGTGGCGTAAACGTTGGTGACTCCGTCCAGACCAAGCGTCAGGATATTCGTGCCGTTGGTCACCGTCATGCTGCTAAGGAAGTAATTGGTCACCGGGTTGATCACCCGAGCCAGAATCGAATCATACGGCAGGCGGCGGAATTGGATCCGGTCTGTTCCCCGGCGCACATGCGGTCCCATGTTCGTCGAGTTCAGCAACTGGAGCGCCCGCGCGCGGTAGTTGACATTCACCACCTGCCGGACGAGTTCCTGCCGGATGCCGATGGCCGAAATGACGACATTGGTGGGGTTTTGCAACAAAATCGGCTCGGCCAGCAGCACCGAGTTGGTGCGGAAACGGATTTGCTGGATGATGTTGCTCAAAGTGACGCCGCCGCTCGTGAAGGAGCTGGCTACCAGCGTATTAGTGATGGCCAACGGGCTTTCATACATCGTGTTGAGTATATTATAACCCACCAGATTGGTCGGCACGATGTAGAAGGTGCCATTGGTGTGAGCGGTGAAACTGGTGGTCCGGGTGACATTGGTCGTCACGTTCGTGGCACCGATAGCCGGATCGTACGGAGAATTGTTGTTCAATCCGACGTTGATCGTTTGCGCGGAGAGGAAGCCGTTGGTGTAATACTGGTTCGTGACCACGTTGCCGAAAGTGTAGGTGTAGCCAGCGACGATATTAGTCACCTGATTGGTTCCGGTCACAAGCCGGCCGATGCTGTAAGCCGGGTCATAAGGGCTGTTTGTGAGATAGGAGAAATACTGTTCCTGCACCAAGGTAACCAGGTCGATGTTGGTGCTGGTGATCAACAGCCCCGGATAACGCGCCAGAACGATTGCCGGGGCATTGGTCCGGGTGAATTGGATCATTTCGTGGAGGTCGTTGGTCGCCTCGATCAGCAGCCGCGCGCTCGGTGAAGTGTTCGTGAAGAACGCGGTGGTGTTGAAGTTGGTGACGAAGATGGACCGGGTCTCATTGGTCACCAAATTGATCTGCTCCAGGATTTCGTAGGCAAAATTGCCGTTGGTGATCACGTAGTAGGTTCCCGCCACTTCGTTCGTGGTGAAGGTGATCTGGCTTAGTACGTTGGTGAAAAAACCGAACTGGTTCGAAGTCACTTCGATGGTTTGCAGGCTGGCCGTGGTCGTGTTGGTGACGAAATTCGTTACGACATTCCCGTAGGTATAGGTGTAAATGTTCGTCACCGTGGGCGTGATGACGATGTTGCCGCTCACGATGCTGGTCAGGTTCACGAGACCGACGTTGGTGGCCACCGAGGAAAACTGCACCCCCGGGAAAGCCGCCTGCATCTGGGGGGGCGTTAGCAAGGTGTTAGTGGACTGGCGGGTGAGCAAGCCCAGATCCCCCGTGCCCAGGACAAACTGCTGGCTGTTGGTCACCACGATCTGGGTGTCGGCGAGCAAACGTTCGGCAGCCAGATTGTTGGTGCTATACAGGTAACGCAAGCCACCCACGTCATCCCTCGTCAAGCCCGTGAAGAAATGACCGACATTGGGTGCCCCAAAGGCCACCGAAGTGAAGGTGAAAGCCGCCGTATCGGCCGGGCGTTCAGCAGCTTCCGAGGCCCCTATCAAATAATAATCTTCCCGCAGATCATAAGTATATAGAGTGCCGTTCACAAAGGCCGAAGGCTGATGCGTGACGGGGTCGAAACTGCGCTGAATCACTAGAAAGTTCGTGAACGTCGTGCCGTTAAAAGTCGTGACGTTCCGGTCCCGGATCGTGAAGATATAACGCTCCGCCTGGGTCAAACCCAACTCCTCCACCACCGCACGCAGCGTCGTGGACTTCAAGTCGATCAAGCCCAAAGCCTGGGCATGAAAGTTGACCCGCGTCGTCCGCAAGGGAATCTCGCTGAGATTGCTGCTCATCATCGAGAAATTGGTGAGCGTATTGAACGTCCGCAAGGCGGACTCCGCCTCATTCACCCCCTGGTTGCCGAAATACTCGATGAAAGAGTCATCAAACGCCACATAGAGCACAGGTACATTCCAGCGGTAACCTTCCCCGCGGTTCATGACGCCGCCGATGTCAGACGGAAAGTTGTAGCCGTTCTGGAACGTTTGCCAGGGAGAGATCGCTGCATTCCCCGTGATGGGTCCCAGCAACGAGAATGCCCGGGCCTGATTCTGTGTCACCAGAAGAGCGGCCAGCGCCAACAAAAATAGCGTAAAACGTTTCAACATAGCTACCTCTAACGGACCAGAACGATGCGGTAAAAGCCAAGGCCTGCGGACTGCTCCACAAACACACTGTCTTCACCGGACACCGCCATACGTTGTGCTCCCAAATTTGTCCACGTTTGGAAATCAGACGAGAACTGCATCTGATAAACTTTGCCAGGCACCGTGTTCCACTTGAAATAGAGGGCACCCTGCACGGTCTGCACCTCGGTCTTCAAAGAACTGGCCGCGTCACGCGGGTCTGTGCCGGCGAGGAATTCCTGATAATTGCTCATCCCGTCGCCATCGCTGTCATCACCAGGGGCACCCCACTTGGATGCCGTAGCGCCCCAGTAAGAGACCTGCCATTCATCCGGAATCCCGTCGGTATTCCCATCTGCTCCGTAAGTCCTCCCGGAAGCCGGAATGGAGAGCGGGGAAACCCGGTTGTCCGTCAGGCGATAAGAGATCCGGCACGTATAAGTAGTGCCCGGCTGCAAACCGGAGATGATGGCCATGGTGGTGTTACCATCCACCTGCACCACGGAACCCAAGCCGTCAACGTGGACAAAGTAGGCATTGACTCCCAACCCGACCAGGTCAGACCAGCTTACTACAATCGACGAACTGTCACGGCCGGAAACCACCGGCGTCGGCCCGGCCGGCAACGGCTGGGTCGAATTAAAACGTTGGGCGCTCAAATCACCGCTGTTCTCGCCTCCCACAAAAGTCGTCCATACCACCAATGCCTGACCTGACCGGTTCATCGCCAAAGCGGGCTGGTTCTGAATGCTGCGCTGCGTCTCGTTCACGATGAATTCCTGCTCTAAACCAGCGGCACTCGTCAAACCGACGAACCGTCCATAGACATCATCCCAGAGACTGGTAGTCGCGATGCCGGTCCAAGTGACAAACAACTGGTCGCCCGCAGCTACTGCCTTGGGATGAAACTGCTTGCCTGCCGTATTAAAATTCACGATGAAGGCATCTCCCATGGGCAATCCAGCCGCATCGAAACTGCGGGTATAAATGTCCCAATCTTCTCCCGAAACATGCTGGTTCCAGACGAAACTGAAACCACCGTCTTCCCGGGCGCACACATCTGGCGCGGAACAAACTTTGGAACCGGCGTCCACCTGGAATTCATTCCCCACCGCAGAACCCTGCGCATCATACCGCCGGGCCAAAATCTCGACCTTGCTGATGACCTGCTGAACCCATTGGCCACCATCGATCGGCGTTAAATTGGGGTTTGTGACCACCTGCATCGGCTTTTCGGAGACCCAAGCCACGACAAATCCGCCGGCGGGCAAAGCCGTGATCGCCGCATTGCGCTGGTTGTTGACGGCGTACTGGTTGATCTGGAACTCCGCGCCCATCTTGACACCATTGGACGTGAAGCGCTGCGCATATACTCCCTGGTAGCTGCCATCCTGATGGAAGCTGGACCAGACCACCACCACACTGCCATCCGCCAAAACCGCCACATCGGGATCAATCTGTAACAAGTCCGTGAAGGTGTTCACCCGGATATCTTCCGTGGAGAATGTGCCATCATTGGAAAGGAAGCGGATGTAAATGTCCTTATCCACGTCACTGCCCCCCTGCCATACCACCACCGCGCCATCGTCATTCAGCATGGCCACCTTGGGATTTTCCTGGTTGCCAGCCTCGATCGAATTGACGCGAAAACTGCCGAAACTGCCCGAGAAAGATTGGTTCAGCCATTGCATGCCGATGCCCAACCCCTCCGAGTCCACTTTGTTGTCCTGCCACACCAACACACCTCGAGTGGCTCCCAAGGCCAGCGAGGAAGATTCTTGAGCACCCAACTTGGCTCCGACGATGGCGTACTCCGACCCGAACTTGGTGAAATTGGCCGCGCCCGCCCAAGCAACCTGCGAGAGGAGCAACAAACCGGTCCACCAGCAAAGGCCGGATTTCATACCGGTTTTCTTCGTCCGGTCCATGGCGGCACCATCCGGCAGCACACTTGAGCGCTGACGCGGACTTAGCTTGGCAGTTAACATATTCATCGAGGTGAAACGCTTGTTGATGAAAACAGTCGCCTTGAGCTTTTGTCTATTCTTTGTGCACGCAATGTGAATACAATGTATTTACACCGTGCTGTGTTTCTCTGTCAAACTCAATCAGCATGTCTTTTGTAATCCTAAAAATCTTCCGGTTCAGCAAAGCAGCAGTTCCGAGGGTTCCCGGCGTTGCTCTATTTCCTTCAGCATCGTCTTAAAACCCCATTTCTTGAACAACTCTGCCAACTTGCTGGCATCCGGTTCGTCCAACAGCAGGCCGCTTACATCACTTGCCGGGGCCGCTTCAGCCCACAGGCGCACCAACTCGCGATTTCGGAAAACCGCTTCCCGTGCCTCAGCCAGCGCTTTCCGCTGCCGCTCTGATGTCACCGTCTCAAGCTGAGCATAAAGCTGATCAATCGTCCCGTACTTGCCCAAAAGTTCAGCTGCCGTCTTGGGCCCCACCCCGGCAACACCAGCAATGTTATCCACCGCATCGCCTACCAGACTGAGCCAGTCCACCACTTGCTCGGGTCGAACGCCCGTTTTGGCCACCACTTCATTCGCGGACCAGAGACGTTCTTCCTTGTCGTTGGGGTTGATCAAACCCAGATCTGGACCGACCAATTGGAAGAAATCTTTGTCAGCACTGGCAATCACCACCCGGAAGCCTCGCGCGATTCCTTCTTGCGCCAGACGCGCAATCCAGTCATCCGCTTCCAGACCATCCTGACATAGCGTGGGAATACCAGCCGCCTTCAGGTATGTGACGATCTCATCCAACTGCAGTTCCAGATCTTCCGGCATTTCCGGCCGATTGGCCTTGTATTCCGGCAAGGCCTTCTTGCGACCCTCTGCCAGACCACCGTCCCAAATCACCGCTCCGTGCGAAGCTCCGCTCTGCGCGATGATTTTCTGGACCATCTTCACAAAACCATAGATGGCATTCGTAGGCGTTCCGGCCGGCGAGGAGAGCGAACGGATGGCAAAGAAGGCGCGATACGCATACGCGTGGCCGTCAACCAGCAACAGCACTGGTTTCTCTGACGCGTTCTTGTTCACGTTTGCCTGCATGACAGCCAGCTTGTGATGGTGCTCGATCCTGGCTTAATATTGATAGTTGCGGTCACGCACATTCCACGCGGGCTGCGGCGGTATCGCATCATTGGCGAAAGGCATCTCACGGTCACTGTTAACCCGGTTGCCCGATGGGTCGATGATGGTCGGCGTCACAAAGATGATCAGGTTCTTTTTGGACGTGGATTTGGATTCGCTGCGGAACAGCTTGCCCAAGAACGGGAGGTCACCCAAGACAGGCACCTTGTCTTTCACGTTGCGGACATCTTCGGATATCAAACCACCCAGCACGATGGTCTGGCCGTCCCACACAATCGTCGAAGTAACGATGACGCGCGAACGGGTGCGTGGCAGCGGAAGCTGGGCGGTGAGCGGAATGCCCACCGTGCTGCCACCGACCGACTGCGCCTGCGGGATGAAGCCGCCGGGATTGTCATAACCGATGAACTCGGTGATGCTCGGAATAACTGTCATCTGGATGGTATAGCCATCGGCCGAGACGTAAGGCACCACGTCAAGCACCGGACCGCTGGGGAAGCCGATGGTATTGTAGGTGACGGTCGTACCAATGGCCCCGGCACCACCCCCCAGCAAACCGCCTTGCTGCTGACCACCCGTCTGGGAGATGTTCGGGGAGGAAACCACCGTGATGTTATCCGTTATCGCAATCTGCGCCTGACGACCGCTGACCGTAGTCACCCGCGGAGCGGCCAGCAGGTCCACACCATCGCGCTGTTCCAGCGCCCGGATAACCGCTTTGAACTGTGGATCGGTCAAGATGCCAGTGAAGGAAGCCAGCGTCGGAATGCTGGCTTGCTGCCCGCCGATGCCGATCTGCTGCCGCAATCCACCCGTCAGGAAACCATCGGTCGCAGACGGTGCCGTCGCGGTTCCAAAGGTGGCATTGCCCGGAAACGAGCCCGTCGGATTGCCCGTGGTCGGCTGGCCGAACAAGCTCGGCGTCGTGCCAGGCTGGGCGACAACACGCCCGCTGCCAAGCAGAGTCGGCCCAAGGAACCAGTCAAAGCCCAAACCGCGGGTGTCGTTCTGCGTCACTTCCGCGAATTTCGCTTCCACCTGCACCTGCGGCGGGATGATGTTCAGCACTTCGATGGCCGACTGGATGATCTCCAAGTCTTGTAACGAAGCACGCACCATCAGGACACCAGTTCGATCATTGAAGAAGATCTGCGTCGAGGCACCACCCACTGCGTTAGAAGCCAGATTGACACCGGCAGCAGCAAAGAATTGCCGGGCCAAGGCTTGAATCTGCTCCGTCAACACGATCGTCGTCACACCCGTGATACCCACACCGCCACCACCCAAGCCGCCTTGCTGACCACCTTGGCCACCTTGGCCGCCTTGTTGACCACCACCGCCTTGGCCGCCTTGGCCGCCTTGGCTGTTACCACCTGTGGTCACCGCCACACGCGGAATAGCCAACGGGTCAGCATCACCGTTTTGGCCACCACCTTGACC
>JAEYXS010000063.1 GCA_023431185.1 Verrucomicrobiota bacterium
GCTCCAGCTCCCGCCGCCCCGCCACACTGTCCTTCGGGATCGCCCACTCCCCCAGCAACCGGTCCACCCGCAGCCAGCCCGGCCGCTTCGACGGCACCCCCACATACGCCGGCCAACTGCTCCAAGCATAACTCTTCAACGCCGCCTCCGGTTTCACCAACTTCGCCCGCACCGGGTTCAGATGCACATAATCACACACCGTCTTCAGATACCCGTTCCCCGAGCCATCCACGATCAACGCCTTGTACCGCCCGCTGAACAGATGCCCGAACAGCTTGTGCCGCCGGTTAAATCTCCCCGTATAAGTCCCCAGGAACCATTTCATCCCCGCCACCAGATTCCCCTGCGGCGTCTCCACCACCAGGTGAAAATGATTCCCCATCAGCACATACGCATGCACCTGCCACCCCGTCTTCGCGCACACCTCCGCCAGGCACCTCATAAAACACTCCCGGTCCACGTCATCCCGGAAGATCGGCTCCCGCCGGTCACCCCGGTTCATCACGTGATAGATCGCCCCCGGATACTCCACCCGCAACTTGCGCGCCATAGCAGTTCGTCCTCGCCCAGCTCAAAGACTCTCCACACCTTACGGAAAAACCCTCACTGGCCGGGAACACGGAACACCATCCCCCTCACCCCACCCTCCGTCAAGCGCAACCAAAACGATGTTCGATGTTTCTCCATAATTAGCCCGCCGGTGCAACCGGCTTCGATGTTTCCCCATCATTAGCCTGCCCGTGCAACCGGCTTTTGCGCCTTCTGTGCCTTTTTGTGGCCATCTTCTCCCATGGGCCCACGGGTTTATCCCGCCCATCGCCATGCGCCGGGAAATCAATTCTCCCGGCACCTCACGTCCTGCCCTGCTTCCCTCGTCACCTTCTGCCCAGTTGCCACCCTCTTCAAAAAATACTAAAACCTCCCCATGCACCGCCTGCTCTCCTTCACACTCACCCTCCTGACCTTGTGGGTTTGTCCGGCACCGGCGGCACCACTCAATCTCGGCACCAACACCACCCTCGCCTTCGCCACCGTGGCCCAAGCCCACGAGATTCTCACCCGGCGCGATGATTTCGTCCGCGCCCTGAGCCCCTTCGACCGCGCCGTCCGCATGAAATCCGGCGAGGCTGTCTCCGAAGCCGACTTCCTCGCCTTCGTCGGCGAGCACAATCTCGAATGGACCGGCGCTGAAAAAGAGCAAGTGGCTGCCGCCCTGGAACCCTTGCAGGAAAAGTTCAAATCCCTGGCCCTGCCCTTTCCTCAAACCGTGCTCCTCATCAAGACCACCGGCATGGAAGACAGCAACTCTCCCTACACCCGCTCCCATGCCATCATCCTGCCGCAAGCCACCATCGCCAAACCCGTAGATGCCCTCCGCAAAACTCTCGTCCACGAACTCTTCCACATCCTGTCCCGCGCCAATCCAGAACTCCGGGACCGCCTCTACGCCACCATCGGCTTCATCAAATGTGACGAAGCGGAATTCCCCGCCGAACTGAAGCCCGTAAAACTCACCAACCCGGATGCCCCCGCAAACACCCACTGCATCCTGCTCAAACACGCCGGCCAAGATGTCTGGGCCGTCCCCATCCTCTACTCCCACACCAACCGCTACGACACCACCACCAGCAGAAGCCTCTTCAGCTACCTCCAGCTCCGCCTCCTCGTGACTGATCGTGACCGAGCGAATCCCGACGCCAAACCATCCTTCACCAACAAGAACACCCGTCTGCTACGAGTGGAGGAAACCACCGGCTTCTTCGAGCAGATCGGCCAGAACACCAAATATATCATCCACCCCGAAGAGATCGTCGCCGATAACTTTGGGCTCCTCATCTCCGGAGGCAAAGCCGCCTCTCCGGAAGTCCTCAAGCGCATCGAAGACATCTTCAAAGCCAGACCGCCGCAGAAGTAGGCTGTCTGTCGCTGCGCCATTCTTAAGCAGGTGTCAAATGTTCTCCCTCTCCCCTTAACAGGGAGAGGGCTGGGGTGAGGGGTGAGAGCGTCTACGACTCAATTGTGCAAAGGGCTGTACCGGATTTACCCATTGAACTGGAAAGGACTACATTCGGGCTTCGACATCGCCCATTGGCGCGCTATGCTCCACCCAATCCCAGCATCATAGCCTATGAGCACGCCCACCACCCGCCGTGATTTTCTCAAGACCGGCACCGCCCTCACCGCCACCGCTCTGGCCACCCCCTCGCTCAACGTCCTGGGCGCGAATGAAAAGATCGTCCTCGGCATCATCGGCCCCGGCGGCATGGGCTCCAATCTCCTCGGCTCCTTCGTCAACATGCCCGATGTCGACATCGCCTGGGTCTGCGATGTCGATACGAACCGCATGAACGTCGCGGCCAAAGGCGTTGAGAAATTCACCAACCGTCTGCCCAAGACCACCCAAGACCTTCGCCGCATTTTGGAAGACAAAAGCGTCGATGCCGTCCTCATCGCCACGCCCGATCACTGGCACGCTCCCGCCACCATCCTTGCGTGCGATGCCGGCAAACACGTTTACGTGGAGAAACCCGCCGCGCATAACATCCGCGAAGGCCGCCTCATGATCGAGACCGCCCGCCGCACCAATCGTATCGTGCAAGTCGGCACGCAGAGCCGCAGTGCCGAGCACGTGCAACGCGCCATCCAGCTCCTGCACGAAGGCGCCATCGGCGATATCATTTCCGCGAAAGTCTGGAACAGCCAGCTTCGCCGCAACATCGGCAAAGCCCAACCCACCACGCCACCTGCCAATCTGGACTACGACACCTGGATCGGCCCCGCTCCGATGCTTCCCTATCAGCCGAACTTCCTCCATGCCAATTGGCGTTGGTTCTTCAACTTCGGCACTGGCGACATGGGCAATGACGGCGTGCATGACATCGACATCGGCCGCTGGGGCCTCGGCGTCACCACGCATCCCAGCCGCATCTGCGCGCTCGGCGGCAAGTGGTTCTTCGATGACGACCAGCAATTCCCCGACACGCAAACCGTCCTCTTCGAATATCACTTGCCTGCAGGCAAACGGAAGCAGCTCCTCTTCGAGCAACGCATCTGGTCCCCCTACGTGCAGGAAGGCCATGAGAACGGCAATGCCTGGTACGGCACCAAAGGCATGCTCATCCTCGGCAAGGGCAAAGGCTGGGAACTCTACGGCCCGCGCAACGAACTGAAGGAAAAGATGGCCGCCACCACGCCGCTCGGCCCCAGCCATCACCGCAACTTCCTGGAATGCATCAAGAGCAGCAAACTCCCGAACGCCGACATCGAGATCGGCCACCTCTCCGCCAGCCTCTGTCACCTCGGCAACATCAGCGTCCGTGTCGCCCGTGAACTCCGCTTCGACCCCGCGAAAGAACAGATTCTCAACGACCCCGAGGCCAACGCCCTCACCCGCCGCCAATACCGCGAAAACCACTGGGCCGTGCCCAAGGGCGTGTAAGTTCTCTGCAACACCTTGACTTCTCGGCGGCGTTTTCAAACACTGCCCGTTCCTATGGCCGAGCCAAAAGAGAATGTTTTGATGGAAAAGATCGTGTCGCTGTGCAAGCGGCGCGGGTTTGTGTTTCAATCGTCCGAGATCTACGGGGGTATCCAAGGTTTTTGGGATTACGGTCCGCTGGGCGCGGAGCTGAAGCGCAATGTGAAAGACCTCTGGTGGCGCAGCATAGTCCACCAGCGCGATGACGTCGCGGGTCTGGAAGCGACCATCATCATGGCCCCGCAGATCTGGCGTGCGTCCGGTCACGTGGACACGTTCAGCGATCCGATGTGCGATTGCTTGCTCACGAAGAAGCGTTTCCGCGCGGACCAAGTGGATGAACTGAGCGGCACGGCCTATCATTACACGGGCGCGAAGGACACGGTTTCCGGCAAGGAAAGCAACGAGCCCTACTCCGTGCTGCTCGCTCCGGGCAAGCCGCCGGAAAGCGCGCGCAAGACGGCCACGCTATTTTATCAGCAACGCGGCCTGCAAAACATCGAACTGCTCGGTGAGAACACTGAGAAGCTTGAGAAGACGACGCGTTATAATCCGGAGAACGGTGGTCTGCTCACACCGCCGGTGCCGTTCAACTTGATGTTCAAGACCTACGTCGGCCCGACGGCGACGGAGGCCGATGTCGCTTATCTGCGTCCCGAGACGGCGCAGGCGATCTTCGCGCAGTTCAAGAATGTGCTGGAGACGTCACGTCAACAAGTGCCGTTCGGTATCGCGCAGGTCGGCAAGGCGTTCCGTAATGAGGTGACGCCGCGTAACTTCACTTTCCGCTCGCGTGAGTTCGAGCAGATGGAATTGGAGTTTTTCATCAAGCCTGACGAAGCCATCGAAGCGATCCACGGCAGCGTGGCGAAGCCGACGGGGCCGGGGCATCCGGGTGAGCCGCAGCCGAATTGGGGCTGGCAGATATGGCATCAATATTGGGTGGAAGAGCGCGTGCGGTTCTATGAAGGCATCGGTCTTTCCCGTGAGACGTTGGGCTTCCATATCCAGACGCCGGAAGAGCTGGCGCATTATGCGCGGGCGACGACGGACATCCTGTTCAAGTTCCCCTTCAGCAAGGTGGATGAGAACGGGGTGATGAAGGGTGAAGAGCTCGAAGGTATCGCGGCACGTAGCGACTTCGACCTCTCGCAGCATCAGCGTTTCTCCGGCAAGAGCATGGGCGTGTTCGACGAAGAGTTGCGCACGGCCTGGGGCAAGCTGGATGACGCGAAGAAGGCGGACATCTCCAAGCGTTATTACGAAGCGCGCCTGAAATACATGGTGAAGACGGGCGTGCCGCAGGAGAAGGCGGAGAAGGAAGCGAAGGAAAACGCCGAAGGTCTGGCGAAGGGACAATACATCCCGCACGTCATCGAGCCGTCTGCGGGTGTGGATCGCCTCATCCTCGGCCTCATCACGAACGCGTATAGCGAAGTGACCTCGACCGATGAGAAGGGCAAGAGCGAGACGCGCGTGATCATGAAGTTTCATCCGCGCGTCGCGCCTTACAAGGTGGGCGTGTTCCCGCTGCTCAAGAACAAGCCGGAGCTGGTCGCGAAGGCGAAGGAAGTGTTCAACCTGTTGCGTCCGCATGCGCTGGCGTTCTATGACGAGGCGGGTGCGATCGGGCGCCGTTATGCGCGTCAAGATGAGGCGGGAACGCCCTTCTGCGTGACCATTGACTTCGATACGCTGGGTGAGAAGCCGGAGCTGCTGAACACGGTGACGGTGCGGCATCGCGATGACGGCAAGCAGGAGCGCATGCCGATCAGCGAGCTGCTCGGGTGGTTGTTGCCGAAGGTGCGATAAGCAAATCACTGAATATCACGGACCGCTCAACGGCGATTGCTCTGGCAATCGCCGTTTTTGCTTAATGAGTTGACGATAATCTCGCTGACAGCAGGCGGAAACCCGCTAAGGTTCCGGGTGCGGCCAGCAATGAACGCGGCCTGGAAAATCAGTTGGCAAAAAGCCTGAGGAACATGGCCGGAGATGAAAAAGACAATTTGGGTGAGGTTCTGCCACCGGTTGCCCCGCGAAGAAGCCATCGGCGGAGGCGGCGTGACCATTCACCGGCAGATCCGGCTTTCCCTGCGGGCAAGGAAAAGCGCCGGCTGTCCTGGGAAGTGAAGGATACCTTCCTGATCCTCCTTGCGCTGGCGTTGGCCTGTTTCCTGCCGCTGGCCATCAAGAAGCTTTTCACCCTGATCGTCCTGCACGCCATGAAAGTGGAGCAGGCGCCTTTCGGGCTCAATCTTTTGAGCACACTGGGCGGCCTCATCATCGCCATCGTGATCTTCGTCATCCTCTGCTACGCGACCCGCAAGCACCATTATGCCGTGGCCATCACCATCATGGGGGCCATGCTGGCCTTCATACTGGTCAGTTACCCGGCGGCGGACTGGCTGGCGCGGTGGAATGAGGAGCAGATCAAAGCCAAGAACAGCACCCTATCAGCGCCAACCAGACAGGGGCGCTAGGGCGTTTTAAAAAATAATGTGGCCGATTGGAGCGAGGATTTTTGGGTGGTGGCGAGGCTTTGGCGAAGGAGCAGGTTCCAAAGACCCTGTGACTGAGCCGAAACGACGCCACCACCCAAAAAGACCGCTCGCTTCGCTCCCCGCACAATCGGCTACAGTATTTTTAAAACCGCTCTAAGCCTGGGTGCGCCTGGCTAATCAGAGATCCAGCACTTTGTCCATCCGCTTGGCGACATCGGTGAGATAGGCCCAATCCCCACCGGCTACCTCAGCAGCGGCCCAGCCGGTGAAGTTGATCTTCGCAAGTTCGGTGCGGACGGCGGGCCAGTTGATGCTCCCCTCGCCCAGCGGCACATCGAAGCCTTTGGCCATGCCTTCGTTCATCGCCTTCTTCAGATCGTACTCCTTCACATCCAGCTTCTGGGAACGCTTGCCCAAAACTTGCGCCCAATGCTCAGGCACGCCCCAGCGCACCATGTTGCCGATGTCGAAATGCACCTGCACCCACGGGCTGTTTATCTCATCGATGAAGCGTACCATATCAAAAGGGCTGATGAGGAAGGTGGCCCAGACATTCTCGACCAGCAGCTTGATGCCCTGCTTGGCTGCATGGGGTGCGGCGGCCTTGAGCTGGTCACGCGCCCGGTCCCACTGCGGCTGGATGGGCTGCTTCGTATCGTAACGCGCCACGACGAGCATGGAATCGCCCCCGAGCTTTTTCGTGAGATCGATGCCCGGTTCCAAGTTCTCCGTACGCGCGCCCACAGTGCCATCGATGATGAGCCCCGTTTCCTTGCTCGCGGCAATCCAAGCATCGACGGCGTCATCCGGCACATGGCTCAAGCTGGGTTCCACGCCGTCGTAACCACATTCCTTGAGTTTCCGAAAAACCTCTTTCACTGGCAGATTCTTTGCCTCACGAACCATGCCCCACTTGAGGGACTTGCGGATCTTGCCGGTGAACTGGCCGGCCTGGGTGAACGAGGGCGTGGCGAGAGCCCCCGCACCAACGGCAAGGCTGGCAGTCTGAAGGAAAGTGCGGCGGGTAAGGGCGGTCGTTTTCATGGGCATGGGGGCATTCTGCCTGGCTTAAGAGGATTTGACAATCTTGCGTAACGCTACGGCGAGCACCGTAAGTGAGACAGTGGCCGTGCAGTGTCCCGAATCAGCACAACCACTACTGCAAGAGTGTTAATGCAGGAGTAAGAAACGCTCTCAAAACTGAAGAATTCACAAGGAAAACCGCCGCTCTCGGCTTTTGACCAAATGGAATCAGGGCCATCAGGCTGGACGGATACCGCCATAGCACTCGGCTTGGTGAATATTTTCAGGAGATGTTTTTGCGCCGGGAGCAGACACGCCCCGGCTGGCAAGCCTTGTGCTAAATGACCAATTCAGGCGTGGCTGTCCCAAATCGGTGGCAACAAGACAGGACAGCCCCCGGGAACGAGTTAAAATTCCTATGAAAATACAGATCCGGCAACAACCACAGGAAAACGGCTCCGTATTGGCCGGAGTGCTCATCATCAGCTTTATGCTGGGTTTCATGCTCGCGGCTTACCTCAGCTTGGTGAGCGCACAGCACCAGTCCGTGACGCGCTCACAGGTGTGGAACACGTGCGTGCCCGTGATGGAAGCAGGCGTGGAGGAAGCCCTGGCCCATCTGTACCAGACGAAGGGCACCAACCTTGTCTCCAACGGCTGGACCGCCACGAATGCCGGCTGCTTCAAAGTGCGGACGGTAGGTGAAGGCTCGGCCCTGGTGATCATCTCCAACAACGGCACGTTCCCGGTGATCTATGCCACGGCGAACCTGCGCGCCCCCATCCGCAACAACCTGCTGATCAGCCGCCAGATCAAGGTGGAGACGCGCAAAGACGGGCTTTTCGCCAAGGGCCTGGTGGCCAAGGGGCAGATCACACTGAACGGCAATAACATCATCGTGGACAGTTTTGATTCGGCCGATCCGAGCTACAGCTCCAACGGGCTGTACGTGGTCAGCCGCCGCAAGGACAATGGCGATGTGGCCACGAACTCGGGCCTGGTGAATTCACTTTCTTCCGGCAACGCGAACATCTACGGCCATGTCTCCACCGGTCCCGGCGGCTCAGTGGGCATCGGCAACAACGGGGCCATCGGCGATCTCGCCTGGCAGGCCTCCGGCGCGGACGGCATCCAGCCGGGTTATTTTTCGGACGACATGAATGTGTCCTTCCCGGACGTGGCCCTGCCCTTCAACACCGGTTTCACTCCGGGCAATGCCGCAGGCTACCAGTATGTCATAGATTCCAGTGGCGACTACCGTGTACCCGGCCTGACGGGCAGTCTGCTGGTGAAAAGCAATGTGCAGGCACGGTTGATCGTGGACACGGAGATCAATCTGACCGGGCAGGACAAGATCATCATCCAGCCGGGTGCTTCCCTCAACCTCTACATGGCGGGAACGGTGGCCAAGATCGGCGGCAATGGCGTGGTCAACCAAGGCGGCAATGCGACGAACTTCTTCTATTGGGGCGGCACCGCAAACACTACCCTGGCGGTGAATGGCAATGGTTCGTTCACGGGTGTCATCTACGCACCGAATGCGTCGTTCACCATGAACGGCGGCGGCAGCAGCACCCTTGAGGATGTGACCGGGGCAAGCGTATCCAAGACCGTGCAGATGAACGGAAATTTCAATTTCCACTACGACGAGAACTTGGGGCGGCTGGACCTGAACCGGGGATTCATCGTGACGTCGTGGAAGGAGATCTAAGGTCCGGAACAGCAAGGGCGAAGGGTAAACGCATCGCGTTTCTAGCAGTTACGCGATTTTAAACTTTTCCAATTTGGACAGGGTCAATGACTTGGAGGAAACCGTCTCGCCAAAGCAGATTTTTTGATGAGACGCGGGTGAGAGAGGATATTCCATCTGCTAGCAAGGAGCGGACGGAGTCGGTTTCAAGCAGGCCGAACAACGCCCGAAAGCATCCCTTGGTAGACTGAAATGCAGATTGGATCAATGGGCCTAAGCTCATAGGGAGGGGAGGAATCCGGTGAAGCCCGTTGAAAACTCTTTTCGCTGGCGCATTTTGAGGCAATATTTTGGGCGTAGCATCCGTCTATTAGATTTGTATGTGGCGTAGCAGCAGAATCATGGCTTGGGTAAGGCGCGGCGCAGTCCTGTCCGCCGGGGCGCTGGCGTGGGGTATTTCGGCTCAGGGCGCCGAGGACCCGAAGGGCATCGAGTTTTTCGAGAACAAGGTGCGGCCTTTGCTCGTGGACCGCTGTTTTGAGTGCCATTCCAGCACCAAGAAGATCAAGGGCGGGCTCTCGCTGGATTCCAAGGAAGCCATCCTCAAAGGCGGCGATACGGGCACCAGTTTGGTGCCGGGTAATCCGGATGCCAGCTTGCTGATCAAGGCGGTGCGTTATCACGACGAGAACCTCCAGATGCCCCCAAAGAAGAAGCTGGAGGACGCGCAGATCAAGGATCTCGAAGCCTGGGTAAAGATGGGTGCACCCGATCCGCGCACGGCTTCGGCGGGGCCACTCAACCCTTTCGATGCCATCATGGCAGAGGGCAGGAAACATTGGGCCTTCCAACCGGTCAAGAAACCGGCGCAACCGGCGGTGAAGAATGAGAAATGGGTGAAATCGCCCATTGATGCTTTCGTCCTCGCGAAGCTGGAGGCCAAGGACATGCAGCCTTCCGTTCCCGCAGACAAACGCACGCTCATCCGGCGCGCGTACTTTGATCTAACGGGTTTGCCGCCAACGCCGGAAGAAGTAAGCGCGTTCCTGGCGGACCGTTCGCCGGATGCTTACGAGAAACTCATTGATAAGCTGCTTGCCTCACCCCGCTACGGAGAGCGCTGGGGCCGCCACTGGCTGGACGTGGCGCGCTATGCGGATACGAAAGGCTATCTCGCCGGCGGTGTGGAGCGGCGCTTTGGCTACTCCTATACGTACCGCGATTATGTCGTGCGGGCTTTCAATGAAGACCTGCCCTATGATCGCTTTGTGAAGGAGCAACTGGCGGCGGACATGATGGCGCTGGGCGAGGACAAACGACCGCTGGCCGCGCTGGGTTTTCTGACTCTGGGTCGTCGGTTCCTGAACAACCAGAATGACATCATCGATGACCGTATCGATGTGGTGACGCGCGGCTTGATGGGGGTAACGGTGGCGTGTGCGCGTTGCCATGATCACAAGTATGATCCGATCCCGACGAAAGACTATTATTCGCTCTACGGCGTCTTCGGCAGCACAACGGAGCCGGAAGAGAAGCCGTTGCTGGGCATCCAACCGGACCCGAAAGAGAACGAGGCTTATCTGGCCGAACGCAAGAAGCTGGAGCAGAAACTGGAAGATTACCGGCTGGAGGAGGTCCGCAAGCAGATGGCCGAGATCCGGCGGCGCACGGGTGATTATCTGAAAACGGCCATCGAAACCAAAGCGATGACGGACAAAGGCGCAGCCACCAAACTGATCCAGGAACGCAAACTGGAGCGCGATGTCGTCGAAGCGTGGGTAAAGTATCTGGACACGCTCAAGCAGAAGCACGACGAAGTGTTCACACCCTTCGCCCAACTGGCCGCCCTGCCCCCCAATGAATTTGCGGCCAAGGCCAAGCCCATCCTCGATGCCTTGGGCAACGACCCGGCGAAACCCATCCACCCGCTCATCCGCAATGCGCTGAAGGGCCGCACCGCCGCTTCATTGAAGGATGTGGCCGATCGTTACAACGAGACGTTCGCGGGCATTGAAAACAAGTTCCAGGAACTCTACAGCGCCGCGAAAAAGAAGAATGAGGCGTTGCCCACGGGCTTGCGCGATTCACAGGAGAATACGTTGCGCAATGTCTTGCTGGAGGACAAGTCACCCTCCTTCGTGGCCGAGGCGAAATACGACATCCTGCTGGATGGTGCACGGCCGAAGCTGCGGGAATTAAAGGCCGACATCGACCGTTTGGATGCCGTTCATCCGGGCGCCCCGCCCCGCGCGATGGTGCTGGTGGAGAAGGACAAGCCGATGAACCCGGTGGTGTTCATCCGTGGCAGCCCGGGCAACCGCGGTCCCCAAGTGCCCCGGCAGTTCCTGGAAGTGCTCTCGAAGCCGGATCGCAAACCGTTCGAGAAAGGCAGTGGCCGGCTGGAACTGGCGGAAGCCATCGCCAGCAAGGACAATCCGCTCACCGCGCGGGTGCTGGTGAACCGTTTTTGGATGCTGCATTTTGGCAATCCGCTGGTGCGCACCACGTCTGACTTCGGCGTGCGCTCCGATCCGCCGACGCATCCGGAATTGCTGGATTTCCTCGCGGCCTATTTCATGGAGAACGGCTGGTCCATGAAGAAACTGCACAAGCTGATGATGATCTCCTCGGCTTACATGCAGAGCAGCGATGCGGACCCCGCCTTGGCCGTCAAGTATTCCCAAGTGGACGCCACCAACCTTCTGCTCTGGAAGATGAACCGGCAACGGCTGGATTTCGAATCCATGCGCGACACCATCCTGTCCATCAGCGGCAAGCTGGACCTGAAACAAGGCGGATTGCCGGTGGAATTGACCAGCGTGCCCTTCACGGGACGCCGCACGGTGTACGGCTTCATTGACCGCCAGAACCTGCCGGGCATGTTCCGTGCGTTCGATTTCGCGAATCCCGATGTGTCCACGCCACAACGTTTCACGACGACGGTGCCGCAACAGGCGCTGTTCTTCCTGAACAGCCCGTTCATCGCGGACCAGGCGAAGAACCTGATGGACCGCAAAGAAATGACCGCAGCGAAGAGCGATGAAGAGCGCGTGAAGGCCTTGTATGCGCTCGCCTTCCAACGGCTTCCCAGCCGTGAGGAGGTGGACATGGCCAAGCGTTATGTGGCCGAGCAAGGCTCGCAGAAGGATGTCTCGAATGAGCCCGTGTGGCAATACGGCTATGGTGAGATCGACGAAGCGACGAAGAAGGTGAAGACATTCAACAAACTCCCCCACTTCTCAGGTGATGCCTGGCAAGGCGGCGAGAAATTCCCGCATGAGAAGTTCGCCTACCTGCGCTTGACGGCGGATGGCGGACATGCGGGCAATGCGCCCCGGCACACGGCCATCCGCCGCTGGGTGGCACCGCAGTCCGGCACGATTGAGATTCAAGGCACCTTGGAGCATAAGAACAAGCAAGGCAACGGACTCCTGGGCATGATCATCTCCAGCAGCAAGGGACTCTTGAAGGAAGGCGTGGCCCAGAATGCGAAGGCGGAGTTGAAGGTGGAGAAGCTGGAAGTGAAAGCCGGGGATATCATCGATTTCGTGGCAGACAGCCGTAAGGATACGAACTCGGACTCGTTCAACTGGGCACCCAAGGTCATCTACACTGCGGGCGAAGCGGGCATGCCGGTTTATGGCAAGAAGGAGTGGAGCGCGAAGGCTGATTTCGGCAAGGAAGCTGCCCCGCAGCGGTTGGATGCCTGGGAAAAATACGCCCAGATCGTGCTGCTCTCGAACGAGGTGGTGTTCGTGGATTGACGGATGTGCGCTTGTCTAAGTGGTTGTAAGGCATTAGGGTGAAGCATCATTGAAAAAGACTGGTCGCACTGAAATCCCTCGCAAGGCGGTTTACCGCCTCTCGCTCTACCTGCGTTGTTTGCAACGGCTCAAGAGCAACGGCATCCATACCGTTTCCAGCGAAGCCCTGTCTTCGGCCGCCGGCGTAAAATCCACCCAGCTTCGCAAGGACCTGACCTACTTCGGTCAGTTCGGCACGCGTGGTCTCGGTTATGACGTTGATCAGCTCGGCAAGATGATCTCCGACTTGCTGGGCACGAACAGCCTCCAGCCCGTGGTGCTCGTGGGCGTTGGCAATCTCGGTCTCGCCCTGCTCTCCTACCGGGGGTTCGAGCAGGAGGGCTTTGAGATCGTGGCGGCCTTCGATATCGATGCCGATCGCAAGCGGAACAAGAAGATCGAGCAGCCCATCCTGCCGATGGAAGATTTGCCGGAATTCGTCCATTCGCACGCGGTGAAGATGGCCATACTGACCGTCCCTACCATTGTGGCGCAGGAAGTCACCAATGAACTCGTCCGCACGGGTATCACCGGCATCCTGAATTTCGCCCCTATCGTCCTGCAAGTGCCCGAAGATGTGATGGTCAATAACGTTAATTTGGCCATCGAACTGGAAAACCTCAGTTACTTCATCCAGAACTGAACCGCTCTAAAGTGTCCGCGTCAGGGCCACGATATACCTCTGGAAGCGGGCACTGTCCTCATGCTTCTCCTGATTCACATAGATCTGGTGCAAGTTGGAGCAGATGCGGATAAGTATCCGCCGGGCACTGACCGGGTCCAGCAGGCGCTCCTGATAGCTATGCCCGCTCATGACCAGATGCTTCACGCACTCCGCCTTCGTCCAAAACCGCCCGCCATTGTAGGCATCGATAAAAATCTCCTCTTTGGATGACTGAAACCGGCACACGAAATGCCCCGGCATTCCGATGCCCGCCACCGGCAGCCGCAACCGCCGGGCAATAAACAGGTAAATCAAGCAAAGGCTGATGGGATTGCCCAAGCGGTTGTTCAGCACCTGATTGAGGTAACTGTTCTTGGGGTCGTAGTAATCTTTGTCGTTCCCCTTGAACCCCATGTCTTTGAAAAGGAACTTGTTTATTTCCCCCAAAATCACGATTGGTTCCGCCCCGAAATCGATCCGCATCATCAAATCCCCGGCGATATCGTCCAAAACCGCTTGGTAACCGGCGATGTTGATGTCTGGATATTCCGTCTGGGCGAGCAGCCAGCAGGCTTGTTCCACGCTGAAATGCTCTCCGTGACTAAGACAGAAAGCCAGAAAACGGTTGTCCGAGGCCTGTTTATCGAAATGTTGGACGATCTCCTTGGTCCGGCGCCGCACAACCGGGTCGCTATGCAGCGCGTACTGCTTGAGCCAATCCTTGCTTTGCACCCCTTCGGCCATGATTTTCTGCCGGATGGTGTGGTAAATGCCCGGATCATCGTCCGCTAGCAGGGTCACGAGCGCCTCCCGCTGACTGGCCGTCAGCGGCTGCAGTGCCTGACCTGGAGACGGGGGACTCATTTTACCTATTACCTCTGACGTCTGATTCTCCCACCTATTCGATACGATTTCAACGTCGCCAAAAAAGGTTTGGGCCTTCGGCCCGCCTTATGCTTATGTGCCATAGGGACTGCTGTCCGATGAAAGTTACCGGCCCGGCTCAAGGGTATCCCCGGAAGCCTGTCGGAAATCAGTCACCATGCTCATACGAAAACATTAACACCGCCACCCGGGAACAGTTACGCTCAGAAAGTCGCGCTCGGGCGTAAAAATCTTTTGCACACAAAAACGATTTTGCTACGTTCCCTGCGCTTGGCGACAAGCTGATACCGAAAGAAATGTATCCGAACATACCGAACTCACTGTACGACGCGAAGAACGAGCACGATGCCTGCGGCGTTGGTTTCATCGCTAACATCAACGGCAAGCAGGAACATCGCATCCTGGAATACGCCATCCAGGCGCTCTGCAACCTCGCCCACCGTGGCGCCTTGGATGCCGACGCCAAAACTGGCGACGGCGCAGGCGTCCTGACCCAGCTCCCCCGCGCCCTGTTCCGCCGGGAAGTGGAGAAGCTCGGTGGCAAGTTGATGAATGACAGCGACTTGGCCGTCGGCTTTCTGTTCCTGCCGCGCGGCAACAAGTACCAGATCAGCAACTGCCACCGCCTGGTCGAGGAAGCGTGTACCCAGTTCGGCATCCATATCTTTGGCTGGCGCTCCGTGCCCACCAATACCCGTTGTCTGGGGGACAAGGCCCGTGAAACGCTCCCCGAGATGCAGCAGATTTTGCTCGGTCGCACGAGCGGCTGGAGCGACGACGAATTTGAGCGCCGCCTGTATCTCGCCCGCAATATGGCCGAGCGCCGGGCGCAGGAAGAGAAGATCGACGCCTTTTACATCCCGTCCTTCTCCTCGCGCACCATCGTTTACAAGGGCTTGTTCAATGCCCCGCAGTTGCCAAAGTTCTTCACCGACCTGAAGGATCCCCTGTACGTGACTTCGCTGGCCATCTACCACCAGCGCTATTCCACGAATACGTTCCCGAACTGGCAGCTCGCCCACCCGTTCCGCACCTTGGCACACAACGGCGAGATCAACACGCTGCTGGGCAATAAGAACTGGACCCGCGCCCGCGAGCGCGAACTCACCTCCGAACTCTGGGGCGAGAACATCGAATACCTCAAACCCATCATCCAGCCGGGCGGTTCCGACTCCTCCGCGCTCGATAATGCCTTGGAACTCCTCGAACTCAGCGGCCGCAGCATCCTGCACAGCATGATGATGCTCGCCCCCGAGGCCTGGGAAAAGTCCAAGGACGTGAAACCCGAGGTCAAAGGCTTCTACCGCTATCACGCCAGCCTCAATGAACCATGGGACGGCCCTTCCGCCGTCGTGTTCAGCGATGGCAAAGTCGTCGGTGCCGCTTTGGACCGCAACGGTCTGCGCCCGGCCCGTTACAAGATTTACGAGGACGGCCTCATCGTCATGGGCTCGGAAGCGGGCGTCGTGCCGTTGGATGAGAAGAAAGTCGTCCGCAAAGGCCGCCTTGGGCCCGGTCGCATCATCGCGATCGACCTTCAGGCCGGCAAGTTCATGGAAAATGACGAGGTCAAGACGCTCGTCGCCTCCAAGCAGCCTTATGGTGAGTGGTGTGAGCAGAACCTCTTCTCTCTGTCCAAGCATGCCAAGCCATTCAGCGAGAACCATAACCCGGTCAACCTGATCGACCTCACCCTGCAGGAGATCACCTTCGGCTGGGATAGCGAGGAGCTGCAGACCATCCTCAAACCCATGGCCACAGAAGGCATCGAAGCCATCGGCTCCATGGGCGATGACACCCCGCTGGCCGTGCTCTCCCGCAAGCCCAAGCTGCTTTACCCTTATTTCCGCCAGTTGTTCGCGCAGGTGACAAACCCGCCGATCGACTCCATCCGCGAGAAGATCGTCATGTCCCTCGCCACGGCCATGGGCCATAAACGCTCCTGGCTCACCGAAACCCCCGAACACGTCAAGCAGATCGAACTGGACAGCCCGTTCCTGTTGGAATACGAGCTGGAGGCCCTCAAAAACATCCCGGACCCGGCATTCAACTGCGAGACGCTCTACTGCCATTTCAACGCCCAAAAAGGCCCGGATGATCTGGATGCCGCCCTGAGCGCCATCTGCGCCCGTGCTTCCCAGGCCATCGATGAAGGCAAGTGCATCCTCATCCTGAGCGATCGCGGCACGAATGCTGAGCGCGTCCCCGTCCCGATGCTCCTGGCCGTCGGTGCCGTGCATCATCACCTCATCCGCGAAGGCAAGCGCATGCGCGTGTCCATCGTCTGCGAGACAGGTGAAGCGCGTGACGTCCATCACTTCGCCACCTTGATCGGTTACGGCGCATCCGCCATCAATCCGTATGTGGCCATCGACATCATCCGCCAGTCCATCGGCAGCGGTGAATGGCCTGACATCACGGTGGAAAAGGCGGTTTCCAATTACCGCAAGTCCATCGAGAGCGGCATCCTGAAGATCATGTCCAAGATGGGCATCTCGACCATCGCGAGCTATCGCGGCGGCCAGATCTTCGAAGCCATCGGTGTTTCTCAGGACGTCATCGACCGTTGCTTCTTCGGTACCACCTCCCTGATCGGTGGCATCTCCCTGAAGCAGATCGCCGAGGACGCCCTCCGCCGTCACCAAAGCGCCTATGCCAACCCGGAAACCGCCGTGCTGGACGAAGGCGGCAATTACAAGGTTCTCAGCGGCGGCCGCGGCGAATACCACGCCTTCAACAAGCAGGTGGTGCAGACGCTCCACCGCTTCCTCAAGGAAGGCAAACGGGAGGAATACCTCAAGTTTGTCGAGACCGTCCAAGGGCGCGACCCGGTTTCCCCCCGTGACTTGCTCCAGTTCAAGCCCGGCACGCCCATCCCGCTGGATGAGGTGGAGCCGATCGAGAACATCCGCACCCGCTTCACCACGGCCGGCATGAGCTTGGGCGCCCTGTCGGTCGAGGCGCACGAGTGCCTCGCCATCGCCATGAACAGCATCGGCGGCAAGTCGAACTCCGGCGAAGGCGGCGAGGACAATGCCCGCTACACCGTCCGCGAGAACGGCGACAACGCCAACTCCGCGATCAAGCAGGTGGCCTCCGGCCGCTTCGGTGTGACGCCGGAATACCTCGCGAGCGCACAGGAGATCGAGATCAAGATGGCGCAGGGCGCGAAGCCCGGCGAAGGCGGCCAGTTGCCCGGACACAAGGTGTCCCCGCTCATCGCCAAGCTGCGTCATAGCACGCCCGGAGTGCCGCTCATCTCGCCGCCGCCGCACCATGACATTTACTCCATCGAAGACTTGTCACAGCTGATCTACGACCTCAAGCAGGTCAATCCGCGCGCCAAGGTCTGCGTGAAACTGGTGGCTGAATCCGGTGTCGGCACGATTGCCGCCGGTGTGGCAAAGGCTTATGCGGACGTCGTCCTCATCAGCGGTCACGATGGCGGCACGGGCGCTTCCCCGCTCAGCTCCATCAAGTATGCTGGCAGCCCGTTCGAACTCGGTCTCGCCGAAGCGCACCAGACGCTCATGCTGAATGACCTGCGCTCCCGCGTGGTCCTCCGCACGGACGGTGGCTTGAAGACCGGCCATGACATCGTCATGGCGGCCATCCTCGGCGGTGAAGAGTATAACTTCGGCACCGGTGCTCTCGTGGCGGCTGGCTGCGCGATGTTCCGCGTCTGCCATCTGAACACCTGCCCGGTCGGTGTCGCCACCCAGGAAGACAAGCTCCGCCTCAAGTTCCGCGGCAAACCTGAGAACGTGGTCGCCTATTTCAACGGCGTCGCCCAAGAGGTTCGCGAGATCCTCGCGCAACTCGGCTTCAAGACCTTGAACGACATCATCGGCCGCACGGACCTCATTGAACGCAAGCCCGTTGAGAGCTTCCCGGCAGAAGTGCAGGGCAAGATTGCGAGCCTGAATCTGGACCGCCTGCTCTATCAGGTGGACCCGACCGGTTCCGCCACGCGCATCCACACTCGCGAGCGCAACGAACGCTTCGGTGACAGCCCGCTGGACTCCAAGATCATGCACGACGCCAAGCGCGCGTTGAATGGCAAGGGTTCCGTGAAGCTCAACTACAAGCTTAACAACACCAACCGGAACGTCGGCACCATGGTTTCCGGCGAGATCGGCTACACCTACGGTGACAAAGGTCTGCCGGCCGGCTCCATCGATGTGACCCTGACGGGCAGCGCCGGCCAAAGCTTCGGCACGTTTCTCGCGAACGGCATCAAGATGAAGCTCATCGGCGAGGCCAACGACTACGTCGGCAAAGGCATGAACGGCGGCGAGATCATCATCCGCCCGCCCGATGGCTGCCAGTTCGACTGGGCGGAGAACCAGATCATCGGCAACACGGTGATGTACGGATCCACCGGTGGCATCCTCTTTGCCGCTGGCCGCGCCGGTGAACGTTTCTGCGTCCGTAATTCCGGCGGCACCGCCGTGGTGGAAGGCGTGGGCGATCACGGTTGCGAATACATGACCGGCGGCACGGTGGTCATCCTTGGCCGCACCGGTCGCAACTTCGGGGCCGGCATGAGCGGCGGCATCGCCTACGTCTATGACGTGGACGGGCAGTTTGCCCACCGCTTCAACGATCAGATGGTGGGCATCGAACGCCTCGACAACGAGGAAGAGATCAAGGCCCTCCAGGCCCTCATCTACCAGCATCTTGAGAAGACTGAGTCCCCCCGGGCGAACGAACTCCTGAAGAACTGGAAGGACGCTCTCGGCAAGATGTGGCGCGTCGTCCCGCATCCGGCCAAGGCCCCTCCGGGTGCCCCTCCGGTCCACGAACCGGAGACCAAACCGTCACCGGCACCAGTGATGCCCAAAGGCGGCTACTGATTCAATAACCGGCAGAGGCAACTCTGCCGGTTTTTTGTTGATCACAAACAAAGATGCACGCTGGACAGGTGCGTAACAAATCACTCAAACACGACAAATGTTCCCCCTCTCCTTTCAACGAGGAGAGGGCTGGGGTGAGGAGTGAGAGCGCTAATGGCTCAACAAATTCACCCACCAAAGATGCAAACATCTCCGTTACATTTTGCCTCCTCGACTTACCCCCTGATTAGTGCTCTACTATAAACAACCTTCGGTGATTTAGAATCTATGGAAATCACACGTCAACTCGCCCTCTTCCTCGACAACACTCCCGGCATGCTGGCCCAGGTCTGCGATGTTTTGGCTGCCGAAAAGATCAACATCTACGCCATCAGCACCAGTGATACCGTGGACCATTCGGTCATCCGCATGGTCGTCAGTGATACGGACCGGGCGCTCAAAGTGTTTGAAGAGCACAGCACCCTCGTTATCGATGATGAAGTCCTGATGATCGAAGGCGGCAACAAGCCAGGCTCGCTCGCAGACATCTCCCGCAAGCTGGCTGCCGCCAAGATCAACATCGAATACTGCTACTGTGCCACCAGCCCCTCGGCCAAGAAAGGCCTGCTCATCGCCCGCGTTTCCAACGCCAAAAAGGCGCTGAAAGTCCTTAACAGCTAGTCTCGTGGCCGCGCATCCCCTGCTCTACGAGATCAACACGCGCTGCCTGCTAACGGACCTTTCGCGGCAGCTTGGTCATGCAGCCACGCTGCACGACCTCGCCGATGACGAGATAAGGCGCTGGCAGTCACTAGGCTTCTCACACATCTGGCTGATGGGCGTCTGGCCCAATGGCCCGCGCGTGCAACAGCACGGCTTGGAACAGCCATCCTTGCTGAAACGCTACCGCGAGTTGTTGCCGGATTGGACAACCGCTGATATCGGCGGTTCTCCCTATGGTATCAGCGCCTACGAGGTAGATCCCTCCATTGGCGGCGCAGCGGCTTTATCAGCTTTTCGCACCCGCTTGCACGCCCATGACCTGCGCCTCCTCCTGGATTTTATCCCGAACCACATCGGCCTGGACCACCCTTGGGTTTCGCAACGCCCAGACCTGCTTATCCACAGCCAGCGCAAGCAACCAGGTTTTTTCCCCACCACCCACAATAGCCAAAAACTCTGGATTGCCCACGGCAAAGATCCTTATTTCGACCCTTGGACGGATACCGCCCAGCTTGATCATCGGAACCCCGTCACCCGTCATGAATTGATCAAAGAACTGCTCCATGTCGCCAGTCTGTGCGATGGCGTCCGTTGTGACATGGCCATGCTGCTGCTGAATGACATCTTCACCGAGACCTGGCGGCAACGCTCTCCCGGTGTCCTGCCTTTGCCCGCCGAATTCTGGAGCGAAGCGATTTCCCGAGTCCGCCAGCAGCATCCGAACTTTCTCTTTCTCGCCGAAGCCTACTGGGGCCGTGAAACCCAACTTCAGCAACTCGGCTTCGACTACACTTACGACAAACCATTTCTCGATCACCTTGCACAACAGCACACCGACAAGCTGCAAACGCACCTTCATCGCGAGAATGCAGATCAAACCCGCACCACCCGCTTCCTCGAAAACCACGACGAGCCACGCATCGCGGCGCAGCTGGAAGTGCCAGCCCAGAAAGCCGCCGCTCTCCTCTGGCTCGCTCTGCCCGGCATGAAGCTCCTCTACGAGGGCCAGATGGAAGGCTGGCGCGCCCACCTGCCGGTCCAGCTCTGGCGCCGCCCAGAAGAGCCAGTGAGCACATCCTTGCGAGGCTTCTACGAACAGCTTTTCTCTCTGCGCCAATCAATCGCTGTAAAGGACGGTTCTTGGCGCATCCCTGAGTCACAACCCGCATGGCCGGATAATCCCTCACACCAGAATCTCTTCATCATCCTCTGGCAAAGTCACCCTGAGGAATTTGCATTGATCGTGGTGAACTACGCCGCCCATCGCAGCCAATGCCGCGTACGCTTGGATAAAGAGATTAGCGCGAACACCAATTGGACACTGCAAGACCGCCTTGGAACCGAAATCCACCACCGCACCCGCGAAGAAATCACGCGCGATGGTCTCTACCTCGACCTAAACGCCTGGAGCACCCAATGGTTCCAAGCCAGTAAAAGGTAGGACCCTCTGTCCTCAGCGGCCGCGCCGAAGCACCTGCCCATCCTTAACTCAACAACACTCAATAACGTCCGCAGCGTCCCTCTTTCGATGTTCGAAGCTGGATGTTCGGTGTTCGATGTTTCCCCTCCTCATCCTTTATTGAAAACCCGATGCAGCACCCGGCTGTGCTTCTCCCGCGTCTTCCACCCCTTCTGCCGTTTCACTTCCTTGAGGAATTTCTGTTCCTTGCTCAGCTTCACGTAATTCTGATAACGGTCCTCATCGATCTTTCCTTCGGCTCGTGCATCCAGCACCGCGCATTTTTTCTCTTTCGTATGCGTGCAATCGCGAAAATGGCAATTCACCGCCACTTCATCAATGTCCGCAAACGCGCGATTCAACCCCTCATCCGCCAGCCATACATAAAACTCCCGCATACCCGGCGTATCGATCACGATACCACCTTGCGGTAGCGGAATCAGTTCGCGCCAAGTCGTCGTATGCCGTCCCTTGGAATCCTCATCCCGCACATCCCCCACCGGCAGCACATCCTCCCCGTAAATGTCATTGATCAAGGTAGACTTGCCCACACCAGAAGTGCCAAAGAAAACCACCGTGTCCTTCTTGCTGATCAACTTCTTGATCGCTTTGATGCCCTTGCAAGTGATGGCACACGTCGTCAGCACCGGTGCATCACCTGCTGCTTTCTCGGCCTCCGCCACGCGCGCCTTCACATCATCACACAGGTCCAGCTTGTTCAGCACGATCACCGGCTGCGCCCCACCTTCCCGCACCATCACCAACATGCGCTCCAACCGGGGAATGTTGAACGTCTGATCCAACGCCTGCACGACAAATGCCCGATCGATGTTCGTCACCAAAATCTGCTCCTGCACATCGCGTCCCGTGAGCTTGCGGGAGAGCGAAGACTTGCGCGGCATCACGTCATGGATGGTCGCCTTCCCCTCCGTTTCGAGCGGCGTGATGACCACCCAATCGCCCACCTTCGGCAGATCGGACGGGCTCTTCGAGTCATGTAAAATCTTTCCCGAGCACTGCCCCGTCAGCCGCCCGCCATCGGTATATAGGCGGAAGTAATGCTTGTCTTCGATGGCCACACGCGCGGGCACCAACCCCTGCGCACGATGCGGGGCGAACTGTTTTTCCAGTTCTTCCGTCCAGCCTAATTGTTCCAAACTTAACGTCATTCAGCGCCAGCAAAGGCAATAATTTAGTAACTATACCCAAATCCCATCACAAAACGCAAACTAAGGCGTAAACCGTAGCCGTAGTGGGACGGGCGCCCCCGCCTGACTCCAACCTCGTGGACGCCCTCGTCCATCAAACCATCTTCACTCATTCGTCACGAATCAAGAGTTGCGCTATCCTCCGCCAGCCGGGAACATAAGACGTTGTCCATGAGCGATCAGGTCATCACAGCATCAACACCGTTGCCACCCGTGGTAATGCCGCGCAAGAGCGCCTTCAAGCTGCTCGGCGAGGTGCTGGACCATGGTGGTCCCGGATACCTGCAGTTCGCCATCACGAACATCTGCAATGCCGATTGCGGCTTCTGCGGCTTCGCCCGCTCCAAGTTCGATCCCAAGGCCCGCCGCAGCGTCACGCTCCAAGAAGCCAAGGATGTCATCGATCTCTCCGTCAAGAACCACATCGGCTATCTCCTCTTCGTCGGCGGCGAGCCCATGGTCCATCGCGATCTCCGCGCCATGATCCGCTATGCCGCCGAGCGCGGCATCCACCCGATGATCTGCACGAACGGCGGTCTTTGGAACGAGGACAACATGAAGGCACTGGCCAGCGACGGCCTCAGCAGTGTCATCATGTCCATCGACGCCCACGACATAAAAAAACACGAGGACAATCGCGGCCTCCCCGATGTCTGCCGTAAGATCAAACGCGCGAACGAGTACTTCCAAAGCGTCGGCATCCAGACCACCGCGAGCATCACCGCCAGCCGTCTTATCGAGGATTACGAAAAGCTCCCCGCCTTTCTCGAATCCGTCGGCTTCAAGAGCTGCACTTTCAGCTATCCCCTCACCAACCTGCAATCCAGCTACCTCAGCTTCAGCGATGGCGGTTTGGTGAACTTCAACAACACCGAACTCCTTGATGTCTTTCAGAAGATCAAAGACATGAAGCACAACAGCGGTTATCCCGTGGTAAACCCCACGGAATCACTGGATGAGATGCAGCGCCACCTGCGCGGTGAAAAGGAAAAGTTTGGCTGCCTCGGCGGGCATAAATACTTCTACCTCGATTGGCACCTGAACCTCTACCGCTGCCACTTCTGGGAAACGCCCATGTGCCACGTGTATGATTGGGATGACTCGAAGCTCATCCGCGATGGCTGCACCCGCTGCATGATCGATTGCTACCGCGATCCGAGCATCCTCCAGTTCGTCGCCATCAGCGCCAGCGATGCGTGGCAAAGCCTGAAAAAAGGCAACGTGATGAAAGCCGCGAAACACATCTTCGACTCCCGCAACTTGACCTCCATCAAAGCCGTCTGGGAAGACCGCCAATGGATCGGCAAGGTGTAGCCGGACGATTCAGCAACTACTTCTCCCAATCATCCGTCCGGAACGGCGTCGCGGGCAGGCCCGCGCCATTGTAAAGGCTGAACACCGGATTCGCCGCCCATGCATAGCGCACTGCCACTGGTTTCTTGATGTCTGGATGCGACACGATGACCTTATCTCCCTCGATCCGCGCCTGCCCCCACTTCCACACCTTGTCCTCTCCCGCGATGGCAAAACCCTTTAGCTCGCCACCCTGCGCCTTCAGCCCGCCATCGGTGTGCTTGAAAGAGATCACGACCTCGCTGCCCTTCACCTTGTCGCTCGTAGGCAAAGGCCCGGAGGCAGCCACACCCTTCTGCTTATACACATCCGCCAGCGCCCACATCGCCAGACGCTTGCCCACGTCCTGCTTGTTCTTGGGATGGATATCCGTCTCCTCGCCCAAGCCCAGCGTGATGGCCATGCCCGTCTTGGGGATCTTGAGCGCCTTCAGCATCTCTTCGCGTACCGTCACCCAACCGCTCGGCTCCACCACTTCCTTCTGCGGAGCCCGGAAATCCGGCAACTGCACCCAGGCAAACGGGAAGTCCAGGCCGAAACGGGCACGCCAGTCCTTGACCATAGTCTCCATCTGGAGGGCGTAAATATTCGCAAAACTCTTATTGGCATTGTTCTCACCTTGATACCAGATGCCACCGCGCACCGCATACGGAACCAGCGGGGCGATCATGCCGTTATAGAGGTTCGCCGGATAATTCTGGTTTAGGCGTGGATCGGTCGGCTTCTGCGGTGCCCGCGGGGCCGCCTTGCCAGCCGCCTTGGCTTTCTTGACGCTTTCCTTTCGGGCCTCCATCTGCTTGTTGTACTGCGCCATTGCCGCCTTCTCATCATACGGCGTCGCCGTCGCTTTCACCCACGATTCCGAGATGGTCGCATATTCCTTCAGCTTGGACTGCGCCTCCATGCTCGTCCACGCCTCGATCGAAGTACCGCCCCATGAGGTATTGATCAAGCCCACCGGCACCTTCATCTGCTGATGTATCTCGCGGCCGAAGAAATAAGCCGTGGCGGAGAAGAACGCGATATTCTCCGGCGTGGTCAGTTCCCAGCGCCCTTTGCAATCCTCTTGCGGCTCGGCTTTGGAGGAGCGCTCCAAGGTGAACATGCGCAACTGCGGGAACTTCGCTTCCGCCTTCTCCTTGTCGAAATCTTTGCAGCGGTTCACCGTCATGGCCATGTTCGACTGGCCGGAGCAGATCCACACCTCGCCCACCAGCACGTCATTGACCGAAAGCTTGTTCTTGCCCTTCACCACCAGCGTCAACCCCTCGGCGGCTTTCAGCTTCGGCATTTTCACCAGCCATTTGCCCTTGGCATCCGCCACGGTGGTTTTCACCTGCCCGCCTAGTTCCACCGTCACCTGCTCGCCCGGATCGGCCCAGCCCCAGATGGGGATGAGCACATCCTGCTGCACCACCATGCGATCGCTGATGATCGCCGGCAGCTTCACATCCGCGCTCGCGAACTGCAATGCGCCCACCAAAACCGACAACGTCAGGATCGTTCTCTTCATATTGATAGCTTTGCTCTTAAGACGTGTTTCCATCACCAAAGGTTAACCCCGATAGCAAGATGATCTCATCCACACTGGCAATGCCCGGATTCCGAGATCTGACTATCA
This sequence comes from Verrucomicrobiota bacterium, assembly GCA_023431185.1. Lineage (GTDB taxonomy): Bacteria > Verrucomicrobiota > Verrucomicrobiia > Limisphaerales > JAEYXS01 > JAEYXS01. Next base: position 25,247 of record JAEYXS010000063.1, read on the forward strand.
CTGGCCAGCCGGTGCAACCGGCTATTTTTTCACCGCTTTATAGCCCTTCTTCGGCTTGCCGTTTTCATCCAGCTTGTCACAGGCCCAGAGCAAACCACGCGTCACCAGATCCAGATAGGCCGGGTCTTCCATCGTCTTGTTCTCATGCCCGAGCGTCGTGCTGAACACCTTGCCCTTGCCATACGTGTTCACCCAGATGACCACATGGTCCTTCTTGGACTGCTCACTATAAGCCATTGCCAGCGGCACCGTGTTCGGCCAGACCTTCACGTTCTCGTAGAGTTCGTCAGCGGATGGATTTTTCCAATCAGCGGGAAACCCTTTCATCACCGGGTGATCCGCCTTCACCGTCTTCACCGCAAACTCGCGCTTCTTGTCATGCTTCACCGAGGTGATGCCCACCGCTTCCTTCCACGCATCCGTTTGCGCATTGCGATAGCTGTGCGAGGAGCAATGCAGGAACACCGCGGGAGTACCGGCCTTGTGTGGTGCTGCGATGCCTTCCACGAAGGCCACATTCGTCACGAAACCGAAACACTCGTTGTGCAGGACAACATCATACCCCTTCGCCCAATCCTTCTTGTGATACACACTGATCATGTGCTCACGCGCCTTCGGGTCGCTCGGGCCCGGCCCCTCATGCACGATGTCGAACTTCACATTCGCCCGTGCTGCGATGCCTTCGCTCAGGATCTTCTTCTGGCTCTCATAATCATGGCAGCAACCGCCCGTGATCATAAGCACCTTCAACGGTTCCGCCGCCAAGGCAGCCGAGGCGGAGGCAAACAATACGACAGTGAGAAACAACGAACGCAAAAAAGACGTCTTCATGGCTTGATTCGCCGCATAGTGGTGCGGATTCCCCTTCCTGAAAAGCGGTTTTTTTGACTGAACTGCAGAAACCAGCTTTACGCGCTATTACTCAATCAAACCGCGAACGGCCCGAGCCCCACATCTGTGATTATCTATGTTCATCTGTGGTTAAGTCCCATTCCTTGCGAATAGAGTTTTACACCCGCCTTTTCCTCCGTTACACCAACCGCCTTTCTTTACATGAACGAGAAGTATGTCGCTAAGATCGCGTCTGAGCTGAAGCTCCAGACGCGCCAGGTCTCCGCTACCGCCAAGCTGTTGGCTGAAGGTGCCACGGTCCCTTTCATCTCCCGCTATCGCAAGGAAGCCACCGGCTCGCTGGATGAGGTCGCCATCATGAACATCCGCGAGCGCATGAACAGCCTCGTGGAACTCGACCAGCGCCGCGGCGCCATCATCAAATCTCTCGAAGAACGCAGTCTGCTCTCCGATGATCTGAAATCCGCCGTCCTCAAGGCCGAAACGCTCAGCGCGCTGGAAGACATCTACCTGCCCTACCGCCCCAAGCGCCGCACCCGCGCCACCATCGCCAAGGAAGCCGGCTTGGAGCCGCTCGCCGACAAACTCTTTCTCGAACAAGCCACGCTCGATCCGCAGAAGGCCGCCGAACCCTTCGTCAATCCCGCCAAGGAAGTGAAAGATGTGGCCGCTGCCTTGTTGGGTGCCCGCGACATCATCGCGGAACGTATCAGTGATGATGCCGATGCCCGCGCCAAACTCCGCGCGCTCTACTGGAGCCAGGCCACCATCCGCTCCAAGGTGATGTCCGATAAACAAGAAGCCGCCGCGAAGTTCAAAGATTACTTCGACTGGAGCGAACCCATCGCCACCATTCCCAGCCATCGCCTCCTCGCCATCCGCCGCGGTGAAACGGAAGGCTTCCTCATCGTCCGCATGACGCCGCCGGAGGAGAGCGCCTTGAATCTGCTCGAACCCTTATTCGTAACCGCGCCCGGCAAACCCGCCGGTGAACAGATCCGCTTCGCCGTGCAAGACAGCTACAAGCGTCTGCTCGGCTTCGCCATCGAAGCAGAGTTACGCATCGAATCGAAGAAGAAGGCAGACATCGAAGCCATCCGTGTATTCGCGGAAAACTTGCGGGAACTGCTGCTGGCCGCACCCTTGGGCCCTAAGAACACCTTGGCCATCGATCCCGGCTTCCGCACCGGTTGCAAACTTGTGGTGCTGGATCGCCAGGGCAAGCTCCTCCATCACGATGTCATTTATCCTACGGCCGCTTCCACCAACCAGATCCGCGAAGCGGCCACCGCCGTCTTGGCACTGGTGAAGCAATTCCAGATCGAAGCCATCGCCATCGGTAACGGCACCGCTGGTCGTGAGACGGAGACCTTCATCCGCAAACTGGGCCTCCCCGCCTCCATCCCCATCGTGATGGTTAACGAAAGCGGGGCCTCCATCTACTCCGCCTCCGATGTCGCGCGCGAAGAGTTTCCCGATCAGGACGTGACCGTGCGTGGTTCCGTCTCCATCGGCCGCCGGCTCATGGACCCGCTCGCTGAACTCGTGAAGCTGGACCCGAAATCCATCGGCGTAGGCCAGTATCAGCATGATGTCGATCAACCGGCCCTCAAGCGCGGCCTGGATGACGTGGTGATGAGCTGCGTGAATGGTGTAGGCGTGGAACTGAACACCGCCAGCAAACAATTGCTCAGCTATGTTTCCGGTCTGGGGCCCGCCCTCGCCCAGAGCATCGTGGCCTATCGCAATGAGCACGGCCCCTTCAAATCCCGTCAGGACTTGCAGAAAGTCCCGCGCCTCGGTCCCAAGGCGTTCGAACAAGCCGCCGGTTTCTTGCGCATCCGTGACGGCAGCCATCCGCTCGATGCCAGCGCTGTGCACCCGGAGAGCTATGGCATCGTCGATACGATGGCAAAAGACTTGAACGCAGACGTAAATGCTCTTCTTCGCGACGGCATGTTGCGTTCCCGCATCAAGCTGGAGAAATACGTCACCGAAAGCGTCGGGATCCCGACGCTCAAAGACATCCTGGACGAACTCGCGAAGCCCGGCCGCGATCCACGCCAGAAATTCGAGACCTTCGCATTCCAAGAAGGCTTGGAGAAAATGGAAGATCTGAAGCCTGGCATGAAACTGCCCGGCATCGTGACCAATGTGACCGCGTTCGGGGCGTTTGTGGATATCGGCGTACATCAGGATGGCCTCGTGCATGTCAGCCAGCTCGCGGACAAGTTCGTGAAAGACCCTGCCGAGATTGTGAAAGTGCAGCAGAAAGTGACGGTAACGGTCACCGAAGTGGATCTCGCCCGCAAGCGTATCGCCCTGTCGATGAAGGCGAATCCTGAACTCGGTGGCAGCAACCAGAGCAATCGCACCTCACCGGCGGCACCCCGCCCGTCTGGCGGTTCTCGTCCGCCCACGAAACCGGCACCGGTGAAAGGCAACGACTGGTTCAGTGCCGCGCTTGAGAAGGCGAACCAGCGTGGTCAGAGAAACTGACCAGTCATAAGATGGTATTTAACGCAGGTGGCGTGATCTGGGAGACACGCCATCTGCGTTTCAGTTTTGTGCGGCAGGTTTTGCATGCTTACAAAGCGCCACCAGCCCCTTCCCGAACTGTTGGAAACCGCACAGCTCTGCTAAACAAATTCTTTCACACTGTATACCTTTGAGCAGGTCAACTTTGGCGCACTCCCGTGAATCTGCCTAAAACCGGGCAGATAGGGCCGAAAATCAGGGGCACTACTTAGCTGGCATCGCGGCTGCTAAGGAAATAAGCGGTTGCGGTCGCAAGGACCGGAACCACAAAAGTTGTGAATCGTGGTCGCAATTTGATCACGCTATGAAAACCTCATTGAAACTGCTCGGCATGGCGGCTCTGATGCTCACCGCCTGCTCTTCTGAAGATGATGCATCACTCACGGCACTCCCTGCCTCACCGGCTCCTCAGGCGGCCTTCGACGCCACCAGCGGAGTTCAGACCCTGCCACCTGTGGTCGCCCCCAGCATGGGACCACCTGCAACCACGGCCAGTGCAGCCGTTCCGCAACCAGCCGCCGAAGCACCGGCCAGCTCTGCCTTGGACAATGGCACCGCCCACATGAATGACGAGCAGCGCCTCACTTACGCCCTGCAACTCTTCTATGGCGATTCCAGCGCCCCGGCCATCACGGACTTCCAGCCCTTGGTGGAGCGCAAGATCCTCGCCCGCGTCCCGGTGGCTCCCGCCGGGAAGAAGTATGTGATTGATCTCTCCAAGCTCGAAGTGCGCCTCGAAAACCTCTAAAGAATTGAACTTTTTCCCAATGAAATCCACTATCTTATCCCGGTTCAGAAACTTTGCCAAACCACCCGGCAAGGGTGCGTTCACCCTCATCGAACTGCTGGTGGTCATTGCCATCATCGCGATCCTCGCCGGCATGCTGCTGCCCGCCTTGGCGAAAGCCAAACAGAAGGCGATGTCCACTCAATGCATGAACAACCTCAAGCAGGTTGGTTCCGGCTACAAAGTCTATCAGAGCGACAACTCGGACAAGATGCCCTACGGCTCCGTCCATTATAAGTCCGGCGGCTTTGCCTGGGATGATCTGATTGACGGTTACATCGGCGGCTCACAAACCATCACGGAGATGTCCTCCCACGGTCTGAAGACCTGGAACAAGTTTCCGAAGATTCTGCTCTGCCCGGCGGACAAGATTCCCCTCACCACCGGCTGGGTAGGTCTGTCTCCGACCGGCATCCGCCGCAGCTACGCACCGCCGAAGTATGTGATGTCCGCGACGAACACACCGGTGAACACCGCGGCCCGCACGGGCTCAGGTCTGCACTGGACGTGGGCTTCGTGGCAGGTCGGGGCCAACACCACCAACGGCTGGCCCGCCAATGCAAAGAACGATGGTCCGCCTTCGAACTTCCTGAATGTGCCCAAGAACATTCCGGCCTTGCGCGAAGGCGCCATCCTGGCAGGCACCGACACCATCCAGGTCACGGAATATCACAACGCCTCGTGCAACTGGGCCAGTGCGGAGACCCTGCCCACCATCCCGACGCCGAACGATCACACGACGGCGGACACAGCGGCCACGCATGGCCGGGAGCTGTTCACCTACCTGTTCATCGACGGACATGTGGAAGCGCAGAACCGCTACATGCTGCTTGGCGCAACGAACACCTCGTTGACCGTGGTTTCTGGCGCGTGGACCTTGAACGCCAAAGACTAGTCAGCTCGTCAACCAACTATTCCCAGCGGCCCGTGATCGCTCACGGGCCGTTTATTTTTTGCACGCCCAACTTAGTCGGTCGGCCGGATGGACCAGATGCCGAAGTGTGTGTTCCAGCCATTGCCCGCCTTGCCCGCCGGTCCCACCGTATCCTGCGGGAACAGTGTCTCCACATGCCCGTCGAACATCAGGTAGTTGATCTTGCCCTCCTGATAGCTCGCCGGCTCGACCACTCCTTCTTCGAGATGCTCGCCCGTGTAACGGATGCGTCCACCCGAGCTGTTGCCCGCGATGTTGTTCGACTTGGCCATTTCGGTGAGCAACATCGTCTGCGCCGCATCCAGAATCATGTCCATCCGGATGGCAGGCAGGCCGCCGACCAACTTGTTCGTCATCATGCTGAGCGAGTTGGTGCCCTTCCCATAGCTAGCCCACCAAAGCCCCACACCCGTGCTGTTCGTCGGGCCGGGCGGCCAGTTCCTGGCATCCATCGTGTGCCACGGCATCGCATAAGTGCGGCGATTGAAACCGTACTTCACCGCGAATTCCAGCGGCGGCACCGTGTCCTCGGGGCATTGCAAGAGATTCCCCACGGCGGCGGCGGATGGTGCCGGCTTCGATTTGTCCTCCCCGCGCATCGAGGCCCGGATATACGTCCCGACCAAGGTATCCCAGACGAACTGCTTGGTATTGCTGTGATGGATGAAGGCGTAGGGCAACTTCTGGCCATTGGACTCCGCATACATCATCATCCCCGCCCCCAACTGTTTCAGGTTGTTGACGCAAACAGTGGCGGAAGAACCTCCCTTGCCCCCTTTGTATCTGCCGATGAAAACTCCGGCCAAAACCCCGAGCACAAGCACCACCGCGATGGTGACGATCAATTCCACCCGCCCAAAGGCTCCCTGCTGACCTTGCCTGACTGATACCGATTTTTTAATCATGATGTTTACTTCCTCCCTGAGTTTTCTGACGGACGAACACGGATGCTGCCCGATAAAACGGCCACGTCAATGCCGTTGCTGACAATTTCAGACACCCGAGTTGACTCAAATTAAATGTTACCGGAGCTGGGAGGTGGACGTGGAGTCCGCTGATACGTTGACTCATAATGGTGGTTACCGAACTACCGAGCATGAGTATATCAGCCAAGCGCGCGGCGTTGGCGCGTGGCCACGGCCGCTAGCAGCGGGCCGGTCGGCCGCACAAGCAAAAGATCCTGGATGAGTTTTGCGCCCTGTGCGGTTATCATCGGAAAGCCGCGGTGCGGCTGTTGAACCGGCCCTTGCCCCGGAGGCCGCCCAAGCGTTCC
>JAEYXS010000064.1 GCA_023431185.1 Verrucomicrobiota bacterium
ATTTCAGTGCGGAACGCGAGCGTTTGACCAAGGAATTGGAAAAAGCACGCGCCGAGATCACCAAGGTGCAGGACAAGCTGAATAACCCCAGCTTTGCCGAGAAGGTGCCGGCGAAAGTCCTGGAAGAGCACAAGCAACGGCTCATCGACTGGCAGGCAAAGGAGAAGCAGATACTGGCTTCGCTGGAGAACCTGCCGCCGGAGTAAGGGCTATCACAGCAAATTTCAGGAACTGGCCGGGAACAGCCTTCCCGGCCGTTTCTTTTTCTCGAGTGGTTGGCTTGGGAATTTCGGCTGCGAATTTATTTTGCGCTATGCAATCCACCCCTTAGACTCCGGCGCGTGGAGCATCATAGTGTCTTAAACGACATGGCGATATGCATCGTGGCCGCCTGGCTGCTGGGCATCGTCGGCCAGTTGCTGCGGCAGCCGCTGATACTTATGTATCTGCTGGCGGGGGTCATCATCGGTCCGCGCGTAATGCAGATGGTCAGTGCGCAGGAATCCATCAAGACCATCTCCGATCTCGGCCTCATTTTGCTCCTCTTCATGATCGGTCTCGAGATTGATCTGAAAAAGATTCTGGGTGCTGGCAAGCTCATCACCCTGACAGCAGTCTCGCAGATATTCGGTGGTTTCGCATTCTCCTTTGTCTTCTTCTGGCTGCTCCGGACCTCGTTGGATAATTCACTGAGCATCGCCTACCTCATCGTGGCCAGCGTGCTGAGCAGCACGGTCATCATCGTCAAGATCCTGTATGACAAGCGGGAGTTGGACACCTTTGCCGGCCGGTTGACGCTGGGCGTCCTCGTCTTGCAAGACCTCGTGGCGATCGTGCTGCTGGCCATCCAGCCGAACTTGAACGACCCCCAGATCAGTGTTTTTGTCATCTCTCTGTGCAAGGCCGCGTTCCTGATTCTCGTCGCCTTTGTGGTCAGCCGTTATTTTTTGCCGCCTTTGTTTCGCAGTATTGCGCGATTACCGGAACTGGTACTGGTCGGCGCCATCGGCTGGTGCTTCTGGGTTTCATGGATGGCCAGCAACCTGGGGCTCTCTGCGGAGATGGGTGCCTTGGTGGCCGGCGTGGCGCTTTCCACGTTCCCTTACACTCTTGATGTCACGGCCAAGGTCACCAGTTTGCGCGACTTTTTCGTGACGCTGTTCTTTGTGGCCTTGGGCATGAACATCCCGGAACCGAACTTTGACATGATCCGGGGCGCTTTAATCTTCTGCGCCATCTTGGTGGTGGGCCGGTTCATCACGGTCTTCATTCCCATGCTCAAGATGCACTGCGGGCATCGGGCCAGCTTGCTCACCTCGATCAATCTCGCACAAGTCAGCGAGTTCTCTTTGGTCATCGTGGCTTTGGGTCTCCAATACGGTCACATCACGGATGCCACGGCTGGCATCGTGAGCTATGCGTTCGTCATCATGGCCATCGTCTCGACTTATGCCATCGCCAATGCGGAATCCATCATCCGCCGGATGAGCACCTTGTTGAGCGATGTGAACGTGGACGATCTGAATGAAGAGGGCTCCACCCTGAACATGCATGGTGGCAATCCGAAGATATTCCTGCTCGGCTTCTCCTGGGCAGCCAGCTCCTTGCTGGATGACATCCGCCGCAAGCAGCCGGATCTGGTGCGCGACCTGGCCGTCATCGACTTCAATCCGCAGGTGACCGAAGGATTGAAGAAGCGGAATGTCCGCGTCATCTATGGTGACATCAGCCAGCGCGACACCTTGCTGCATTCGGGAGTGGATACGGCCGAGATCATCGTCTGCACCTTGCCGAACAGCATCTTGAAAGGCACCACGAACCAGAAGCTGGTGCGCATGCTGCGGGAGATCAATCCGCACGCGAAGATCATCATGCACGCGGAATACTTCGCCGATCTGCCGGCGCTTTATTCGGCGGGTGCCAGCTACGTCAGTGTGCCGCGTCTCACGGAGGCTGTCGAACTGCTGGAGATGATCGATGCCGCCAATAAAGACCTGCTGGATGAAAAACGTGCCGCGCAGGAAACCTTCGTCAAGAAACGCGACGAAGTAATCCCCTGATCATCCGTCCCATTTTCCATGAAGCTTTCCGAACTGAACCGGGCCTTGAAAACGGCCGTCACCGCTGCCCAGGCTGCCGGGGCCTTGATGCGCAAAAACCTCGGCTCCACCAAGGTCATCAACGAAGCCACGCAACACGACATCAAGCTGGAGCTGGACGTGCGCTGCCAGAAGCTCATCGAGAAGACGTTGCGGAAGGCGTTTCCGGCCATCGCCATCTTGGGTGAAGAAGGCATACTGGGCGATACGAGTGCTGAATATCGCTGGGTCGTGGATCCGATCGATGGCACGGTGAATTTCACTTACGGCCTCCCGCACGCGTGCGTGTCCATCGCTTTGCAAAAGCGCGGTGAGACGGCGAAAGAACGGAAACAGAGCGGTTACCCGGATGGCTACACGACCATCATTGGCGTGGTCTATGATCCTTTCTGCAAAGATTTGTGGACGGCCATCAAGGGGCAGCAGGCGCAGTTGAACGGCAAGAAGATTTCCGTGAGCAAGCGCACGAAACTGCAGGAGAGCATCGTGGCGATGGGTTTTGCCAAATACGAATCCACGCTGGCGAAGATGTTGCCGGTCTTCAACAAGCTGGTGCACAAGGTGCGCAAGATCCGCATCATGGGTGCGGCGGCGCTCTCGATGACTTATGTGTCCAATGGCCGCATGGATGCCTACAAGGAATACGGCGTGCGCCTGTGGGATATCGCGGCGGGCGGGCTCATCGTGGAGTGTGCCGGTGGGGAATTCTGGCGGCGCGCGGTAGATGACCAGCACGGCTACGAGATCGTGGTGAGCAATGGGAAGCTGCGGAAGCTGATTGAGGAGGATTAAGTTTTCGTTAAACAGTTAAAACGAAAAACCGTTGAATCGATTCACGATTCAACGGTTTTGACGTTTCAACGAATTGAACTCAGCGGATCTTCTGGTCCGGCAGTTCGCCCTTGATGCCTTCATCCATTGGCATCGTGTCCGGATTGGCGCCGGCGGCCAGGATGAGTTTGTCCAGTTCGGCGCGGAGCTCGGCGGCCTTGAGTTTCATGAGCGGCTCGTGGATGAGGTTGACCGCTTCATCGGGGTCAGCCGTCACGTGGTAGAGCTCCTCCATGTGCTTGTCCTTGCTGCCGTCGCCGTGCGGGTAGCGGATGTATTTCCAGTTGTCCGTGCGGATGGCGCGGACGTTGGGTGTGTATGGGAACTGTTTCTCGTAGTTGTATTCGTAATACCAGGAGGAGCGCCAGTCCTTGACCTTGCCCTGCACGAGCGGTTTCCAGGAACGGCCATGGATGCCGACGATCTCTTCCGCACCGCAGAGGTCGAGGATGGACGGCGCGAAATCCAGGGTGAGCACCTGTTGCTCGATGACTTTCGGGCTCTTCGTGAGGCCGGGATAGCGGACGACGAGCGGCACGCGGATGCTGGGCTCGTGGGCGGTGCGCTTGTCCACCATGCCGTGCTCGCCGTTGAGCAGACCGTTGTCCGCGGTGAAGATGAAGATCGTGTTGTCCAGTTCGCCCATCTCTTTGAGCTGGTTGTAGAGGAGGCCCACGCTGTCATCGACGGAGAGGATGGTGCCCCAGTAGGCGCGGGTCATGTTCTCAAAGGCTGTGACACCGGCCGGTGAGGTATCCGGGAAATTCTTGCGCCACTCGAAGAGCGGGCCGTAGATGCCGTGCCAGGTGCTGAGGCGCTGTTGCACCCAGGTGGGTTTCTTGTCGAGCTGGAACGCGGTGTAAGGGTAGGGCACACGGACATCGTTGAAGGTGTTCGTGTATTTCGGCTCCGGGAAATAGAAGCTGTGCGGGGCCTTGTGGCCGAGCATGAGCAGGAAGGGCTGACCGGGCTGACGATCCTTCATCCAGTTGATCGCAAGGTCGGTGACGACGTGGGTGTAGTAGCCGGGAATCACCTTGCGTGTGCCGTCCACGTTGAACTCGGTGTCGTAATATTTGCCCTGGCCTTTGTGGGTGACGAAGTAATCGAAGCCGGGGCGCTTCTCGTCATTGTTCTCACCCATGTGCCATTTACCGATGTAAGCGGTCTGGTAACCGGCATCCTGCAAACGGCGAGGGAAACTGACCATGTCCCGGGGATACTCTGTGAAATTATCCTTCACGCCATGCCTGTGGGCGTAAACGCCACTGAGGATGGAGGCGCGGCTGGGCGAACAAAGCGAGGTGGTGCAGAAGGCGTTCTTGAAATACACGCCTTCCTTGCCGAGGCGGTCGATGTTGGGCGTCTTGATGTGCGGGTTCAGGCCGGACAGACCGATGGTATCCCAGCGCTGGTCATCCGTGAGGACGAAGACGACGTTGGGCTGTTTCCTGGAGGCGGCGTGGGACTGGCCAGTGGAGCCCAAGACAAAAGCAACGGCGATGAGCGCGACCAAGGCCGCCCGACTAAAGTATGTGCGCAAGAGCTTCATAGGTGGAATGCCGTAAAGGGTAGCTGGGAACGGGGCCGGGTGCAAACGGGAAGTGAGGGGAGAAACCACAGAATACACGGAATACGCGGAAAGTGGAGCGGGTCGCCGATCTGGAAACGATCGCCCTCGCGGGAGAGAAGGGCGATCAAATGGCCAAAGCTCCGGCTGCGCAAAGGATGCCGATCCAGTTCGGGTTCATCGTTCAACACTTCAGCTTCTTAAAAATATCCATGGAGACATGAAAATCCTCCGGCTCACCAAAGAAATAACGCTTTTCGACAAACGCGAAAGGGCTCCATTGGAACGGGCCGGAACTCCGGTTGAACTGCACTACCCAGCAGCCTTGTGCATCCTTTACCCATTCCGCCGGGTTGATGGAATGCAGGATCACAAAGTCCCCCAGGTAAATACCAAGGCGGATGATCCAGTCGTAAAAGGCGTTTCCACTTTGAAATACACTGACAAAGTCTAGGGCGAACTGGTGGAAGTGTTCAGACAGAAAACCGACAACCTCGGGGTAATCATCCAGCTCCAGCAACGGGGGGAAGTTGGGAGCTATGCGGAAGTGGTTGGTCTGGCGGCATTCCGTGAATTCGGCGGCCCCGTATGACTGAAGGCGTTTTTTCCTGCGGGCACGCTGGCCGGTGATCAGATACCAAAAGTAGAATGGATAACCGAGCAGTTTCATTTAGAGCGGTTTAAAAAATACTGTAGCCGATTGTTTAGGGGGCGAAGGGAGCGGTCTTTTTGGGTGGTGGCGTCGTTTCGGCTCAGTCACAGGGTCTTTGGAACCTGCCCCTTCGCCAAAGCCTC
>JAEYXS010000097.1 GCA_023431185.1 Verrucomicrobiota bacterium
GTTCACCGTCAACTGGCCGAAGTTCACCATGCCAGCCCCGGCCACAGTGATGTCACCCGCGCCAGAATTGAAGCTCGCCGTCCCGCTCACCGTCAGCGTGTCTGCGTTGTCCGCCAGCGAAATGCTCGTGCCCGTGAATGTCGCATTCCCAGCGTCGATCACCACGCTCGCACCAGCCGCATCAGTGATGCTGCCCGCCGACGTCAGCACCAAGCTGTCGCCCGTGCTCGAACCCGTCAGCACCGTGTCGCTGTCCTCCGTGATGCTCACCGCGCCGCCCGTCGTGTTGAACGTCAAGCTGCCAAAGTTCACCGTGGCTGTGCCGCCCAGACCAACCTGAATGGCACCATTGCCTACACCACCATTGAAACTGGCGGTACCGCTGACATTGTAAGTCTCGTTGTCATCACCCAGCGCGAAGAACGTGCCCGTGAAAGAGGCATTCCCATTGTCCACCACCAAGCTCGTCCCGGACGTATCCTGAATCGAGCCCGAAGACACCAACACAAGGCTGTCCGCCGTGCTGCTGCCGACCAAGCCAGTGTCACTGTCCTCCGTGATGCTCACCGCGCCATCCGTCGTGTTGAACGTCAGGCTGCCAAAGTTCACCGTGCCCGCCGCCGCCACCGTGATCGCACCCGCACCACCGTTGAAGCTCGCGATGCCATTCAACACGCTCAGCACATCCGTCGCATTGTCCGCCAGGCTGATGCTCGTGCCGTTGAACGTCGCATTCCCGCTGTCAATCGTCACACTGGTCGCCGTCGCATCCGTGATGCTCCCTGCCGACGTCAGTACCAGGCTGTCGCCCGTGCTCGTCCCCGTCAGCACCGTGTCGCTGTCCTCCGTGATCGCCACCGCACCACCCGTCGTGTTGAACGTCAGGCTGCCAAAGTTGATCACATCACCCGCGTTATCACCGATAGTAATGCTGCTGGCCCCAGCGTTGAAGCTTGCCGTGCCGGGAACCGTAATCGTCGTATTCGCCCCATCCGTGATGGCTCCATTGGCCGTCACCGTCAGGTTGCCGGTCGTCAGCGAGAAGGTCCGGGTGTTCCCGTTCGGATTGAAGGTCACCGTGCTGCCGCTCACCAAGGTCAAAGCGCCGATGCCGCCATCCAATGCCACGTTGGCATCATCCGCTACCGTGATCGTGCCGGTATTGCCGTTACCGATGGTCAGCAACGGAGTAGTGATCGCATTCAGATCCGTCGCCGTGAAATTCATCTGCTGGGTGTTGTCTTCCAGACCGATGGTTCGACCATTGGTCAACTGACGCAAGGTTACCGAAGTGCCGCCCGTAATGGCCTGGGCATTCAGGTTGATCGTATCCGCCCGGACATCGACCGTCGTCGCGGTGACCGCCGCATTGAAGGTGGCCGTACCTGCCGAGATGCTGAACGCACCGATGGTATCCGCCCCACCAATGGCGCCGCTGATGGTCACCGTCGCCGTTCCGGCCAGAAGTTCGAGCCCGACGTTGTCCGTGTTGTCTTCGACATTGCCGATCGTGATGTTCGCATCCGTGCCCGTGGCATCGGTGGAGATCGTGATGATGCTGTTGCCATCCGCAGTAAGCAGGATGCTGCCCGCCACACCATCCAGCGCCACCGCACCCGCGTTAGCTTCACCCGTGGTGGAGATGTCGCCCGCGAGAGTCAAGTTGCCGGTGGTGTTGATATCCAAGGCATCGCCACCGTTATTCGCACCGTCACCCAAAGTCATGGCACCCAGGCTGGCCGAAGCCGCCGTGATGTCCAGATGATCCAGATTGCCCAGCGTGGCACCGGAAAGATTCGCCGCGGCATTGCCGGCTTCAATGGTCAAACCGTTCACAAAAGCCGTCGGGCTGCTGTTGATAGTACCCGTGATGGTCACCGCACCACCCGTAGCGTCGCTGGAATCCAAAGTGATCGAGTTGATCAGATTGATGGTTGTGGCAAAGAGATCGATCGTGCCGCCCGCGCCAGCACCGCTGGAGTTATGACTGAAGAGGTTGGCGCTGAGATCCAACTGGGTCACCGGGGTGCCGTTGACACCGATCCGGATCGCTCCGCCATCGATGGTTTCCACCGTACTATCCAAGTCCACCACATCCGCATCATTCACGATGAACTGGCCCAATTCCTGACCCGCTGTCCCGCCGATAGCCCCCTGGAAGGTGGCATCACCGCTGCCTGCCACATTGATCAACAGGCCGTTATTGGCCGTCCCATCATTGATCGTGGAAGTGAAGAGCAGGTCATCCGCATCCTCACCGCCGTTCAAGGTGATACCGACGACCGCACCGCCGGCATTCAACACCACCGGTCCGGTGAAGGTGATCGCACCCGTGGTGCTGGTGTAGACATTGTCATTCAGATTGATGGTGCCAGCCGTCACCGCGATGTTGCCCGTGACCGTCACATCTTCCAGATTCGCAACGGCTGCCGAAACCACCGTCAGTCCGGCCAGATTCCGGGTGGAACCAGCATTGCCCTGCAGGTTCACATTGCCAGCCCCCGCAGCCAGGGAGATGGTATTGTCTGAAGAAGTGTCTTCGATGACACTGCTAAAGGTGATGTTGGCACCGCCAGCCGTAGCCACTGAAATCGTGCCAGCCGCGGCGGTGAGTTCGACCGCACCGGTGAAGTTGATCGCCCCGGCCGTTGTCGTGGTGTAGGAGTTACCACCCAAATTGATGACCGTGCTGGCCGTGATATTGATCGGGTTGTTGTCCACCCGGACATTGTTCAACGAGACCGTGTCACCTTCGATCTGCAGCGTGCCCAAAGTCGTCGTAGCGCCGTAGGTGCCACCCAAGGTGACCGCCGCATCATCCGCCCCGCCGTTCGCCGCGCCCAAGTCAGCATCGATGAACAGGGTGTCCGTGTTCGCGTTGTTGAAGGACTCAATGTTGTTGTTGATGGTAACCGCTGCCGCCGTCACCGTGTTGGCATCCGTGGTGTCCAGCGTCCGGGCACCGTCAATGTTCAACCGGCCGCTGATGGTGATCGTCCCGCCCGAGGTCGTGATGTTCGCGCCCAAACGGGTGCCGTTGCCGCTGTTGATCGTCACACTGTTACCCGCCGTGGTGGAAGTATCGATGGCGTTCAGAACCAGCACCGTGCCTGCCGCGCCACCCGCGTTGAACTCCACACTGTCAAGCCAGTTGTAAGCCCCGCCGGTATCGATGGCTGCACCGAGCGTAGCTGAACCGAAGATGATCCGGCTGAAACCGTCCGCCAGGAAGTTCAACTCACCGTTCGTGATCTGTAAGGTGCCCGCACCGCCATCCACACCAATTGTGGCATCATTGTTGAAGTCCGTGAAAGTGATCGTGCCCGTGCCGGAGACCGTGTTGAAGAGGTCGATGGAGTCCGCCGCGAACCGGATGTTACCGCCGCCCGTGGCGGTCAGGGTATTCAGCACATTGATGTCCGTCGTCGTGGTGATGTTCACGCTGCCAGCCGAGACAGTGTTGTTGAAAGTCGTCGTGCCCGTGCCCGTGGTCTGGGTCAGCGCCCCAGAAACCACCACCGTGTTGTTGAAGTTCACGTTGTTGGCGTTGGCCACCGTCAGGGAGCCCGGAGCCAGGATGCTGCCGACCTGCCCCGTGAAAGTGACGTTACCCGTACCCGAATTGACCGAGAGGGAGTTGTTCGAGCCACCGGCCGCATCATCATCCACCGTGCTCGTGAACAGTATGCTGGCATTGCCGTCGGCCGTATTGATGCTGGCCGCACCGCCCAGGGTGACCGCACCGGTGATCGTCACGTCACCAGCGTTGTCGTCATTCGAGGTCGTGATCGCCCCCGTCAGCGTGATAACGTTAGCCGTGACCGAAACCTGATTGATACCCGTGCCATTGCCTACCGCCCCCAAGGTCACCGTGCCCGTGCCGGCATTGATGCTCACATCCTCATCCGAAGTACCCTGGATGCTGCTGATGCTGATATTGCCACCAGTCGAGCTGATGACCAGATGAGAACCATCACTCAAGGTCATGCCGCCTTGGGACATCGTCAGGCTGGTCGCCGTGAAAGTCGTCGTCGCACCTGCGGTCAAAGCGAACGTGCCGCCGCCACCATTGTAGGTCTGGGTGGGGGTCGTGTAGGTAGTGCCAGCGAAGGTGATGCCGCTGCTGCTGTTTACTGCCACCGTTCCGAGGGCGTCACTGTTACCGATATTCTGGAAAGTCACCGTGCCGGTTCCCGCATCGATGTTCAACGTCCGGTTGCCGGCATCATCGTTGATGTTACCATTGAAGACGACATCACCCGCGCCAGCACCCGAGCTGATGGAGATGTTACCGCCCACCGTCACGTTGTTGCGGAA
The DNA here is from genome assembly GCA_023431185.1 of Verrucomicrobiota bacterium. Classification (GTDB taxonomy): domain Bacteria; phylum Verrucomicrobiota; class Verrucomicrobiia; order Limisphaerales; family JAEYXS01; genus JAEYXS01. The sequence goes on from JAEYXS010000097.1 coordinate 4,318, forward strand.
GCGGATGTTGGCATTGTTCGAGTCGATGCCCGCCGCCAGTGTCAGACTGGTGTTGCCCTGGATGTCGATCGCACCGGCCGTCGTGATCACGCCGCCGATGGTGACGTTAGCGGCATTGATGTTCACCGCACCGCCCGTCGTGGCGATTACACCGGAGGCCGTGCTTGTAAAGTCACCACCCAAGGCCGCTCCACCCGGAACGCCCGCCGTGAAGGCACCACCGTTAAGAGCGATTGCACCGCTCAGGGTGACATTGCGGCCGGCTACGAAAGTGACCCCACCGCTGCCATTGTTATTGATTGCCACTGCTGCGTTCACCGTGATGTCCCGGGTCGCGTTCAAGGTCAGGCTGTTCGCACTGTTCCAGTTGAAGCCGTTCATCACCGTGATGTCACCGTTGCCGCCGAACCCGGACGCCGTAGTCACTTCCACCGAGCTGAGGTTCAGTTGGTTCGCCAGGGTGGTGGTGTTCAAGTTGGCCGTTCCCGCCGTGCCGCTGAACTGGTTGGCCGCAAAAGTGATGGAGGAATCCGCCGCCGTGCTGATCGTGATATCGGTCGGGTCGAGCAAGAGCGTGCCGATCACACCCTGCGGCGCCCGCAGATCCGCCGAACCGCTGAAGCCCAAAAAGCCGGAACTGGAAACTTCCGCGAAGCCACCATTGCCACCCGCCGCACCGCCGCGGGCGGAAATCGTGCCTTCAAAACCCGTCGCCTCGTCGCTCCAGAGGATGACCTTGCCGCCATTGCCGCTCTCCAGCGCATCCGCCTTCAAGGTCGTTTGCGGACCAGCATAGGTGATCAACGCATTCGGCACTGCCGGGTTGTTACCCTGATAATCACCACCAACCAAAATATTGCCACCACCGGTCTTGCCGCTGGCATCCAGCTGCGCCGCACCCGTGAGCGCGATCTTCTCACCCACCACCGTGATGTCGCCACCCTTGCCACCCGCGTTCGAGGCGTCTAGCGTACCCGAGTTGACTACCAAACCGCCTTCGGACTTCAACACCAGCTTGCCGCCTTCCATCGTCAAAGTCGGCTGCGCCCGGACCGTACCTCCGTTGTTGATCGCCACCGCGTAGATGTTACCACCCGCCGCGTTGATCTCCACCGAGGTCGCCTGCACGAGTCCCTGGTTGTCCACGCCCGCCGCCGCCGGTGCCGCTGAGTTGCCGAGCAACACACCAATGCGCTCATTGCCCTGCTGACGGAGCTCGATGCTCACGCCCGCCGCGAGACCAGCCGTGCCGCTCGCGTTGATCGTACCGGAATTTTTGACCGTGTGACCGAAAAGAAAAATATCACCACCGAGGGCGCTGATCGTACCAAGGTTCTCGATGCCAGCCGTCGTGCTGCCCAAGAACTGCATGTTGCCGCCCGAGAGGAAGGCGCCGTCTGTCACGTCAAGCGTGGAACCCACGAACGTCGCCGCGTTGATCTGGCCGGACGGCCCCACGAGAATGCCGTTCGGGTTGATGAGGTACACCTGTCCATTCGCCTGGAGCGTGCCGAGCAGCTGGGAGGGTGAACCGGAGAGTACACGGTTCAACACTGCGGCGTCGGCTCCCGGCTGAATGAAGCGTGTCAGCTCACCCAAACCAATGGAGAAATCTTGCCAGTTAATGATCGCGGTGGGGCTCGTCTGGTGAATCGTGGTCACAGCCGTGCCCTCGCCGGAAATCGTCGCGCTACCCGCCGCGACGGATCCCCCCAAAGGATTCGCCCTGCCCTGATTTACCGCGAGGCCCAGCGCCATCGACGACAAAACCAGCCTTGTGAACAGCTTGTTTTTCATGGGACTAATATTGCTACTCTCTCACTTAGCGTCTCTTTTCTATACAAGTCGTTGTGAAACGTCAAGTTAGGAAAGGGACAGCAAAAAAACGTCTAGTTTCCAACCCGGAGACACTCTCAGGGTTGCCACGGAACAGTTTTTACACCAATCCCGCATGGAATAATCCGTACCACTTCGTAGCACTGCCTACTTCTTGTTACGCTTGTCCAATTCCGTCTGAAACGCCGCCGCGCGCTTCTGCGCTTCGGACACTTCCTCCGGCTTCAACTGCTGCAAGACAAACTGCCGGTTGTTCACCGCGTTCGTGTTGCCCTGCGACGCCGCCAGGTTGAACCACTTGTACGCCTCTACCAAATCCTTCTGCGTGCCCTTGCCGTTCGCCAGGAACACACCCAAGTTATACTGCGCCAGATCCAGCCCGGCGTTCGCCGCCTTCTGGAACCATACCAACGCCGCGTTCTGATCCACCGGAACTCCCTTGCCCTGGTCCAGCATCCAGCCGACCTCGTTCTGCGAGCGGACCAAACCCTGCTCGGCCGCCTTCAAGTACCACTTGTATGCTTCCGCCTCGTTCTTCGCCACGCCCTTGCCGTTGGCATACATGACGCCAAGGTTATGCTGCGCGATGGCCAGACCGCCCGCTGCCGCCTTCGAGTACCACTCAAACGCCTGCTTGTCGTCTTCCTTCACCCCGGCACCCGTGTCATACAGCCAGCCGAGTTCGTTCTGCGCCGTGATGTCACCGAGCTCCGCCGCCTTCTGGTAATTCTCCACGGCGGCCACCATGTTCGTGGCTCCGCCGCGACCACGCGCATTCATCAACCCGAGGTAGTAGTAAGACTGCGGATTCTTTCCTGCCGCCGCCTTCTCGAACCACTTCTTCGCCTCCACATCGCTCTGCTCCACGCCATTGCCGAAGAAATAGAGGATGCCGAGATTTTTCTGTGCGGTAGCCTCGCCCTTTTCCGCCGCCTGACGGAACCACTTCACTGCCTCACCCTGATCTTGCTTGCCCGCGAGCCCGGAAGACATCAGCCAGCCGAGTTCGTTCTGCGCCTGGACGTCGCCCTTCTCGGCCGCCTTGCCCAGCCACTTCGCCGCCTCGGGATAATTCTGCTTCACTCCCCAGCCCTTGAGATACATCACCCCGAGGTTGCGTTGCGCGAGCACCACATTCTGCTCCGCCGCCTTCTGGTAAAAATTCGCCGCTTTCGCGTAATCTTTCTCCACACCGTTGCCGCCGTTGACGTAGTAGAAAGCCGCCTCCGTTTGCGCCGTCGCATCACCGCCCTCCGCCGCGAGCGTCAGCCACTTCAGCCCCTGCACCTGATCCACCGGCACACCTTGGCCGCGGAAATACATCACGCCCAAAATCCGTTGCGCCACCACCTCACCTTGCTCCGCCGCCTTCTTCAACCACGTGGCCGCATCACCAAAATGCTGCAGCACTCCCTGGCCTTGATAATAAAGAATTCCCAACTGCGTTTGCGCCTTCGCATCACCCTTCGCCGCCGCCGCCATGATCTTCTCCACTTCGGGCGAAGCACCGTAAGAATTCGAGGCCAAGACACCCGCCGACAGGGTCAAACCGAGTGCTACTGCTGTGAAATTTTTCCCGAGGAAATTGCTCATTGAGCGGACGTAATAGCCCAATTTAAGGACAAATGGCAACGGCTAAAGTGGTTCGTAACAAGAATTTAGCATTACTTATCCCTTTTTCTCAAAAATGAAAACGTTCGCACTGAATTTCTCATCTTTGGAGGCATTCAAAGCTTTCAGAATGCAAACTCGAACACCTAAACCATGCAGAATCGTAGCCTAGAATTTGGCGCTCCAATTACGAGACCAACGGTGAATTTTTGGACAAAAATCAACCATCAGGACAGCCCTTATCAGCTCTAACCCATTCCTTTGATCATTCCTCTTATTGGCCCGTCGGTGCAACCGACTCCAGCTTCTCGAACCCTTCCTCGATCGACCGCGTGTCTTGGATCCGCGCCAGCTTCGCATAGAGCCCGCCCGCATCCAGCAACTCCTCATGATTCCCGCGCTCGATGATTTCCCCGTGCCGCAAGACCAAAATCTGGTCCGCATTCCGGATCGTGCTCAAGCGATGCGCGATGACAAAACTCGTCCGTCCCGCCATCAGATGTTCGAGTGCTTCCTGGATCAGCTTCTCCGTCGCCGTATCCACTGACGCAGTCGCTTCATCCATGATCAAAATGGGCGCGTTTTTCAGCAGCGCCCGCGCGATGCTTACCCGCTGCTTCTCACCCACGCTCAACTTCACTCCGCGCTCGCCCACCTTGGAATCAAATCCCTCCGGCAACCGGCTGATGAAATCGTAGCAATTCGCCGCCTGCGCCGCCGCGATGAGTTCCGCCTCCGTCGCGTTCAGCTTCCCATACAGGATGTTCTCCCGGATAGTCCCGTTGAAGAGGAACGGTTCCTGGCTCACCACACTGATATGCTCGCGCAACGACTCCAGGGAGATACCGCTCACCTCTTGCCCATCAACCGTGATCTTCCCACCCGTCGCTTCATAGAAACACGGCAGCAGATTCACCAAAGTGGATTTGCCTGCCCCCGTCGGCCCCACCAGAGCGATCATCTCGCCCGGCTTCGCGTGCAGATTGATGCCCTTCAAGACCACCTTCTCCGGCCCATAGCCGAAACCCACGTTCTCGTATATTACTTCGCCCTTCACGGGCTCTTTCAGCTTCCCATGCCGCTCCGAGTTGGACCGCTCCGTCGGTGAATCCATGATGTCGAAAACCCGCTCACCTGCCGCGCGGGCCGCCTGCATCATCTGGTTCAACCCATGCAACCGGTTCACCGGCTCATAGAATAGCCCAAGGAACAGAAGGAAGCTGACCAGTTCACCCACTGTCATCTGGTCCGCCAAGACCTGCTGCCCGCCATACCACAAGACCAGCACCGCCCCTGCCGAAGCCACGAACTTCATCGCTGGCGAGTAGTTCGCCCAAGCCCGCATGATGAGCAACGTCCCCTGCCGGAGCTTCTCTGCCCGGTCCGCGAACCGCACATCCTCATGGTCCTGTCGCCCGAACGCCTTGATCTGGCGGACCCCTTGCAGGTTATCCATGAGCAGGGCGTTCATCGCGCTCGAAGCCTCCCGCTGTGCCCGATACCGCTTATGCGCCGTCAAGGTGTACCACAGCGCCCCCGCTGAAAGGATGGGAATGGGCACCAAAGCCAGCCACGTCAGCGTCGGATTCGTGTAAAACAGGATGCCCAAGACGCCAAAGATGCTCAAAATGGCCACTGCCCCCTGCTCCGTGCCATCAATCAAGACCCGTTCCACGGAATTCACGTCCTCGATCACCCGCGTCATCAGGTCGCCCGAAGCCCGTTGGTCGAAATACCCCACCGGCAACCGTTGCAGCCGCCCATACACCTCCCGCCGCATGTCGTACACCACATTCTGCTCCAATATATTGTTGATGCGGATGCGCAAACTGTCGAAGAGGTCCCGCAGCAGGAACGCCCCCAGCAACATCAGGATGGACGGCACCAGCATATCCCCCTGCTTTTTACCGATCACCTGGTCGATGATATATTCCGTCAGCTTCGGATACGCAAAGGAGCACACCACTGTCAGCAAAGCGCACGCCACCGTGGCCAGCGATAATGCCCGATAGGGCTTCAGATACACCGCCACCCGCTTGAGTACCTCCCAAGTGGAACGTTTCTTCGCATACGCCGGGTCCGCCGCCGTCAATCCAGAATGTCTCGTCATTTTAATTCACTTCGCTTCTTGCTGTCTGCCCCATCGTCGTCAGCCAGCCGCTATCATCGTCCTGCCCCTTTCCGACTGCAAGCACACCCTACGACAGCCAAAAACCGCCCCTGCATTCATCAAATCCGTGTGCTTCCGTGTTCCATCCGTGGCTAACACCTTCCCCCCCTCTGAAAACTTGGGGCTCCTTAGTCATTGCGAAGCTTATTTCTCCAAGTTATCACATTCCCCCATGAAATCCCTGTTCACTAGACGCGCCTTTCTGTCCCTCGTTGCCGCGCTGGCCACGCTGCCGGCCAGCCTGACCACCTTCGCCGCCAACCCTATCCCCGCCGAATACCACATCGGCGGCTTCGCGGTCGGCGTGCAAGCCTACAGCTTCAACCGCTTCACCCTCTTTGAAGCCATCGAAAAGACTGAGATGACCGGCGGCAAAGTCATCGAACTCTACCCCAATCACAAACTCAGCAAGGAACGCCCCGACGCCTTCTGCAATCATAACGCCCCCGACGAGATCCTCGATCTCGTGAAAGAGAAGCTCAAGAAGCACGGCATCAAAGTCGTGAACTACGGCGTGGTGCCCATACCCAATGACGAGGCCGGTGCCCGCAAGGTCTTCGAGTTCGCCAAAAAGATGGGCCTCTACGCCATCACCACGGAATCTGATGGCTCCATCGACATGATCGAAAAAATGGTGAAGGAATACGACATCAAGGTGGGCTTCCACCAGCACGCCAAGCGCTTCAAGAAAGGCCCGGATGGCCAGCAGGTGGAGAACACCGACTACAAGATCTGGAACCCCGAATACGTCCTGAACCTCGTGAAGAACCGCGACAAACGCATCGGGGCCGCCGCCGATGTCGGCCACTGGCAGACCTCCGGCCTCAAGGCCATCGACGCCATCAAACTCCTCGAAGGCCGCATCATCAGCCTCCACATGAAAGACCGCGGCGCCCTCGGGCCGAGTAACCACGACATGATCTTCGGCACCGGCATCACCGGCATCGGCGACATGCTCGCCGAACTCCGCCGCCAGAAATTCGACGGCAACATCTCCATCGAATACGAGTACAATTGGGACAACTCCGTCCCCGACATCGCCCAATGCATCGGCTTCGTCCGCGGCTGGGGTGCGGCGAACGCTAAATAGGAACGCGGTGCCGCAAGCGGGGCCGCTTCAACGTCCAATCGTAACCGGACTTTGAACTGGCAGCGGCACAATCGAATCAACAAATAAACAGGCGACCGAAAGGTCGCCTGTTTTCTTTTCCAAAATCTGTGTGCTTCCGTGTTGATCCGTGGCTAAAAAACCTGCGCCTCCTAGCCCCGGCGCTTTGGCCGGGGTTTGCGTCCATCACCCCACCACCACCGCTACTTGCAATTCGCTTTCTCTACCTTCAGCGTGAAACCCTCGAAAACCCATTCATAAACGGGTGGCTTAGTCTTGTCCTTCTGAGGCTTCGCTTTGATGGCCAGTTTTACCCGGAGCGCTATCTGGTGCTTCGCCTCCAGCTTCCCCGTGATGCGCCGGTCCAATCCGCTCACCGTCACCTTCGGCGGCAAATCCCCGCCGATCACCGAGGTATCCACCGTCAAGGCGCCGGTGACACGATACTCATAAGTCGTCCCGGTATCGGAACAGTTCTGGATCATCGACTTGGGGACCGGTATCTCGAACACCTTGTCCGCCGTCTTCTTGCCGATCTTGACCGAAAGATCATGGAACAACTTGGGCTCAGCATCAGCACCTTGCACGGGAATCAAAGCCGCTAACATTATGGCCAAGGTGAAAGCGAAGTATGTTTTCATGACTAAGTAGGCGTTCAAGGTTTGTCGGACAAAGGTTCTTTGGCCAGCACCACACGGAATCCACGGTCATCGCTCCAATGATCCAAATCCCCATGGGCGCGATAACTGGACCAACTGTAAGGATGACCGGAGCGATTCCACGAACAGCCACGGATCAGGCGGCGTTCCGTTGATCTGGCGTCCAGTTGACCCTCACACCACTGCGAGACATTACCGGACATATCATAGAGACCGAAGGCATTGGGCTTGAAGCTCCCCACCGGCGAGGTCTTCTCAAATTCATCCACCATCCATTCCACGAGGTAATTGCCGAAGTTTTTCGGTGGCCGCTTATCCTCCCCCCATGGGTAGAGTTTCACGGACCACATCTTGTCCGTCAGCGTGGCCCCCTGTTCCTTGTCCGCGATGCCGACGGCCACACTCCATTCCTCATCGGTCGGCAGACGGTAATAGGAACCTTCCGGTATCTTCCCCGCCTTCCGCTCGCGCTCCGTCAGCCACCCGCAAAACGCTTTGGCATCCTTCCACGACACATTGACGACCGGGTGCGTGGGACCAAGGGCGGGATCAGCCCACTTGCGGTCTATGTTTTTGTCCTTGGTGAAAGCCTCAAAGTCTTGGGCACGAGTCGGCCAGATGCAGAACTGCACCTTGGTCCCGGCGACCGGAACGAACTTCATGCCCAACGAATTCTCCATCGCAGCCGGCCTGGCGTCCGCACCGTCGGCCACGCCTGAAACCGCCGTCCACAAGCTGACCATGCAAATCAGGAAAACCCGGCGGGAGATGGACGGCTTCATACGTCGCACCATAAACTTCCGCCAGCCCACGCACAACGCCAAACGACTTCACCCCCTCCTATCGCACCGAACATTGGCCAACCGCATGAACTCCCTGAAAACGAAAGCGGTGGCCCATCCGGCCGCCGCTTTGTTTTCCCCATATCAGCAACCCTGCCTGACTGCCTATGGCTTGTTCCCCACAAGTTCGCTTGGATCCAAAATCACTTGGCTTCCTTTAGGTCGAATTGCTTCAACGCCGCCTCCGCTTCCGCCAGCTCACGTGCCAGCTTGGCCAATTCTGTTCGGGGAAGCCTATCACCCGCCAGCAGCTTCACCCGTTCATATTTCTTCGCCGCCCCATCCCGCTTGACCTCCAAGGCTGCACGTGCATCTCCTTTATGCATCGCTTCCGCCCACTTGAGATGCGTTTCCGCATCAACCCATTCATTCAGCGTGGTCCGTCCCGCCTCCATCAGCAGCTTGGCATTTTCATAATCTTTGCGAGCCTGCTCGACCATCTCCTGGGACACCAGCGGGGTGGGCACAGGATTCTCCACGGTTCGCTTCTCCCCCATACCTGCCTTGCGATTCCACGCATTCACCTTCTCAAATGCCTCCAGCCCCAACAACATCTTATACTGGCCCACCTGCATCTTCATCTCCTCCGGTAGCGCCTGCCGTTTGATCCGCGCGATGATCTCCTTCGGCTGCGCCGCGTCCGTGGTGGCGGAGCCGAACGTGCGGAAGAGTGCGATCTCCTGTATCGATCCCGCGTTCATCGTCAGACTCTTCGGCATCGCGAGCTGCCACCAGTTCAACACCTCACGCGGCTTCACCTGCCACGCCATGTTCGTCCCGTAATCCGTGCGATTCGGCATGGGCACCGTACCTAGCACGTTGCCATTCACCGACCATGACCAGAGCTGGTTCGTCCCCTGGCCATCGTCCTCCCGTTTGCCCATCCAGGAGAGCCACGTATTGATGCCATCCCCCTCATCCGTGGCCACCACCGCCGTGAGCGAGGGCACCGGCTCCCGGTGATCATCCCCATGCCGGATGAACACCTCAAACGTCACCAAAGCACCGGGCGGCACTTTCAGATTCAATCCGTTCTGCACCTGCATGGCCAAACCGTTTGGCGCAGCTGGCGGCGAGGTCGGATTGATGGAACTTAGCTCCAGCGTGGCAATGGGCTGAAATCCTTGGCGGATCTCCTTCACGCTGTAACTCCAAAAGACCACCACGGCCACTATCCCAACCACCAGAATCAATCCTCCCACAACGACCCCGGCGAATAGACAGCCTTTCAGACCGTTCTTCCGCGCCAGCCAGACCATCAGCACCACCCCACCGATGAACAAACCGCCCAGAACCAGCACGCCCAAAATCAACCACACCGGGAAAATGAACTTCGTAGGCACTTGCACCGTTGTGCTCCGCGTAGGGCCGACTTGCCGGGGTGAAACCGCCGCTGGCTGCGACGGCATTGCTTTCACCGGAACGCCCACTTTCGTCTGGTTGGATGCTTGATTGATATCCTCCACCGTACGTTTATAGCGAATAATCATGCCGTTGGAATCCGCAACCTTCTCCTCTGACAGGTTAAATCGACGTATAAGTTCCACCCGCAGTGTTTCCCACCACTTAGAATCGTTGGTCACAATGAAATCGAATCTCGTTTCGGCCGGTCCGGTTTCCAGCACTATTCTCATACTGGAATCTTTTTGCGACCAAGCTGCCGCCATCAATTCCTGCAACGTCTTTCCTCGCGCCAGATAACGGTCCTTACCAAACATATCGAAAGGTATCCAATCCTTTGGCAACATGGATTCTCTCAGCAAAAACATCGGCGGAACTCGGTTTAACGTTTCGCTGTTTGCCTCCCAAATCCAGTCACCCGGATACTTCCCTGTCGTTAGTATATTTTCTGCCTTTGAATCCCTTGAAACATCCAGTTGCTTTAAAGCCGCTTCCGCTACCGGCTGGACCTTTGGCAAAGCTCCCAGCCGGTTTTGCGAGCGTAGGAGCATCCGTTCATTTTCACGCAACCATGCCCCCTGTTCGCGCCCGTGTGAAACCCAGAAAAAGACCGCGCTCAAAAGCATGCCCCCTACAGCCGCCGAGAATACCCACAGTTTCTGCGATTGCCGGTAGTCCTGCAACCAGAGTCCGGCATTAAGAATAATAAACCCCAGAATTGCCCAAGGTGCCGCCATCAAAATCGCGAAGAGATAGGGATTCATCACAGGCATGGGCTGCGCAAGCTGACGCCCAAGGGACTCCGCATCTCGCAAATTCTGCTCCAACTGATGGAGAAACTGGCTGCGGGCATCATACTCACCTGTGGCTTTCGCGACCGCTTCGGCCCCTGCCTTGGGGTTGTTCATTGCGTCCCTGGCCCGGATCTTTTCCACTTTGGCGCTCCCCATTGATGAAACCGAAAAATGCCTGAGATTTTCCACCGCCTTGAGGTTCTTATCTTGCAACAAAGCTGCGGATTCTGAAAAGCGCGTTTCCTGCCAGGTCGCCAGATTCAACGCCCCGACCGATAACAGCAGGCAAATACAGGCAGCTCCTTTATATCGAATTCCTTTGGATGGAACTGAGCCTGCCAACTCTTCCTGCGGAGCACCGCCCAACCTTCTTGCCGCCCAAGGCAGCAAGACCGCCCCCAGCCAAGTCAGCGGCACGATCACCGCCTCCGATGTCGTCGGATTCCACTTTCCCCTTTCATCCAGCATCGCCAGGAAAAAGAATATGGCAAACCCTACCACCGGCAGCGCCAGTATCCAGGCCACGATAGACAACGCCTTCAACCGTCCCTTGATCCGTTCGAGGCCACCTTGATCCTTGCCCTGCTCTGCCTGCCGCAGCGCATTCCCTGTCATCACCCCCACAAACGGCGACACCACCGCCATGATCCCCACCACCAGCAGATACGCCGAATCCCGGCTGAACCGGAACGACAGCATGCCGATGAAGCAGATGCCTAAGATGACACCCGCGTAAAAAACCACTACCATGACCGGAAAACCGGCCGTTCCGTGTTTACGGGTTACCGGACCAAACCATCCCTCTCTGCGCAACCGCATCAATGTGAAGTGAACAAGTGAACACGTGGTCACGAGCACACACTGAATTAGCACCATCGCCCCCAGAACAACTGGCTGCCCCCGGAATGCTTCCCACGGGGACAACATTTTGCCAGCCGTTGCCCCGACAAACAGAACGAGCGGAACTCCCACCAGCGAGGCGAAAAGTTGAATTCCGTTCATCGCTACCGCTGCCCGCCACCAGCCCACCCTCAAACTCAGCAACCCGAACCCGATGAGCAGATGCAGCACCAACAGGTTCAGGAAGATTTGTCCCCAAGAAATGAAAGCAAAGATGCTGTTAACCAGTGCCAGCCCACCTTGCACCATCATCCAGCCGGCGATCAACTTCAGCTCACGCGGCATGGGCCCGCTCTTTGCCGGGGTGATGTCCTCCTGTGCCGAAAGTTCCTGATCGCGGCCCTTTTCCCCCACCATCTCCACCTGCGTCTTGAACTCGCCCGCCGTCTGATACCGCAGCTCCGGTGTCTTCTCCAGCGCCCGCAACACGATCTCATCCAGCCGCACATCGATCTGCACCTTGCGGGAAGGTGGCTGCAACTTGTCCGTCGGCAATTCCCCCGTCAGCAATTCATACAGCACCACGCCCAGTGAGTAGATGTCTGCGCGATGATCCGCCGCCTGCGGATGCTCCAGTTGCTCCGGCGCCATATACTGCGGCGTCCCCATCGTCGTCTGCTGGGTGGCAGAAATGGCTGATGCCTGCTCTCCCTGGCCCTCTCCTCCTGAGGAGGCGAGGGAAATGGAAGCAGCGGACGTTTCCGATCCCAGCATCTTTGCGATGCCGAAATCCGCGATCTTCACCCGGCCATCCTTCGCCAGCAGCAGATTCTCCGGCTTGATGTCCCGGTGCACGATCCCGTGCTCATGCGCATACTGCAACGCTTCACAAACCGGCGGCACGATGGCCAATGCCTCGGATGGCTGCAGTTTCCGCGAGCGCAAAAGCTGCCGCAGATTCACCCCATCCACAAACTCCATCAGCAGGTAGTAGAAACCGCCCGCCTGACCGAAATCATGCACCGTCACGATGTTCGGATGATTCAACACCGCCAGTGCCTGCGCCTCCTTCTCGAACCGCGCCGCGAACTTCGCATCTTGCACCCGCTCCGGGGCCAGCAGCTTCAGCGCGACCAGCCGGTTCAACGATTTTTGCCGCGCCTTGTAAACCACTCCCATGCCACCCCGCCCCAAGCACTCCAAAATCTCCAACTGCGGAAACTGCGGTGCCAGCTCGGCCGGCGTCAACGTCGGCAAAGGCTCCTTCGTCTCCGCACCGGTGAAAGCCGTGTCCGTGGCGAAGTTCAACGCCCCCAAGCAGGCCGGGCACAACCCCTCTGGCGCAGAAGCCTTTAGCTCCTTGCCACAACGCGGGCATTTCAGATGTCCAGTATCGCTCATCACCTACTGATTAAGCGGCCCAGTTCGTTTGTTACAAAAAATCTCATGGCCTCATCCCTGGCTGAGCAACCCCACCACATGACGCACCTCTTCATCCACCTCATTCGCCTCGGAAACCGTATCCGCCACCGCCTCACGGAACACTTCCCGGAACCTTTTCCTGAGCCGATGCACCGCCACGCGGACCGCCCCTTCATTCATCCCCAAGTCCCTCGCGATCTTCGCATAGTCGATCGCTCCCCGCTCCGCTGTCAGGCATGTCTTCAGCCGCTCATACTCGCCCGTCTTGCCCGCCGTCTCGTATTCGTTGCGCAGGTCCGCCATCGTTTTCTGCAGCAGCGCCATCGCCCACTCCCGTTCGTAGATCTGGTCCGGCGGCTGGCCGACCGGCTCCGTCTTGTATTTGGCCTCTGCCACTTCCGTGTCGAAGGAAACAATCGTCTGTCCGCCCCCTCGCTTCAACGCCCGCACCCGATCCCACTCGTTCAGGAGAAACCGCTTGAGCGCTACCCGGAGAAACGTGCGGAAATGTCCCTTCTCCCGGTCCGCCGCTTTCAGGTAATCCTTGGCCAGAAACCGCGCGATGAATTCCTGCGTAAGGTCTTGGGCATCATGCGGACTATGCCCCTGATGCCGCACATAGGCGTAAAGCGGATACCAATAGGTGCGGCATAGCGTCTCCCACGCGGCAGCGGAATCTGGAGATGCCTTGTCCTGCGCCGCCAGCACCACCGACCAACGGGTGGTGACGAACAGCGACGGCGCCTTGGTAGATGGACTCGTATCGGACACGTGATGCTTGTGCCCTCACCTTAAGCATCTGCCCGAGTTTGTTACAGAAAAAGAAGACCGCTACTCGTTCAAACTCTTAAGCCGTTCCCGTGCCGCCGCTTTCGCATCGATGAACTGTACCTGACCCTGTGGCCAACCCAGCTTGACCGAAGTTTCACTGGCCCAGCGGAAACCATCTTGCTTGGCATCCACCACGCGCACTTTCGCCTTCTCCGCCACCATGGCCAGCGCCTGCGGGATGTCCAGATACCGCAGCACATTCAGATAATCCGGACCGGCCATGTGTGAAATCGGCGGTTCGATCAGCTCCACCGAGGTGATTCCTTCAGCAAACAAGGAGGCATACAGCGCGTTGATGCCCTGATTGCGTTCTCCGGCCAGTTGGATCGGCCGGTCGGGAAATTCTGCGCGCAGCACTTCCACCGCTCGCTTGATGTCCCATACACGCATGCCGTCCAGCGTCTGGCCCAGCAACATGAAGCGACGGCGGTTCTGGACTTGCTTGCGCTTGTCCGGGTCCCAAGCGGTCAGGCCGATGCCGCGTGGTGGCAGAAAGACGATGGCCGTATTCTCCTTCTCCACGTCGCCCACGATCTTGATCCAGGCCAGCATGTCTGCTTTGACGCCCGGGGTGACGCTGAGTTCTTCACCCAGTTTGCCTGCTTGATAAGCCAGCAAGGCGGACAACAGGTTCGTCCACCCCTTCTCATCCACCACGTGCAGTCTCACGTTCTTCGCGGCCAGATGAGTTCCTTTGGCGACGCAATAGAGCGGCAGCACCACATTTTCCTGGCTCGTAAAGGTCCACATGGTGAGTTGCAGCGATTCGAGTTCCGTCTTGCCGCGCACGGACATCTCGTTGAGCACCAGCTTGTCCGGCCAGCCACGGAAGGATTTCTCCTTCAGCGCTTGCAGCCATTCACTACGCTGCTTGTCCCAAGCTGCTTTATCTGCTGGCACGGCCGGTTTCGCCGCCGCGACAAACGTTTCATGGATCTTCGTCGTCCGTTCATCCGCGGGCAGTGACGAGAACACTTTCAGTTCTTGTGGTTTAAACAGCTTCTCGGCGGGCATACTGACCAGTGGTTCCTCGCCTTTCAGGAAGCGGTTGAACCAGCGGAATGCGGGCACTTGCAGGTCTTGCGTGTCCTTGTGCGGCCCTTCGGTGATGAGCAGGCCGAGGTTGTTCGTCGCACCATAGAGCTTGTAGATGTTCGCCACGTCCTTGTGCAAGCGTACCACGCCATCCAGCGGGAAGATGCGGTCCTTGTCTGTGTTGGCGATCAACAGGGGCCGCGGGGCTACAAGTGCGGCCACCTTCGCGTAATCCCAGCGATACGTGTTCATCATGAACATGCAATCGCAATGCCCCTCGATGCAGCCATCCACTACATGGTTCTGCAGATCGGTGATGCCCGCCACGGGCACAGCGGCTTTGATGCGTTCATCCAGCGCGGCCGTCCACCAGGAGTAACCACCACCACCGGAACGCCCCGTGACCCCGAGCTTCTCGCCATCCACTTCGGGACGCGATTGCAGGTAGTCCAATCCCCGGATGGAATTCCACGCCTCCACACCCGCTGGCGTGTATCCACGCGAATTCCACCACCACATGCCCTCGCGGTATGTGCCGTGATGGATGCCCTCCAATTCCCCGAGTTGGATGGTATCAATCGTCAGACACACATAACCGTTCCGCGCGAACCACTCGCCGTGATGCTGATACGCCGTCTTGTTGCCGAAGCTCACACCGTTCGTCTTCACCTGTCCGTGACCGCAGACATAGAGGATGGCTGGAACTTTCTTCGTCAGGTTCTTGGGGACATACAGATTGGCCGTCACATAGAGACCCGGCAGGGATTGATAATGCAGGTTCTCCACGAAGAACTGCTCATGGTCCACGCGCCCGGTGATGTTCGCCTTTAGGTCCGTTTTCTCCGGCATGGGTGAGAGTCCAAGCATCTCTTGCAACTGCTGCTTGGCGATGACACGTTCGCGCTCCCAATCCGTCCGCGTCTTGATGTTCGCGAAGGTGCGGGCGTTCACCCGCGCAGTCTCGTTGCGGAAGTATTCGACGAGCGCCTTGTCCCCCGGCAACTCAGCCGCAGGCAGAGCAAGGGAACCCAACAAAAGCAGGACAATGGCGGGCAGCGTCTTCATAGCAGGATATCAGACGTAAATCGTGTCGTTTTTATTGAGCGCAGAAATGAAGTCAGATGCAAGAAAGGGATTCGTTCGCTTTCCATTTGCCAGCCGCGCGAAAACACGGAACCTTACGAACGTGTTCCAGCATCTGCCCAGCCTCAGCCTTGCTCTGCTGATGCTTTTGCTTGTGAGCACACATCATACATCTGCTGCGGACACCACAAATACGAGTTGGACGGTGCCGATCGAGATCTCCCGGAACCGCGTCATGGTCCCGCTCACCATCAATGCGGACACAAACCGCTGTTCCTTCCTGCTGGATAGCGGCTATGGCATCAGCATGATCCATCCGAGCCTGGTGGAATCACTAGCCCTGAAACGCATTGGCAACATCGATATCATCGGCATCGCCGGGCGCGAAGCAGCGGGCACCTATGATGGCGCGCTGCTCAAACTGGGCGATGCGACCTACGCTCCTCGCCGCCTCGCTTCCCTGCCATCCGAT
The DNA here is from genome assembly GCA_023431185.1 of Verrucomicrobiota bacterium. GTDB lineage: Bacteria > Verrucomicrobiota > Verrucomicrobiia > Limisphaerales > JAEYXS01 > JAEYXS01. Next base: position 20,422 of record JAEYXS010000097.1, read on the forward strand.
GCCAGACGCCGTCGCCGTGAAGATGGCATCCTCGGCTCCGGCTTCTTCCGGCGTTACGTCGTGGAGATCGATTCGCAAGCCAAGGTGATGCGCCTCCACGAGCCCAAGTCTTACCTTTACTCCGGCAAAGGCGAGATCCTGAAGCTGGAATTCCCAAAGGACACGCCGGTGATCGAAGCCGACATCGTGGGTCCTCAGGGAAAACCCATCCGCGCACGGCTGGAGATTGATACCGGCTGCGATGGCCCGATGTGTCTCGGCAGCCATTTCGTGACAGCCCATGATCTGCTCGGCGACACGGAGAAAACCAAAGACGGCACCCGCAGCGGGGTCGGTGGCGGGGCCAAGGTTCGCTACGGAAACGTGGCCCAGATCAAATTCGGCCAACTCACGCTGGACAATCCCAAGACCAGCTTTTTCCTCGAAGGCTCACCCACCGATGAAACCCAGGCCGGGCACATCGGCATGCCCGCCCTGCTGAAGTTCAAAGCGATCTTCGACTACTCCCGGAACCGGTTGATTTTGGAGTAAAATTCCTGACCGCCCAATCCCACTTTCAGCTTGTCACCCGGCTTCATGGATTAGTGATATTGAAAACGTCACAATCGTTTAACCCTGCCTGCCGTCGCTGAATGCAGCCCTTTGGCCATAGGCTATTGCCGATTGGCTATTCCCCTCCAAAAAAAGACGAACCGCACGTGAATTAAGTTTCCTCGCCGCGCGCCGCCCTGGCCTCCGAAGAATTGTATAGTGGGTGCTCCGGCTTCAAGCCGCGCAGAAATTTGATGCGATATTCCGCCGCTTTGGCCGCCATTTCTTTCTGCTGGCGGTTCTGTGGGGTCAGATGGCGCTTGCCCTGAACAGATGACCCCTCGATGGATTCCGTCCAAGCTGTGATCTGTTTGGTGCACGACTCAGCCAAAGCCCGGATGCGCGCCAAATCTTTCTGGAATGGTTTCACCTCTGGACGAACGGAAACCACAGCCATCATGGAGCGTACTTCACCCGCCGAACCACGCGCGATACCGATGAACTGCAACAGCTCTGCAGTGCCGACTCTTTCGAATCCTTCGGCTATGTTGTTGGAGACTGAAAGTGCGGACCGGTCCAGTTGATTGCGGAAACTTGCCGAAAAAGGGACATTGGGTTTCTGAAACAAATCGAGCACAGCGTTATAGAGTCGTGCTGCTTCCTGCCACACTGGCAACTCCTCAAACTTTTGGTATTTCGGCATAAGCTCCTTGGTGGTTAAGAACGATCGCGAGCTTATCGCAAAGCGTTACCAAGTGACAAGTTTGGTCAGCCTAAAATTAGCAGACATAGCCAATCGACAATAGCCAATAGCCCAGCCTTGGGACAGCGAACACGTCAAAGCATCCTCCAAGCTGGAGAAAAATCAGCAGCAGAACCGCCCATGCAGATTATCAGGGAGGAATCCCTACTCCTTCAACCGCCCCGCTGACCACAGGATGCCGCGGGAGACGAGGTTCAGGAATACTTCATCGCGGAAGGCGTCGTCCGAGTGGCCGTAAGTGGTGCCGAAGACACGGGCCTTGCCGTACTGGCTCACCCAGACCACTGGATGATCCTTGCCGTCTTTCTCACTCTTGGAGGTCGCGAGCGCCTTCGTGTTCGGCCAGACTTTTTCAATGATGTAGAGTTCATCCTTCGCGGTCACCCAGTTCTCCGGTGTGCCTTTCAGGATGGGATGCTTCGGCTCGACCAGCTTCACCGGGTAATTGCTCTGATGGTCATGGCGGCGGCTGGTCACACCGAGGAATTCGCGCCAGTCATCGATCTCCGCCGCGCGGTAGGTGTGCATGGCGCAGTGGATGACCACGGCGGGCACGCCCTTGTGATGCGCCTTGGTGATCTTCTGGATGTACTCCGGCAGCTTGGTGTTCGCGAAGCACTCGTTGTGGACGACCACATCGTAACCCTTGGCCCAGTTGGGATTGTCATACAACGGAATCATCGCTTCCGTGCCCGTGCCGCCTTCCATCACCACGGTCCACTCGGTCTTCACCATCTTGCCCACGGCATTGGTGAGCTGGGCGCTTTGGAAAGCGTAGTTATGGCAGCAACCGCCCGTGATGAGCAGGGCGCGCAGGGGCTTCTTGCCTTTGACATCGGGAGATTGGGCAGAAGCAGCATTCGTGGTCGCAAGGGCCAGCACGCAGACGGCGAGCACAGTAATTAGGCGATGGATCATGGCGGGAGTTTACCCTCGCCCACGCGGCCGGGTCAATGGCGGGGCATGGCCGGTCAACTTTTACCATCCTGAATTCCAATTGCCCTTGCCCCCTGCCCCGACCTGCGTGAAATATCTGGCATGCGTTTGCCCGCGATGCTCCGTAAAGCCGATGTCCTCCGGACTGTGGCCGCCCTTTCCTTCACCTTGGCGGCCGGTTCCGCGCTCGCCGCCACCCCGGAGCAGCTCGCCGCCTGGAAAGCCGCCGCCACGCAAGGTGACCTGCAATCACAGAATTACCTCGGCTACATCTACGCCAATGGCGACGGCGTGACCAAGGATCTTGCGGAAGCGGCGAAGTGGTATCTGCTGGCAGCGAAGCAAGGCAACGCCACTTCGCAACACTATCTGGCCTACCTCTACGCGACTGGTCAGGGCGTGAAGCGCGATCTGGCAGAAGCGGCCAAGTGGTATCGCGAAGCGGCGAACCAAAACATTCCGGCAGCGCAATATTCCTTGGGGCTCGCTTACGAGAATGGCGATGGCATCACGGCCGACAGCACCGAGGCCGTTCGCTGGCTGGAAAAGGCGGCGCTGCAAAACTACGCTCCCGCGCAACATTCATTGGCGCTGGCGTACTATGCGGGCAAGGGCATCGCCCGCAACCCTCGCCTCGCTGGCGAATGGTGGCGGAAGGCGGCGGAGCAAGGGCTCGATTCGGCGCAATTCAACTACGCCGTGCTGCTGGCCAACGGGGAAGGCGTACGCAAGGACATCGCCGAAGCCCTCATCTGGTATCAGCGCGCGGGCGATAAAGGCGTGGTGGCTGCCTACTACAACCTCGCCGTCCTCTATGCGAATGGTGACGGTGTAGAGAAGGATGCCGCCGAATCCGTGAAGTATTACCGCCTCGCGGCTGAGCTTGGCCACACGGGCGCACAGTATCAACTCGGGGCGCTCTATGCCATGGGCCAGGGTGTGACCCCGGATATTCAACGGGCGATCGAGTGGTATCAGAAAGCCGCCCAGCAAAAGCATCCCGAAGCGCTCTATAATCTGGGCATTCTCTATGCGAATGGTGAAGGCGTGACCGCTGATCATGCGAAGGCGGCGGAGTATTACCGCCAGGCCGCGGACCTGAATCTCCTCGCTGCACAACATGCACTGGGTCACTGCTACCAGCAGGGTGAAGGGGTGAAGAAGAATTCAACGGAAGCGCTCAAGTGGTATCAAAAGGCCGCGGACCAAAAGTATGCGCCCGCGATGGCCGCCATCGCCTACGCGCACTTTCAAGGTGAGGGCGTGAAGAAAAGCCTGAGTGATGCCGTGAAGTGGTATCGCCAGGCAGCGGAAGCCGGTCTCGCCAGTGCCCAGGCCAGCATGGGTTACTTTTATTATTCCGGCGAAGGCACGGTGCGTGATGCGGTGGAAGCCGCCAAATGGTGGCAGCGGGCGGCCGAGCAAGAAGATGCTTCTGCCCAGTTCAATCTCGCCCTGCTCCACACCAATGGTGAGGGCGTGAAGAAAGATACCGCCGCCGCGGCCCAGTGGATGAAGCGGGCGGCAGAGCAAGGCTATGCCCCCGCGCTCTATAACTTGGGCAGCTTGCACAACGAAGGCGCGGGCGTGCCGAAGAATCCCCGCGAGGCCGTGCGTTACTGGAAGGAAGCGGCGGAAAAGGGTCATGCGCCGGCGCAGTACAACTTGGGCGTACGCTACGCCACTGGTGAAGGCGTCTTTCAAGATCTGAAGGAGGCGGCCAAGTGGTATCAGCAGGCGGCGGAGCAAAACCATGCCCCTTCCCAGTTCGCCCTCGGCATGCTCTATGCCGAAGGCAAGGGGGTGGCGAAGGATGAACTGAAAGCCCGGGAGCTTTGGCGCAAGGCCGCTGATCTCGGCAACATCTCCGCGCAATACAATCTGGCCCAGGCTTACGCAACCGCCAAAGATCTGCCCCAAGCCGCCAAGTATTATCAACTGGCCGCCAAGCAAGGTCACGCGGCCGCCGCTTACAACCTCGCGCTGCTCCACTCCAAAGGTGAGGGCGTGAAGCAGGATGCAGCTGCTGCTTTAAAACTCTATCAGCAGGCGGCGGAAAAGGGCCATGCGCAGGCGCAGTTCAATCTCGGGGTGCTATACGCGACCGGGGAAGGTGTGACGAAGGATCTGAACCAGGCCGCTGGCTGGTATCAGAAATCAGCCAGCCAAGGATTCGGTCCGGCCCAGTTCAATCTGGGAGTCTGCTACGCGAACGGGGATGGCGTGGCCAAGGATATGATCGAGGCTTTCAAATGGATCGAGCTGGCAACCATCAATGGCCAGACCAATGCCACAACGACACGCGAGCAGATGCGCGGCTCCTTGAACGCCAACGAACAGGCGGAGGCAGCCCGCCGGGTGGCGACGTTTAACCGGCAGGGCCGGTGAGCCAAGTTTTACCGTTAATTCACCCCAATCTGTTCAGTTTCAACACTCTTTGCGGGTAACCTGCACCCCCGTTTTGCCCTCATTGACACGCCGCCAACGGTGGGTATAGTTGCCGCCCTTTGTTGGTAAAGTATATGAATCGGAATCCGCATGTAGCCGTGGTCGGTGCGACGGGAGCCGTCGGCATCGAGATGATCAAGACGCTGGAGCGTCGTAATTTCCCCGTGGGGAAATTGACGTTGCTCGCTTCTGCCCGTTCGGTGGGCAAAACCCTGACCTTTAAGGGTAAAGAGATCACGGTGACAGAGCTGACTAAAGACTCTTTCCAAGGGATCGATATCGCCCTGTTCAGCGCGGGTGGCAGCATTTCCAAGGAATTCGCTCCGGCGGCGGTCGCGGCTGGTTGCGTGGTGGTGGATAACTCCAGTGCCTTCCGCATGGATGATTCGGTGCCGCTGGTGGTGCCGGAGATCAACGCCGAGGACGTGAAGAAGCACAAGGGCATCATCGCGAACCCGAACTGCACGACGGCCATCACGTTGATGGCGTTGTATCCGCTGCACAAGGCGTTCGGTGTGACCCGTGTGTTCGCTTCCAGCTACCAGGCCGTTTCCGGCACGGGCGCGAAGGCGATCGAGGAATTGAAGAATCAGGTGGATCAGATCGTGGCCGGCCAGCCGGTGACGAAAGAAGTGTATCCACATCAGATCGCTTTCAACGTGTTGCCGCAGGTGGATTCGTTCCTCGATACGGGCTACACGAAGGAAGAGATGAAGATGGAGAACGAAGGCCGCAAGATCATGCATCACCCTGGCTTCCGCGCCAGCGTGACGTGCGTGCGCGTACCGGTCTATCGCGCTCACTCGGTGGCAGTCAGCGCCGAGTTCGAGAAGCCGGTGACGGTAGAAGCTGCCCGTGCGGTGCTCGCGAAGGCGCCCGGTCTGGACATCGTGGATAATCCGGAGAAGAAGGAATATCCGCTGCCGCTGTATGTGGCGGAGAAGGACAACTGCCAGGTGGGCCGTCTCCGCATGGATTGCGCGCTGGATAACGGCCTGTGCTTCTGGGTGGTGGGCGATCAGCTCCTGAAGGGTGCGGCGCTCAACGCGGTGCAGATCGCGGAGGAGTTGTTGAAGTAAGGCAGCTAAAGAATTCGAATCCCCCAGTCTGAGGAATCAGGCTGGGGCTTTTCTTTTTCAAAGAATGACTAATGCCCAAGCTCGAATGACGAAGGAATGAGCAATGACCCAAAAGGGTGATTTACGATCGTCGGAGAGTGGTGAATTCTTTGGGTAATGCATCCTTTGCATCAGGCGATCAAGAAGGAGGAAGAAAGGCAATCTGCTTTAGAAGGTTTGACTATATTATTCGGCGTACCGCTGGGGTTGTGTTATCTGGTCGCAATCGTGTTTCCCTTCTGGGCCCTTCGTGACGAAAACTGCAGCGGAATGGCGTTCAGCATATTGTCATTTCTCAATGCTATATGCGGGGCGGTAGCAGGATTTTTAGGAGGTTGTGTATTTGCATGGAAAAGGGAGGTGAAGACTGCGGCGACCTTTTTTGTGAGCGGATTGCTGCTGTGGTTGTTTGCGATGATAATGTTTAGGCTGGTGGTGTTTATTTATGGGATTCCACTGGGTAAGCCTGTGTTCGTTGGGTGACAGTGTTCAACAATTGATTCGTGGCGGGAGCAGAAAAGATGACTTTGAAAGGGCTGTAAGCCGAATTTTGTCTGCTCCGTTCTCGCGAACGAAGGAGAGAATCATTTGTCTGCGCAGCCAGTACCCGAAACCTGGCCGGTTTCCCGGACCACGAAGCGGGCCGCTTCTCGGTTTCCTATTTGGCCTTGCTCCCGACGGGGTTTTCCGCGCCTCCGCGATTGCTCTTGGAGCGGTGGGCTCTTACCCCACCCTTTCACCCTTACCGGCCGGACCGAAGCCCGGCAGGCGGTTTGTTTTCTGTGGCACTTTCCGTCGGCTGGTCTCGCACCAGTCTCCCGCGTGTATCCCTTGCGGGTTACGCGGCGTCGCGCCCTGTGGAGTTCGGACTTTCCTCCCGCCGTTGCCAGCGAGCGATTCTCCGCCCTTTCAAAGTCAAAGATACTCTAGCGCCCGCAGGGTGGAAAAACAAGCGGTGTGCGGAAAAGAAAAAGTGCGGATTGGGGGCGGTTATTGCACGAAAACGACTTCTGTCGTGATGGTTCCCGCCGGGAAACTAGGAGGAAACGGTGAGGTCCATGTCCCGCGTGTAGTAAAGGATGCGGGCGCAGTTCGGGCAGGAAACCGGCTCCTGATGTCCCTGGCAGGCCACGATGACCTGGGTAGGGAGCTTCATGTGGCAGCCGCCACAGGCGCTGTGCACGACCCCGACCAAGGCCCGGCCGCCTTTGTTCTTAAAAAGGCGCTCGTATTTGCTCAATGCGCCCGGCTCCACGACTGCGGTGTATTCCGGGCGTTTGGCCTGGAGGGCGGCGAGTTCGGCTTTCAAGGCCGCTTCCCGTTCAGCAAGTTTGGCCAGCATGCCGTCCATGACGGCTTTGTCCGCCTTGGCGGCCTCGGTGGCCTTGTTCACGGCGATTTTGGCCGCGTCAATCTGTTCCAGCACGCCGAGTTCCACATCCTCGATGTTGCTGATCTCTTTATTGCAGGTCTCAATCTGGCTGGTGAAGGCCTTATATTCCTCGTTTTTCTTGGTCTGGGCTTGCTGGGTGGAATACTTGCGGATGAGTTCTTTCTGAGCTTCAACGTCGAGTTCGAGGCGTTTGCGCTCGGATTCGAGGTGTTTGAGGTGATTTTTGGCGTTTTCCAAGGCTTGGGTGGAGGAGCTGACCTTGGAATTGGCGGCCTCGCGTTGGGGGCCTACGCCGGAAAGTTCTTCCTGAGTCTTGAGAATCTTTTGATCGTGGGACTGGAGGACCAGGAGTTTTTCAATGACATCTAGCATGCTTGGCAGAAAGTAGGGAGACGTTATCGGTGGAAGCGGGGGGCGTCAACGGAACATCGCGGAAAGTGCGAGAAAATTTTACGGGAAGTGGGATTGTGGACCAAATCTGGGGAGCGTAAAAAGAAAAAGACCGGTCTGAACTCACAGACCGGTCTTTTAGAAAGAATTGGCGCCTACCTACTCTCGCGGAAGCTATACAACCACTACCATTGGCAATACTGTGTTTGACGGCCGAGTTCGGGATGGGATCGGGTCGGACCACAGCTTTATAAGCACCAAAAATTGATAAAGAACATTGCTGTTCTCTGAAATCTGCACATAGAACTCATGTCAAATAGAGCAATGACATGTTTCGCGAGTTGAAATCGCTTTCCATTAAAGGAAAAAGCGATCAAGCCGCACGACCGATTAGTATTAGTCCGCTGAACAGATTACTCTGCTTACACGCCTAACCTATCAACCCGGTAGTCTTCCGGGGGTCTTTAGGGACTTGCGTCCGGGAAACCATATCTTGGGAGGAGCTTGGCACTTAGATGCTTTCAGCGCTTATCTCTTCCGCACATGGCTACGCAACGATGCTCTTGACAGAACAATTGCCACACCAGAAGTGCGTCTAATCCGGTCCTCTCGTACTAGGATTAGAACCCCTCAAGTTTCCTGCGCCCACAGTGGATAAGGACCGAACTGTCTCACGACGTTCTGAACCCAGCTCGCGTACCGCTTTAACCGGCGAACAGCCGGACCCTTGGGACCTTCTCCAGCCCCAGG
>JAEYXS010000035.1 GCA_023431185.1 Verrucomicrobiota bacterium
TGGCTATTGGCTATTGGCTATTGGCTGACCAGACATCCCTCAAGAGCCTCACCAAACCTCGGCACTTGTTAATAAGTGCCGAGGAATTCCACCAATTCCCCATGGAGTGACCCATCACGCCCCCGCAACCCGACATCCACCTTGGAGCCGCCGACCCGCCACCCCGCCGTACCCCGCCACGCTATAAGTAGTCAGTCCCACACATTGTATTTTCCGCTCCGCCCATTCTGAGCGCCAACGGCGCGGCCTCATATCAGCCCAGGCCGTAGGCCTGGGTAATCGCCATCAACAAAACCCCAAGGGCTGAAGGCCCGCCTCATGCTCCTACCCCCGTGCCTCAATCGAGGCACCGTACCAGAGCCCAACGTTGTCCCGCGCTTTGGCGGGACTACGTTGGGTCACTCTCCCTCGTTCCTCATCCACCACAACATGGTTGCACCCTCCCCCGTTTTATGGCCTCATGCCTCCACCGCTCCCAAAAATCCATGAACGTGTCTATCTAACATTCAATCAACCTCAACGGACCACCCCTTATGCAGTGTGAAATGTTCGAGCAGACCATCAACGATTTTTGCCATCGTATAACGCCGGATTTCGAGCAGCTACGCACCCAGTTGCAGATCGTGTTGCCGCATGTCTCCCCTCAGGCCCTCGCCCAAAATCTGATGGAGTTCGGTCGCGGCCAGATCAGCCAGGTGGATGAGGCCGATGAGCAGGAAAAGCATTTTGTCATCACGACCATCAAGTCATTGAGCTTCGATCACCTCCCGGCCGCCCAGTTCCACGCCTACGCGAGTGGCTGTCTCATGGGGCTGGTCAGCAAGAAGGAACTGCCCGGCCACTTGATCGGCCTGGCGATGGAGATCACCGCCCTCTTCGCTTTCCAAAGATATGCCCCAGATGCCCTGCAAGGCGGTGTCCGGCCCAACGCGTTGCTGACGTTCCAGGGCGAAACCGCCTGGGAAAAACTGCAGCAACAACACGCAGCGATACACTGGGAAATAAAATAGCTGAAGCCCTGGCCTGGCCCTGATGGCGGTTACAACCGCACCGGCCATCCCCAATGAACCGTGACGAAAAACACCTCCTCAACCATGAACCCATCTTCCCGGACCTGCCTGTCCCTCGCCGATCTGCTTCGAGACTGTTTGTTGGTGGGCGCCTGCGCCATCCTGTGCCTGGGCCAGACTGGCTGGGCTCAAGCCGCAAATCCAACCAAGCCCGTCGTTGCCAAACCCAACATCATCCTCCTCATGGGCGATGACCACGGTTGGGAGGAGACCGGTTACAATGGTCACCCGCATGTGAAGACCCCGGTGCTGGATGAGATGGCCCGGACCGGCCTCCGCTTCAACCGCTTCTATGCCGCCCATCCCAGTTGCTCGCCCACTCGCGCCAGTTTTCTGACCGGCCGGCACCCGAACCGCATGGGCACCTTCGCCCCCGGCTGGTCCTTCCGTCCGCAGGAAGTGACCCTTGCTCATCAGCTTCGGAACGCGGGCTATCGCTGCGGCCACTTCGGCAAATGGCACGTCGGCGCGGTAAAAAAGGAATCTCCCGTCAGCCCGGGCGCGATGGGCTTTCACGAATGGCTGTCGCATGACAACTTCTTCGAGCTAAACCCGTCGCTCTCACGCAACGGCGGCCCGCCGGAAGTCTTCAAGGGGGAAAGCTCTGAGATTCTCATCAACGAAACGATCCGCTTCATCGATGCCGCCAAGCAGGCGAAGCAGCCGTTCCTTACTGTCGTGTGGTTTGGCTCACCGCATGAACCTTACAGCGGCCTGCCTGCCGACCTCGCGCTCTACGATGACCTGCCCGCCAAATACAAAAAACCGGTCAAGCTCACCTCCAACGAAACGGGCGGCGCAGTCACGCGGCCCCAAGGCGAGGTGCTGCGTGAACGCTATGCCGAGATCACCGCCATGGATCGCGCCATCGGCACGCTGCGCAAGCATCTGGCTGCTCAGGGTCTGCGCGAGAACACGCTGCTATTTTACTGCGGAGACAACGGCACCTCGGCGGATGCCGCTCTGGGTTTCCCCCATCGCGGCACCAAGGCGCAAGTGTATGAAGGCGGCATCTTGGTGCCCGGACTCATCGAATGGCCCGCCCGCATCCCGCGACCTCTGGCCGTCGATTTCCGCGCCACCACCAGCGATCTGTTGCCCACCCTCAGTGCCCTCGCCGGTCAACCGTTGCCGTCTCGTCCGCTGGATGGTGTGGATCTCACTCCTGTGTTCGCAGGCAAACTGAAGGAACGTTCCATCCCCTTGTATTTCTGGGAATACAACACGGCGCGCCTGAACCAGGCCAAACCGCAACCCTACCTCGATCCCAGGCTGCAAACGGGGACCACTCCGCTCGTCAAACTCCAAGGCGGCAAAGCCACCCGCGACTTCACCAACTACCGCCACCCGGCGATCACGGAAGCAGACTTCCTCGGCCCACGCGCGATCATCGATGGAGATTTCAAACTGGTCGTCCACGAACTGAAAAACGACCAGATACGCCGTGAACTCTTCAACCTGAAAGCCGATCCGGCCGAGAAAAACAACCTGTTCGACCAGGACCCCACGACCGCGCGCAAACTCCAGACCAAACTCCGCGAGTGGCAGCAGTCCGTGCTGCAAAGCCTCTCCGGTGCCGACTATCCGAAGTGAACAGCGTGGCCTGACCGGCCTGCTGTGCTGTCCTTTAAAATCATGAAACGCCTGCTCCTTCTCCTCCTTCCGTGCCTATGCTGTCTCCCGTGGTTCGCCCAGGGTGCCACGCGGACGTCCAAACCGAACGTACTCTTCATCATCTCCGATGACCTGACGGCGACAGCGCTTTCGTGCTATGGCAATAAAATCAGCCGGACCCCGAACATCGACCGGCTGGCCGCACAAGGCACACGTTTCACTCGTGCGTTCTGCAATGCCACCTATTGCGGTCCCTCGCGGGCGTCCTTCATGTCGGGCTATTACCCGCATGCGACCGGGGTGCTGGGCTATACGAGTCCGCGTCCGGCCATCGGCGAGCGCGCCACCTGGGCACAGCATTTCAAGAACGCCGGTTACTACACCGCCCGGGTCAGCAAGATTTATCACATGGGCGTGCCCGGCGGCATCGAGGAAGGTGGCGATGGAGCGGATGATCCGGCCTCATGGACGGAAAAATTCAACAGCCCCGGTCCGGAATGGAAAGCGACCGGTGTGGGCGAGACATTGGAAGGCAACCCCGACGGCAAACGCCCGGTGGTGGGCGGCAACACCTTCGTGGTGGTCGAAGCAGAAGGCGATGATCTGGTCCATTCCGACGGCAAGACGGCCGCCAAGGCCGTCGAGCTGTTGGGCAAGCACGCGGACAAACCATTCTTTCTCGCCCTCGGCTTCGTCCGCCCGCATGTGCCCTTCGTAGCGCCCAAAAAATATTACGAACCTTACCTGCCGTACGACCAGATGCCACTGCCACCCAAGCTCGCGGGTGACTGGGACGACATCCCGAAGGCGGGCATCAACTACAAGACCAGCGTGAACATGAAGATGGACGAGCGCCGTCAACGCAAGGCGGTGGGCGGTTACTATGCGTCCGTGGCTTTTATGGATGCACAGGTGGGCAAGGTGCTCGCGGCGCTGGAAAAATCCGGCCAGGCGGACAACACGATCGTCATTTTCACCAGTGACCACGGATATCATTTGGGCGAGCACGATTTCTGGGCCAAAGTAAGCCTGCGGGATGAATCCGCCATGGTGCCGCTCATCATCAAGGTGCCGGGCAAGCAACCGGCGGTGTGCCATTCGCTCACCGAACTGATCGATCTGTATCCGACCCTCGCCAAACTTTGCGGACTTGAGGTGCCCGCCCGGCTCCAGGGCAAAGACATCTCGCGGATGCTGGATGATCCGGCGCATCAGGTGCGGGAGACGGCCTTTTGTGTCGCTCCCTCCAGCAAGGGTTTCTTGCTGCGCGAGGACAAGTGGGCGTACATCCAATACATGGAGGATGCCTCCAAAGGCATCGAATTGTTCGATATGGTGAAAGACCCCAGGCAATACACCAATCTGGCGCAAAAGCCGGAATTCACCTCGGTGGTCAATGGTTTCAAAGCCAAACTCGCCGCCAGGCTGCAATCCGTCCGGGACAATGATTTGGCGCGAAAATAGGCTCGAATGGGAGATGTTCACGTTCTAACATCGCCGGCAATTACCCATGATGAAAATCAATCGGCTCAAGCTGTCCACCGTCAGCCGGTTCCCGGCCGTCCACCTTGCAGTCTTCGGTCTGGCGCTGCTTGGTCTTGGCCAGCTTGGCCTGGCTCAGGAAGCGAAATCCGCCAATACCGCGAAGAAGCAGCCACCCTTCTCTTGGGTGGCCCCCATGGAAAACGCAGAGCAGGCGAAGAAAATATTACCCGCGTCCGTCAAGCACGCCACCTTCAAGAGCCCTTCCATGGGCATCGCAGTCGGCTACTACATTTATCTCCCGCCCGGCTATGAACAGGGCCAGGAACGTTATCCAGTGGTGTATCACCTGCATGGCGGACGCCCGGGCGGAGAGAACAAAAGCGTGCGCCTGGCCACCTACGTGGATGCCGCCATTCAGAAGGGCACCATCAAGCCCACCATCTATGTCTTTCCCAACGGCGGTCCCGTGAGCTGGTATGACATGCCGGAAATGAAAAACGGTCTGGGTGAAACCGTGTTCGTGCAGGAACTCATCCCGCACATCGATAAGACCTATCGCACCTGGGGCAACCGGGAAGGCCGCGCACTGGAAGGCTATTCACAAGGCGGACGCGGCACGACCCGCATCATGTTCAAACATCCGGAACTCTTCCTCTCCGTCGCGCCCGGCGGTTCCGGCTATGGTCCGGAAAAACACATCCAGGACAACAACGGCTACGAATCGGAAAACTTGCGCTTCCTGCCGCTTGGCTACAACACCTGGGACATCGCCAAGACCTATGCCGCCCGCAAAGACCGGCCCGCGCTCAACATCCTCATCTGGGACGGCACCAAGTGCTTCAATTACGAGTTCAACCTCAAATACTCCGCCTACCTCAAGGAACTCGGCGTCGCCCACGATTTTCTTTCCATCCCGGATGTGCCGCACACTGCCACCGGCAGTTACGATAAAAAAGGCGATGACATCATGCGGCATCATCAAAAGACCTTCGACGCCCATCGCCCCAAAAAGTCCTCCGGTGGCTAACCCATGGGGATTGGATGGCAAAATCCGCCGTGTGGAAAACTGAAGGTTATCGTAGCCTTACTGCATGGTGCCTGATGCCAATGAGCCAGATGTTCCGCTCGCCGAAGCGACGGCGGTTGCCGCCCCACGCTGCCCCCGTCATGTGAAACGGCCGACGGCAGAGCCCTCCCCAGCCCAACCGTCGAGACGGATCACTTGGCGTGAAATGCACGAGGAGCCCTTCCGCCTCTTCTTTCCTTTGGCCGTGCTCGCAGGCCTTGTCGGCGTGCTCCTGTGGCCGGTGATGCTGGCGGGCTGGATGTCCGACTACCCCGGTCTGCGGCACGCCCGCCTGATGACCAACGGTTTCTTCGGCGGGTTCATCCTGGGTTTCCTCGGCACCTCACTTCCCCGGCTGCTGGAGGTGAAGCCTTTCACTGCCCTCGAAGCCATCGTGCCGTTGCTGCTCCATCTGGCTTGTGTGGTGGCCTATTCATTTGGCGCGACCCTGACCGGTGATATCTCATTCGCCGCGGCCCTCTTGGCCTTGCTGCTGGCCTTGGGCCGGCGTTTTGCCCAACGGCAGGACCTGCCTCCGCCCGGATTCGTTCTGATGCCGTTCGCTTTCGCCTGTGCGCTGGCCGGATTGGCGCTGCAGCATCTCACTGCCCAACGCGAACTTGATCCCGCCTGGGAATTGCTCGGCCGCCTCTGGGCTTATCACGGGTTCATCCTGCTATGCATTCTCGGTGCGGGCGGCTTCTTGCTGCCCCGCTTTCTCGGCCTCGGCGTGCGCGAGAAATTCGCGACCTCCAAAACTCCAAGCCCCGCATGGCGGCAGTCATGTGACAGCGCCGCAGTGACGGGCCTCCTGCTGGTCGGAACGTATCCCTTGGAAGCTTTCGGCTGGTCGCCACTGGCCACCCTGCTGCGGGCTGGTCTGTTGCTAAATTATCTCTGGAGCGTGATGCCGCTCGAACGGCTGGCCTGGTCTTGGAACGGGGTGCAATGGCTGCTCGTCACCGGACTGGTCAGCATTCCGCTCGGCATCCTGACGGCCGGTTTCTGGCCGGGCTGGCGGGTCGGTTTGTCGCATATCGAACTGCTCGGCGGCTTTGGGCTGATTACCTTGGCCGTGGCCACGCGGGTCGTCTTTGGACACAGCGGCCAGCGTACCAAACTCGAACGTTTTCACCCGGCCTTGACGACCGCTGCGGGCTTGATGCTCATCGGCATGCTCACCCGCATCACCGGCGACCTCGTGCCGAGTACCATGGCCACGCACTACCTCTACGGCGCGCTCTGCTGGGCCGGCGGACTCATCCTCTGGGCGGTGTGCGTGCTGCCGGGTGTGTTGGTTCCGGACAGTGAAGCCTGAACCCCGGCACGAACTCTTCCAGCCACCCCCACTGAAGCCCGCGTTGGCCTGCTCCCTGCTGGTTACTCAGGCATCGACACTTTCCAAAATCGGCCCCGCCCCGGGCATGCATGCCCTAATGCACTAGGGATCAGGCTTTCCGTGCGTCCAAGCGACAACGGTTCTGATCTGGGAAGCGGCACAGGACATTGCTATACGCAATGTTTCGTGCAATTTGCGAAGCAAGGCTGCGAACTCATGAGCCTTGCCCGTCTTCTGACTCGCCAAAAATGGACGGCTTCGCCCGGTCCCGGCGATCACCCCTCAAACCACTTGGACGAAAAAGGATGCCCATGACACCAGATGAACAGACGGCTGAGACCTTTGTCTCGATCGGCATTTTGGCCGGGAACCACGAAGAGTTTGGCGCGACCGCCCTGACCTCCTTGTTCAAGCAGTCTTTGTTTGGCGAACTCAGCAAACGCAATCTCAGTTGTGAGATCATCTGCGTGATGGGTGAAGAGCGGAATGACGCGACCACAGCCGTGGAAGCTGTCTTCCAGGCCCAGGTCAACGGACACGAGCATCGCACCGCCTTTGCCTGTCACATGATCCGCATTCCCGAACAGAAACGGTCGGCCGCATGGAATGCCTTTGTCCATTCCTCTTCCGAAGCCTCCTCCAAGTTTTTGTTCCTGATCGATGGCGACCTCGTCATCCATAAGCCCGACACATTGTGGAACATGCTCTGCACTTTGGGCGACAAGCGCGAGGCGGTCGTGGCGATGGATGAGCCGGTCAAGGACCTGGCTTTCAAACCTGAGAAAACATTATTCGACAAACTATCCTTGGCCGTTTCCCATCTGGCGCTCGCCGGTGGCGCGCTTATCCCGGAGCAACTTTATGTCATCCGGGCCGACACCGCCCGCAGCATCTACCTCCCGCACGACCTGCCCTTGGAAGGAAGATTTCTTGCGACCATCCTGAACACAGACTTCCTGACCAAAGAATCGAATCCCAAACGGATCATCCGCGTGCCGGAGGCCGCACATACCTTCAGCGCCAACCGCTCTCTCCGGCAAATCTTGCAGGATCGGAAGCAACGGATGATCAACCGGACCGTCACTCATGTGCTGTTGGAGAATTACCTGCGCCACCTTTCCGAGCACAGGAAAAAGGAACTGGGGCTGTTGTTGATGCAGAATGATGAAACGGAACCACCGTGGTTGACCGATCTGGTCGAGACTCATATCCGCCATTGCTATTTCTTCTGGCAGATCTTCCCCGACGCTTCCACGATCCGTCTTAAGCGTCTGCACCAATTGCCCGAGATGGACGAGCTTCGCTACTTGCCGGTGGCGTATCTGGAACAACTTGTGACCCTCATCGGCTGCTGGCTGGCTTATCGTTCGTTCAAACGCAAACCGCCCATCAGCAAACCATCCCCAGTTAGCATGCCATCGGGACGCTCCAGTTTGACCACCTCGCACTGAAGACCAAGCCCTCTTTTCTCTCCCGGCCAAAATCCTTCCGCGCAACTTGCCAACGCCCCGCGTTGCTGCAATCATACGCGCCATTACCACTCTGGGATATGCGCTGCGCCAATCCATACTCATGCCATGAACCCGCCTGCCATCCGCACGCCTGAACGTAAAGCTGAGGTCGCCTGGTTCTCTGCCTTGTGCGGGGATGATTACGAATTCCTTGGTGTCCCGGATGGCTCCTTGCGGTCCAATTACGAGCATTGCGGTGACATCGTTCGTCGCGCCGACAAGCACGGTTTCCAGAATATCCTGCTGCCTTCGGGTTGGATCGTGGGGCAGGACGCACTTGCTTTCGCCTCCGCCATGGCGGCGCAGACACGTCAGATCAACCAGCTCGTCGCCCTGCGTATGGGTGAGGTCTGGCCGCCCATGCTCGCGCGTGCCATCGCCACCGTGGATCACATCGCCCAAGGTCGCCTCTGCATCAACATCATATCCTCGGACATGCCAGGCCTGAAGGAGAGCAACGAGGTGCGCTACGAACGCAGCAGCGAAATCATCCAGATACTACAAGGACTCTGGCGCACGGATGGACCTTTTGAGTGGAAAGGCAAATACTACAACTTCAGCCTGCCAAATACCGATGCCGCCAGGCCCTATCAGCAAAACGGCGGCCCGCTCATGTATTTCGGCGGCATCTCGCCTGCTGCACAAGATTTGTGCGCCAAACACTGCGATGTGTTCCTCATGTGGCCGGAGACAGAAGACCGCATCGCCGAAACGATGCGCGTCATGTCAGAGAAAGCTGCAGCCTACGGACGCAAGATCGATTTCGGTTTTCGCACCCACGTCATCGTGCGCGAAACCGAAGCAGAGGCAAGGGCAGCGGCGGACCGGCTGATCTCCAAGCTTGATGCCGCCAAAGGCGCGGAGATCAAAGCCCGCTCCATGGACAGCCAGAGCGCCGGCGTGCTCCGCCAGGATGAACTCCGTGCGCAGAGCAAGGACCTATATATCGAACCACACCTGTGGAGCGGCGTGGGCTTGGCCCGCAGCGGTTGCGGCAGTGCCATCGTGGGCGATCCCGATCAGGTGCTTGCCAAGCTGAACCGCTACATGGACATGGGCATGCGCGCCTTCATCCTCAGCGGTTATCCGCACCTGGATGAGTGCGACCTCTTCGCCAGATACGTTCTGCCCAAGCTGCCCACGTGCCGGTTGAACGAACTGCAAGGACGTCGCGTGCCCAATCCCGTCACACCCCTGACCACCGCACCACGCAAATAATCACCGAGCGATTTACACCATGTCATCACCTGTCCGTTTCGCACTGGCCGGCTTCGGCGCCTGGGGAAAGCTCCACGCGCAATCCATTGCTGGCAACCCTGACGCCCGTCTCGTCGCCATCACTGCGCCCACCGAAGCCACGCGCAAGGAAGCCGCTGCTGCGTATCCTGAAGCGAAGATTTTTCCGGACGCCCAAACGATGATGGCGCAGACGGAGTTCGACATCATCGACATCGTGACCCCCAGCCACACGCATCGTGACATCGCCCTCGCCGCCTTGGCCAAGGGCAAGCATGTGCTGCTGGAGAAACCGATGGCGACTACGCTGGAAGACTGCAAAGCCATCGCTGCCGGAGCTGCGACCAGCAAAGGCAAACTCGCCTTGGGCCATGAATTCCGCCTGTCTTCGCAATGGGGCGAGATCAAACGCATCATCGAACGCGGCACCATCGGGGAACCGCAATACGTCCTGGTCGAATTGTTGCGCAAACCGTACCGTCTCGGTGCCGGCGGTTGGCGCTATGATCAGAGCCGCGTGGGCAGTTGGGTGCTGGAGGAGCCGATCCATTTCTTTGACCTTGCTCGCTGGTATCTCAGCGGCAGCGGCGATCCCGTGGAGCTTTATGCTTACGGCAATTCGCGCGACCCGCAACGTCCACAGCTCTTCGATAATTTCAGCGCCATGTTCAAGTATGCGAACGGCAGTTATGCCGTCGTGTCGCAGACTCTCGCCGCCTTCGAGCATCATCAGACAGTGAAAGTCACCGGCACGAAAGGCGCGATCTGGGCAGGCTGGAGCGGCGCACTCGACCGCACGCTGGAGCCGAGTTATTTCCTGAAAGTTTTCGACGGCCAGAATCTCGAGAACGTGAAGATCGAGACGCACAGCGGCGAAGTCTTCGAATTGCGCGAAGAGATCGCTCAATGCATCCGCATGGTGCGCGGCGAGAGCCACCGTCTCGCCACCGCCTTGGATGGGCTATGGTCCGCCGGTCTTTGTCTGGTCGCTGAAGAATCCATCCGCCAGCAACGTCCCCTCCGTGTCGGTGAACTGCTCAACCCCCAACCCTGAGATGCCATGATCAACCGCCGGTCGTTCCTCGCCACTACTTCCGTCGCTACCATCGCCACGGTTTCCGCCGCGACACATGCGTTTGCTGCTCCGAGCGACAAGGAACTCAAGCTTGCCCTCGTCGGTTGCGGCGGCCGCGGCACCGGCGCCACGAATCAAAATCTGAACACCGAGAAAGGCCTGAAGCTCGTGGCCATGGCGGACATCTCGCGCGAGCGGATGGAGAAGAGCCTCGAGATATTAAAGAAGCAGCATCCCGAACAAGTGGACGTCTCACTGGGCAATCAATTCATCGGATTCGATGCTTACAAGCAGGCCATCGCACAGGCTGACCTGGTGCTGATCGCTTCACCGCAAGGGTTTCACCCTTATCATCTCGAAGAAGCCGTCCGCCAAGGGAAGAACATCTTCGTCGAAAAACCGCTGGCAGTGGATGCCCCTGGAGTCCGCCGTGTGCTGGCCGCTGCGGAAGAAGCTAAAAAGAAAAATCTGAAAGTCGGCGTGGGCTTGCAGCGCCATCATCAGCCAGCCTATCAGGAGATTGTCAAACGCCTGCATGACGGGGCTATCGGCGACATCACCTCCATGACCGCCTATTGGCTCGGCAATGCCCGGGGCGGTTTGGAGCGCCTGCCGGACGAAACCGAACTGCAATACCAGCTCCGTAACTGGTATTACTTCACCTGGATCTCCGGCGATTTCATCGTGGACCAGCACATCCACAACCTCGACATCATCAACTGGATCAAGAAGGGCCATCCCATCCGCGCTCAAGGCATGGGCGGACGCCAAGTACGCAATGACAAGAAACTGCACGGCCAGATCTTCGACCATTTCTTTGTCGAGTATGAGTATGCGGATGGCTCCAAGCTTTCCAGCCAGTGTCGGCAGGGACAACCGGGCACACACACCATCGTGAGCGAGCACGCCGTCGGCACCAAAGGCAAAGCGGATCTGAATGTGCAAAACCGCATCTTCCGCATCACCGGACCGAACGCGTGGGAATTGAAACTGAAAGCCGCCGAGGACGGACATCAACTCGAACACTTCCCGCTCGTTGAAGCCATCCGCAAGGACAAGCCGTACAACGAACTCGAAGCCGCCGCTCACTCCACCATGACCGCCATCATGGGCCGCATGGCGGTCTATTCCGGCAAGCTGGTGGAATGGGATGAAGCGATCAACTCCAAGCTCCAGCTCATGCCGGAGAAAGTGACTTGGGATATGGAACCGCCAGTAAAACCCGATACCGAAGGGAATTACCCCATCGCCATCCCCGGCAAGACCGTGGCCTGGTGATCAATCCCCAGCAGCCAACCAACACGCGCATGACCGACACTCCGCAGAAATGGTATCACGGCGTCACCCGCTACCAATGGCTCGTGCTCATCGTCGCGTCACTCGGCTGGGTCTTTGATGCGTTTGAAGGACAGCTCTACAACATCACTCGCGCAGACATGCTGCCGGATTTGTTGCACGTACCGCGTGACCATGAGCTGGTGAAGATCTGGGGTGAACGTTTTCTCGGCATCTTCCTTATCGGCGGCACCATCGGTGGCTGGCTGTTCAGTTCACTGGCCGATCGCTTCGGGCGCAACCCGATCATGGCGCTCACCATCCTGTTTTATTCCGTCTTCTCCGGCCTGACTTACTTCGCCACCGAGATCTGGCACGTCGGCATCTTGCGCTTTCTGGTGGCGATGGGTGTGGGTGGTGAATGGGCCGTGGGTGCTGCACTGGTGGCGGAAGTTTTTCCCAAGCATGCGCGTGAACGTGCCGGTGGCATCTTTCACGCCACCAGTGTGATGGGGCTCTGGCTGGCGGCGGCGACTGGTTTGCTCGTCGGCAGCAACTGGCGCTATGCCTACCTCATCGGCGTGATTCCCGCCCTGCTGGTTCTCTGGGTACGCATCAGCATAAAAGAGCCGGAATCATGGAAGGAAGCGAAGGCGAAGAAAGCGGAACGGCTGGGCAGTTTCTCGGAGCTGCTGGGCACACCGCAATGGCGTGGCCGCGCCATCTTCGGCGCCCTGCTTGCCATGGTGGGATTGGCGACCTTCTGGGGTGTAGTCGTGGCCGGGCAAGACATCGCGGCCCATTACCTGAAGAGCGTGAACGATCCTGATTGGGCGAGCAAATCGAAGATCGCGTTCGGCTTCATCCAAACGGCTGGTGCCGGTGTAGGCATGCTCGCATTTGGCCCGCTCAGTGCGCGCTGGGGCTGCAAGAAAACGTTCGTCGTCATGCATCTGGCGGCACTGGCCATGACACCCGCCATCTGCTGGCTTCCTTCGCTGGTGGGCAGCTACGGCTTGCTGCTGGTGCTCTTGCCCATCTTCGCTTTCTTTGCCCAGGGCATCCATGCGGGCTATGCCGTCTATTTCCCCGCGCTCTTTCCGACCCATCTAAGGGCGACGGGTTCGGGCTTCTGCTTCAACACCGGACGCATCCTCGCGGCCCCTGTGCTTATCTGGCTTTCGGCGTGGATGAAGTCCACCTACGACCTACGCGTGGCCATTACCTATCTGGGCACATTCTTCCTGCTGGGTCTGGTGTTCCTGACGTTCCTTCCGGAGACCAAGGGGCAGGATTTGCCGGAATGAGCCGACAGACTGCTCCTCAGACGGATACTGGATAAGGCAGCGGCTGGCAGTGTGATGTCTGCTGTTCCCAGGTTTCTCAAAGAATGATGTGGACACGCCCGGGCAAACCGCGACTAAAATCACTCATATTCATGCATCTCAGATTTTCAGCCCCCTTCGCGGGATTACAACTGGCCCTCATCAGTTTGGGTATCAGCACGTTCACCAGTCTCGCCGCGACTGCGGCAAATCCCGCCAATACCGATTGGTCCACCTACCTCGGTGACAAGGGGCGCACACTCTATACCCCATTGAACCAGATCAACCGCGCCAACGTCACGCAGCTCAAAGTCGCGTGGACGTATGAGACCGGCGACAAGGGCGAGTATCAGGCGAACAATCTCGTCATCAATGGCGTCCTATTCACGCCCTCACCCACGCGCAAGGTCATCGCGCTCGACGCCGCCACCGGTAAGGAACTCTGGAAGTGGGATCCGAGCAAGGAACGTTCCGGCGCAGGTCGTGGCCGCCAACGCGGCCTCGTCTATTGGCAGAATGAAAAGGGCGAGGAACAACGCCTCTTCACCGCCGTGGGCAATTATCTTTTCGCCCTGAACCCGAAAGACGGCACCGTCATCCGCAGCTTCGGTGAGAACGGTTCCATCCATCTCGGCACCGGCCTGGATACAGAAGGCACACCCAACGTCGGCCTGAACACCCCTGGTGTCGTTTATAAGGACTTGATGATCATCGGCGGTGTGGGCGGGCCGGGAGCTGTGCGCGCCTTCGATGTCCGCACCGGCCAGCGCCGCTGGATCTTCCATCTCATCCCGCGCCCGGGTGAAGTCGGCTACGACACCTGGCCCAAGGACGCTTACAAGACCGCCACCGGCGTGATGCCTTGGCCCGGCCAGTCGCTGGATGAAAAACGCGGCATCGTCTATGTCGCGACGAAAACCGCCGAGCCTGATTTCTACGGCGGCGATCGCCACGGCATGAATCTCTTCGCGAACAGCATCGTCGCGCTGGATGCCAACACCGGCAAACGCCTCTGGCATTTCCAGATCGTGCATCATGATTTGCTGGATAAAGATCTCCCCTGCCCACCCGTGCTCCTCACCGTCACGCACAAGGGCAAGAAGGTGGATGCCGTCGCGCAAGGCACCAAGCACGGTTACGTCTTCGTCTTCGACCGCGTCACCGGTGAACCGCTCTGGCCCATCGAAGAAAAGCCCGTGCCCAAATCCGATCTGCGCGGCGAGCAAGCCTGGCCCACGCAGCCTTTCCCCACGAAGCCCGCGCCTTTGATGCGGCAGTATTACACCGAGGCCGACGTCTCCAATATCTCGCCCGAAGCACAACAAGCGACACTCGATCGCATCAGGGCATCCCCGAACTTCGGTCCCTTCCCCGCGCCCAGCCTGAATGAGACCGTCATGTTCCCCGGCTTCGATGGCGGCATGGAATGGGGAGGTGGTGCGGCCGATCCGAACGGTATCTACTACGTGAACATCAACGAGATCCCCTGGCTCGTGCAGATGGTCGAGACGCGTCGTGCCGATGGCAAGCCGCTCGTCGCCGGTGAACGCGACTACATGGTCTATTGCGGCCCGTGCCATGGCCTCGACCGCAAAGGCAATCTCGCTGGCGGCTTCCCCTCCCTAATCGACGTCGAGAAACGCAAGACGCGCTTGGAGATCGAGACTATCACGCGGCAAGGCGGCGGACGCATGCCTGCCTTCGACATGATTCCCGAAGGCGCCCGCACCGCCATCCTGGATTACGTGCGGAATGAGAACACGCTCAGCACCGGTGGCCGTCCCGATGAAGCCAATGCGCCTGCTCCGGCGGCTCCGAGCAAACCACCCTCCTACGCCTTCGCCGGTTTCCGCCGTTACCAGGATAAGGAAGGCTATCCCGCCATCAAACCGCCTTGGGGCACCTTGAACGCCGTAGATCTCAACACTGGCGAGATCAAATGGAAAGTCCCCTTGGGCGAATATGAAAAGCTCACCGCGCGCGGCATCCCGCCAACGGGCACGGAGAATTATGGCGGCCCCGTCGTCACCGCTGGTGGCCTCATTTTCATCGCCGCCACCGCCGATGAAACCATCCGCGCCTTCGACAAGGATACGGGCAAAATTCTCTGGCAGGCCAAACTGCCTTTCAGCGGCAACGCCACCCCGAGCATCTACATGCTCAATGGCCGCCAATACGTCGTCATCTCCGCTGGCGGCGGCAAATCCGGCCGCCCTGCTGGTGGCAGCCTTGTGGCCTTTGCGCTGCCGGAAAACCTGATCAAACCGTAGGCACCACCTCTCAAGGTGGTTGTCCGCACGACTGTGCATGAAAGTATGAAAACGCGGTGAATAATCCACCGCTGAAACACATCTAACTTATTCGCATGCATCGTTTTTGCGTCTTGCTGCTGGCGATATGCTGGCAATTCGCGAACGTCGCTTTCGCCGCCGATGAGGCCGAAGTGGCGAAACGGAACACGGCCAAGGCCATGACGTTGCTGCGGGAGAACTGCTTGGCCTGCCATGATGCAGCCAAGCAAAAAGGCGGGCTGGCTCTCCATAAACGGGAATTAGCCCTCAAAGGCGGTGATAACGGTGCCGCCTTGGTCGCCAATGACAGCCTAAAAAGCCCGCTCATCAAGTCTCTCGCTCCCGATGCCGACCCGCACATGCCGCCCAAGAAACAATTGGCGGAACCGCAGATCGCCACCTTGCGGGCGTGGGTGGATGCTGGTGCTGCTTGGGATGAATCCATCTTGAACGCACCGCGCTCCGCACCCGTGCCGGAAGATTTCGGTCCTCTGCCTTCACTGTATCAACCCGTGCTCGCCCTGGCGCTCTCCAGCGATGCCAAGCAGCTCGCCTTGGGTCGCGGCAACAAAGTGTTCATCCATGATGCGGTAAAGAATGATCATCCAATGCTCCAGACATTGAGCGGTCCGCGCGATGCCGTGCAGTCACTGGCCATCAGCCCGGATGGCAGCTTGGTGGTAGCAGGAGAATTTCAAAAGGTGTGGCTGTGGGAGACGAAGTCGTGGACGGTCAAAGCCACCTTGACCAATCAACTGGCAGGCCGCGTCACCAGTGCGACCTTCACGCCGGATGGGAAATGGCTGGTGCTGGCTCACGGTGAAACGGCCAAGGCGGGCTTGATCCAAGTGGTGGAAGTGGCCACCGGTTCTGTGAAGCAGCAATGGACGGCCCACAGCGACACCATCTACGCCTGCAGCATCAGCCGCGATGGCAAGCTGCTGGCCACCGGCAGTGCAGACAAATTGGTGCGGCTCTGGGAGTTGCCAGCAGGAAAAGAAAAAGGTCAGTTCGAAGGGCATACCGGGCATGTGCTCGCCGTGGCTTTCAATGAAGATGCTACACGTCTGGCCAGCGGCGGCTCGGACAAAGAGCTTAAAGTTTGGGACGTGCCAACCAGGCAAAAGGTCATCGCCATCGCCACCCATACATTTCCGATCACCGGACTGGCCTGGACTCCTGACGGCAAGACGCTCGTGTCTTCCAGTGAGGATGGCGTGGCCCGGACATTCACGGATTTCCAAGTCCAGGTGGGCACGCAAAGCTCTGGTGGTGCGAAAGATCGCAAGGTCAATTCCATCGAGACACCTCTGCTCTGCGTGGCCACTGCGCCCGATGCGAAGGTCATCTACACCGGCAGCATCAAAGGCTCAGTCTATGCGTGGGAAGCAAGTGGTAAACAGCGCGCAGAATTGAAACCACCCGAGCCGACCGTGACCGCCAGCGTACCAAAGAAGGAATGATGCAAAAACTGAAGACAACAAGTTGTCCGCTGTTGCTGAGCTCTTTGAGCCTGGCCTGGCTCTTGTCTGCCTGCAGTCCCGCATCCAAACCACCGGCACCCACACCTCCACCGCCTCCTGAATTTACTGCGATCACAGCTTATCCCGAGAAGCTGGAGCTGAAGGCGGGTGAAGCCGCGCATCATCTGGTCCTGACGGGCGCTTCTACCAATGGTTTCGAGATAGATGTCACCTCACGCGCCAAATTTGAATCCACCAAGCCCCAAGTCGCAACCGTGGATGCCCATGGTCGCGTGAAGCCCGTGCAGGCAGGTGAAGCGGTCATCAAGATGTCTGCCGGCGGGGTAACCACTTCCGTGCCCGTGATCGTGGAAGCCGTAACGAATGAAATGGCGTTGAGCTTTGCGCGCGATGTTTTGCCGGTGCTCACTAAATCGGGTTGCAGTCTGGGCGGCTGTCACGCCAAGCCGGAAGGACAAAACGGCTTCAAGATGTCCGTCTTCGCCTACGATCCGAAAGCCGACTATCACGAGATCGTCTTTGAAGAGCGCGGACGCCGCGTCTTCCCCGCCTTCCCGGAAGAGAGCTTGTTGCTGAAGAAAGCCACGCTCCAAGTGGACCACGAAGGCGGCCAGCGCTTCACGCCTGATTCGGCGGAATACCAGCTCATCGCCAAATGGATCAAGCAGGGGATGGTCTATGAGCATCCGGATGAACCCGTACTCGTCGGTGTAAAAGTGCATCCGCCGGAGCGGCGCTATCGCAAGGAAGCGAACCAATCTCTGCTGGTATTGGCGCAATATTCCGACGGCAGCACCCGCGATGTCACCGCGCTGGCCGAGTATGATTCCAACGACAAGGAGATGGCCACCGTGGATCACCATGGCCAAGTGACCGTGGGCAAGACTGCTGGTGAAGGTGTCATCATCGCACGGTTCATGGGCTTGGTGGACATCGCCCGCATCACCGTACCTTCGGATCGCTTGCTGCCGGACAAGGTTTACACGGACTTGCCGGTGAATAATGAGATCGACCGGCTCGTTTATGAACGGTTGAAGAAGATGGGCTACGCGCCTTCCGCCCGCTGCACGGATGAGGAATTCATCCGGCGCGCTTCGTTGGATGCCATAGGACGTCTGCCCACGCCCGATGAAGCGAAAGAATTCCTCGCGGACAAAGCGGCGGACAAGCGGAGTAAATTGATCGAGCATCTGCTGGCCGATAAAAACTTCGGCGACCACTGGGCCACCAAGTGGACCGACCTCGTTCGCCCCAACCCCGATCGGGTGGGCGTGAAGAGCGTGTATCTGCTGGATCAATGGGTGCGCGAAAGCTTTCGCAACAACAAACCTTATGACCAGTTCGTGCGGGAGATTGTCACGGCGGAAGGCAGCACGCATAAAGACGCACCGACCGTCATCTATCGTGACCGCCGTGAACCGGCTGACCTCACCACCATGTTCAGCCAGATATTCCTCGGTGTGCGACTGGAATGCGCCAAGTGCCATCAACATCCGAACGAGAAGTGGAGCATGGATGACTTCTATCAGTTCGCTGCGTATTTCGGACCGCTGAAGCGCAAAGGTGCCGGGTTGTCCCCGCCCATCTCCGCAGGCACGGAGTATTTCTATTTCGCACCCGATGGCGGCACAGTGAAAAATCCGGTCACTGGCAAAACGATGAAACCACGCCCGCCTGAAGGCATGGAACCCAAGCTCGCGAACAATCAGGATCCCCGCATCGCTCTGGCCGATTGGATGACGGATGCGGAGAACCCGTTCTTTGCCAAAGCGGTGGCGAATCGCATCTGGGGCGAGTTCTTCGGCCGCGGCATCGTGCATCCGGTGGATGATTTCCGCGCTTCCAATCCGCCGACCAATCCCGCTCTGCTGGAGGCGTTGGGCAAAGAATTGGTGAAGCACAATTACGACCTGAAAGCACTGATGCGCTACATCATGACCTCGCATGTGTATCAGCTCAGTTCCGTGCCGAACGAAAATAACCTGGCCGATACCAAGAACTTTTCCCGTTCCTATCGACGTCGCCTGCCCGCCGAAGTATTGCTCGATGCCGTGGTGGATGTCACCGGTGTGCGGGATAATTACACTGGCATGCCCATCGGCTCCTTTGCCAAACAGGCTTGGACCTACAAGATCGACTCTCCCTTTATGGACGCTTTCAGCCGCCCGAACTCAAGCAGCGATTGCCCCTGCGAACGCGATGCTTCGACTTCTGTGGTGCAGTCCCTGCATATGATGAATTCCAAAGGTCTGCAGGCCAAGCTCAGCGCCAAAGAAGGCCGCGTGAAGCAGCTTGTGGACAGCAAGAAGTCTCCGGATGAGATAGTCACCGAGCTTTATCTTGCAGCGTTAAGCCGTTATCCAACGGACGAAGAGAAACAGATTGCGACGAAGGCTTTCAGCGGTGAAGGCGTGACACCGCAGACTGCCGCAGAAGACGTGCTGTGGGCTTTGCTGAATTCTGCTGAATTTGTATTCAATCACTGATATGGTTGAAGTATCGCCCGTTAAGCACTTGAACGAAGAAGTATAAGATTATGAACAGCCTGAAGTATAACTGTGCGGGCATGGCCCGGCGGGATTTTATCCAGTTGGGCTTGGGCGGCATGATGGGCCTGGGCTTGGCCGACATCCTCCGTTTGCAAGCGGCTGAAGCGGTCGCGCCTACGGCCAAATCGAAGAAGCCGGTGAATTGCATCCTCGTTTGGCTGGATGGCGGGCCTTCGCACTACGAGAGCTTTGATCCCAAGCCGGATGCTCCCAGCGAGATCCGGGGCGAGTTCAAGTCTATCCCGACCAGCGTGCCGGGCATCCATTTCAGCGAGTGCGTGCCGGAGCTGGCCAAGGTGGCGGACAAGATGTCCATCATCCGCTCCATCGCACACAAGGACCCGAACCATGGCGGAGGCAATCACTACATGATGACTGGTGCGCCCACGCCTGTTCCCGTGGCTTGTGGTGCCTTCGTCACGTTCCATCCGTCTTTCGGCTCGATGGTCTCTTATGACCGCGGGGTGCGGAATGGACTTCCGGCTTACATGTCCCTCCCGCAAGTCTCGCGCAGTGGTGGACCGAATTTCCTCGGCGGCCAGCACGCGCCTTTCGTCATTGGCGGCAATCCCGATAGCAAGAACTTTCAAGTGCGCGACGTAGTGCTGCCCTCCGATATCAGCGAAGGCCGCGCCGAGAACCGCCAGGCATTGCGCAAATCGCTGGACCAGATGCTGCGCATCAATGACAAGCTGGCGGATGACCCGACCGTGACCTTCGACAAGTTCTATGAACAAGGATTGAACCTCGTCGCCTCGCCGGAAGCCCAGGCCGCTTTTGATATCGCCAAAGAATCAGACAAAGTGCGCGAGAGCTATGGCCGCAATGACTTCGCCCAACGTCTCCTGATGGCGCGTCGCTTGGTGGAAGTCGGAGTCTCCTTCGTGACCGTCTATTACGGTGGCTGGGATCATCACAAGGACATCTTCAAGACCTTGAAGGGTGATTTTAACAAACGTTTCGACCTCGGCGTCTCCGCCCTGATCCGCGATCTGGATCAGCGCGGGATGATGGAAAACACTCTGGTGGTGGTGCTCGGTGAGTTTGGCCGCACGCCTAAGGTGAACAAGGACGCTGGGCGCGATCATTGGCCGTACGCCATGTCCGTCCTCATGGCGGGTGCCGGTGTGCCGCGTGGTCAAGTGGTAGGAGCCACGGATGCCAAGGGCTATCACGCGGCTGAGAACGTGTACAAGCCTGAAGACTTCGCCGCGACGCTCTACACCAAGATGGGTATCGATCACACGCGCGTGCTGCACACGAATACCGGACGCCCCATCCAGATCGTCAATGGCGGCAAGCCGATGAAGGAGCTATTCGCTTGAGATTGCGCGGGTGGTCCCTCAGAGCGCTGTGGCTGAGCTGTCTTTTGACTGGCGCAGTCTCAGCTCAAGCGGCGGCACCGGTACTGGAGCATATCTATCCGGCCGGGGCGCAACGTGGCACGACGAACATCATCACCGCTATCGGCAAGCAAGACCCGTGGCCGGTGGAGGTGTGGACAGATGATGCCCGCGTCCAGTTCAAGGCCGATAAGGACAAAGGCAAGTTCAGCGTGATCATTGCTCCGGATGCCGAGCCCGGCCCCCGACTGGTCAGGTTGTATAATGCGGAAGGTGCTTCGACGGTTCGCTACTTCATCGTCAGTGATAGCCTAGAAATGGAGGAGAAGGAGCCGAACGATGATCTCAGCAAGCCGCAACTCCTGGAGAAGCTGCCCATCACCGTCAATGGCCGTTTGGAGAAAAATGGTGATGTGGATTCTTTCGCCGTAAATCTGGAGAAAGACCAATGGTTGATCGCGTCTCTCGAGGCGTACGTGCTGGCCTCGACCATGGACGGCATGCTGCGCATCACGGATACGAATGGTCTGCAGCTGGCCTACAATCACGATGGCAACCGCACGCTCGACCCATTCCTTGCGTGGCAAGCGCCCGCTAAAGGCACGTATATCGTGCAGGTGATGGGTTTCCCTCACCCCGCCAATTCCTCCATCAACTTCGATGGTGGCACGGGCAACATTTACCGGCTCAACCTGACCACTGGACCATATCTGGACTATGTGTATCCCACCGGTGTCATCAGGAGCAGCAAGACTGAGGTCAAAGTGTATGGCTGGAATCTGACCGGAGACAAAGGCTGGATGGGTTTGGGCCTACAAACAGATTTATTGTCACCAACGGCCACCAGTGCGCCTGTGCGTATCCAATCTTCAAATCTGCTGCACATTCCTTTGAGTACGTTGACTGAACAAGCAGAGAAAGAACCGAACAATGCGACGAATGAAGTCCAGACCATAACAGTACCAGGAAATCTGAGCGGACGCATCCAACCGGCGGGGGATGCGGACCGGTTCGTTTTCGAATCAAAAAAAGGGCAGAAATGGGAAGTGGCGGTGCAATCGGACAAGCTGGGCTTTCCGCTGGACGCCACGCTCCGCATCGAAGATCCCACCGGCAAAGAGCTGGCGAAGAATGATGATGCGAATAATTCCGCCGATCCCGCTCTCGTCTGGACCGCGCCGGCTGATGGCAAATTCACCGTCGCCATCTCCAGCCTGTTGCGCCAAGGCGGGAGCAACTACATCTACCGCCTGTCCGTGACCGAACCGCAACCCAGCTTCCGGGCGACAATCGCCGCGAACAACTTCAATCTCTCGCCCGGCAAGACCAACGAATTCAAAGCCACGGTTACGAGGATTCATGGACATGATGGCAAACTGGTCCTTGAAGCGAGCGGGTTGCCAAGCGGTGTGTCACTGATAGCAGGTGAAGTCCCGGCTAAGAGCGGCGAGGTGACGCTCAAGTTGATCGCTCAGGCGGATGCCAAACCGTTCAGCGGTCACTTCACCATCAGTGTGAAAGATACGGCGGCTAACATCACTCTGAAGGCCCCGAATGAGCTGATCAGCCGGGGAACGGACAACGGCGTGCCGCAAGGATACGCAACGCTCGTGATCGAACAGGTGGATAAATTGTGGCTGACCGTCCTGAAGCAGTGATTGGGGCTATTCCACCCCGGCTCACAGAATAAAAAGCCGCAGCACTCGAAGCGCTGCGGCTTTCTTTCGAAAATATTACCGCAACTTACGGCGAGACCGCCAGGCGCTCTTCGTTGCGCTCCTTATGCATTAGCACGCCCTGTTCTTTGTAGGGCTTGAGCATGAAGTGCGTGCCGGTGGAGAGCACGCCTTGGATGGTGGCGAGCTTCTCGGAGACGAACCGCGCGACCTCGCGCAAGTCCTCGCCCTCCACGATGACCAGCAGATCATAGCCGCCGGACATAAGATAGCAGGAGCGCACCTCGTCATACTTGGCGATGCGCTGGGCGATGCGGTCGAAGCCGCCTTCGCGCTCCGGCGTGATCTTCACCTCGATCACCGCGCGGACGATATTCACGCCCAGCTTCTCCTCATTGAGGATGGTGCGGTAGCCCAGGATCACCTGGTCCTCTTCATACGCCCGGATCTTGGCGGTGATGTCCGCTTCAGGCTGGTTCAACATGGATGACAACTGCGCCGGCTTCAGCGCCGCGTTGTCATGCAACAATTTCAACAAAGCATCCATGCCTCCATTAGACAGAAACCCAGCGGGGCTGCACGCTTTTTTAGAAAGCTCCAAATCCCAAGCTCAAAGCTCAAAAGAAGCTCCAAGGTTCAAATGCGCTGGCAAATAGCATGTGGAGCGCGGGTCTCCGACCCGCAGCAACATCCCTGAGCAAAGCTGGCATTCAATATTTCCTGAACTACCCAACCGCCTTTCCCTTTGACCGACAAGGATGGCAATACTACTTTGTCACCATGCGCAAGAGGTTGTTCATCCTGCTACCTATTCTAGTTCTAGCTATAGTAGGGGTTTGCGTTTTTCTTACTGACAGCAAAAAAGACCTCTATCTCACCGAATTTGAACTGGATGAAGCATCATTCACAAGCGATACGCTTAAAAAGATTGAATCAGATCTAGCTCTGGCATTTCCGCCGGGCGCAAAAGGATTGCGCTTTCACTACAAACCACCGATTGACCCCACAATTTTCGCCAAAATAGAGATTCCACCCGAAGCGAAAGAATCGACGGTGAAGCGGCTAACCGAAATGA
Organism: Verrucomicrobiota bacterium; assembly: GCA_023431185.1. Classification (GTDB taxonomy): domain Bacteria; phylum Verrucomicrobiota; class Verrucomicrobiia; order Limisphaerales; family JAEYXS01; genus JAEYXS01. The sequence goes on from JAEYXS010000035.1 coordinate 23,415, forward strand.
AAGAATTCCCCGGCAAGTTTCATACGGACTTTGGGAACAGACGATGCAAATGGTGGCCAGCTTCCGTTGTAAATGCAATCGCCACCAAGTTCTCAATCAACGGCGCGTTCTACACCCAAGCCCATTTAGTGCAAGAAGGTGACCAAGTTATCTTGTATCTAAAGTATTTTACCCTTTAAGCGCTACCTCACCCGCATCCGTATCTCCTGCCCCACCACCGGCAGATCAATGATCGCCAGCCCCCACTCAGCCTCGTCATGCACGTCGAACCTGCGGCCGTTGATGAGTAGCTTCGGCTTCTTGTCTTGCTGATGCAGCATGATGCGCCAGACCTGATGCGGGCTCTGAAATTCGCCATCGCTCGCGCCGATGACGATTTCTGTCTCTTCCCCCACCGGCTTTGTTTCGATGCGTCGCCGTTGGTATTGGCCGGTGAGGTAGCTGTTCGAGACGCCATCATCCTCATACCACTCCAGCACGCCGTTGCCGCCGGGCCAGATGTGGAGCACTTGGAAGGGCTCGGCTACTTCGCCGACGTATTGTTGCACCGGTCCGAAAGGCAAAATTGTTCCCGCACGCACAAAGACTGGTAGGGTGTCCAAGGACGCTTGGGCCACGATGTGTTGCCCGCCATCGAAGGCTTCGCCGTTCCAGAAATTGAACCATGTCCCGCGTGGCAGATACACACTGCGCGCCACATTGCCCGGCTGCAGGATCGGCGCCACCAGCACGTTCTCACCTAATAAGAACTGGTCCCCGCATGCCACGGCCACCGCGTCCTGAGGATGATGCCACGCGAGCGGACGCATGATGGGTGTGCCCCGTTCCCGCGCCTCGGCGAAAAGGCAGTAAAGATACGGCAGCAACTGGTAGCGGAGCTGGATGTAGCGGCGGCAGATGTCCTCCACTTCCGCACCAAACGTCCATGGCTCCTGGTCGCGTGATTCGTTGTTCGTGTGATTGCGGAAGAACGGCGTGAAGGCGGCGAGCTGTGTCCAGCGCGCGAGCAGTTCACCCGTGGTGTGTTCCAGGAAACCGCCCGCATCCGCGCCGCAGAAAGGCACGCCGCTCAGGCTGAGGTTCAGCAGCATGGGCACGGACTCCGCGAGGTGCTCCCACGTGGAGCTGTTATCCCCCGTCCACACCATCGCGTAACGCTGCACGCCCGCATAGCCCGCGCGCGTGATGACGAAAGGCCGCTGCTCCGGCGCATTCGCCAGCATACCCTCATGCGAGGCGCGCGCCATCATCAGGCCATAGGCATTATGCACCTCGCCGTGCGTTTTCACGCCCAGCTCAGTCTGGTGCTGGGCGTCCAGCGGTAAGGTCTTCCCCGGCAGATCGAACACCGCCGGTTCATTCATGTCATTCCATACACCAGCGATGCCTGCACGAGCCAAGGCCGCCTGTTCCTTCGCCCACCACTTGCGCGCGTTTGCCTGAAAGAAGTCTGGCAGCGCCGAACGCCCCGGCCACACTTTGCCAATGATGTCTTTGCCCTGCGCATCCTTCACGTAGGCCTTCAGCTTGCGTCCGCGCTGATACACGCCGAACTGGCGATCCACTTTCACACCCGGGTCCACGATGCTCACGCATTTGAAGCCCTGCTTGGCGAGCTTGCGGATGAGTTGCTTCGGCTGCGGAAACGTCTTGCCGAAGGTGAACACGCGGTAGCCATCCATGTGCAGGATGTCCAGGTGGAGGACATCGCACGGAATCTTCTTCTGCCGGAACTTGCGCGCCACATCCTCGATGTGTTTGCGCGTGGGGTAGCCATAACGCGACTGTTGGGAACCGAGCGCCCATTTTGGCGGCAAGGTCATGCGCCCGGTCAACTGCGTGAACCGCTCCACGATCGATGGCAACGCTGGACCAAGAAAGAGATACACATCCAGCTCGCCTGTGGCCGCGTTCAGTTGCCACGCATTCTCCTGGGTGCAACCCATGTCCCAGATTTGCTTGCCGGGATTATCCCAAAACACGCCGAATGTCCGCCCCGCGCGCAGTCCTAGTCCGAAGGGTATGGATACATACAGATTCTTCAACGAGGGATGGACGCACGAGGCGTGACCGAGCACATCGATGTTCCAGAACTCGCGGATAAGCCCGCGCTTGTTCAGCGGACCGGTGGATTCGCCCAGCCCCAAAATCTTATCCTTCGCCTCCAAACCCAAGCGCAGCGTGAAGCCGGACTTCTTGCCGCGCGCGATCGCGCTGATGCTGTTCAAGACCGTCCAGCCGTTCTTATCCGTCACGCACCAGGTGCCTTTGAGTTTGTTGAACTGGAGGGAGAACTGTTCCGTGCGCAGCTCGATGTCCGTCTTCCGTTCACGCACTTCGGTTCTCACGGCGGGCCAATCCCGCGCCACGACCGCGAAGGAACCTTGGCTGAATGCTTTCGCCCGCGTCGCCCGCAGACGAACCAGATCCGGGGCGATGACCGTCAGCTCGATTTGCCCTGCTTTGCCGACAAGCAATGCGCCCTGCGCGGAAGTCGCCTTCAGCTTGAGGTCTGTGAATGTCATTGGTGTCGGCTCGGCACGCTTGCCCATGCGCTGAGTAAAGACGGTATGGGGCGAAGGGACAAGGCTGGTGGAGCGGGGATGATTTGATGTGGTAGGGACGGCTGTCCTCAGCCGTCCGGCGTCGAAGCCCGTGGTGTTCAATCGCCAAAGGCAGAATGACGGTCAGAGTCTATGTCGCTTTCCTTGACCAGAGGTAATAGTGCCTGTTGACGTTAGTGGATCGCAGGATATCGAATCCCGACTGCTTCGGCGGCGGCCCGCAGAGGACTGCGGGCCCTACCACGGTGGATTCACTTGGCCGCAGCGAGGTTAAATGTGAACTGCTTTTGCTTATGAACCTTGCTGCGACTCGGAGAGTCGCGCTCCACCTGAAACGCCCTATTGCTCATCATCCCCGAATCCGCTTCAATCCCCGACCGGTTTGAGACCGTAAGATGACCGCAACGACCGACAATTATCAACTCGTGACGCTCGCAAATGGCGTGCGCAGTGTCTATTCGCGCGCGCATGACGAGACGTTCCATCCCGTCATTGGGCCGGTGGCGGAGGCGGAGGCGCTCTATGTGCGGCAGCTCCGCCTGCCGGAGCGTTTCGCGGGCTGCACGGAAGAGTTCGTCGTGTGGGATGTCGGCCTGGGTTCGGCGGCGAACGTCCTGACGGTGCTGCGTTCGCTCAACGGTCTGCGCGGACGGCTGCGCATCGTCAGTTTTGATTGCACTTTGGAGCCGTTGTCCTTTGCTCGACAGCATGCCGCCGAGCTGGCCTATCCCTTGGGCTTCGAGGCACAATTGGAAAACCTGCTGCAAGCGCGCGCGGTGAAGTTCAAACTTGGCGAAGTCGAAGTGGATTGGACCGTGCATGTCGCGGATTTTCCCAGCCTGCTCACGCAAGCGGAGCAGGACACGAATCTGCGAGCACAATTGCCCGCACCGCACGCCATTCTCTACGACGCTTTTTCACCCGCGACGAACACGGTGATGTGGACGCTGCCTGTGTTCCAAAAGCTCTACACGTTCTTGGATAAATCGCGGCCCTGCGCCTTGCCCACGTATTCACGCAGCACGCTCTTGCGCGTCACCTTGTTGCTCGCGGGTTTCTATGTCGGGGCCGGTCATGCCACGGGCGAGAAGGAAGAGACAACCATCGCGGCGAACAGTTTGGAGCTCATCACCGAACCTTTGGGCGAACGCTGGCTGGGTCGCGTGCAGCGCTCCCGCAGTGCCGAACCACTGATGGACGGCACCTACCGCCAGACGCCCCTGAGCGAGGCGAACTGGGAACGGCTGAAAAAGCATCCGCAGTTTTCAGCCAAGTGAAGGCAGTTATGCGTTTCGCCTTCTCACCCCTCACCCCAGCCCTCTCCCCGTTGAGGGGAGAGGGAGAACATTTGATGTCATCATTCAATAGTGTGTTTCTGGCGGACGTAAATACGGTATGCTCTTTTCCTTATCTGTGTGAATCTGTGTCCATCTGTGGTTGAACAAAAATGACCCGTCACGAACAGTTCAATGCCCTGCTGCAAGGTAACGAGCCGATCCTCGCGCTCGCGCCGATGCAGGATGTGACGGACCGGCCGTTCTGGGACTTGATGCATCGCTACGGCGGGCCGGACGTGTATTACACGGAATACTTCCGCGTGCAGCCGACCTCCAAGCCGGAAAAGTGGATCGTGGATGCCCTGGTCAATAATTCCACCGGCAAACCGGCCATAGCACAGATGATCGGGAATGACATCCCTGCGCTCGTCCGTACGGCGAAGGAGCTGGAGAAGTATGACATCGTGGCCGTGGACCTGAATCTCGGATGCCCGGCGCCCGTGGTGTATCGCAAGTGCGCGGGTGGCGGTTTGCTACGCGAGCCTAAGCGGGTGGACAGCATTCTCGGCGCGTTGCGCGATGCCGTGTCCGTAAAGTTCACGGTGAAGACACGCATCGGCTTCGATAGCCCGGCGGTGTTCGAAGAGTTATTGCCCATCTTCGCGAAGCATTCGATTGATTTGCTGACGGTTCATGGCCGCACGGTGCTGGAGATGTATCGCTCCGAGGTGCATTACGATTACATCGCGCAAGCCGTGCAAGCGCTGAAATGCCCGGTCATCGCGAACGGGAATATCTATTCACCCGCCAAGGCCGAGGAAGTTTTGCAGCAAACGGGTGCGAAGGGCTTGATGATCGGGCGCGGGGCCATCCGGAATCCTTGGCTCTTCGAGCAGATCCGGCAGCATCGCCGGGGGGAACAGCTCTTTGTCCCGCGTGGGCGCGATGTGCTGGAGTATGTGCACCATCTGTGGGCCATGACACCGGTGGAGATCATCCGCGAGAACGCGCAGGTGCAAAAGATGAAGAAGTACATGAACTTCCTGGGCATCGGCGTGGAGCCGACCGGGCAGTTCCTGCATGATATCCGCCGCTGCACGACGCAGGCCGAGTTCTTCCGCATCTGCGCGACCTACATGGATAACGATGTGCCGATGCCGCTGTTGCCGTTCAAGCTGGAGCTCGCGCCGACGGATGTGGTGGGTGGGGAGCACCTGTAGCGCAGACCGGTGGTCTGCTGTATCGCAGATTGGTAATCTGCGAGCCGTGAAAGAGCCAAACGTCTGCCGACTGCCAGTCGGCGACATCACCGCAGCCGCGGGACTTACGCAGCAGGTTGCCAACCTGCGCTACGAAACGGACTAGCGTTTCAGCGTTTGCGCCAAAATCTTCAGGACGGCTGCGAGGTCGGAATAATCGGGCAGTACGGTGACGGCCCCAGCGGCTTGCAGACGGGTGGCGCGTTCGCCAGTACCGATGCCGAGGAAGGGCCAGCCTAAGGCGCGGCACGCGCGGGCATCCCAGAGGCCATCGCCGACATAGATCACTTGCTCGCGATGGCCGAAGCGTGCAGCGGCGCGCTGGCGGGAGAGCTGCATGATGCTCACGCGGTCGGGTGCGTCGTCTGATGAGGCGGCGGGATGATCTTCAAAGCGCATGCCCGCGCTCCGCATCTTCAGGCTCGCCGAGGCACCCCAAGCGCCGGTGGCGAGGGAGACGCCGTAATCCGTTTGAGCAGTCAGATGGGCGAGCATGGCGGGGGCTCCGGTGATGGGTGCGATGGGATTTTCGGTGAGCATTTGGGCGAGCAGCGCGAGGAAATGATCGCGGAACGCGTGGAGTTCACCGGTGGTGGGTGTGCGACCCGTGCGCGTCTCATGCAGTTCGTGCAAGAGGCCGGCATCGGTCACGTGTTTGTATTTGGACCAATCGGTGTCCACGTCGTGAAAGTCCCAGACCTCGGCGAGGGTGCGCACGAAGCAGATGTCGTCCATCTGCATGGATTGCGTGAGCGTGCCGTCGATGTCGAAGATGATGTGGGGCATTTTGCGATTACTTTTTCTTTGCTGATTCCGTATTCACATCGAAGGTCACTACTTTGCCAAACCCGCTTATGGGCTGGCCTGGTATTGGGCAGTTATCAATGAACATCCAGCCCGTGAGGAGGTCGGGGCGATTCGGTTGCGGTCGGTGATGATTGATAGCGGTGATGATAACCGAGTCTCCCATGGTGTTAGCGATACCCATCAACTGATTCGTGCCAGCAGGTGCCGGTAACTTGTAAGAGGGTGTTGTTGTATTGACGCCCAGTAGATGAGCCGTTGTCCAGTAGAACTCGCCATTTGCCGTTGCTCCTACGACTGCGATCCCCTGATCGCCCATCCAACGGCTGTATCGAAAGTCCGTGATCGTGTTAGTGAATGCGACCTTCAGTTCATAAGACTTGCCCTCGCGATCATACTTTACGACAAGAGCCCGCGAGTCCTTGGTAGGGGAAACTCCGTTGATGGTTGCCGGAGGTGGGTTGGTGATTGAGGGGTCTGCGCCGAAGGCAAAACCGGTCACCAAAAAGGCCATGAGAGATAGCAGGGTTTTCATATGCTCCATGGGTATGAGATAGATGAAGCTGGTGTTTTGTTCAAACTGGGTTGATGAGCAGCAACGGCATACAGAGTGTGTTAACGCGATGAACCCGTCAGCGATAGGCCGCTGAACTCTATATCGGTATCAAATCCACCCCAGACTTCCCAACCCACTAGCAGGCAGGCGAGGAAGTAATCTTCAGCGCGGTAGGGGCGGTTCTTTCCTTCGGTATGTGATTTCTGAGTCGCCGCGGACAGTCCTTCACGGATGAGCTGTTTCACATCGATATCATAGGACACGGCGCGACCGGCTTCGAGAGTCGGCTGGCTGCCGGAGAAATAGACGCCATCGCCGAACTGATCGAGGCCGAGCCAAGGGGCAGAGCCGGGCACATGACGATTATCTCCTTCCGAATAGATGGCGGGAACCAGCATGTAGAACTTGCCGCCATCGGCCACGCGATTGGCCGTCTTGGGCATGATGACGATGGCGAAGTAAAAGATGGCGTGATTGGGTGCCTGGTAATCCGCGCGGTGATCCCACGTGCTGCTGCGCACGAGGTGGTTCAGCTTCACCTCCGCTTGCAGGCGCAGGCGGGCGTATTTATCGAAGTGCAGTTTCTCCGCCTCGGGGATAACGGTGAGCGGGGCGTTGTCTTTCGCGAAGTGCTGGCCGATGAGGAAGTGCGGCCAGACGGTATGCGGATTGCCATACTTGGGTGGTTTGCCGTTCTTATCCGGCAGATTCAGCGCACCGCCTTCGCGCCATTCTTTGCTGGTATCGTAGAGCAGACGCACGCGGCCTTTTTCCAGCAGACATTGTTTGCTCTGGTCTTGGGTCTGCCAGATGAAAGCACCGGGCGCTTTGACCGTGGGTGTCTCGCGATTGTGTGCGAAGTGGAGTTGTTCGCTGATCTCCCAGAAAGCCCATTGGGCATTGGTGATGCCTTTGCCCTGCCAGCGGGTCAGGCAATCGGTGCGTTCAGCGGACGGCAGGTGATTGGCATAGCCTTGGGTGATGCCGTGGAGGAGTTGGGGGTCGCGGAGGAGTTGCTTGGGTTCGGCGGCGTGGGTGTTAAGGAGAAAACTGGTAAGGAGGCAAAGAGCAAGGAACCAAACTACATGACGGCGGATAAACATCTGCAAGGAGAATGTGGGAAAGCTGGTGAAGGCTCAAGTGGAGAGCGGTATCTGAGAGGGATACAACCCGTTCCGGGTAGGATGGGTTTTACTCAGTTACCCAGGGTAGCTCGTGCCTCGCAACCTTGGGCTGATTGATTTGAACCCCGTTGGGGTTCGGGTGGAGTGCGATTTCGGGCGGGTGTCTGTGGGCGAAAGGGTGCCTGCTTTGCTTAGGGACGTTGCTGCCGACGAGGACGTCGGCGCTCCATTGCTTTGGACCGCGAGTTGTCGTCAACTCGCAGGAACTATCGAACACTAGGTGGGATGAAATTTGGTTAAGGCTTCCTGTCTCTAAGAGAGCCGCTTCTCTGGCGGATGTTCTTTATGCCTTGGACATTTTAGAACCTGGCCTGGCTCAGGGATGTTGCTGCGGGTTGAGACAACCCGCGCTCCAAGGAGTTGCGTGGGTCACATACTGCCGAGTGCAAAGAGGCGGGAGAGGTAGGTGAAGATCACCAAGGCCGACCAAGCAGCGGAAGCCATAGCGACAATGGAGGCGAAGAGATTCGGTGGTTCTTTGGCCCGGCGGGCAAGGGCGTAGAAGATGACAGACAGGATGCAGCCGATGGTGATGGGAATCAGGGCGGCAAAGATTTTGCCGAGGCCGAACCAGTCGCTCTCACCGGTTATAGTGGCAAAGCCGAGCAAAACACCAAAGCAGGAGAACAAGAGGGGAATCGCGATGGCAAGGCTGGTCCACCCTCCGGTGGAATCGTCCGGATCGAGAATCGCTTCGGTTCCGCAATTTCGGCAGCGGGCCTTGGGAGTATCGAGCGGTTGACCGCAGTTACGACAGAGCGGGGTCATTGGGGGTAAGCTAGGCGCGGGGCTGTATGGGAGGCAAGTAAACTGAGGGGGCGGGGACTTGTGTTTCTGCGGTCACTACGTGACCGGGTCGCTTTTATTGGGTGCTACAGCGGCTTGAAAAGCCGCTGCTAAGAATCTTTTGGCCCGCTGGGCCAGAGGGAAATGTGGGTGGAGTTTTTTTGTCAGGTTGTTTTTGTGGGTTGATTTAAGTCTAAGTGGTTTGCCTCCAGGTGTTTGTGTTTGTTTTTAGACATTTATTAAAAGGGGGGACCATGGACAGCCAATGTCCTAGTGACTCTTGTAAGGTGCGAGGTGTGAAATGCGAAGTGAGAAAGAGGGCAGCGAACGGAGAAAGCCGGAACAAGTGCGAAGTTAGGTTGAATTCGCCAGTCTCGGGAGCGTCGGTTTTCTCGTTGCTTCAATGGGAAGGCGGGGGTTGATATGTTGATGCGTATGAAGATTTCAGTTTGGGCGTTCGGCAGGGTGGCCATGGCGATGACGATGGTTTGCCTCGTGGGGGTGGCGTCGCTCAGCGCGGCGGATGTGGCGGTGCCGGCGAAGGAGGCGTTGAAGCGGTTCAAGCTGGAGAATGGCTTGCGGCTGGAGCTGGCGGCGGCGGAACCGCAGATCGCGAGTCCGGTGGCGGTGGCGTGGGATGAGTCGGGCAAGATGTTGGTGGCGGAGAATCGCGGGTATCCCACAGGACCCGGTGAGGGCAAGCCGCCGGTGGGTGTGCTGGCGCAACTGGAGGATGTGGATGGCGATGGTTATTACGAGAAGCGCACGGTGTTCGCAGATGGCCTCACTTATCCGAACGGGTTGCAGCGCTGGTCGGGCGGCTGGATCGTGACGTGCGCGCCGGATGTGCTTTACTTCAAGGACACGAATGGTGATGGCAAAGCGGATGTGCGGGAGGTGTGGCTGACGGGGTTCGGCACGAACCAGACGACGCAGTTGCGCGTGAGTCATCCGACGCTTGGGCCGGACGGCTGGATCTATCTCACGAGCGGATTGACGGGCGGGGAGGTCACGTCGCCGAAGAATCCGGCGCTGAAGCCGGTGAAATTCACGAAGAATGATACGCGGTTCAATCCGCGCACGTTCGAGTTCGAAGTGCTCGGGGGCACGGGACAGTACGGGATGACGTTCGATGCGTTTGGGCGGAGGTTCACGACGTCGAACCGCAATCCCCTGCAACAAGTGGTCTTGGAACCGCGGCATTTGAAGCGGAATCCGCACTACGCGTTCTCGGAGATGGTGCAGGATGTGGCACCCTCGGGTGATGCGGGCCGGGTGCATCCGTTGAGCGCGGACAGCACGACGGCGTCGTTCATGCCGAGCTTGATGAGTGCGCCGCATGCGGGGTCGTTCACTTCGGCGTGCGGCAGTCATATCTTTTACGGCAGTGCGCTGACGCCGAAGCATGTGGGGGATGTGTTCGTGTGCGAGCCGGCGCAGAACCTGGTGCAGCGGCAGGTGCTGGTGATGAACGGCTCAACCTTCCGCTCGGAACCGGCGGACCCGAAAGCCGACTTCCTCGCGACGGCGGATAGCTGGTTCCGCCCGGTGTATGCGACGACGGGGCCGGAGGGCGCGCTGTATATCTGCGACATGTACCGGCGCGTGTTGGATCATCCACAGTATCTGCCGGAGAACATCCGCAAGACGGCGGACTTCGAGAGCGGGAAGGACATGGGCCGCATCTATCGCGTGGTAGGTGCGGAAGTCCCGGCGAAGGAGTTGGTGGAAGGACGGCTGCCGAAGCTGGCGAAGCTGGACGCAGACGAGGCCATGAACTTGCTGCTGGCCACGAACGGCTGGGTGCGTGAAGTGGCGCGGCGGCGCTTGATCGAAGACCCGCGCGGGTTGAGCCGGGACCGGATGCAGCGGCTGGCGCGCACGCGGGGGAATGAATACGGCGCAGCAGCGGCGATCTCGGCGTCCTTCGCCACGCGGCCGCGGGATGAGAATTTCATGCGCTCGCTGCTGGCGAGTTCTTCGCCGGATATCCGCGAAATGGGCTTGGCCATCGCGGAGAAGAGTTACACGGAGTCGCAATTCCTGGTGGAGGTCATCAGCCGTTCGGCGGATGACAGCGATGCGCGCGTGCGTTTTCAATGCGCGTTGACCCTGGGTGAAGGAAAAGACGAACGCATCGTGCCGCCGCTCCTGCGCATCGCCTTGCGGGATGGCGGGGACAAGTGGACGCGCGCGGCGGTGTTGAGTTCCATCGGCGAGCGCGCAGATGATCTTTTCAAGGGGTTGGTGGAGGAGGGGAATCGCGGCACGCCGGTGGACCCGGTGTTGATGCAGTCCATGGGGCAGATCCTCGCCGCGAGCCAGATCCCGGAGCGGATGATCTATCTGCTCACGCTGGTGAATCCCGAGGCGGAACCCGAGTGGCCGCTGGCATTCTTGAGCGGCGTGGCGAACGGCTTGCGCGGCAAGGTAAAGGGAACGGCCAGTTCGCCCGTGCTGAATCTGGTCGCGATGGAGACGGGCTACTCAGCCGAAGCGGCCACGGTGGTGAAGGGATTGTTCGAGCGTGCACTCAAGACGGTGCAGAACGCGGAGACGAGCGAGGCGCAACGCATCGCGGCGATCGGCTTGCTGGCGCAGGCGGATTATGCGCAGGCGGGAGAGATTTTGCTGGGGCTCATCGGACCGAAGCAGGCGGGAGAATTGCAGATCGCGGCGATCCGCTCGCTGGGGGCGATGAATGAAGCGAAGGTGGGTGAGTCCTTGCTGACGCGGGAGCGTTGGCGTGCGTATTCGCCGCCGGTGCGCGAGGCGGTGGTGGCCACGGTGATGTCGCAGGTGCGTTTCCTGCCGGCGTTGCTGGATGCGATCGAAGCGGGCCATGTGCAGGCGTGGTCGCTCACCCCTGCGCGGCGGACGCAACTGACGAAGCACAAGGACGAGAAGATCCGCACGCGTGCGGAAGCGCTCTTCCAGAATTCCAGCAGCGGCGACCGCATGAAGGTGTATGAAGAATACAAGGCGGTGCTGGCGCTGAAGGCGAACGCGGCCAATGGCCATGAGGTGTTCAAGAAAGCATGCGCGTCGTGCCACAAGCTGGGCAGCGATGGGGCGAATGTGGGGCCGGACCTTACCGGCGTGAAGAATCAGACGTCCGAAGTCTTGCTGCTGCACATCTTGGTGCCAGAGTATGAGATCTATCCCGGCTACATCAGCTACGACGTGGAGACGAAAGACGGCACGAGCATCACCGGGTTGCTGGCGTCCGAGACGGCGTCGAGTGTGACGTTGAAGCGGGCCTTAGGACAGGAGGACACGATCCTCAGGGCGAACATTGCGTCGATGGCCTCGACGAGTTTGTCGCTGATGCCGCAGGAATTGGAGAAGACGATGACGAAACAGGAGCTGGCGGATTTGATCGGCTTCTTGAAGGGGAACTAGCAGGCGAGAAGGGATGAAGCTCACTCGCCCTTCTTCGCGTTGATGCGGCCAGTGTCGGACATCACCTTGATCTTGGTGTAGTAGCTTCGCAGGTCGGCGAGATGTTGCACGGCGGGCTTGCGGGTGAGGGAGTAGCCGGTCATGGCCTGGTCGCTGCAGAGCGGCGGATCGGCATGGAGGAGTTCGCCGGGTTCGAGCGGGGCGTTGTCTTGTTGGAAAGCCCAGAGCGGTTCGAGATTGAGGGTCGTGCTGGGGTCCGCTTGTACGGCCTCGATGAAGTCCGGCAGTGTGAGATTCAGCTCGGTGATGTGGCCCAGCTCGGCTTCCATCAAGGCCACGAGACCATTGCGCAGGAGGAACTGGTTGCCGAGGTAATCCTGGCCGAAGGGGATGTCCGTGGCCCCCATGGACCGGTAGTACGTGTGAAAGGCGTGATCGCTCATCCAGGCGCGGCGTAACGAGTGCCAGTCCGGATCACGACTGGCGCCCCGGATGTGCAAGCCCCCGCCGAACTGCACGAAGCCGTTGATCTGCTCGAGCAACGCGCGCAGCTCGTTCGGCAACAGCTCAAACAGCTCGGGATCGTCCACTGGCGGACCCTGATATGTGACTTGCAACAGTTCCATGATCGCCCGTTTACCGGGCACTGGAGCGTTCGAGGCGGGCGTCTGGAAAACTCACAGACATGGTTCCGCCGTGCGAATAACGCGCTCCGGTGTCAGGGGCAACATAGTGGGCGAGTTGCCCGGTGTCGAGTGCGAGGGCGGCAAAAGGCCCGGTGAAAAATGTATGAGTATGCAGATTGCGATTCCACCCGCAGTCCGCGTCACCGTCTGAAAATAAATCCTTTTCACATTTGCGCGGATCCATTGTCGGCGGTAAATTTTATCTCAATCAGCAACCAAACCCGCGATGGAGTTCCATCCGCGTGGTGGTATAGGGATTCTTCTCCAGGGCTTGCCGCCCGCGGCTGGGCCTCCCCGCCCAACCAACGGAACTGCCATGCAAATTCAAGGGACGCTCGACGTCATCCTCAGCCACAAGAACCACGCGCTCTGGAGTATCGCGCCGAATGCGACCGTCTTCGAAGCCATCCAGATGATGGCCGATCATAACATCGGCTCGGTGCTCGTCATGCGCGACGGGCGCCTGCTTGGTGTGCTCTCCGAGCGTGACTACACTCGCAAGGTCATCCTGAAAGGCCGCCAGTCCCGCCAGACCATGGTCAACGAGATCATGACTTCGCCCGTCATCACTGCCCCGCTGAGCTGCGGCATCGATGAAGCCCTGCGCCTGATGAGCGAGAAACGCATCCGCCATCTGCCGGTGATGGAGAACGGGCGCGTGATCGGTCTGGTCTCACTCGGCGACCTGGTGAAGTGGGTCATCGCCGCGCAGGACGCCACCATCAGCCAGCTCGAGAGCTACATAACGGGCAGCTACGCGTGATCGGCTGGTTTTGCCTGATTGAAATGGTGCTTCGGGCTGGTCAAGCCCTCGCACCTCCCTTATTTTCGCTGCGTTTCAAAACGTAGCGCATGAATCTCTCCAAGTATCCCCGGAACATACGGCTGTTTGTGCTGTTCCGGATGCTCTTCAACGCGCGCTTCTACTATCCCGTCTTCGCGGTGATGTTCCTCGATTACGGCCTCTCCATGGGCGAGTTCGCCCTGCTGAACGTCGCGTGGGCGCTGGCCATCGTCGGGTTGGAAGTCCCCTCCGGAGCCTTGGCCGACCGCTTCGGGCGCAGTCTCATGGTGAAGCTCGCCAGCGCGCTCATGGTGCTGGAGATAGCGCTCATCGCCTTTGTGCCCGTGGGCAATCACGCGCTGGTGCTCGGTGCCTTTCTGTTGAACCGGATCCTAAGCGGTGCGGCGGAAGCCCTGGCTAGCGGTGCGGATGAAGCGCTCGCGTATGATTCACTCGTGGAAGTGGGTATGCAGTCAGAGTGGCCGCGCATCCTGGAAGTGATGATGCGCTGGCAGGCGCTGGCCTTCACCGTGGCCATGATGATCGGTGCCGCCGTATTCGATCCTATCTTCATCCAATCGATCGGCGGCATGCTGGGCTTCGACTGGCAGGTGGAGAAGACGTTCACCATGCGCCTGCCCATCGTGCTCACGTTAGGTTCGGCACTGGTGATCTTCTTCGCTTGCCTGAATCTGAAAGAAGCGAAGCTGGTGACGCATCAAGATACCGCCGAGTCCAGCGGCACGCTCGACCTGATGCGCCAGGCGGGCGGCTGGATTCTGCGCACACCAGCGGTATTGGGCTTGCTGGTCGTGGGCCTGTTGCACGACAGCTTTACGCGCGTCTATCTCACCGTGGGTTCGGAGTATTATCGGCTCATCCAGTTGCCGGAATTCTCCTTCGGCATCATCGGCTCGGTCTTTGCCGCGATGGGTTTTGGGCTGCCCATCCTCTCACGCTGGCTGGCGGAGAATCGGCCGCAGGGCTTCAATTTCACCGTCGTTTCCATCCTGAATGCCGTCGGCCTGATCGGTCTCGGGTTCGCCTTTCCTTACATCGGGTTGATGTTTCCCTTCCTGATGCGCATCGGCATGGGCTTCATGAATTTCTTCATGTCGCATTACCTGAACCAGCTTGTGGATTCGCGGCATCGCGCCACGGTGCTCAGCTTTCGCGGGCTGACGTTCAATCTCGGCTACGGCCTCATGTTGCTGGTCTATGCGGGCATCTACCAGTTCCACGGCCAGAGCGTGACCGGGGATGAGGATGAAGTCTTCCGCCGCAGTCTCGCCACGTTACCGGTCTTGTTTTTGGGCGGTGGCGTGGTGGTCTGGCTGCTGGCGCGCAAACTCGGCAAGCCGGTTGTCGCCGCCAAGTAAGTTTGAATTGGCAAAGTGCCAGCGACGTCATAATTTGCAGCGAAAGGAGGCGTGTATGCCGTTTCATCAAACCTTAATAACTGCTCAGCCATGTGCCTGGCGGCGAACCAAAGCCAATCGTCCCGGCGTTCAGGGTGCCTTCACCTTGGTGGAGATGCTGGTGGTCATCGCGGTGATCGCCATCCTGGTGAGCCTCCTGTTGCCCTCCATCAGCCGGGCCAAGCAGAAGGCCCGCAGTGTGAAATGTGTGAGCAACCTGCGCCAGCTGAACCTTGGCTTTGTCACCTACGCGAACGACCACGCCGACCAGCTCCCGCCTTTGAACAGCGGCGGCACGTTCAACAATCCGATCAAGCCGCATAACCCCACCAATTGGTGGTATCGCATCCTTTCGGACGCGCATTATCTGCCTGATGTCTCGGTGAAGCGCGGCATCTGGCGTTGCCCGAATGTCGCGGCAGAAGACCTCGATTCTCCCTTCGGCGAGGAGATGGAAGGCTACGGCGTCGTGGAGAACCTGGACCACGTGCCCGGTCTGGATTCCCTGATCTGGTATGCCTATGATCGGCAGGGCAGTCTCCGCGGCAGCTACCGCATGTCGGCCATCCGGCGACCGGCCCAGCTCTGGCTCATCGGCGATGTCGGCGTGCCCAAGCCGAATGTGGAAGAGCTGGAGAAATATCCCTACGGCGGCTATTACCGGACAGATATCTCCACCTTTCCGCCCAATGCGCTGGGTATCTGGGAGAATTTTCCTGCCGCCAAGCAACCGGGTTTCCGGCATAGCTTGCGGGCGAATGTGGTCTATGCGGACGGCCATGTGGAATCCAAGGATTACCGCGCCCTTTCCAGCAACGAGAACGACCTTTTCGGCCTCAAAACCAAGTGATGGGCTGCCCGTTCTGCGGGTTGACGTTTGCGCGAACCGGCGTAATATAATATTGGTTTCACCCTGTCTGCTGGCGTTCACCTCGGCCCAGCGTGAAGCTCTGGCTGCCTTATGCGCAAAATCATATTTATCATCGCGGTTTGTCTGGCTGGCCTGGCTGTTTTTGCGGTGTCCTCCCATTTCCAGACAGTGAACCGGTTGGAGACGCGCATCAAGCAGTTGGAAGACAAGGTTTTGTCGGCCCAACAGCAGAGCGAATCGGCGCTGGCCGCCAGCAAGGCCGCCCGCCGTTCCAGCAGCACCACTGTCAACCAGCCCATTTTTGACAATCCCTCCACCGACCTGCGAATGGCGGAGGTTGAGGAGGAGATCATCAAGCTCCGGCAGGCCACTGATTACCTCATGGAACGCGGCCAGATCCCGCTGGATGCCCGCAAGATCGAGGAGATGCTCGCCAAACTGAACGATGGCAGCCTGCCGGACAGTGAGCGCCTAAATGCTCTAAGGATTCTGCGCCGTGATCGCACCTTGGACGATGCGGGTGTGACCAGTGCCCTCACCTGGCTTCAGGTATCGACCACCGAAAACACCCGCCGCGAGATCCTCCGTTCGCTGGAGAACATGACCAACGGCGTGATGCGGCAACCGATGCTCGACCTGGCGATGAACGACCCCAGCAACAGCATCCGGGAGCAGGCGGTGGAGAATCTGCGCGTCTTTGTCGGCGATCCGCTGGTCGAACAATCGCTTTGGGCCCGCCTCGCCACGGAGACCGACCCCCGGGTACGGCAGGAGATTATGGAGAGCCTGACCCGTGGTCCGGTCACACCGGAACGCGCTGCCAGCTTGCAGGCCCGCGCGCAAAATCCCGCCGCCACGCTGGATGAGCGGCTCATGGCCCTGCAGGCACTCCGCAATTCCCGCACGGATATCCAGCAGATTGTGGCCTCTTTTGCCGCCACCGCCCAGAGCGCGCAAGACCCGGTGGTGAAAGCGCGCATCTTCGGGGTCTTCGATGGCATGACCGATCCCGCGTTGAAAGTTCCCCTGGTCTATGGCTTGCAGGATGCCGATGCTCGTGTGCGTGAGCGGGCCGCCGATGCCTTGAGCGGTTACATTTCCGATCCCGCAGTGAAAGATTGGCTGCGCTACGCCATGGATAACGATCCCGATCCTCGGGTCCGCCGGGAAGCACAGCAGGCCTTGGAGCAGCAGCAACAGCGTCCGCAAGGTCGTTAAGCCTTGGGTGACCTATTGTAAGCGTCCTTGGAGATCAACTTGTTCACCTCAAAATGACCTATGCTGTCACACTATCCATACTGGGCATAGTGTTGATCGCGTGGGCGGTTTCATTGGCGGGCTGGTTTTGGTTGTTGGCGTGGTTGGGTGTGAATCTGGTCCAGTTAGGCATCGCCCACGCCACTGGTCATCATCGTCCTTATGCCAAGCAAACTGACGGAACCCTGCCGCCCTGGTCCAAGCTGTGGCATCTGCCGTTCTTGCTTTTCACCTGGTTGACCTGGCACCTGTATCGCGTCACCTCGCGTGAAGCGGCGTGGGATGAGATTTCAGAAGATCTGGTCATCGGCCGCCGCTTGCTTTCGCATGAACGACCTGGTGATTTCGCGAACTATGTCGATCTCACCACGGAATTCGATGAGCTACGACCGCATCGTGATTCACCAGGCTACCTGTCCTTCGCTGTCTTGGATGGCTCAGCCCCCAAACCGGAGGTTTTGTTCGTTTCCGTCAAGAGCCTGAAACCTGGGCGGACGTTCATACATTGTGCCCAAGGTCATGGGCGAACTGGTTTGTTTGCCCTCGCTGTGTTGCTTCATCAGGGAAAAATCAAAACGATCGAGGAAGGACTCACCTTGTTGCGGCAAAAGCGCCCTAATGTCAGATTGAATGCCCACCAGTTGAAGGTAGCTGGGCAATTTCTAGCCCAACTGAAAACCCCGGCTGGTTAGGTTTTCGGGCTGATGCGCGAAAACCGCTGGCCATTCCTGAATTGCCAGCCGCCGGTTTCCGTCTATAAGTGCAGGCGAACCAAATATGAAATCTCTGCTCACTCTTGTCGCCGCCACGGCGGTCACGCTCACACTTTCTGCCGCCGATGCGGAAAAAGGCTTCAAACCCCTCTTCAACGGCAAAGACCTGACCGGCTGGAAAGGCAACTTGGAACTCTGGTCCGTCCAGGACGGGGCCATCACCGGCAAGACGCCACCCAATCCGGCCGATGCCAAGAAATCCACCCTCACGCACAACACGTTCCTGGTCTACACGAACGGCAACGTGGGCGACTTCGAATTGCGCCTCTCCTACAAGATCGTGGCCGGCAATTCCGGCATCCAGTACCGCAGCAAAGAGCTTTCGCAAGGTGACTTCGGCCCGATCGTGGGCGGTTATCAGGCGGACTTCGAGGCGGGCAAGACTTACAGCGGCATCCTCTATGAGGAAAAGGGCCGCGGCATCCTCGCCCAGCGCGGCCAGAAGACCACCATCAAGCCGGAGATCGAAGTGGAGCAGAAGGGCAAGAAAGTGAAGAAGCCCGATGTGCAGGTGACCGGCGAAGTCGGCAAGTCGGATGAGATCCAGGCGGGCATCAAGAACGAAGACTGGAATGACTACGTGGTCATCGCCAAGGGCAACCATCTCCAGCATTTCGTCAACGGCAAGCAGACCGTGGATGTGACCGATGAGGATGCTGTGAAGGGCGCGAAGCAAGGCATCCTCGCCCTCCAGATCCATGTCGGCCCGCCGATGACGGTCCAGTTCAAGAATGTCCGCATCAAGAACCTGAAGTAATATTCCGTTTCAAAAACCTTTGCAGGAGCGTCTCACCAGAGACGCTCCTTTTTTGTAGCGCAGGTTGGCAACCTGCTGTGTCGCCGACTGGCAGTCGGCAGGCATCCGCATATTTCGCGTCTCGCAGATTACCAATCTGCGACACAGCAGACTGCCAGTCTGCGCTACTGTATCACGCGAAAAACTTCAATCTTCTCGCCGCAAAAATCACCATCCGCAGCAGCAGCCAGCCGTGGCTCCAGCGCTGGATATTCGTCTCCCCATACGTGCGCGCCTGATACCGGATGGGCAGGTCGATGATCCGCAGGTTCAGCTTGGCCGCACCGAAGAGCAGGTCGAAATCACCGAACGGATCGAAATCGCCGAAGTAATTCCGGTTCCGCGCGATCTCCTCGTAATCTTTGCGGAAGAGCACCTTCGTGCCGCAGAGCGTGTCCTTCAGGCGCTGGCCGAGCAGCCAGCTAAAGGCCAGGCCGAAGCAGTGGTTGGCGATCATGTTCAGGAACTGCATCGCCTCGTTCTCCATCGGATACACCAGCCGCACCCCGTTCACGAAATCCGCCGTGCCGCTCCGCGCCGCCTCATAAAACTTCGGCAACTCCTCCGGCGGCATCGTGAGATCGGCATCCAAGATGAACAGCAGCTCGCCCGTCGCGGCCGCGAACGCCTCCCGCACCGCACCGCCTTTGCCCGCGCTCTGCTGCTTGAGCACCTTGATGTTCCGCTGCGGATACTTCGCCGCCACACGGTGGATCTCCTCCCACGTGTTATCCTTCGAGTGGCCCTCGATGAAGATGATCTCCGTGCCCTTGCCCATCTCCGGCGTGCGCTGCACGGCGGCCTCGATGTTCCCTGCCTCGTTCCGCGCCGGGATGATGACGGAACAGGAGTACTGACGGCTGGCATCCACCTGCGGCTTGGGCCGCGCCACCAGAAAGACCGTGAGACAAAGCGGCCGCAGCAACGGTGCGAGGAAACGGTTGAGCAACGGCCCAAGCAACGGCGTATGCACCGGCCAGAGGATGCGTGCATCCTGCTTCACCACTTCCCAACCCGCCAGGTGCAGCAGGTTCCGCATGTCACCGCTGGAAAGCCAGTTCGGCTGCGGCATCGGCGCTTTTTCCCCGATGGCTTCCGCTGCGGACAGGATAGGCCGCCACACGTTGCTGAAGAAATTCAGCACGATGCGCGTACGCGGATGCGCGACCTTCTGCAACTGTTCCAAGACCACCTGCACATCCGGCAGGTCGTTCACGAGATCGGAGAGGATGATGTAATCGAACGGTTCCGCCGCCGTGAAGGCTGCGGCCTCCGCCACATGAAACTCGAGGCCGGGATGCCGCTGCCGGGCGAGCTCGATCATCTTGGGACTGAAATCGATCCCGACTCCGTGCGCGGGCTTCACCGCCGCCAGCAGATCGCCCACACCGCAACCCACTTCCAAAACACGAACGCCGGGGGGAATCAAAAAGGCGAAGTAACGCCGCAACAGCTCGTGATAATGACGGGACGTCTCACGCAGACGCGCCTCAGCACGTGCGTCGTAGAAATCCCGGCGGTTGATCATGCCCAGTCTGTTACGCGAAACCGCCCGCCAAGGCCAGCCTCAAAGGGAGCGCGCCCCACCGTTTATTCCAGGCTGACATCGCCCCCGCTCTCAGGCAACACTCATCGCCGATGACCGAAGGTTCGCCACCGCCCGCTTTGCCCGCACGCCTCCTGGCGTGGGGACAGGCGCATCCGGCCGGTGCGTTCGGGGCCTTGCTCGCGCTCGCGCTCATCCTCACGCATCCCGGCATTTTCTTCGGCACGAAATCATTCTTCTTCCGGGATTACGGCGTGCTCGGTTACGGCTTCGTCCATCATTATCGCGAGGCGATCTTGTCCGGGGAACTGCCCCTCTGGAATCCCTACAGTGATTGCGGCGCGCCCTTCCTCGCGCAATGGGGCACCATGGTGCTCTACCCGTTCAGCCTGCTCATGGTCATCCTGCCGATGCCGTGGTCACTCGGCTTCTTCTGCCTCCTGCACTTCTGGATCGGCGGCATGGGCATGCGGAAACTGGCCATCGACCTGAAGCTCGGCCAGTTCGCGGCGGCCTTGGCGGGCGTGCTCTATATCTTCAATGGCGCGACGCTCTCCGGCCTCATGTGGCCGAACTACGCCGTGGTGCTGGGCTGGTTGCCGTGGGTGCTCTGGAGCTTGCGCCACGCCTGGACCAGCGGTGGCCGTTGGGTCTTGGGCGCGGCGGTCATCGGCACCATGCAGATGCTCTCCGGCGTGCCGGAGGTGATCCTGTTCACCTGGTTCATCGCGCTCCTGTGGCTGCTGGCGGATTGGTGGCACAGCGGACGTTCCTTGAAATTCTTCAGCCGCTTCGCCGGTGTGATCGTGCTGGTGAGCGGCTTGAGCGCCGCGCAATTGCTGCCCTTCTTCCAGACGTTGGACCTCTCCTATCGCACGGCGGGCTTCAGCACGAGCAACTGGTCCATCCCGCTCTCGGGCTGGGTGAATCTCTTCGTGCCGATGATCCGCCAGATCATGACGTTTCAGGGCACATTCTTCCAGGAAGGCCAGCAATTCATCAGCACCTATTACTGCGGCGCCACGGTGCTGGTGCTCGCACTGGTGGCCGTGGCCCGGAGCGAACGCAAGCTGCGCTGGCTCTGGGCGGGCGTGGCCTTGCTGGGCATGGTATTGGCGATGGGCGGCAACCTGCCGGGCTACGAGGCCGTGCGCACCGCCATCCCCGTGTGGTCCCTCATCCGCTTCCCGGTGAAGTTCGTCTATCTCGCGATACCGGCCATCGTATTGCTCGCCGCGTTCGGCTGGCAGGCCATGGCGACGGGCCGCGCCGGTGAATCGCTGCGCGATAATAAAAAATTCGGCACCCTCATCGGTGGCGTAGCCGCACTGATGCTGGTGAGTGTGGGCATCGCCTACGCGTTCAAATCCGATTACGACAACTGGCCGGTCATCCGCAGCAACACACTCCTGCGCTACTTCGTCTTCATCGGAGCCATGATGTTGCTGCGTTTCATTTTGCTGGAAGCCGACGCGCTGCGTCGGCGTGGTTTGCAACTGGCCTTGCTCGCCCTGCTCATCGGCGATGCGTGCCTGCATTACCCCAAGCTGAACCCGACCTTGCCCGCACGCGTGTTCACCGCGAACGCCGTGCGCGAAGCGCATCAGCTCCCCGCTGTGAAGCCGGAGGATTTCTACCGTGTCTTCATCACACCGAAGGCGGAAGGCGTGCT
This sequence comes from Verrucomicrobiota bacterium, assembly GCA_023431185.1. GTDB lineage: Bacteria > Verrucomicrobiota > Verrucomicrobiia > Limisphaerales > JAEYXS01 > JAEYXS01. The sequence continues at coordinate 45,050 of JAEYXS010000035.1, forward strand.
GCTCATGAGCACCATCCCGGATTTTGAGAACGAGTTCTTCGGGCGACGCCTGGCCCTGTGGTCCAATCTGAACCTGCTGGATGGCATGCCCAAGGTGAACGGCTCCTCCACCCTGCCCCTCAAGTGGCAGAAGGAAGTGGAGGATAAGCTCTACGCGATGACGAACACACCACCACCCGCAGGGTTGCTGGATTTCCTCGGCGCACGGCATGAGACATCCGCGAAATCAGCCGTGGAATGGACACCACGCACAAACGCCCTGCCGCTGGTGACGGCGGGGCAAGCGGTCCGTTTCGGTGAGGAGCGCGAGGTGATGCGACAGATCACCTCTGCGGCTTTCAATCCCAGCCAAGAAGTGTGGCTTGCGAGCCGGACAGGATATGACCGCTGGCCAGAGGTGCCCGTAGAGGCAAAGGTTCGCGATCTCATCATCCGCCCGCACGAGATCACTTTCACCGTGGAAGCCGACACCGACACCGTGGCGGTGATCGCGCAATCATGGCACCCGGCTTGGCGGGCAGAAGTAGATGGACGGGACATCAGTAGTCAGATCCATCGGGCCAACCACGCTTTTCAAGCTATCGTAGTGCCCCGCGGAACTACCAATGTGCGGCTCTCCTATCATGACCACTCTTATTTACTGGGGCGCACGCTGTCTCTGATGACCATCATATTCATGATTTGCCGCTGCTTCCCGCTGCGTCTTAAACCTCGGCCAACAAATCCCACACTCACCACTTCGTGAATCCAGCGGCTTTAGATAAAATCCAGCAACTCCACCGCGAACTGGAGCGCTGGTGCAGTGCATGGGGGCTATACCGCCTGTCGCGCGAGGCGAAGATTTCCTTCTCCGATCAGCTCGGGCTGGCCCTGGGGAAGTGCGATCCGAAGAGCGGCCAGATACTCCTGAACGGCGTGCTGCTCTTGCCGGAGAATGAGAAGCTGTTGTTTGAAACCCTGTGCCATGAGGCCGCGCATATCACGGCGCATCTGCGCTACGGCCCGGCCATCGAGGAACACGGCGTGGAATGGCAGGAGTATATGGAGAAGGCGGGCTTCGTGCCGCGCCCGGTCATCCAGCAGGAAGAAGTGTTCGGGCTGGCGGTGTCGGTGCGAGGGGATTTCGGGAAAGGGTAAGCGCTCATTCAAAACTAACGGCAGTAACCTGATACCAACCTATCAGCCCTTGTTAAAAGCATGACCGATTCAAAATCACATCCGGAGAAATGGCGGCAAATCGTTGCCGAAACGATTTACTATTATGATCGTCTGCCGGAAAGATCGGCCGAAAGAGAAGCTTTTTTCCGCTTAGAATTCGAGCAGATACGGAAGAAGTTTGGGACCACCTACCAGGAGATCATCGCGCATCTGTCACAGAAAGATTCTTACGATGCCTGCCAGGCGTTACTCACGGCAATCAGCTGGAAAATCTATCAGCATGAACCCATGACTCCCATCGAATTGGGTCTGATGGGGGTTTATGGCTTGAACACGGAAGTGAACAACGGCGGATTCCATCAATATTTCTTCAATTCGGCAGGTGATGACTGGCCGTTCGTTCTTTGGATGTTAGAGGAGGCCCAGGACAAACCCGGATTCCAAAGATTCAAACAGGTGCTTTCCATTTTTCCCGGCGGGCACCCTGCCACCATCCGGAAACAACGATGGCGGCAACTGGAGGAATTGGAGAAATGGCCCTGGCGAAGCTGGCTTTCGGAACGCCACTTTGACAAGCACTCCAAATCTTATTACGCCGAGCAATACCCCAAGAACGAATTGTTTTGGAGGTTGGTCAAGGAACGGTTGCCTTTGGTGGAGTTCCAGTTACCCGGGCTTTGAGCACTGTCCGCACTTCCCCACCATGATCAGGATCACGTCGCCGGAATACTCTGCAACCGCTGGTAATTCTCCACGGCGGCGGCGGCGAGGAGGGAGAGGGATTCCACGGATTGCTGCAGGATGGGATCGAACGGCACCACCTTGCCTTCCAGATTCTGCGCGTTGATGAGCTGCAGCACACCGATGACTTCATGCTGCTCGTTGAGCAGCGGCGCAGTCAGGAAAGATTGGGAGCGGTAGCCCGTGCGTTGATCAAACTCGCGCGTCCCGCGAAAATCGAAGCCCTCCACATGATACGCATCCGCGATGTTCACGGACTTGCCAGTCAAGGCCACGTGACAGGCCACCTGATGGTGGTTCGGCTTGCCCGTCTCCGGATCATAGAGATTGAGCGGCGGAAACTTGATGGGGTTGCCCGTGCTGCCGCCCAAATTGATCTTCAGCGAATCATTCCGCACGAGGGCGAAGTTCAGGAACTTGTCCGCAAAGCGCAGATAGAGCGTGCCGGCATCCGCGCGGCAGATGGATTTGGCCTCGATGAGGATCTTCTCCAGCAGTTTGTCGTAATCCGGCTCGCGCATGAGGGCGAGACCGATGGGGATGACGACGTTCACGAGGCGGTCCGTGTGTTCCATCTCCGCCTGGAGCTGCAAAAGATGCTTGGCCTCCTGCTCGCGCAAGCGGCGATTCTCCAGGCAGGCATCAATACGCGCCCGGAGCAAAACAGGGTCGAACGGGCTGGAAAGGATGTCCGCCGCACCCAGCTCGATGCAAGTGGCGACCGACTCGGCCTCGTCCAGGCCCGAGATCATGATGACGGGGATATCCTTCGTCTCCGTATCATCCTTCAACGTGCGGAGGACCTCCTCGCCCGTCATACCGGGCATCATGGTATCCAGCAGGATGAGGTCAAAGTGTTCCCGGTGAACGAGTTCCAGCGATTTCGGACCATCCTCGACGGTCTCCACCTCGTAACCGTTATCCCGGAGACGCTGGGCCAGCCGCGAGCGGTTCAACTGGTTGTCATCGACAATCAGCAGACGCCCGCCGAAGCGGGTGGCGGTCTTCCGCACGGGTTGACTGGCGGCAGAATTCATCGTTAACAGGGCCTTGGCCATGGATATTGCCACAGTCCCCCGGAAAAAAGGGAGCAAAATCCGGTGGGTTCGCAAAAAAGACATGGCTTGGATTCTGCTGCCAGTCAGGGGAACCGATGGCTGGCGCTGAAAAATGTAACAAAGCAGGGCCTAATAAGCCATTGACGCTGGGTCCGGGACGGGGTAGTTATAGGAATCAAATAGGCAGGGAAACTTGTCTAAGTATCGGAGTCTCATTATGAAACCATTTTCGTTCCTCAAGATTTCGGCCAGTCTGGTGGCCTTCGCCGCTCTCTTGTCAGCCACTGTCGTGCAGGCCGCCAATCCCGGCGCTGCCGATCTGACCCCCGGTGTGGCGAAGATCGTTGAGTTCAAGGGCACCGTGACCTTCGTGAAGGATGGCAAAACGCAGCCGTTGATGAAGGGTGACACCCTGGGTGAAAAAGACACCATCATCACCCAAGGCGTCGGCTCCGAGGTCAAACTGGATTTGGGCGATAACGGCGGTGAACTTAACGTCACGGCCGACACCACGGTGGTGATCGAGACGTTGAAGGTCAACAAGAACAAGGATGCCGAAACCAAGCTGGACCTGAAGAAGGGCGGCCTGATCGGCAACGTGAAGAAACTTTCCAAAGCTTCCAATTTTGAAGTGAAGCACGCCGAAGGCGTCGCCGGTATCCGGGGCACGCTCTGGGCGGTTCTGCCCGGCCAAGGCGTCATCTGCCTCGAAGGTTCTGTGCTGGTGACGTTCGTGGTGAACGGGGTGGCGCTGCCGCCGATCACCCTCGGGCCCGGCCAGATGGTGAGCCCGCCGAGAAATGGCCAACCGCCCGTCGTTTTCGATGTCCCTCCGGTCCTCCAAACCCTTGTGCGGCGGTACGTGACCTTGACTAACAATCAGGGTGATGGTCGCGGCGGTGGCCGCCGTGACGTCCGTGTCATCGTGAGCGCCTTCGCCGGCCAGGAAGACCCGGGTCCGGGCAACGATAATCAAGATAACTAGTAATCCTGGTTTTACTTTCGCAAAACCCCAGAGCGACCTTGAGTTGCTCTGGGGTTTTTGTTTACCTAGCCGCCAGTGAACACCCGAATCCAGAAGCATTTACCGTTGCTTATCGCGGCCGGGGTCATTCTCATCGTTTGCGGTCTCCGTATTTTTCAGCGGGAGTTGCCCGCCCTGCAACTCTTCGAGCGGATGGAATGGTGGACTTACGATTGGCGGGTGCAGAAATCCGCCCAATACCCGACGACCACCGCCACCAATCTGGCCGCCGTTTTCATTGATGACCTGAGCCTGAGCGATGTGAATGAAGGCCTCGGATTCCGCTGGCCCTGGCCACGTCAGCTCTATGGCAAGGCGGTCCGGGAACTCACCGCCCAAGGGGCCAAGGCCATCGCCTTCGACGTGCTTTTCTCCGAGCTGCAAACCCCTTCGGAGGAAACGAATGTGGAATTGCCCGACGGCAAGGCCATGGGGTCCGATGCCTTCTTTGCCCGGGAATTGCAGAGGTCGGGCCGCGTGATCCTGGCCTCCTTCGGCGAAACCTACACCAATGTCTGGCAGCCCATTCTTCCAAACGTCCTCTTCCAAACAAACGCCATGGCCATCAGCCATGCCACCAGCGATATCGACTCCGATGGTGTCTTGCGCCGGGCCAAGGCCTTTAAAGACAACCCGGAAGGCGGTCGCCTCTGGCACATGGGCATCCAGCTCGCCGCCAAGGAACTGGGCTTGGACCTGACCCGGAGCATCGTGCAGGACGACCGCATCATCCTGCTGGGGGAAAAAGGCGTGCAACGCATCATCCCGCTGGATGACGAAGGTTTCTTCTACGTGAACTGGAACTTGCCTTGGAACGACACCGCCCGGCTGACCCAAGTATCCTTTCCCGTTATTTTGAATCTGGATTATCTAAGGCAAAGCGGCGACAAGGATGGATTCCAAACGTATCTGAAGGATTTTCGGGAAGGCAAGGAACTGCCCGGAGGCGACAACCCCTTCAAGGACAAGCTGGTCATCATCGGCTCCATCGGCGCGGGCAACAACATCTCGGACATGGGGGCCACCTCGCTGGAAAAGCAGACCTATCTCGTCAGCAAACACTGGAACGTGGCCAACTCCGTCATCACGGGCGATTTCGTGCAACGCAGCGGGATCTGGCTGGAGCTCCTGCTTATCCTCTTGCTGGGCATCCTGAGCACCTGGTTCACTTTGCGGCTGCCACCGCCGTGGCCTTCCGTGATGGTCGTGCTCGTCGGCGCGTGCTACGTGCTGGCCGCCTTCGGCCTCTATCTGGGCAACCGCTACTGGCTGCCCATCACCCTGCCGGTCCTCGGCGGCAACTTCCTCACCCACGTCGCCTTGGTGACTTATCTCGTGGTGTTCGTGGAAGGGGAAAAGAAACGCGTGAAGGCCGTCTTCTCCAAGCTCGTCTCGCCGAACGTGGTGAACGAGCTGCTGACCGCCGAGAAGCTGAACCTCTCCGGCAGCCGCCGTCACATCACCGTGTTTTTCTCCGATGTCCGCGGCTTCACCCAGATGACGGATTCCAACCAGGCCAACGCGGAAAAGTTCATCCGGGACAACAAGCTCGAAGGCAAGGAGGCCGAAGCCTACTTCGACCAGTCCGCGCAAGAGACGCTGGCGACGGTGAATCTCTACCTCGCCACCATCGCCGACCAGATCAAGCTGCACAACGGCACGCTGGACAAATACATGGGCGATTGCGTGATGGCTTTCTGGGGCGCCCCGACGCCCAATGAAAAGCACGCTGTCTCCTGCGTGCATGCCGCCATCGATGCCCAGCGGGCCATGCACAAGCTGAACGTGGACCGGGCGGCAGAGAACAAAGTGCGCGAACGGGAAAACATCAACCGCGCGGCCGAAGGCAAGTATCCCCTGCCCATGCTGCCGCTGCTGTCGTTGGGCACGGGCATCAATACCGGCATCTGCATCGTAGGCCTGATGGGTTCAGACCAGCACATCCTGAACTACACAGTCTTCGGCCGGGAAGTGAATCTGGCCAGCCGTCTGGAAGGCGTTTCCGGCCGCGGCCGCATCATCATCGGCGAATCCACCTACAAGGAGTTGCAGAAATACGAGCCCGCGCTGGCAGCCACCTGCACCAGCCTGCCCCCGGTCATGGTCAAAGGCATCAAAGATCCCGTACCCATCTATGAGGTGCCGTGGCGCGAAAGCGATGCAGAAGCCGACCAGACGGTGATGCTGGCGAAGACTTCCGAAGACTTGAAGAAACCGCTGGAGACCTGACCAGCATAATATTTCTTCCCGTCTTAAGTTCACCTCTTTACGTTGTCCCCATGCGCACCGTGGTTTATCCGGGCAGTTTTGACCCCTTCACGAATGGTCATCTGGATGTCGTCCAGCGGGCGGCGAAGCTCTTCGACCGCGTGATCGTGGCCGTCGCGGAGAATGAGGGGAAATCGCCGCTCTTCACCATGCAGGAGCGGGCGAACCTGGTGGCGGAAGCCACGAAAGACCTGCACAACGTGGAGGTGGATGCCTTCAGCGGATTGCTGGTGAACTACGTGGAACAGCGCCGGGCGGATGCGATCGTGCGCGGCTTGCGTGCCGTCTCCGACTTTGAATTCGAGTTCCAGCTCGCCCTCATGAACCGGAACCTGAACGAACGGGTGGAAACCATCTTCATGATGCCGAAGGACACTTACACCTTCCTCAGTTCCAAGATCATCAAAGAAATTGCGCGGCTGGGCGGAGATATCACCCCCTTCGTGCCGGTGGGGGTCAAAAAAGCCCTGCTGGAGAAGCTTGCAAATCCGGCGCATTGACGGACATTGGGGCCATGGCGTTACTTGTAAATCTGCGTCACTTGGAGGAAGACTCCCGGCAAGAGACTGGCGAATTGACCGGCGAAGAGCTCGGTTTAGCCAGCTTGGATGAGCTTATCCACACCCCGTTACCGCTAAAGTATGATTTGGAGGTATCTTTACAGGATGATGCCATTTTGGTGCAAGGCAGCTTGGAAATGACCCTGAAGTGTGAATGTTCCCGCTGCCTGAAACCGTTCGATTTTGAGATCATTGAAGAAGCCTGGGCCTGCCACCTGCCCTTAAGCGGGGAAGATGCCGTGCCCGTGGACAATGATTGCGTGGACTTGACTCCGGCTATCCGGGAACATATCCTGCTCGAATTGCCGCAACGTCCGGTGTGCGGAGACGACTGCAAAGGCTGGGTAAAACCAGCTGAAAAGCCGTCTTCACGCAAGCAGGCGGAAGCAACGGAAGAGGCTCCGTCGCCGTGGGCGGCATTGGATAAACTGAAACTGGATTAAGGATAATTTTATGGGCGTACCTAAACGTAAGCCATCGAAGAGCCGTCAGCGCATGCGCCGGGCTTACAACAGTGTTTTGACTCTGCCGCAACTGTCCACCTGCCCGCAATGCGGCGCCCCGGCGGTACCCCACCGGGTCTGCCCGAGCTGCGGCACCTACAAAGGCCGTCAGGTCATCACAGTTGAAGCCTTAGGCTAAGCTTTCCGAAGCCGGGCGCGGCGGGTGTTTCACCTTCCGCGCCCTTTCCATCTATGCGCATTGCGGTGGATGTGATGGGGGCGGACCACGGCAGCGAGGTCATCCTTGCCGGCGTGAAGCTGGCGCTCGACGCCTACCCCCACATTCACGAACTCATCGTCGTAGGGAACGAGACCGAAATCAAACGCGGTCTCGAACGCATCGCTTTGCACGATTCCCGCCTGCGCATCCAGCATGCCAGCGAAGTCCTCACCATGCAGGACAAACCGCTGGAAGCCATCCGCAAGAAGAAGGATTCGTCCATGCTGCGGGCCATCGAACTCGTGCAGGACGGTAAGGCGGATGCCATCATCTCCACCGGCAACACCGGTGCATTGGTGGCCGGCTCGCTCAAGTTGCGCCGCCTGGAGAATGTCGAACGCCCCGTCCTCGCCGCCCGCATGCCCTCACGCACGGGTGACTTTGTGCTGATCGATGCTGGAGCCAACCCGACCTGCGAACCGGATTATCTCATGCAGTTCGCCGTGATGGGTGACATCTATGCGCGCGAGATCCTCGGGAAGAAGAATCCGCGCATCGGCATCCTGAGCAACGGCTCAGAAGAGACCAAGGGCACGGACCTGACCCGTGAAGCCCACCGTCTGTGCTCGCAACTCGATTTCAATTACATCGGTTACGTGGAAGGTTTCGATCTTTTCGATGACGCCGTGGACGTGGTGGTCACGGATGGTTTCACCGGCAATATCGTCTTGAAGACATCGGAAGGGCTTGGCTACGCCATGATGAGTTTGCTAAAGTCCGAGCTTACCGCCAATCCGATCAATAAAATGGGTGCCTTCATCGCCAGAGGCGCGTTCCGCAACATCAAGAGCCGGCTCGACCCGGAAGTCTATGGTGGCGCCATTCTCCTTGGTTTGAACGGCAACGTGATCAAAGCCCACGGTTCCGCCCGTGAAAAGGCCATCATGAATGCCATCCGCGTGGCCGGTGAAGCCGTGCAGCATCACCTGAATGAGTTGATCGTGAAAGAGATCAACCACGCGAGCGCCAAGCTCGTCCCCGCAACTGATTTACCCGCCAAATGAGCAACACCACTTCCCGCAAGTTGAAGAACCCGCGTGCCGCACATGATTTTCAGGGCCGTACCTGCTCCATCAGCGCCGTGGGGTCCTATGTGCCGGAAAAGGTCGTGACCAATGCCGACCTCGAAAAGATGGTCGAAACCACGGACGAATGGATCACCACCCGCACCGGCATCAAGGAACGCCGCATGGCCGCCGAGGATGAATACACCTCGGACATCGCCACCAAGGCCGCCCTCAAAGCCATGGAACGCGCCGGGGTGACCGCCGACCAGATTGATCTCATCATCGTCGCCACCATCACGCCGGACATGCCCTTCCCCGCCACCGCCTGCCTCGTGCAGAGCAAGCTCGGGGCGAAGAAAGCTGCGGCTTTTGATCTGGAAGCCGCCTGCTCGGGCTTCATTTACGCCCTGGAAGTCGGCCAGCAATTCATCATGTCCCGCACGTATGATACCGTGCTGGTCATCGGCGCTGAAAAACTCTCCTCCATCATCGACTGGTCGGACCGCAACACCTGCGTGCTTTTTGGCGATGGTGCCGGTGCCGTCATCCTGCAAAACCGCCCCAACTCACACGGTCTCTTGACCGCTTGCATGGGCGCGGATGGCAACAAAGCCATGCTCCTCTCCATGCCCGGCGGCGGCAGCCGCAATCCGGCCACGCAGAAATCGCTGGATGCCCGCCTGCATTACCTCCGCATGGACGGCAAGGAAACTTTCAAGAATGCCGTGAACGCCATGTACACGGCTTCACAGGAAGCCCTGAAACGCTGCGAACTGGATATCTCCCAGATCAAGTGCATCATCCCACACCAGGCGAACCAGCGCATCATTGATGCCGTGGGTGACCGCTTGGGTGCCCAACCGGAGCAGCTTTTCGTCAATCTGCACAAATACGGCAACACCTCGGCCGCTTCGGTGGCCATCGCCCTGGATGAAGCCGTCAGCCAAGGCCGCGTCCAACGCGGCGACCTCGTGCTGCTACTGGCGTTCGGGGCCGGGTTGACTTGGGGGGCCGCCGTCATCGAGTGGTGATGGTAACTGCCAATTGACGCCACCCCGCGATGTGGTAAATTTGTATTGCGATGAGCACGAGCAAACTTGATACCTCTGGCGTTTTTGACGCCAAAAACCAGTCCGCCGAAGTCCACCTCTCGCTCTCGTCCAACGCGATCAAGTTCCGCAAGAACGGCATTGAATTTCTCAGCAGCAAACCGGTCCCGGTCTGGTCGGAGATGACCGTAGACATCCAGACGCCAGAAGCCAAGAAGGTCAGCGGCTCCGGCGTGGTGGTCGCCTGTGACGGCTGCCGTCAGAGCGGCTATGTGGTCTCGTTCATCTTCATGAACCTTTCCCGCCAAGCCGAGCAGCGGTTGAGTGCCCTCTCCGTGGCCTAAGCGGAAATTTTGCCTTTGGTCGCTTCTCTGGACTAGACGGGACACAGGCTTCTGCGTATTCGTGGAGCCATGCATCACCCGATCACTGACGAACGTCTCATCCTGTTCCACAAGATTTTGAAAGCGGCGGTCGATGCCGGCGCCTCCGACCTGCACATGAAAGCCGGTCACCCGGTCGTTTTCCGTCTGCATCGCAAACTGGTCACCATTGAAGCCCCCGTGCCCGATCAGGAATATTTCGAGTTTCTGGAAGAACACATCATCCCCAAACACGCCAAGCACCAGTTTGAGACCGAGAAAGGCGCGGACTTTTCCTATTACACCGCAGATGCTGGCCGCTTCCGCACGAACTTCTTCATGCAACGCGGCACCTACGCGCTCGTCATGCGCCATGTGAAGAGCGAGGTGCCCTCGTTCGAAAGCCTGGGCCTTGACCCCATCACCTTGAAAATCGCTGAAGCTCCCCGGGGCATCATCCTGATGGCCGGCGGCACCGGCTCGGGCAAGTCCACCACGCTGGCCGCGATGATCAGCTACCTGAACGACAACTACCGCAAACACATCGTCACGCTGGAAGACCCGATCGAGTACAGCTACGAGGACAACCAGTGCATCATCGAACAGCGCGAGATCGGTCTGGATTGCGAATCCTTCCAGAAAGGCATGAAGCACGCCCTCCGTCAGGACCCGGACATCATCCTGGTCGGCGAAATGCGTGATGCCATCAGCTTCCGTACGGCCATGGGTGCGGCGGACACCGGCCACCTGGTCATGTCCACCCTGCACACCACGAACGCGGCCTTGGGTGTTACCCGTATTCTCGATTTCTTCCAGGAGAACGAACGCGAGCAGGTGCGGCGCCAGCTCGCCAGCACGCTGCAAGCCATCGTTGCCCAGCGCATGATCCCCAAGATTGGCGGCGGCATGGTACCCGCCCAGGAAATCCTCGTGAACTCGCCGATAGTGCGGAAGCTCATCGAGGAAAACCGCCTCAAGGAACTGCCGCTGGCCATCGAGACCGGTGAAGAAGACGGCATGAAGAGCTTCAACAAGGCCGTGCTGGACCTCTTCAACCAGGGTGTGATCACCAAAGATGAAGCGCTGGCCAAGGCTTCCAACCCGCAGCAGCTCGAGATGGAGCTCAAAGGTATCAAGCTCACTAGCGGCAGTCGTATCATGGGTTAAGTTGCCATCCCCTCAATCCAACAAAAAAGCCCGGCCAACTTGCTTGGCCGGGCTTTGTGTTTCTAAAAATATCGCTTATTTCTTCGCGTCTTCCTTCGGCTGGGTGACGCCGGGGAATTCATCCGTGCGGAAAGGAGAGGCCGGGAGACCTTCCTTGTTGAAAAGGTTCACCACCGGATAATCAGCCCAGCCATAACGGACCGCGACCGGCTTGGCCACAGCGGCGTTGCTGAGGGTGACCACCTTGCCATCCGTCTCGGCGTCCGCCCAGACCCACTTCTTGTCTTCGCCACAGACCGCGAAACCGGTAAGTTTGCCACCCTTGGCTTCCAGACCGCCACCGACATGGTCGAAGGCCAGCGTTACCACGTTGCCCTTCACCTTCATGCTCTTATACATCGGTCCGGAATAAACGATCTTCTCGTTGTAAACCTGCGCGCGTGCGGCCAAGGCCAGGCGCTCGCCCACTTCAAGTTTCTTCGTCGGGTGGATGTCATCCTTGTCACCCACATCGGTGATGACCGCCATGCCCGTCTTGGCCAGCTTAAGCGTCATCGTCTGCGCCTCGCGCAGTTCCGCCCAGTCACTCTCCACCGGTTCCTTCGCGATCTCTTCCAAAGAACGCTTCTTGTTCTTGTCCCAAGGCGCGAGCTGGACGAAGAGGAACGGAAAATCACCCTGCGCCCAGTCCTTGCGCCAGTTCTTGATCATGTCCGGGAACAGCGTGCGATACTGCCATGCCCGACCAGCGTTCGATTCACCCTGATACCAGATGGCACCCTTGATGCCGTAGCCCAAGATCGGATGGATCATGCCATTGTAAAGTTCCGTCGGTTTCCACGGAGCACGCGGAGCGGCGGCTTTGGACTTCGCTGCCTTATGCTTGGCCGCCGCGTCTTCATAAGCTTTCCGCGCGGCCGGATACTTGTCGAGGATGTTGGCCTTGTAGTCCGCGTTCGCTTCCAGGGCGGACTGGCTCATCCAGACTTCCGCTGGCGAACCACCCCAATCGCTCTGGATCAAACCGATGGGCACACCGCGCGCCTTCTCCAGCGCCTTGCCAAAATAATACGCCACCGCCGAGAACTCAGGCGTCGATTGCGGGCTGGCCTCCTGCCAGGCGAACTTGCCCACATTCCACGGCTGCTTCAAGTCATCCAGCGGTTCGTCCGCCTTGACGTTCTCCACTTTGAAAAGCCGGATGTTCGGGTTGGCCGATTTCGCGATCTCCGCCTGCGGTTCAAACGATCTGCTCAAGGACCACTCCATGTTGGACTGGCCGCTGCACACCCACACCTCGCCCACCAGCACATTCTTCAACTGGATGCGGTTGCGGCCATAAACGATAAAATCATCCGGCCCGCCCGCCTTCAAAGGCTTAAGCTTCACCGACCACTTGCCGTTGACCACTTTCGCGGCCACCCGCTGGTCACGAAATTGCACCGTCACCGCTTCCCCTTCATCCGCCCAGCCCCACACCGGCACATTCATGCCCTGCTGGAGCACCATGTTGTCGGTGAAGATGGCGGGAAGTTTGACGTCGGCTTGGACTTTGGCAGCGAACAGGACGGCAACAGCGAGCACCGTTGTCCGCAGCCAACCCGTGTGTGTGTGTGTCTTGCTGGCAATCATAGATAAAGGCACTAGTTGGAACGATTTATGGCCTGAGCCAGAGCATGGACTCAAATCAGGCCGCAGGTCAAACCAGAACGGGCAGCAATCACTAGCCATTTTTTGGCTAAACTCCGGTTATTCTAGCACGCTTCAAAGCATTCTCCGTGATCTTCTGAACCCGCACATCGGGACCGTGCGGACGGCTCCAGTGAGACCAAGGCAGGATGTGGCCAGGCGGGGAGGATAACCCTTGCGCCCAGAAGATGGATGCGGCATTGAAAACAATATTACCCTTCGGGCCGGGATGCACAGTCGCGGTCCAGTGGGCCGGGGTCACACCACCACGCCAGGCGGTGCCTTCACCCACGATCTCCAGACCGGGCAGCTTGGCCGGGGAACCATGATGCTCCCAACCGACCAGACCAGGGATCGCGTCACCTTTCTTCATACCCGTGCCCGCAAAGATCCAGTGCTCTGGTTTGGTGCAGACCCAATCGCCACCACCATTGAACGGCACGATGCTGCGGGCACCCATGATGAGACTCTCATCGCGACTATCCCGCTTCCAATCTTTGGTGAACACGCGGACCTCTTCCTGCACCTCGGCATCGGTCAACCCACCGAAGATGCCGGTGCGGGTGAGGATGCGGTTCGCCTGGCCGCTGGAGGAAGGCGAGAACGGCGTCACGCCGAAGACCGAATTGCCGCAGAGCCAGAGGGCGCTCACGCCGGATTCGATGCCTGCTTTCACCGCGTCATATTGCCGCACATCCCAATACTCATCGTGGCCCACGCTGAGGAAGGATTTGCAGCGCGTGACATTCGTGGGGTTCAGGCAATCGCTGTTCGAGCAATACGTCACATCGTAGCCGTGCTGCTCCAGCCAGTAGAGCAAGGGGAATTCCCAGAGGAGGAACTCGCCGGAACCGATGGAGAGCGGGTGTTCATAGATCTGCGCGTACTTGCCGTAGGGGCGATCAAAGCTGGTGGCGACACCCACGGCATGTGCGCCGCGCGGATCGGTGTAGAGCGAGTAATTGTCCGGCCATTTGTTATACGCCTGCCAGGTGTTGTCGCTGCATTGGAAAAGCACATCCGCCGGGCGGTCATCGCGGACGATGAAGACGACATAACTCTGCCAGTAAGGATCGATGGCGGAGTCTTGCACGGTTGTCAGACGGCCCAAGTACACGCCACTCGGCCAGTCGGTCGGGATCTTGAGCGTGGCACTTGGTTCCCATTTACACTCCACAAGGCGTTTTTCACCCACGGGCGGGACTGGCTGCGGCTTGCCCTGGATCGGTCCAAGCTTGTGCATGAGCCGGGCACCGCGCCCGCCATAATAGCCCATGCGGAAGAATTCGATGGTGAATCTCTTCGCCGGAAGCGTGCTCACCATGATACGCAATTCCTCGCCCGCCTTGAGGCTCTGGTGCGAGCAGTAACCTTCTATGCTGGGCGAGCGGAAACCTGCGGTCTTGTCGAGTCGGACACGGGTCAGTTGCCAGTCCAGTGCGCCCTCTTTCGCATTCTCCTGCCGGATGAGGTTGGGCTGACGCTTAGGCGGATTTTGCGCGTCCACCTTGCCCGCAAGGCCCAGGGCAGCGGCGGTGACGGCGGCCGCTTTCAGGAAGTCACGGCGGGAAGGATGCTCGGGATTCATAAGCTACCTGACGAATATGTAGGGCTTAACATTCATCATCGGATACCGACGCAGTGATGCTTTGAGATTACGGCTGCGTCTCGCGCGGTGAATTCAGCCAACGCCACAGAAGCCCTTACTCATCTGTGTGAATCTGTGGTCAAACAAACCTCAACCCCGCAAGAAATACCCGCGTTGCTTCTCGCTGATCGGCAGGTTCAGGCGTTCCATCACCGCCAGCATGTCTTCCCAGACTTTGCGTTTCTCGGAGAGGGCCTGGTTGCGCAAAAGGTAGGCCGGATGGAAAGTCGGCATCACGGGGATGCCGCGGAAGGTCATCCAGTTGCCGCGCTGCCGGGTAATCGGGATGGCCTTGCCGAAGAGGCCTTCCACGGCGGTCGCACCTAATGCCACCAGCACCTTGGGCCTGATGATGTCGATTTGCTCCAAGAGATACGGGATGCACGTCTTCATCTCTGCCGGCGTGGGCTTGCGATTGCCTGGCGCACCCGGCGGCATGTCCGGACGGCACTTCAAGATGTTCCCGATGTAAACCGTATCGCGGGACTGGCCCATCGTCTGGATGATCTTCGTGAGCAACTGACCTGCGGCACCGACGAAGGGTTCACCTTGCTCATCTTCATCCGCTCCCGGAGCTTCACCCACGAACATCAGCTCCGCGTTTACATTGCCCACGCCGAAGACCACTTGTGTACGCGCAGCGACAAGATTGGGGCATTTCACGCAGACCATCGCCCGCGTGCGCAATTCGGCCATGGCAGCGGGTTTGGCTTCCGGGGCCAAGGGTTCGGGGGCCGGTTCCAACACGATGCCGGCCGCCGGAGCGAAGATGCTGCGCTCCGGTACGGGAGCTGCCGGCTTGGTAGCCGCCGGAGCTGGCGGTGGTGTAGCTGCAGCTTGGGCAAAGGCGGACAGGGAGCGTGCTGACTGGGCTGCCGCAGTAGCGGTTGATCTGGCCGGAGCCGCCGCGGGAGCAGGCGCAGTGAGGGCTTTGAGCGCGGCGTTGTCCACCGTCACAAAACGCGTTCCACGCGCCTTCAGTTGCTGAAGATGCTCGATGGTTGCCTCGAGCAGTTGATCGTATTCACCTGGCATGTTGGGGGCATAGTAAGATGCCCGGCCGGAACATCACGAAAAAATTGAGCCGGAGCCGCGATTCCCTTAAAGTCTGTTTATGACTTTGCACTGCCACAAATGCGGATGGGAATGGAAGATCCCCGGCCAGCCGGGGCGCAATGACTCCTGCCACCAATGCGGCATGGATATGAAAGTCTGCCTGAACTGCGTCCACTACGATGCCCGGGTGGCTTACCAGTGTCGCGAACGCCGGGCTGAGCCCGTGCAGGACAAGCACATGTCGAACTTCTGCGAATATTTCGAGTTTGCACGCCGGGAATGGAAGGGCGCGGGCGCAGCGGACAAGCGCGAGCAGGATGCACGGGAGAAGTTGAAGAAGCTGTTTGGGGACTGATCGTCCGGCGGGCACTGGAAAAGAACGCCCTGTTTGGAATCGGTTCCCCTTGCTTGTCTCGGGACTAGGACGCATGTTCGTTTCCAAGCGAAGGTCTGAAGAGGTAAGAAATGAATGCAGGCACTTTAAGGATCACCGGTATCGCCATCATCCTGTTCGCGCTGGTCATCGCGGGCTCGCAGGCCACGTACGTGGTCAAGCCGGGCTTCCGGGGCATCCGCGTGACGATGGGCGAGGTTTCACCGCAGTTCCTGAAGGAAGGCTTCGGGATGAAGGCCCCGTTCGTCACCCACATCGTGAATGTGAACGTGCGGCAGCAGACGTCCGAGCTGCTGGCCAATTGCTACTCCTCCGACCTGCAACAGGTGAAGACGCAGTTGAAGGTGTTGTATCGCATCCCCGAAGTCTCGGCCGTGAGCATCTTTCAGGATTACTGGGGCGATCCGTTCAACACCTTGATCGCTCCGCGCTTGCACGAGGCCTTGAAAGAGGTCACTGCGTTGCAGAGCGCCGAACAGATCGTGCAAAACCGCGAGGTCATCAAAACAAAGGCGCTGGAACTCACCCGCAAGAAAGTCGGCCCCATCCTGGAGATCAACGACTTGGTGGTGGAAGACATCTCGCTGACGAAGGAGCTGGAAACGGCCATCGAACAGAAGATGGTGCAGCAACAGGAATCGGCCAAAGCCAAGTACACGCAGCAGAAAGTGGAGATCGAGGCGCAGACCGCCGTCATCAAAGCGCGCGGTGATGCGGAGGCCATCCGCATCCAGGGCGAGGCGCTGGCCAAGAATCCGGCATTCCTTGAATTGCAGATCGTGGACAAATGGAAAGGGCGCACTCCGCGTGTTCTCGATCCGGATGTGAAAGGCTCGCAGATGGTGCTGCCGCTCCAGACCACCAAACGGGAGGACAAGCAATGAGACGCACCGGACCAACCATTGTGGATGCCTCGGATGGCCGCAACCCCAACGCCTGGGTGCCGAAGCTTATCGGCATCGCCGTGGTGGCTTTTTTCCTGCTGATCGCCGGGGCGCAATCAACGTATGTGGTCGAACCGGGCAATCGCGGAGTGCGCGTGACACTGGGCAAGGTCTCGCCCGAATATTTGAAGGAAGGTTTCGGCTTCAAGGCACCGTTCATCAGCTCCATCGAGGAGGTCATGGTGCGGCAGCAGACGCATGAGATGAAGGCGGAGTGTTACTCGTCCGATCTGCAGCAGGTGAACGCGGTGGTGCAAGTGCTCTATCGCGTGCCCGAAACGTCGGTGGTGAAGATCTTCCAGGAATACGCGGGCGCGCCATTCGAAAGCCTCATCGCTCCACGCGTGCAGGAGGCCTTGAAGGAAGTCACCGCTTTGCACACGGCCGAGATGATCGTCAAGCAGCGCGAAGAGATCAAGATGCGCGCTTTAGAAGGGGCGAAGCGCAAAGTGGGCACGAACTTCCTCGAGATCGTGGATGTGGTCATCCAGGACCTCACGCTCTCGCATGAACTGGAAACGGCCATCGAACAGAAGATGGTCCGGGAGCAGGAGGCGAACAAAGCGAGGTTTGCGCAGGAGCAGGCGAAGATCGATGCCGACACGGCCATCATCAAGGCCAAGGGCGAGGCGGAATCCATCACCATCCGAGGCGAGGCGCTGAAGGTGAATCCGGTCTACATCGATCTGCAGATCGTGGAGAAGTGGGATGGCGAGAGCCCGCTGGTGATCGGTGGTAAGGGCTCAGGTGTGTTGATGCAATTACCGACGGAACCAAGAAGACCTTAGCGATGGAGCCCTCACGACAACGCTACTGGATGCGCCTGCTCATCGCGGGCTTCCTCGTGCTCGTGCTGTGCCTGCTGTTTCCCCCGGCGCTGGCATTCGCGGAAATGGCCGCTCGTGAACTACGCTACCTGTGGTGGCTGATTCTGTTAGTGGCCTTCGGCGGGTGGCTCATCTGGTTGTCGAACCGGAAAATACCGTAAACCCCTTACTTGACGTTTTGAGGTTCTATGGCAATCTCTTCCACGGACTAGCACAAATTTCGGGCAAAGATGTTAAGCAGTTAGTCGTTAGGTTGTTCTTTGAATGCCCAACAAGTTTCGGTCTGGGTGAGTACACACTCGGTCCGGAAATCTACATAGTCCCACTGTTGTACTAATTCCGAAAACTCCCCGGGCGTGGAGGATCTTCCCCAGATCCCCACGCCCGGTTTATTTTTGACTTAAACGCCCTTTCCGTTACGTTATCGTTACAAGCATGGCATTTCACCCATTTGTAACCTGACAGTCATGTAACCGATGCATTTCCAAGGCTTCTCTGTTGGCTGTTTTGTACAGACTTATGGAAGCAGCCTTACTGTTGGCCAAAGAACCACCAAAAGCCTTGGTGGTGGAAGATGAGCGCGACCTGACCACCCTCATCGCCTATCACCTTGAGCGGCACGGCATCAAGACCACCACCGCCTCAGATGGTGAAATCGGCCTGATGCTCGCCACGCGCAACCAGTTCGACATCATCATCTTGGACCTGATGCTGCCGTCTCTGAGCGGACTGGAAATCTCCCGCCAGCTCCATGCTCGCAAGCTGCCGACGCCCCCGGTGATCATCCTGACCGCTGTATCACCAGAAATCGTGGCCACGATTCGCGAGCGGCTGTGCGCGGAGGAGATCATCTTCAAGCCGTTCAAGCCGCAGGAGCTGGTGAACTGCGTAACCGCCTTGATCCGTCGCGCCCAGGCCGCCGCCACGGATTCACCCCTTTGACCCCAGTGAAAGCCAAACTTCACGTAGTGCAGTTGCGCCAGTTGTTAGACGGCAAGGTGAGCAGCCTGCAGCAAGCATTGGAGACATTGGCGCGCGGACGCTATCGTCGCACCGGAGATTGCCTGAAGCTCATCCGGGCTTATCAACAACTGCGCGAGTGTGCGGACAAGTCCCTGCCCTGGCGCGTCAAGGCCAAGGCGCAACCGGCGCTCACTGAACTGCGGTTCATGCTGGAGCAAGCCCAGCAACCCAAATCGGCCGGCAAGCTGTTGCAGAAACTGGAGACGCCGGAGAACCAGGCCGCCGTGGCCTGGGCGGTGGAACGCCTCGAGCAGCGCCATCGCAAGCAATTGGAAAACCTGTCGGAGCGGGCGGTCAGGGCGCTGAAAGAATTAACCGTGACGGGACATCACGATTCGCTGGAGCTGCTCACAGACACGCCGCTGCGCCGCCAGCATCTGCAACAGATGAAGCGGCTCACACGGGAGCTGCCCCGGCAGCTTGACCACGTCAGCAAGGACGGGGTGACACCGGATCAGTTGAGCGAACTGCGCGAACTGCTCCGGCGATGCCGCTTCCTGCTGGAGATCAGCGGCCAACTGTTCGAGAGCCCGGCGCCTTTCGATGCGCGGCTGCTGGATGAATGCCGCGAGAAGCTGAAGAAGGCTGATCAATGGCAGACGGCGGCGCGGCTGTTGCGCGAACTGGAGCCGGAATTCAATGCGCGCCCACGACCGATGGCTCGTGAATGGCTGGCCCTACTGGAGCTCTTGCAGGCAGGCGCACAGAAGCGCGCCCGCAAGCTGGCGAAGAGCATGCGGCGGGATGATTCACACTGGGCGGGGCTGCGCTACGCGCTGGCCAAGCTGACGCAAAAAGAAACCGCCCGGGCATAATCGCCTCCCCAGCCCGCCTATAATATTCCCTTGAAAGTATATTCTTTTTGGAGAATATATCAGGCATGAAGCTTGTGAAGCTCCACGGCCTGCTGGCCGATGAGACCCGCCTGCGCATCCTGCACCTTCTGCTGCAGGGCCCGCTCTGCGTCTGCCATTTCCAAGCAGTACTGGACGCCCCGCAGGTGAAAATCTCCAAGCATTTGGCCGCCTTGCGCGAGCATGGGTTGGTGCAGAACCGCCGTCACAAGAACTGGGTCATCTACGAGCTGGTGGATAAGCCGGCGGAGATCATCCAGCTCCAACTGCGTGCCCTCGCCGACACCGCCGCCTCTGAAGCCATCTTCCAGCGCGATCTGAAACGGCTGGCCAAGATCAGCAATCAGGCTGATGAGATCGTCGCCGCTTGCTGCTCCTAGCTCATCTACCGATGAAACCGATCACCCGCCATGCTCTTGCCGAACTGATGGGCACCTTCGCGCTCGTCTTCACCGGCTGCGGCGCGATCATCATCGATCAAGTCTCTGGCGGCACTATCACCCACCCCGGAATCGCGCTCACGTTCGGCTTCATCGTCCTTGCGCTCATCTACGCCTTGGGCGATGTCTCCGGTGCACACCTGAACCCTGCTGTGACGATCAATTTCTGGCTCGCTGGCCGATTCACGCGCGCAGGCGTGCTGCCTTACATCCTCGCCCAAATCACGGGCGCCCTGCTCGCTTGCGCGGTCTTGCGCATCTTGTTTCCCGCTAATCCGACCTTGGGAGCAACTCTGCCTGCTGGTTCTGTCTGGCAATCATTTGTCCTCGAGCTCGTGATGACGTGGCTGCTCATGCTCGTCATCTTGAGTGTCTCCACGGGTGCAAAGGAAAAAGGCTTCACTGCGGGTATCGCTATCGGTTCCGTGATCGCATTGGAGGCCATGTTTGGCGGCCCCATCTCTGGTGCATCCATGAATCCCGCCCGTTCATTGGCACCTGCATTAGTCAGTGGCAATCTGCAACACCTTTGGGTCTATCTGCTGGCACCGACCTTGGGAGGTGCGCTGGCTGTGCTGAGTTGCCACATCATCCGTGAACCCGGTTGCTGTACAAACTGCAACCCCATGCCCACCCAAACGCTTAACAAAAGCTGAGATTTATGCACCTGACCGAATTCAAAAAAGCCTTGAACCAGCACCCGGAAAAGCTGCTCCATTTCGTCCTGCCCACCGGGACACGCATCCCGCCGCACGCGCACATCACTGAGGTGGCACGCATCGACAAACACTTCATCGACTGCGGCGGAACTGTGCGAAAAGAATCCGCCTGCCGGATGCAGATCTGGTTCGCGGATGATACCGAGCACCGGATCAGCGCTCAGAAGTTGCTCAAAGTGTTGGATAAATCAGCTTCTATTTTGGGTACGGACGAGCTCGCCGTTGATTTCGAGTACGAGGCCCCCTTTATCTCACAGTTCCCGGTCACTTCCTTTGTATCAGAAGGCAACTCTCTGTTAGTGCTCTTGGGCATCCGTCATACGGATTGCTTGGCCAAAGACATCTGCCTTCCTTCACCCAAAAGTTCCAAGAGCTTCACCATCCCGCAGCTTCCCCAGCTGGAAAGAACCAAATGCTGCTAACTTTTTGAAATCATGTCTACCAACAAACCTACCATCCTTATCCTCTGCACCGGCAACTCCTGCCGCAGCCACATCGCGGAAGGCATCCTGCGCCACGCCGCCGGTGACATCTTGAACGTCGAGAGCGCCGGCTCAAAGCCTGCGGGCTACGTGCATCCGCTCTCCATCAAAGCGCTGGCGGAGATCGGCATCGACATCTCTCACCATCGCTCCAAGAGCATGAACGAGTTCCTGCAACAACCCGTGGAAACCGTCATCACAGTCTGCGGCAAGGCCGACCAAGTCTGCCCGCACTACCCGGGCCAGGTGAACCGCTTCCACTGGCCCTTCGATGACCCCGCCCACGCCACCGGCACGGAAGAAGAACAGATGGCCGTCTTCCGCCGTGTCCGCGATGAGATCAAAGCCAAGTTCGAGGCCTATGCCGCCGAACGACGGAAAACCTTGAAATCTTGAGGATACCAACTGCGGGTCTGCGCCCGCAGCACCGACTTGGCTTGACAGGCTTGCCGCTTAGAAATCCATGGCCGGTTTCACGGCAGATAAAACGTGCATCCAACGCAAGCGCTCAAGGGCAGGCGCGGGAAAAAGCAACAGGCCAATCTGATGATTGGCCCTTGCTGCAACTCGCGTCCCGCAAAGCGGGTCAATACGGTTTAATCCAGCCCCATTCTTTTCCGTTTGCGATAGAGCGTCGCCTGATCGATACCCAATACCGTCGCGGCCTCACCTAGGCTGGACACCTTTTCCAGCACCTTGCGGATGTGCAATTCTTCCAGCTTGTCGAGCGATATCAAGGTGCCGACCACTTCACTGGCAGCATTGGTGTTAGGTGAGCGCATCTCCAGCGGGAAATCCTCCGGCACGATCTGGTCGCTCTTAGCGAGGATAACCGCGCGCTCGATGGCGTTGCGCATCTCGCGCAGATTGCCCGGCCAGGAATAGGTACGCAAACAGGTGAGCGCCTCCGGAGAGAAGCTCATCTGCGGACGGCGGCATTGGGCTCCAAAATGCGCGGCGTAATTTTCAGCAAAGCGCACCAAATCCTCCTGCCGGGCCCGCAAAGGCGGCATCTCGACACTGATGACATTCAGGCGGAAGTAAAGGTCCTCACGAAAAGCACCTTCAGCGACGCGTTTCTTGAGATCTCGATTTGTCGCCGCCACGACCCGGACATTCGCCTGCCGCGTGACGTTCTCACCCAAGCGTTCATACTCCCGCTCTTGCAGCAACCTTAGCAGCTTGGGTTGGATCTCCATGGGCAAGTCACCGATCTCATCGAGGAAAAGGGTGCCGCCTTCCGCCGCCTTCACCTTGCCCCAATGATCTTTCACTGAACCCGTATAAGCCCCACGCACACTGCCGAACAATTCGCTCTCCAGCAATTCCTTGGAAAGGCTGGGGCAGCTCACTGTGACAAACGGCTTGTCCGCACACAGGCTGTTTTGATGCACCGCGCGGGCGGCGACACTCTTGCCCGTGCCGCTTTCACCCAGGATGAGCACCGAGGCGGGCGTCGGTGCGGCGCGTAACAGCACCTCCATCATCTGCTGCATCTGCGGCGTGGTGAAATCAAAGATCGGCTCACCGTTCTGTGATTTGTTCTCGCTCACCTCGCGTTCCAACCGTTCGATGCGCTGGCCCATCTGGTGGAACTTGTTCAGCCGCGCGAGGACCATCAGGAATTCCCGGCGCTGGAATGGCTTCTCCAAAAAATCCACCGCGCCCCGGCGCATAGCTTCGACCGCCGTTTTCACGTTGCCCTCGGCGGAGAACATCACCACGGGCAGTTGTGGCTGGCTTTTCACGATCTGTTGCAGGATGTCGAGGCCATCCTCCGCACCCAGCCGAAGATCCAGCAGCGCTGCGTCAAACTTGGTCTCCTTCAAACGCTGCAAGGCATAGGCTCCGGTGGGAGCGCCTTCGGCGTAGTGGTTCTCGTCATCGATCAGGATGCAGGTCGCCTCCCGAAACGTCTTGTCGTCATCAATCACTAGAAAGTCCATAAATCATTCTCCCATGTCAGTAGACAGCGCTGAACAGGCGCAGGGTGAAGGCAGCCCCTTGACCGGGCTCGCTTTCACACACCACTTCTCCGCCCATCTCCAGCACCAGTTTTTTTACTATGCTCAGACCCAATCCCGTGGATGGTTCGCCTCCGGTGGGTCGTGCCGAAAGCCTGCCGTAGCGCCGGAACATGCGTTGCTTGTCCTCCAGCGTGAATCCCGGCCCCTCATCCCGGATGATGCATTCGATGAACTCATCGTCCGGGCGGACCGCGATGTGGATGTGTCTCTCTGGAAATGAAAATTTGACGGCGTTGGAAACCAGATTGTCGAGCACCTGATTCAAGGCCGTATTATCAGCGTAGACGTGCGTATCTTCCGGTGGCAGCACGAGGCGAAACTGCAGACTCTTGCGGGCCGCGGCTTCCTGATATTCCTGCACCACACCTGTGATGGCCTCGGCCAGGTTCACGCGCTGACGTTGCAACTGAAATCCGTGATCCACCGAGGCGTTCGCCAGAAATTCCTTCACAAACCCCAGCAACTGGCTGGTGGATTGGCACATATTGTTCACCAAACGGTCGGTCTTGGGGTTGGCCGCGAGATCCATGCGCTCCTTGAGCAATTGCGCGCTGAGCTGCATGCCGCTCAGATGATTCTTCAGGTCGTGGGCCAGAATGCCCATGAGTTCGTCCTTGTCCTCAGCCAGTTGATATAACCGATCGCGAGCTGCTTTGAGCATCAGATGCGTCCGTACCCGAGACAGCAACTCGGCATGGTTGAAGGGCTTGGTGACATAATCCACTCCGCCCTCATCAAAGGCTCGAACCACCAGTTCCTTGTCGTCGGCAGCCGAGACAAAGATCACGGGGATGTCTTTCCAGGCCGGGTTCTCGCGGATTTGCCGGCACACTTCAAAGCCGCTTAATCCGGGCATGATCACATCCATCAGGATCAGATCCGGGGCGCGCAAGGCGATGCGTTTCATGGCCGTCGCCCCATCCGTTGCCGGCACGATCTCGTAGCCTAACTTGCCGAGGATGTTCCCAACCACCTGGATGTTCGACGACTGATCATCCACCACCAGCACGCGGAAAGATTCCGGAGCGGGCATCGCCCCACTGGTTGATTTTTCTGGCCTCGTCACCGCGTTCATGGTTGTTCCAGACGTTCGATAAACTTGGGGAACTCCTGCAGATGCTTCTCCATCTCGGTCACATCATAGGCCTCGGCGTGGCCGGTGAGCTTGCGGGCGAAATTGCGCAACGAACCGCAAGCGTACTGTGCGCCCAGCGCCTCCAAGCGTCCCGCAAAGGTGAGCACTTCGTTGACCCCCAGACTGCCGCATAAGGCCGGCCACTCGTCTTTGAGCAGCCGCTGCAGGCGGCCTTTGAGCTGTTCCTTAGCTTCAAGGGTCATCGCCGCATCCATGAAGTCTTCCTTCACCGGTCCGGATTTGCTGCGTGGTAAAAAGTGCGCCAGCTCGTCAAACAACTGGCGCAACGAGAAAGGCTTGGCCAGGAAACCATTAAACTTTTCCTTGGCCACGGCGTTCTGCTCGAAAGTGTTGGCCGCAGTGACAGCGATCACCGGGATCAATTCGCATCCGGGCATCTCCCGGATCTTCCGCAGCACCTCATGCCCATCCATCTGCGGCATGCGGATGTCGAGCAGTACGATGTCCGGCCGTGTCGCCCCGGCTTTCTCGATCGCTTCCTGGCCGTTGCGGCCAAAGATCAGCCGATGATGCGAACCGTCAAACATGCCGGCCATCAACTCGCGATTCAGCTCGTTGTCATCCACGATCAATAACGTGACCGGCGAGAACTCGTTGAAATCCACCCGTTCATCCAACTTCTCATGCCGCATCTCCGGCAGGCGCGGCGAGACGTCGATATCTGGCAAGCGTAGATAAAAAACAGAGCCCTGCCCCAAGATACTGGCGACCGTGATGGTCCCGCCCATCTGGTCCACTAGGCGACGCACGATGGACAACCCGAGCCCAGTTCCTTCCTTCTCACGGCTGTTACTGCCCTGAACAAAAGGCTGGAAGATGCTGTCCAGCTTCTCTTGTGGGATGCCCTCACCGGTATCCTGGACCTCGAAGATGAGCGTGACCTTGCTGGACTGCTCCTGCTTTTCAAAACTGACCTTCAGTTCGATACTGCCCTGATCGGTGAACTTGACCGCATTGCCCACAAGGTTGACCAGTATCTGACGCAAGCGCAGCCGGTCCAGCAGCAAAGCCCGCGGCATATCCTCCGCCACGTGACAGCTCAGTTTGAGCTGCTTCCGCATGGTGATCTCGGCGAAAACCGTGCGGACGAATTCACATAACTCACGCGGATCGGTCGGCTCCGGACGCAACACCAGTGCACCCGCCTCGATCTTGGAGATGTCGAGCACGTCATTGATCAATTGCAGCAATGAACCGGCACTGGAACGGATCGCCTTGGCATAATGTTTCTGCCGGGGCTCACGTAATTCCGCACCTAACAGTTCGCTAAAGCCCAAGATGGCATTCATCGGCGTGCGTATCTCATGGCTGACATTCGCCAGGAAGACCGTCTTCTCCGCACTGTTCCGTTCGGCTTGCAACTTGGCTTCAACCAAAACGCGTTCCCGTTCCTGATGCTTCAATGTCAGACGGGCGAGCCAGAAGGCGAACAATCCCGCGCCGATGCCCAAGATGCCGGCCCAGAAACTGGTCAGACTGGCGCGCCACAATTGTTCGCGCTCCTTGCCGCCTTCATCTGAGATGAGGTGGGCACGCATGCTATGGATGCCCGCGACCTCCTTGCGGATCTCTTCCATCAGTCTCTTGGCCTGACCGTCACCGAGCAAAGCTTTCGTCGGGAGGAAGCCATCACCTTTGCGGACGGCCACCATCTTGCGCTGATTGCCCAAGTTCAACTCCACCTTGCCGCGCAGATCCATGATGCGCTTGAGCAATTCGGAATCCGAACCCGTCAGTTCAGCCAAATGGTCAAACTTGCGGGGCAAGGCTGCCTCCGCCTGCTGCATCGTGATGAGAAATTCACTATCACCGGTGATGACGAAACCGCGGGCGGAAGTCTCTACATCCAAGAGCAATTTGAGGACTTGATCCATCTCCGTGCGGATCGCAATGGCCTGCCGTGCAACGGCCAGGCGGTCGGAGAGT
Organism: Verrucomicrobiota bacterium; assembly: GCA_023431185.1. GTDB lineage: Bacteria > Verrucomicrobiota > Verrucomicrobiia > Limisphaerales > JAEYXS01 > JAEYXS01. The sequence goes on from JAEYXS010000035.1 coordinate 71,352, forward strand.
TGAATCCATGTCACCGCCGCCAGCAGCACACTGGCCACCGACAAGGTAAGCCAGACGGAAACGACCGTCTTGTAGAACTGATGACTGGGTTGACGTAACATACGCTTAGTACATCGCAAGCCTTTGCCGGCCAACTACATCAATCATTATTGAGTGATACTTTAGCAGGATTTAAGCCATTCCCCGGTTCGGCATTGCAAAAAGCACTCTCGAAAAAGACCACGGAACCTTGTTGTGCGAGTAGCGCCATATGTCTGAAATTGGATTTTGCGGACACCGCACGGATTCAGCCCCCGACGTTCTTGCCCTGGATGAGCCGCACCAGCACCACGATGATGGCCACCAGCAGTAAAACGTGGATGAAACCGCCCAGAGTGTAGGTCGAAACCAACCCCAGCAGCCAGGCGATGATCAGTATGAGAGCCAAAGTGTATAACATAAGCGTAGGGGGTTATTTGTTTCGCTCATCGAGGTAAATCGTTTGTGTTCGAGCAGATATTCAGCGGATTTCATACCGCGGGACGAAGATTGCCCAACCCACTAGCTCCAAAGCATTTAAAGGAATCAACCACACCTTGCCGAAGTGAAGAATCAGGCATAATGCACACCTTGGTTTTATCCGGCATTGCAATCAGCACGGCGGAATTTGTCTGACCACTCTTTGAGAGAAGAAACGGGCCGAGCGGAATCTGAAGTTCTTCCGCCTACTCGGTAATTAAGTGCACCGATTGCAAAATCCTTCAGTGGTTTCGTGCAAGCCGCCCAGTCATTTCACGGGTGATAAACCTCGTTTCAGCAGCTAATTAGTTGAGGGATAACAGGATGCCTGCAGCAGGCACACATTGGCATCCTATCTGCACCAAAAAACCTGGCGAAAACGCCGAACTGTTATTGGAAAAGAAACCCTTAAAACCAAATGAATCCATGAGCGCACTAGCGATGAAAGGCAACTGGCACATCCTGAAAGGCAGGCTCAAACAAAAATGGGCCAGGCTGAAGAAAGACGAGCGTTGCTTCAACGAAGGCAAGGAAGAAGAGCTGATCGGGCGCATCCAGAAACTCTCCGCGAGAACCAGATGAGTCGCACAATAACTGGCGGCCACATTCAGCTCATGATCCCCTTCACCACCTCACCCTTCACATCGGTGAGGCGGAAGTCCCGGCCCGCGTAGCGATACGTGAGCTTCTCGTGATCGAGGCCCAAGAGATGCAGGATGGTGGCGTGGAAATCATGGATATGGACTTTGTTCTCCACCGCTTCCGCACCGTATTCATCGGTCTGGCCATAGGAGAAGCCAGCCTTCGTGCCCGCGCCCGCCATCCAGATGGTGAAGCCCTTGTTGTTATGATCGCGCCCGTCGTTGTTCTGTGCGAACGGCGTGCGACCGAACTCACCACCCCAGATGACCAAGGTATCCTTTAAGAGACCGCGTTGTTTCAAGTCGGCAAGCAAACCGGCGATGGGTTTGTCCACAGAGTTTGCGTTCTGCGCGTGATCGTTCTTCAGGTCGCGGTGCTGATCCCAGCCGCCCGAGCCGACCTCCACGAAGCGCACCCCGGCCTCCACCATGCGCCGCGCGAGCAGGCATTGCTTGCCGAAGCGGTCAGTGCTGTCTTCGCCGATGCCATACATCGCTTTCGTCGCTTCCGTTTCCTTGCTCAGGTCCATCACGCGCGGCACCTCGCTCTGCATCCGGAAGGCGAGTTCGTATGATTCAATGACACCTTCCACCTGCGGGTTCACCTGATCTTTCGCCAGGCGTTCGCGGTTGATGGATTGCAGGAAATCCAACTGCGCACGTTGCCCGGAGGGAGAGAGCTTGCTGTTGTTGATGTTGGCCACCTTGGCCTCCATGTCCAATCCGCTGCGGGCGGCGCCGATGCGCGGGCCTTCCGCCCCGATGCGGGTGCCCTGATAGATGGCGGGCAGGAACGCGCTGCCGTAATTCTGCGAACCGCCATTGTTCAACGGCGGATTCAACGTGATGAAGCCGGGCAGATTCTCGTTCTGTGTGCCCAGGCCGTAGAGCGTCCACGCACCGAGCGAAGGCCGCACGAACTGGAAGCTGCCCGTGTGCATCTGCATATAAGCCTGCGGATGCGCGGGCAGATCCGTCTGCATGGAGCGGATGAGGCAGAGATCGTCCGCGTGCTTCGCCACTTCCGGGAACAGCTCAGAGATCCACAACCCGCTTTTGCCGTGCTGCGAGAATTTCCACGGCGATGACAGCAGCTTCGCTTGCCCGCCACGGCCAGGCGCTTTCACGCTCATGCCGTCGTTCTGCTGCAGGAACGGTTTATAATCGAACGTGTCGACGTGCGACGGCCCGCCGCTCATGCACAGGAAGATGACGCGCTTGGCGCGGGGCGTGAAGTGCGGCTGTTTCGGATCGAGCGGCCCCGGCTTCGCGGTGGCTTCGGCCGCTTTCGCTGCCAGTCCGGCGAAGGCCAGGTAACCAAAGCCCGACCACAAGGTCTTCAACATCGAGCGGCGGGAGAAATTCCAGCCAGTATCAGTCACGTTGTTCATAGGATTGACTCAGTTCACGATGCGAAATTCCGCGCTGCCCAAGAGCGCCTGGCAGAAAGCAGTCAGTGCGGCCCAGCGCATCTGGTCGCGATTGGCGAAGTTCTTCGTCTCGGCGGCGTAGAACTTCTCGAAGAATACTTTGGTCGCAGCCAGTTCCTGCTCGGAGGCGCGACGGCCGTATGCGAGTTCAAACGCTTTGTTGCCCAGCTCCATACCATTGGCACCCGTAGCGTAGAGGCGGTCCGCCATGCCCTCCGCCATCTTCTGCACACTGGCGCTGTTCATGAGATAGAGCGCTTGCGAAGGGACGGTGGTGGTATCGCGATCACCGGTCACGAGACTGGGTTCGGCAAAGTCGAAGACGGAGAGCGATTCCGGCAACTGATCCCGCACGATGGGCAGATAAACTGAGCGCACGTTGCTCTCACGTTGCATGACGCCGAGACGGAGCAGACCTTGGGTAGGGCCTTCCGAAGCTGCCACCGGGGAGCCATGAAAGGGTTTCAAGTCAAGCAAGCCAGCCGTGGCGAGCATTGTGTCGCGGATGGCCTCGGCATCCATGCGGCGTTTGCTCATGCGCCAGTTCAAAGTGTTGTCCGGGTCGATGCTGTAATTGTGCGACGAATGCTCCGAGCTGAGCTGATACGTGTGGCTCAGCACCACTTGCTTCACGAGCTGTTTCACCGACCAGCCATTCTCCACGAATGAGATCGCGAGGTGATCGAGCAAACCTTGGTTCACCGGTTTCTGGCCCGTAGTGCCAAAATTATCCGGCGAAGCCACGATGCCCTGACCGAAAAGGTGGAGCCAGACACGGTTCGCCATCACGCGGGCAGTGAGGGGATTCTCCGGCGAGGTGATCCAGTCCGCCAGTTCCAGACGGCCACTGCCTTTGCTGATCTTCGGCGGCTCCTTCGTGCTGCTGACGATCTGCACAAACCCGCGTGGCACGACGTCCTGCGGCTTGTCGAGTTCACCGCGGGCCAGCAGGGCGATATCACGCGGCGTGCCCTTGTCCTGCACGCCCATCGCCAACGCTGAGGTCGGATTGCCGTTGCTGTCGTAGCGGTCGAAGATTTTCTCAAAGAGCGCGATCTGAAGATTGCTGCGGATGAACCGGGGGTTCGCGAACATCGCCTGATCACGATTCGTGCGGGCTTCGGCGCGCAGGTCCTCCAGCTCTTTTTTCGATGTCTCCAACTGACGTTTGAACAAGGCGGCTTGTTGCGTGGGCAAGGGCGGTGCGGGTGTCACTTTCGCTCCGGCGGGCAAGGTGATGAGTTGTGCGGGCTGGTTGTTCTGGATGAAGCGCGGCGTGCCATAGCGTGTCTCCGTGCTCATGAAGATGCCGGCGAGCGCGTAGTAATCCGCCTGCGGCACGGGATCAAATTTATGATCGTGGCACCGGGCGCACGCGACCGTCAGACCGAGCATGCCTTGCATGACAGCATCGATCTGTTCATCCGCCACGTCCAATTGAAACTGGCGGAAATCACGGGTGTTGTGCGACTTGGGCCCGATGGCGAGATAACCTGTCGCGATGAGTTTGTTCGCCTTGTCCGTCTCGTTGTTCGCCGGGAGCAGATCACCCGCGAGCTGTTCTTTCAGGAATTGATCATACGGCTTGTCCTCATTGAAGGCCTGGATGACCCAGTCGCGATACCGCCAAGCATGCGGATAAACGATGTTGTTCTCCTTGCCGCTGGATTCTGCGTAGCGTGCGACATCGAGCCAGTGACGGCCCCAGCGCTCACCGAACTGCGGTGAAGCGAGCAACGTATCCACGACCTTCTCGAATGCCTTGGGATCCTTGTCTTGCAGAAACGCATTCACCTGCTCCGGTGTGGGCGGCAGACCGATGAGATCGATATACACGCGACGCAGCAGAGTGGCCTTGTCCGCATCACCCACCGGGATGAGCCCCTTCTTGTCCAGTTCCGCGCGGATGTAGCGGTCGATGTCATTCTGCACCCAGGCAGTATCTTTCACGGCGGGAGCGGCGGTCTTCTTGGGCAACTGGAAGGCCCAGTGCTCACGGCCTTTCTCGAGGTCGATACCTTTTTTTACATAGCCGGTTTTGCTCTCGCGCGGATCGGGTGCGCCCATCTTCACCCATTTTTCGAAATCCGCGATGACCTCGGGCGGAAGCTGGCCGCCCTGTTTCTTCGGCGGCATCTGCAGATCGGGATCAGTGTAGCGGATCGCCTTGATGAGCAAACTGCCGTTCAAGTCGCCAGGGATGACGCCATGCCCGGTATCGCCACCGGTGCGCAAGCCATCACGCGTGTCGAGGGCCAGACCGCCCTTCACCTTCTCCGCTTCGGCGGAATGGCACTCGTAACATTTGTTCACGAGTACGGGACGTATTTTGTTCTCGAAGAAAGCGATCTCTTCGCTCGTCGGTGCGCGTTCGGGCTGGGCCGGTTTCGCGGCGGGCTTGGCGACCGGAACAAGTTCGGGCGGAGGATTGCCCTGGAGCCGGGCTGCGCGCTGCAACTCGATCATGCCCTGATACTCGGCCATCACCAGTTGGTCATCTCCGTTTTTATCCAACTGCACAAAAATGTAATCCACCGCATCCGGGTTGTCTTTCAGGCGGGGGGAATACTGGCCCATCTTGCTGAACTCGGATCGGCTCAGCTTGCTATCCCGGTTCACATCCAGCAGACGGTAAAGGCCTTCCAACTGCTTCGGGTTCGGCGGGGCGGCAGGGCGCGGAGCGGGTTGGGCCAGACAAACAGCGGCACCAACAAACACGGCCAGGGCGAAGATCCCTCCCAGCAGTCGATTCGGTTTCAGGTCAGTCGTTTTCATGGCACGCTCACGGTCGTCGAGGCTGATGACGCCTGCGGACGGACTGAGTTACATACAATTATACGTGCGGCAGAAGATTTTGGTCGGAACCAAAGCCGAAAAAATGACGGCCGGCAGCCAATCAAGCATTGGACGGCAACCGCGCCGTAAGTTTCTGTGCGCCAGCTTACTGCTTAGGCAAAGCGGTTTTTGTCGCCGAGTGCTGCGAGGTGCCGGACTCGTCCTTGAAGGTGATTGTCAGTTGCGGATGAGTCCCTGACAGCTTCTGTTCCACCAGAATGAATCCGCCCACCGGTTTGTTGGCTGTATAAATCTGCTTAACTTCCCCTTTCAAGTCCGTTGATTTTTCCGGCTTCGGTCCCACCCGGGCGTTCTGCGTATTCAAGGCGCCGCAGGAGAACTCCTCATAGCCCAGCGGATGCCGGGAGTGATATTGCCAATGCCGGTCACCGCAAAGGATGAAGAACTGGTTCGTGCTGATGTCATTCGCCTTTAACCATTCGAAGAACTCGCTCCCCTCATGCCGGAACCCGCCAAGGTTCGCGTGGTTGTCTTTCTTGGAAGCATCATCCGGCCCGACCATCGGCGTCGGCGAGATAAGCAGCTTGAAAGTCGCATCACTTTCCTTGAGCGTACGCTTCAGCCATTCCTTCTGTTCCTTGCCCCAGATGCTTTTCTCGGGGCCGTCCGTCATCTTATTCGGACTGCGGTAATCGCGCCCTTCCACGAACCAAAGCTGCACATGCTGGTTAATCCGGTGCGTGCGATACGTCACCGCCTTGGCATCCGCCATATCCACAATCGGCACCTGCTCGCGGAAAATGCGGATGCCCGTCTCATGTGAGGGCTCGTAATCGCCCGTCGTGTCGGCGTCATTGATGCGGTAATCATGGTCATCCTTTAACCAATAAGTTGGTGCCAATGAGAAAAGCTGGCCGATGGTCACCTGCACGAATTGCTCATGCCACTTGCGCCGCATCTCGGCTACGGTCTGGGCACGGGTATCTTTGGGGTGATCGTAATAGACGTTATCCCCGTTCCCGATAAAGAAATCCGGTCGCATACGATACATCGAAGTGAAAGCCGTATACCCATTATCTTTTTCCACCCCCGTCGCCGCCCCCTTACCTTTGCCATCCTTGCCCTCGTGGAAGAAGGCGTAGTTCATGCAACTGCCTATTACAAACTTCACCGGGCGTGTGGACGCCGCACCGCCCAGAGTGCGGAAGGAACGTGTTACATCCGCCAAGGCCAGACGTTCATGGGAGCCGAAAAGCGCCCGGTAATGATACTCAGTATCCGGCTTCAAGCCGGTGATCTTCGCCTTCACGATGTAATCGGCATCCGGACGCGCATTCAGCCATTCGGTCTGGATGGGTTGCTTAAACCTAGCATCCGTATCGACTTCAAACCGGACGACCCCGCGGATGCCGGGCATATCGCCATCTTGCAAAGCATCGGATGCCGTGAGACGCGCGTGCAATAACACGCTCTGGGTGGTCACTTCACCAGCGATGATGCCCTGACCAAGGAAAATCTGGGCTGCTCTCGCCGGTCTGCAACAGGAGACCAAAATGAAGAGGCATACGAGTGCAACTCTGAGCAGTGTAAGTTGGGTTTTCATGGAGCAGAACGAAACTATCAGTTTTCTCGCAAGGGCGCAATCCAGTCTGCTGGCAGCGTCGCGGCCAGGTTCACCTCCGGCCGGATGAGCCGCTGGCTGGGGCGGCCATTCAGCGTGGCCCAGGCATCCGCTCGCACCTCCCAACCAGATTTGCCCATAGCCGGGAAATCCGCCGCCAATCGCCGCGCCAGTTGGACAATCATCCCAGGGTCTTGTGCCATCATAACCCTTTGGCGAGGCGTGATGAGGTGATCCGCGCCCAATCGCTCGCGCTTATGGGTGGCAGGATCAAAAGCGTAAAACTCCACATAGCCGGTTTTCTCCACCAGCATCACCCGCCAGGAAAAATTAAATCCCTGTCCATCCCAGGCACCTTGCTGCGGATGAAGATACGACCGTAGCGGTAAAATGACCTGTATGGCGACGTAAGCAGCTAACATCACGAATGACCAAGCCTTGAGACTGCTTGCCAATGGCTGTCTGGAGGCATCTTTCACCGATTCTTTCTGCTGTGGCATCGCCAGGAGAAGCTTCATCCATTTGCCGATCACTCCCCGCGCCCACCCGGGCGGGAAGAAAATCAAAGTTGCCACAAGCATGATCCAAGGAAACATCCCGATGTTGAATAACACCGACGTCATGACGTGGAAACCAATGACGGCCAAGTACGCCCACGAACGAGCGCGGGACCAAAACAGCAAGAAAGGGATCATCAAATCATAGAGAGCTCCGGTCCAACTCGCCAAATACGCCACCCAAGTGTGGGCCAAGATTTCTCCGATCATCGGCAGATCACTGCGCGCAGCCAGCCAGATACGCATCGGCTGGGCTTCCAGAAGCCAATCCGCGTTCAGCTTGGCCAGCCCGGCAAAGAGATAGACCGCACTCAATTGAAAGCGCAGCAGCCAGATGGTCCATACTGGCACCAGCCTTTCAGCCTGCTTGTGCGCATTCCAAGACCACGCCGCATCCGCAGGCAGGAAAACCAGCAACCCGCTAAGCAAACTGACCAAGTAATAATGGTTCAGATACGTCGTCTGATCGATGAGTTCGAGATAGGTGAAGCCGCAAAAGAACAGCAGCGCACAAAACCGGCAACGCCAGCCGACCGCGATCCCAAGCGCCAGCAAAGCCAATCCCGCCACCAACAGATACATGCCGACTCCCGGCAATACCTTCACCCACGGAAACCATTCCCAGGTGAAGTGAAATGCCGGTGCGAGATAGAGTTCTTGCACCCAGCCTTTCACCAACAACCGGATCATGGCCAAAGCCATCACCCCACCGAACAGGATGCGGAATAATGCCAGTGACGTTCCGTCCGCCGGCTGATTGCAACGCAGAAGCAAAGTATCCAGCAAGTTGGTCGGAGCTGCTTTCTCACCGGCCAGCTTTGGCGCTGTCAAAGTTGCTTCAGTCGCCATCGGTAGAACTGAAAAGAAGGGTGATACCGAGGCTGCTCACGACATCCAGCTTGATCTGGATCTCCAGCTCGCGCAGCTCGTCATGCGCCCGCTCCATCGCTGCGTAATGGTTCACCAGAGATTGATCCACGGGCGTGTCCCGAAATGCTTTCAACGCTTCCCTGCCCTTTGCAAGATGCTGCTCCATACGTTCCGCCAGAGCTGGATTCACATGCTTCACATAGTCATCCATGCCGATGCCCCCGGCACCGCGATACAGCTTCTCCAACCCGGCCAGTTCCTCCTCCAGCACACGGACCGAAAGGCCGCCCGCATAGCCCTCGATCTGATCGTAACGCAATGCCCGGTTCGCAAACTGATCCACATACAGACGAAGCACATTCACCACCCCGCTCTCCAGTTCATCCAGCAGCCCATTCACCGCCAAGTTCAAACTGCTCTGGCCGTCATTCACATAATTGGCCACGAAATCTGGTGCATCAATGATAGCTTGTGCCTCTTTTAATTGCGCCACCAGATCGCGGGCCAGTTCATGCACGTAGGAGCGCCGACGGGCAGCCGTCTCGCCTTCCAACAACCATTTGGCCGCGAGCCGCGGGGCAGCGATTTTCGTTGGCTTGCCATCTTCCCCCACCCAAGCCGTCTGACCTTGTGGCAGGTCAAAGAGCAGATACTCCAACGTGTAGACTCCTTTGGCCGCTGCCCCTTGATCCGCCAGATAATCCGGGGTGATAGGTTTCGTGTCACGCAGCACTTTCTCGATGCTTTGCGGATAGACGGGCTTGAATGTGAGCGCAGACCAGTACGCACGGTCTTTCACTGGACCGAACTGGATCCATTGCAGGCGTTTCCAAGCCAGACAGGTTTCCTCCCAAGCAGCTTGGGTATACTTTACATTCGCTTCCGTAGGTTCAGATTCCAGTTTTGCCGCTGCCGTTTCCAATGCCATGCATTTCGCTTGAAAATCGCGCACGCCAGGAATCATCACTTTCGTGGCGATGTCTTGCAGCATTGCCGGACGTGAGAAAGTTGCCGCTGGGGCCGCTTGCAGATCACCGGCCAACGGGGGCTTGGAAAGAGACCACCCAAAGAGGATCACCGCCATCACGCCTATTGATCGCATCAACCAGCTTTTCATGGATTAATTCAAAGGGATTCTAAAAAACGCAGTAAGGCTTCACGCTCTGATTTGGACAGATTACGAAACCGCTCTTTGGCCCGCTCAGCCTCTCCACCATGCCAGAGAATGGCCTCGGCCAAGTTACGCGCCCGGCCATCGTGCAGAAACTCAGTGTGACCATTCACGGTCTTGATGAGACCGATACCCCAGAGCGGCGGCGTGCGCCATTCGCTGCCCGTCGCATCGAAAACCTCCCGACCATCCGCAAGTCCCGTTCCCAAATCATGCAAAAGCAAATCCGTGAAAGGCTGGATGGTTTGGTTGTTCAACTCCGCCAGATCATGCCGCGAACCAGTGCGCAGTTCCGGCACATGACAGGCAGCGCAACCTATCTTACGAAATAGTCTCTCCCCCTTTTGCACCTGAGGATGATATATCTCCCGGCGGGCAGGCACCGCCAAAGTCTGGGAGTAAAGCACTACCGCATTCATGATCTCATCAGAGACCTCGGGTGAGTCGCCGCTGGCCAAGGTCACCAGATTCGATTGCTTAACGGTATGATTCTCGTACGGAAAGAGTGAACTGGTGAGACCCATATCATCATTGAAAGCTCCAGCCACTTGCTGGCGCACAGAAGGTTGCTCGGCCTTCCATCCGAACCGGCCAACTGTTGCTTTACCCGAAGAGACATCCCAAACCCTATTCACCCGACCAGAGATCCCATCATCGTTTCGATCATCAGGGTCTGCCAAGCCTTCGATAGTCTTGACCGGTATGGCTTCCAACAACCCCAAGCCGATGACAACTGGCGCGATCCGCACCGAGATACGCACATCCGGATGCATGACGCCATAAGCTTCATTGGTAAAGGCGTAACGCGGGCGACGCAAAGCATACGGCTCGCCATCGCCATACGTGCCGCGTATTTCATCCCAATGCACACGGACATCGGTTTCACCCCGGATACCCGGCAGAGCACGCGTCTGCAATTGACCACCGTAAGTCGGCTCCGGCACTGGCGCGCCGTCCTTCGAGTCTTTACCAGGCAAGCTCAAGCGCACCACCAGTGTACGGGACAGCTCACCGTGCGACGGCGCTTTGTCCCGTCCGTCCTTGAAATGGCAGGCTGAGCAAGAACGGGCGATGAAAAGCGGTCCCAGTCCATCGCGCGCTGAAGTGGAAGCCGGTGCCGCCACCCAGTTCTCATTGAAGAAAGAATTCCCGGTGAAGAACTGCGCCTTGCGGTCTGGATGAAGGTTACGGGCAGAAAACGTGAACGCATTTCGCGAAGCATCGAACACTGTGGTATCACCACCCGAGAGACTTAGCGGATTGATGGCATCCTCCGAAGCCCAAAGCGAAGTGGTGCTAAACAACAGAAACGCCAAAACACCCCAGATTACTCGTACGAGCCTGATAAAAAGTACAAACGAGAAAATCACAGCTTCAGAGATTGAGTTGGATGCCCAACTGCTTGGCCGCAGCCGCCATGGTTCGCGTCTGTGCTTGCAAGGCATCGATCGCCTTCTTCAACGCGATGCGGCCCGGGGCGGTGTCACGCCCTTTCATGGCCTGATCGAACGGCACAGGAATGCCCTCGATCGTTTGCAAACTGGCGTCCAACTGGTGTTGGAGTTTTTCTCCCAAAGCAGGGTCTTTCTCACGGATGACTTCCAGCAGACCAGCGCCGTGGATCTTCGTTTTATCCGGACGCACATAATGGCCTAGGCACACGTTCATGATGCCGATCTGGTCATAGCGCATGTCCTGATGGGTCGTGTCGCTGAAGCAGGAATGCTCATCCTCCTGTTCCTTGGTGGTATAAGCTACCACGGTGCGCTCGCCGCCCAGTTCGGCTCCACTGAATGCGCCCATGCCCCGGATCACTTTCTCCAAGGATTCATGCGGTGTCACCGAAAGGAATTGGGCCCGATAATTCCCAGACACATGGGGAGCCCATTCGTCGGCCACTTGTTTGAGGTGCTGAATGAGCAAAGCCACGGTGAGCCGCAGATACTCCCCCCGTCTTCCCGCATGTAAGCGGTGCCCGGTCTCAGCTGCGATGTAATCCAGATGCGAACGCCGCCCCGGACCATCATCGTGCAAGTCCTGCCCCCACAGAATAAACTCGATGGCATGCCAGCCTGTGCTGATGTTTTTCTCGCCTTCCTTCTCATTGGCGGAGACGAGCAGTTCACGGGTAAGTTCAGGATAGTCTTGCGGATTGTTTATGATCCCGGCCGAAGGTGCTTCCGCCGTGTAATCGATGTAATTCTCATCTATCGGCCAGGCGTTGATGAAACCTTCCACGGCTTCAATCGGACCATCATAGAAGCGGGCGACTTCCGTCTGCAGATAAGGCACCCGCGCCGTGATCCACGACTGCCGGGCAGCATGCAACCCTGCTTCAGAAGGCGATTTCAAGAACGCTTCAACAACTTGCTGCAACTGGCGGACGGCCAGCCATGAATCTGTGTAGGCCGCATGAAGAATAATGGCGTAATTGCGCAGAAAGCGTTGAACCACCGTTTCCGCTTCGCTGGCCGGGAGGGAGCGCAGGCAAAGACCGAGCGAGGCGGAGGAAAGCAAAAACAAAAACTGGCGACGGCAGGCAAACCGTTTCATACGAACTGCTTTTTATCTCAACACATCACGAACACTTGCTGAAACAGCGGGGCCTGGGAATATTTCCCAGGCCCCGCTCGGAAAAGTTACTCTGGCCAGTCACCCGGCCAGAGTCTTGAATGCGTCATTTAAGGCGCCACTTCCAGAGCGCGGTAGAAGCGCTTGGCCTGACCCGGAGAGCTCTGGTCGATGTAGAGCGTCGGGCTCGTGCTGAGCGTGATGCGCTCCAGCGTGGTCCAGACTGGCGTGCCATCGAGGCTCGCAGTGTACTGGATGTCATACTGGGCTCCAATCGGACCAGCCACAGCCACACCGGCATACATGGCGAGATCGGTCACCGTGAGGCTGACCGCCGTCGAGGAGGTGGAACCGCCCGGCGTCGTCACGACGGCCACGTATTCACCCGCGTCGCCCGTGGTCGGGGACGGGATGCTGTAGCTCGTGCCCGTCGCGCCAGCGATCGGGGTACCGTTGCGGTACCACTGGATGGTCGAACCGGCCGAGGCTGCCACCGTGAAGGTCGCCGCCGTGCCGCCGCCCACGTTCACCGGGGTCGGCTGGGTGTTGATGGTAGGCGTTGTGCCGCTGACATACATCACCAGCAACTGGCCGCCTTCCACGAGTTCCGGGTCGTTGCCGACCGAAGCCCCGCTATGGATCTGGTTCACAATCAGGTAGGAGCCATTCCCGAGGATGTCGCGCATGTCGATCACACCGGAGACTTCCTCATCTTGCGTGATGAATCCAGCTTCACCGCTCTTGAACAAGGACTGCTTGGCCTGGCCGAGGGCGATCAAGCCATCGGTAGCCGGGTAGTACTTGTAGATGCGGGCCAGACGAGCGTTGTTACCCGGGTCTTCGGTGATGAGGACGTTGCCATCCTGATCCACCACCATGTTGTCCATCATGATCTGACCTTCCGTGCCGTTGAGCATCATCTCGATCACACCACCCGCTTCCGGATTGGCGATGTCATTGAACGTCAGGCGCCAGAGGCGGCTGGGCAGTGAAGCGCTGGCCGTGGTGAGGAAGTAGAACTCACGCGGATTCAGCGGGTTCCAGGAACCATCTTCCACGCGCATGAATGCAGTCACACCGGCACCATTACCAACCGTCTCCAGCTGGTTGAAGGTGGCGACGCGGACATCAGTCAACGCGCTCAGGTTCACGAGCGAGAAGTTGCGTACTCCTTCGGTGGTGCCCGCGACTTCCTGCGCCAGACCGGCCACAGAAACCCCGTAGAGCTGGCCGTTCATCAGACCAGCTTTCTCCACATCGCTCGCGCCCGTGGTCTGCTTCGTGCCGATGTAGAAATACACCTGCGAGTCCGTCGTGCCGTCGTCATCCAGGCCGACCACGATGGTCTTGTCCTGCATGTAGGGACTGGGCACCAGATTTTCCCAGGAGGCACGACCCATTAGCGGGAGCTGCCAGGAGTTGCCCGTTTCCGGACCGGACGCGATGTGCGCCCAAGCGCGGGATTGGGTGGAGAACTCTTCACCATTCATGAAGATGCGGTTCTGCGTGCCCTTGCCGTTGCTGCTGTTGTAGAAGGCGCTCACCGGCGGCAGATCCGCCGAGCAGAAGCGGCCCATCAGCACATTGACACCCAGTTCATAGACGAAGGTGTTCGTGTTGAACGTATAGACATTCGTCATGAGGTCCTGGCCGTTGAGGACTTGGAGCGTGGACTTGTCAATGATGAGCTTGGAGACAAACGTGCCCTTGGCACCGTGCGCGCGGGTGATACCGAGTGTCTCGTTGATCTCATGGTTGATCAGCGCCGTGAACGTGCCGTTAGTATTGTCGTAAGCTCCCAGACCGTCTATCAGACCCACCATCCGCCAGCCGGGGCTGTTCAAGGCGGTGTCACCAACCGTGATGATGGCTGTGAAGTCGATGCCCGTCGTGAGGGCTTCCACCTGAGGATCCTGTGAGGAGCTCGGGCCTTTGGCCGGGATGCCGGTCGGGGCCATCGGGTTACCGCCACCTTTGGCGGTCAGGAAGCCGTATTCATTCAGAGCCGTCCAGTCGGACGCCCAGTTCACGGTGTTAAAGGCACCGATGTAGCTGGCCGGATAGTAATCCGTACCCGGCGTGGCTTTGATGTTGGCAGCGGAGAGGGCCGGAGAGCCCGTGTTCGGGCGCGGGTCCAAACCACCGTTAGTCGTGCGGCTGATGCCTTTGAGCATCGGGTTCGTCAACAGGTTCGTCCGGATCGACTCCGTGAAGAGCGCCTGCG
>JAEYXS010000041.1 GCA_023431185.1 Verrucomicrobiota bacterium
CCCTACGATTGGGAGTTCCGATTCAGTGTCTGTCCGATGACCAGGCTGGTTCCGCAGTGACTCATGGATTCCCCGACCAGGCGTACAATCCTACCCTGTTCGACGTCCAGTTCGCCCTCCAGCTTACGGGCCCCGACCCAAACACCCGACCCTCTCACAGATCCTGCCAGAAACCCGGTAGGGCGGAGGTGCTCCTCCGCCGTAACTCTTTCCGCATCTGCCCCACCGAACTTCAACAGAGACCTCGAACATGAAAGGTGCTTTCCTTTCGGACTTCGCCCCTCTCACCTCGAACCTCTTTTGACGGTTCCATAAGGACACCAAAACGATTCCATCGAATCACTTGGCTTGAGGATTTTCGGCGCGTTCTTCTGTTCCTGACCTGAAACTTGAGGCCAGAAACCTGATACCGAGCCTTACCCCGTCCTTTACCAGCAGCGAGCTGCCAGCACGCTAAATCTCCCACATCCCCACCACTCAAACCACCGAAAATGCTTATCTAATAGCGACATTTCTCCCAACCCCTTCTCACACAATAAATTCCAAGCAAAGATTTCCCGTTTTTCACCAAAATCTCGCCCTCGCGTCGCACACAATTTTTAACTAACTCAAATATTCGCGCCAAAAAATCGCACCGGACCTGAGCCTTTAGACCTGAAACATGAGACATTCTCCACCCCTCTGAAAACTGAAAACTTGCCACTGAAAACTCTACTCCCCTTGACCTTACGCCTCCCTCACGGCACTTTCTCCGCAATGAGATTTCCCAGCTCCACTCCTCTTATCGGATATCACGGAAATCTTTCCTTGTTCTAATCCTAGTTAGGCCACAAACGCTATGACATCGGCTACAATCAAACTTTTCCTGCCGCGTGGAGATGCGAAGAGCCTGCGCACCGCCGAAATCTCCAATTGGACAGGCAAGGCAGTCGCGGCACCTCGCACGGAACTAGATGAACTCTTAGCCCGCGAGGAACTCGACAAGGCCGGAGTCTATATTCTCATCGGCACAGATCCCCTTACCAACGCTCCCCGCGCTTACATTGGCGAGGCTGAGGTCATCCGTGACCGCCTCAAGCAACACAAGACGAAGGAATTTTGGGTTTCCGCCATTGTGTTCGTCAGCAAAGACGAGAACCTTACCAAAGCTCATGTGCGTTATCTTGAGAGCCGCCTCCTTGCTGAGGCGGCCTCGATCAACCGATTCACACTCGAACAAAATCAGGCTGGCGGTTCACGCCTTCCCGAGTCAGACCGCGAGGACATGGAAGTGTTTCTTGCCCGCATTCGACAACTCCTTCCCGTGCTTGGGTCTGACATCCTTGCACCGATTGCCCAACCCGCCGCAAAGGGCCAACCTGGCGGAGTCCTCTTCTGCCGCATCAAGGGAGCCGAGGCACGAGGCCAGCGCACGGCGAATGGCTTCGTTATATTTCAGGGCTCCACCGCTGTCTTGGAGGAGCGTCCTTCTGCGGAGAGCTATCCGTATGTCATTGCCCAGCGCAAACAACTACTCGCCGAAGGCACGCTAATCGAGAAGGATGGTTTCCTTACGTTCACCAAGGACGCCGAGTTCACCAGCCCCTCAGCAGCAGCCGTCGTGATCCATGGCGGAAGCGCAAACGGACTCACATCGTGGAAGACCAAGGATGGCAAATCACTCAAACAACTCGACGAACAGACCTAACCAAAATGCTTCCGTAGCCGACATCGTCATTTCCCGCACGCCACCCCGAGGGCCAAAGGCCCGGCCTCAAACCAGCCTGGGCCAGCGGCCCAGGTAATCGCCCGCACACACCATAAGGGCTGAAAGCCCGCCTCATGCTCAACATCTCTCCCCATCGCTTGACCTCGCCCCTCCCTCGCGGCATATTTCTTCCAATGAGAATTCCTGACATCACCCCCATCATCAGGTGTCAGGGAGAACTCAGACTGAACAGTTTCAGCAAGGTCATCTTACGCCCATCAGCATGAAAACACTGTTTCTGACCTTCGTTTTGCTGGGAGTCGTCGGGTTGAGCTTCCTCGGCGCTGCTCTGTGGACTTATTACGAAATGCGTAAAGGCAAGCCATCCGACCCCGGCCCTCCACGGAAAGAGGATACGTCCATCTCCTAGAACGCCGAACCGTAACAGCCTCAGCCTCGCAGTCCCTCGCGGAGATTCTCGCGACATATCCCCGCCCATCGCCCACACCCTTCCCCCCGCGCATCCGCGAGGCAAGATTCCTAGCCACGGGTTTTCAACCCGTGGTCCCTTCCCCCAAACCCCCGCGTCCCATCGCTCCGCCAGATTCCCCATCCCCGCCCTCCACAACGGAGTTGTGTCCGGAGCGCTACCGTCCTTCGCCTTGTCCTACGCACGTACCCGGCATAATCTCTACCTCCATACCATTTGCACCACCATGTCTCCGCGCCCACACCACGACTGCCAGACCAGCTACGACCGCGTGGCCGCTGAATACGTGCGGCGTATCTTCGATGAATTGCGCCACAAACCGCTCGACCGCCAATTGCTCGATCGGTTCGCCGCCCGCATGCAAGCGTCCGGCCCGGTGTGCGACTTGGGCTGTGGACCGGGCCACGTCACCCGCTACTTGCACCAGCAGGGTGTCCCGATCTTCGGCGTGGATTTGTCTCCGGTCATGGTCGAGGTGGCGCGCCGCCTGAATCCCGGCGTGGACTTCCAACAAGGCGACATGCAGGCGCTCACCGCACCCGCGGGGGCATGGGCCGGCATCGTGGCCTTTTACTCCCTCATCCACATCCCGCCCGGCGACCTGACGGCGGTGCTGGCCGGGCTGCGGCGCGTGTTGCGGCCGGGCGGCCTCCTCCTCCTGTCCTTCCACATCGGAGACGGGGTCATCCATCTGGACGAGTGGTGGGGCCAGCCGGTCAGCGTGGATTTTTATCTGTTTCAGCCGTCTGAGATGGCCAGTTACCTCGTCGCTGCGGGATTCGAGATCGAGGAAGTCATTGAGCGGGAGCCGTATCCGGATGTGGAACACCCAAGCCGCCGCGCCTACATCTTCGCCCGCCGCCCGCTTGGGGTTCCGCCGGGAAATCCCCTTGCCGCATAAGGGGTTGCGGTCAAATACCGGGTAGCGGTGCTGCGTGCGGCCTAATAATCATGAAAAACTTAAAAACAAGGGTTGACTCTGCGGGCCGTTATGTTTGTATCTCCGTCCTTTTTGATAGGGAAACGCTATGTACGCAGTAGTTGAAACAGGCAGCAAACAATATCGGGTCGCCGCCGGTGATACGCTCGAAATCGAGCACTTGGACATCGCCGCTGGTCAACCTGTCACTTTTGACCGGGTCCTCCTCGTGGCCAAAGATGGCCAGGTGCAGGTCGGTGCTCCGACCGTGGCTTCCGCCACGGTCACCGCAGATGTGGTCGAACACATCCGGGGCGACAAGAAAATCGCCTTCAAGATGAAGCGCCGCAAGGGCTATCATCGCAAGGTGGGGCATCGTCAGGAACTCACGGTCGTCAAGATCAACGCAATCAACGCTTAAGAAGTTATGGCACATAAGAAAGGTCAAGGAAGTGTACGTAACGGTCGCGACAGCGTATCCAAACGCCTCGGCGTGAAGCGCTACGGCGGCCAGATGGTTCTCGCTGGCACGATCATCGTGCGCCAGCGCGGTTCCCGCTTCGTCGCCGGCAAGAACGTCGGCATCGGCAAGGACTGGACGCTCTACGCCCTCGTGGACGGCCTCGTGAAGTTCGACAAGGACAGCACCCGCGTGAACATCGTTCCCGTGGAGGCCGCTGCCGCCGTCGCCGCGAACTAGCCCGCAACCCCATTTCATGGCGAGGTGCGCGTCACCTCGCCTTTTTTATTTCCCGCGCGGGAGCATGATGGTCCGTTGCACAACGCCCCGTCTTTCGCGTAGTATGTCGGCAGTTCCGTTATGTTTGTAGATCAGGTCAAAATTTTCGCCCGCGCCGGCAAAGGCGGCAAGGGCTGCGTGGCATTCCATCGCGAGGCTTACATCACCAAGGGCGGTCCCAGCGGTGGCAATGGCGGTCGCGGCGGCGATGTCATCATTGAGGCCGATCACGACCGGAACAATCTCATCGAGCAATACTACAAGCCCCGCCTCCTGGCCGAACACGGCGAAGCCGGCATGGGCAAGGGCATGGACGGTCACGCCGGCAAGGACCTCATCATCAAGGTCCCCTGCGGCACGCTCATCTGGAAATTGCCGGACACCCACACCCCCATCGACACCAAGGCTGTCAACGTTCCGCTGGACGATGGTGACGAGGATGAAGATGAGGACGATACCGAAGCAGAAGCTCCCTCCCAGCCCATGAAGCTGGCCACTTCCAGCCGTCAGCCCATCATCTACCAAGGCCGCGAGCGCGCCATGGAAGTGAGTTATGATGATGAGGACGAACCCTCCAAGCTGCACGACCAACACAGCGCTGCGGGCATTGAAGGCGCCGAACTCGTTGCCGACCTGACCGAGCACGGTCAACGTTTCATTTTGTGCAAAGGTGGTCGCGGTGGTTTGGGCAATCGCAATTTCGCCACCGCCGCCCGCCAGGCCCCGCGCTTCGCCCAGCCCGGTGAAGTGGGCGGCGAAGGCAATTATCTTTTCGAGCTCCGTACCATGGCGGATGTAGGCCTCGTCGGTTATCCGAACGCGGGCAAGTCCACCTTGCTCACCGCCATCTCCCGCGCCAAACCGAAGGTCGCCCCGTATCCTTTCACCACGCTCCACCCGCAACCGGGCATCGTGGAGTATCCGGACTACAAGCGCATCACCGTTTGCGACATCCCCGGCATCATCGAGGGCGCGCACAACAACGTGGGCCTCGGCCATGAATTCCTGCGCCACATCAAGCGCTGCAAGGTGCTCGTGATCCTGCTGGACATGGCCGGCACGGATGGCCGCGAGCCGTGGGATGACTACAAGCAGGTCCTCAGCGAACTGGACCACTACGATCCCGAGATGCTGGAAAAACCGCGCCTCGTCGTCGCGAACAAGATGGACGAGCCGCAGGCGGAGGAAAACTTGAAGAAGTTCAAGCGCAAGATCCGCAAGGTGCCGGTGCTGCCCATCGCCGCGGCGTTCGATGAAGGCATCGAGAAATTCAAGCAGGTCATGCGCGAAGCGGTGGAAGAGGCTTCCACCGAGGCGGCCAAGGAATAGAACACTTTTACCCTGTTGTCATAAGTTATGTTGAAAGCTGGTATCGTCGGTCTTCCCAACGTCGGAAAATCCACCCTGTTCAACGCCGTCACCCGCACCCGCAAGGCGGAAGCGGCGAATTACCCCTTCTGCACCATCGATCCGAACGTCGGCATCGTGACCGTGCCGGACGAGCGCATGTATGTGCTGCAAAAGATCGCCAAGACGAGCGTGGTCATCCCCGCTGCGATCGAGTTCGTGGACATCGCCGGTCTGGTGAAAGGCGCAAGCGCCGGTGAAGGCCTCGGCAACAAATTCCTCACGCACATCCGTGAAGTGGACGCCATCGTGCAGGTCGTGCGCTGCTTCGAGGATGCGGACATCCATCACGTCGCCGGTTCCGTGGACCCCGTGCGCGACATCGAGACGATCAACACCGAACTCATCCTCGCGGATCTGGAATCCGTGAAGAAACGCCGCGAACGCGTGGCCAAGGATGCCAAGCGCGGTGACAAGGTGGCCATCGCGGAAGATGCCGTGCTCGCCAAGATCGAGCCCGTGCTGGACAGCGGCAAGCCCGCCCTCACCGTGGCGCTGACACCCGAGGAAAAGGTCATCTCCAAGCCGTTCTTCCTGATGACGGACAAGCCGACCATCTTCGCGTGCAATGTCAAGGAGAGCGACTTGGCCACGGCGGATTCAAACCCCTACGTCCTGAAAGTCCGTGAGTACGTGAAGACCCATCTCGCCTGCGACGCCGTCGTCATCAGCGCGCAGATCGAGAGCGACCTCATCGACCTTTCCGCCGAGGAAGCCGCTGAATTCCTGAAGGAACTCGGCGTGAAGGAATCCGGCGTGGGCGGCCTCATCCGTGCCACCTACCATCTGCTCGGCCTGCGCACCTACTTCACCGCCGGTGAAAAAGAAGTGCGCGCCTGGACCATTCACGTGGGCGACACCGCCCCGAAGGCGGCCGGTGTGATCCATAGCGATTTTGAACGCGGCTTCATCAAGGCGGAAACCGTCGCCTACGCGGACTTGGTGGCCTGCGGCTCCGTTGCTGCCGCCCGTGAGAAGGGTCTCTACCGCATGGAAGGCAAGGAATACGTGGTGAAAGACGGCGACGTGCTGCTCTTCAAGTTCAACGTGTAACCTAAGTTCACAGCTTTGCTGCAAAGCGCGGAATGAACTTCCGCGCTTTTGCTTTTACTGCGTCCGCCCGAACTTCTTCTCCAGCTCCTTATAGCTCATCTCGATCAATGTCGGGCGGCCATGCGGACAGGTATAAGGCATGGTGCAGCGGCGCAAGTCATCGACAAGGTTCTGCAACTCCGCCTCGCGCAAGGGATCATTCGCCTTCACTGCGTGGCGGCAGACCGTCTTCGCGATCATGTCCTCGCCCAGCCGCATCGTATTGATGCTTTGCCCGGCGGCTTTCATCGCGTCCACCAATTCGAGCGCAAAGCGGCGCGTGTCCTTCACTTTCACGAACGGCGGTAACGCATCCAGCAAAAATGTTTTATCACCGAACTCACTCAAGCCTACGCCAAGTTTGTTCAACGTCGTCAGTTGATCGCGGACAAACTGGGCGTCACGCGGCGGCAGTTCCACGGTCTCCGGCAGCAGGAGCCGTTGCGAAGGTGCCGGACCGGACTCGAGCCGTTGCAGCATCTGCTCGTAAAGGATGCGCTCGTGCGCGGCGTGCTGGTCCAGCAGGACCAGGCCCTTGTCCGATTCCAGCACGACATACAGCTTGCCGATAACACCAACCAAGCGCAGCGGCACGGAGAGCAATGGCCGTGGGCCCGTCGGTTGGGGACTGGCGAGAGTTGATTGCGGTGACGAAGCTAAAGGCGTGATGAGCGGCGCGACGTGCTCAACTGAACGAACCGGCTCTACCGGAGCGACACGCTGCTCAGACAAAGGAGCATGCGGTTTCTGCACACCGCCAACACTGCGTTCAATCGGCCAGTCCGCGATGGGCTTGCTCGGCACGGGTACCGGCAGTTTGGGGGCAGACTGCAATTCCAGCGGTGTGGGCAAGGTCAGATGCCTTTGTTCCGCTTGCGGGATGACTGGTTCAGGTTTCGTGACGGGCTTGGCCTCCGGCGCTTGGCCGGTGCCCGTATGGTACCGCAGCAGAGTCTCGCGGATGGCCTTGGTCACCAACTGCCGCACATTGCGCTCGCGATGAAACTTCACCTCGCGCTTGGCCGGATGGATATTAACATCCACCTCCGCCGGGTCCACTTCCAGGAAGAGGCAGCACACCGGGAAGCGCCCCTTCATCAGCGCGTTGTGATAGCCTTCCATCAACGCGTGATTCAGCCCGCGATTCTCCACCGGACGCTGATTCACGAAAACATTTTGATCCTCCCGCGTGCTGCGGGAAACGCCAGGCGCACCGATGAAACCCCACAGGCGCAAGGTGGAATCCACCTCCGGCTCATCTTCCATCGCCTCACCCGCCGGTGCGAGATGGCCGGTGAAATCCACCGGCAACAATTCGAGGTCACCACCATACAGGGCGCGGAGCCGTTCACCCAAGGCGGTGAGTTTGGAATCGCCCGTGACGGCCGGATATTGCCAGAGCAGGCGGCCATTGTGCACCAGCGTAAAGGCCACATCCGGCCGCGCCAAGGCGGCGAGGGTGACATAGTGTTGGATGTGTGCGCGTTCGGTTTCCTCTGCGCGGAGAAACTTGCGTCGCGCCGGCAGATTGTAGAAAAGCTGCCGCACTTCGATGCTGGTGCCCGGAGCGCAACCCGCCGCCTTCACTTCCAGGATCTTGCCGCCATTGATGATGATCTGGGTGCCATCGACGGTATCACCTTCGCGTTCACGCGTGGTGAGTGTGAAACGGCTGACGCTGGCGATGGAGGGCAAGGCCTCACCGCGAAAGCCCATGGTACGGATGGAGGCCAGGTCTTCCGCACGCTGGATTTTGCTGGTGGCATGGCGCTCGAGGCACATCAGCGCATCATCCTTGCTCATGCCGATGCCGTCATCCGTGATGCGGACGAGGCTGCGCCCGCCCGCCTGGATCTCGACGTGGATGGAGGTCGCCTGGGCATCCAGCGCGTTCTCGACGAGTTCCTTCACCACACTGGAAGGGCGCTCCACCACTTCTCCTGCCGCAATCTGGTTCGCGACATTTTCGGGCAGGAGACGGATGCGGTTCATCGTGAAAAAATGGACGGAACGAAACAGCGGCTCCGGCGGGAAAAGGGTTAACGGTTCAACTGGATGGTGAAGGCGAACACGGCGCCCTTGCCCGGCTCACTGCGGGCCGTGATGATTCCGCGGTGATCCTCGATGATGCGTTTGCAGATGGAGAGACCAAGGCCGGTGCCCTTCATCTTGCCGAACGTGGCAAAAGGCTGGAACAACTGCCCGGCGATCTCCGGCGAGATGCCTTTACCAGTGTCCTGCACCTCGGTCAGGATGTCAGTCTCGCGCACTTGGAAGCGGATGAAAATACGCCCGCCATTGGGCATCTCATCCACAGCGTTGTTGATCAGGTTGTAAAAAACGTGCGTCAGGCGATGCGGATCCATGAGCGCCATCACTTTTGGCGGCGGCGTCTCGAAGACAATCTCGACACCCTTCTCCTTCACCTCGGGCACCATCTCATCGATCAGGTGTTTTACAAAACTTCCGTAGTCCGACCCGGCCAGCACGACTGCTGCCTGGGAGCCACGCGTGAACTCCAGCAGTTCATTGATCATGTTGCTGAGGCGGTCCACCTGCCGCCGGATGCGAAAGGCCGCGTTCTTGCGCATCTCGGGCGTGGCCCCGTCCATGTTCACCATCTCGGAGGCGAGGCTGATGACGTTCAGGGGGTTCTTGAAATCATGTACGATCGACCGGGCAAACCGGCCCACCAGCGTCAACCGCTCCGCCTGCAGCACTTCCTGGATATAATGCCGGTTGAACTCCCGCATACGGAGGCTGAATTCCCGCACCAGACTGACGGCCAATTTTGGGGAGTGCTCCAGCACGTTCAGGAGATTATCCCGACGGATAAAAAAAGCCCGGGTATCGGTCTCGGCAGTAGCGGTGGCAGAGCGAGGCTCTTCATCTAGTACAGCCATCTCCCCGAAGAAGTCGTTTTTCTCGATGCGGGAGAGGACGCGCCGTTCGTTATTCCCCACCAGCGCAGAGACTTGCACCGCACCTTCGAGCACCACATAGATACCGTCGCCCGGGTCGCCTTCCTTGAAAATCGGCTGGCCAGCCTTGTAAAAGCGAACTTCAGCCGTCTGGGCCAGAGATTGAAGCTCTTCGGCCAACAAACCGCTGAACTGCTTGTGACGTCTGCCCGGTGCCATTCGCCCTTAATTCTAAGACAAGTTTTGGCCGGGTAAAGCACTTAGTGCCCTCTTGACGAAGGACACACCCCTCGCTTATTTTCCCAAGTCCTGTGCGGTGGCTATAGCTCAATGGTAGAGCCCCAGATTGTGATTCTGGATGTTGCGGGTTCGAGTCCCGTTGGTCACCCCATCCTTTTACTGGCGGAGTCCCAAGTTGTTGGGATTCCGCCTTTTTCGTGGCCTGGGCAAGTCTGGAGCAAGGAAAAACCCGCCACCTGAGGCAGGCGGCGGGTTGTGAAGGATCAGACTTGTGCCCGGTCGTTTATTCCTGCACCACGCGGTAGAAGCGGATTTCGCTGCTGTTCGCGCTGTTATCTTCCACTTCCATTGTGTCGGAAGTGGGGACAAGAGTGCCGAGCAATACCCAGTTGACGAGGTCGGTGGAGACTTCGATGCGGTGGGACTTGCCTGCTACCGTGCCGACGAACTGGAAGCGGAACTTGTTGTCCTGCGTCCTCACCGGGGCGGTGATGCCTACCGGACCGACGATGACGTGCATCGTGGAGGTGGTCAGGGCATCGCCCACGAT
This sequence comes from Verrucomicrobiota bacterium, assembly GCA_023431185.1. Lineage (GTDB taxonomy): Bacteria > Verrucomicrobiota > Verrucomicrobiia > Limisphaerales > JAEYXS01 > JAEYXS01. The sequence goes on from JAEYXS010000041.1 coordinate 10,046, forward strand.
GGGTTCGGCGACGGCTTTCACGTAGTAGGAGCCCAGCGGGACATTCTGCCAGTTGAACTGGTAGGGCGCGGAGGTCACCGTCCCGATCAAGGTGTCGTTCGCGTAGAACTTCACGCTCGCGAGGTTGTTGTCCAGACCGGCCACACTCGCCTGCAAGAGGATCGAGGCGGGCGCGGTGAAGGCGACCTGGCCGAGCGGGACCAGCGTGATGGAGGGAGTCACGTTGCCGGTGATGGCCACGATGTTGGTGGCGCTCAACCCGGCGTCATCGGTGGCGATGGCCGTCAGGCTGTGTGCGCCCAGAGTGGTCACGCTGACGGATGTCTCATAGGGGGCCGCCGTATCCGTGGCTTGCAAGGAACCATCCAGGTAGAACTCCACCTGGGTGATGCTGCCGCCGAACTTGGATGCCGTGGCCTGCACCAGGATGTTAGCCGGCACGACCACGTTGGCGAGTGGCAGTGGCGTGGTGATCTTCACGATCGTCACCGTCTTCGTCGTACCCGGTCCGCCGATCTCCGCCGTATCATTGACGGCCGTGGTGGCACCGTAGCGGCCCATTTCGCTCAATTGCGTGACAGCGACGTAGTTCAACCCCAACGAGTTGTCGAAACTCGGGAAAGACGGTCCAGCAGGCGAGGCGCCGAAGGTCACACCTGCACGGCGGATGCCACCGGCATCGAACAGGTTCACCGCATCACCACCCGTGCTCAGACCGATGCCTGAGCCGGAATAGCTGCCGATCTGCAGACCGGACGGCGGTGTCGCCCCGAACCAGGTGTTGAGGAACGTGGCCTTGGTGGTCGGCAGGTCGGCGGTCTCCATGAAGATCACGGATTCGCCCGGTGCGATGTAAGTCACACCGTTCAAGGCAAGAGCAGCCGCAAAGGAGGCGGAGCTGTCATCCACTTTCCAACCCGTGATGTCGATGGTGCGGGTGCCGGTGTTCGAGATCTCGAACCAGTCTGCGCCCACCGGGCTGTTGCCGCTGGACCACGGCGCGACTTCCGTGATGACCAGACTGCCCGCCGAGCCGGGAGAGCCGATTTCCACCGCGCTGTTCAACGCCGTGAAGGCACTGTGACGGCCCACCGCGCTCAATTGCGTGATGGCCGTGGCGTTCAGGCCGACGGTGTTATCAAACGTCGGATACGTCGGCCCCGCCGGGGAAGCCCCGAAAGTGACTTTGGCCCGCTGGCGGTTGAGGTTGTCATAGAGCACGACGGCATCGCCGCCTGTGCTCAGGCCGATGCCCGAGCCGGTGTAATTACCGATCTGCAGACCAGTCGGAGCCGTGCCGCCAAACCAGTTGTTGATGAAAGCCGTGCGGGCGGTGTTCAGATCGCTGCTTTCCATGAAGATGACCGATTCACCGGGCCCGATGCTGGTGATGCCGTTCAACGCCAGCGCTGCCGCCGGAGATTCCGAACTGTCATCTACTTTCCAACCCTCGATGTTCACGGCGCGGGCACCGGTGTTGGAGATCTCAAACCAGTCGGCACCCACCGGGCTGTTGCCGCTGGACCATGGCGCGACTTCCGTGATGATGATGATGCGCCCCGCTGTGCCCGGGGAACCAATCTCAGCGGCGTCATTCACCGCCCTGAAAGCCTCGTAGAGATTGACCACGCTCAGGCGGCTGATGGTGGTGGTGTCCAAACCGGCAGCGTTATCAAACGTCGGGAAGGACGGTCCGGCGGGAGAAGCGCCGAACGTGACGCTGGCCTTCCGTGTGCCCGTGCTGTCGTAGAGGTTCACCGCATCACCACCCGTGCTCAGGCCGATGCCCGAGCCGGAGTAACTGCCGATCTGCAAACCAGCGGGCGGGTTCGCCCCGAACCAGAGCGCCTTGAAGTTGGCAGCCGTAGTGACGAGATCACTCGTCTCGATGAAGATGACGGATTCACCCGGAGCGATGCTGGTGACACCGTTCAGCGCGAGGGCGGAAGCGAACGAAGCCGAGCTGTCATCCACCTTCCAGCCGGTGATATCCACGGCGTTCGTGCCGACATTGGTGACCTCGAACCAATCCGCGCCGAGCGGGCTGTTGCCACTGGACCAAGGCGCGACTTCCGAGATGACCAGGGCGGCGGACAAAGGTGTCTCCACCACCACATCGGTCAAAGTGAGCGTGTAGTTCACAGACTGGTCCGGCGTAGAGCCCACCGTCGTGTCATCCACATTCACTGTGATGCTGTAGCTGGCCTTGACCTCGAAATCGAGGACCGTGTTGGCCTTGATGAAAAGAGAGGTATCGATGATCTCGAAGAACGCGACATCCGCTCCCGTGAGGCTCAACGCATTCACACCCAGACCGTCATCCGTCACCACTATGTCTGCCACTTTCACCCGCGCCGTGGTGCTGGAATTTTCCGGCGACGAAGTGACGGCATTATTCAACGTGACCGCTGTGGGCGCTGCGTTCGGTCCTGTCGCCGGAGCGTAAACCCAGAGCTGCGGATGATCGAAATCACCGCCGCCATTCTCGCTCACTACATATAGGACGCCATCGCGGTCCATCGTCAGACCTTCATGCTGCTGTGCCACCACGGAAAGCGGATTGCCCGGATCGGAAACGATGTTCAGAGTGCTGTAGATCGTGCCGTTGCGGTCGGTGAGGATGATACGCGCGGATTCATGGCTCAGGAGCAGCATGCGATCATAAAACGCTGTGCCCGCGAACGAAGGGATGTTCGAGAGGGCGAACACATCCGCCACATCGCCCAGACCGGTCAGCGCAGGGTCGAACAAGTTCACGGAGTTTTGGGTGGTCGGGGAACCATTGCTGGCCGTGCCTGCATCGAAATCAACCGTCGTCTGGAAGATGCCCATGGGGTCGATCTCCTTGAGGACGATGAAACCGCCGGTCAGCGGATCGTAGGAGAGACCTTCGGTACCGGTGTTCGGGACGAACGTGCCGATCTTGACCGTCTTTGTTTGCGCGCGGGTCAACGTGGTGCCAGCGGCATAGGTGAACAGAACCAGTTGGCGGTCGCGTTCTTCGCTCATGACGAACTGGCCGTTGCCCACGTAGGTGATGCCTTCCGGGTCATAGAATTCCGTGCCTTGGGGACTGCTACCGGCGGGCAGAGTCATGGAGCTGATCAATTGACCCGTCTTGGAGACTTCTACGATGGAGGTGCCGCCATCCGCCGTGATGAACAACGTGTCCGTGTCCCAGTTGTAAGCCACGCCAGAAGCTTCTTGAGCGAGCAGGCTGATACTATTGGGCGGTGTCGTGCGAGTGGGTTCAGGCAGATCATAACGCCCGATGCGGACATACATGGATAGGTCGATGGATTTCGGTCCGGCATGGGTCGTGGCCGGTGAGCCGACGTCGGTCGCGCCGCCAGCCGCTATGCCAGAACCGAATTCTGCGCCCGTAGCGAACGTGTAGCGGGGATTCACCGTGCCGGAAGAGGGTACCCAGATGAGCGCCACCGAGTCAGCCGAACCACCAGCGGAGGGACCGGCGTGACCACCCGTGGAGGGCGAGCCATTCGCCTTGGTGAAACCGCCCGCCGCATAACTGAAGAAGAACAGCTCATTACCACCGCTGTCGAATAGGGAGATGCCGTCGTTTTGACCGAGGCCGGGAGCACTGGCCGACTCGATGACTTGCACCGTATTGGGAAGATTCCACCAGGCACGGAACACGGCCGCCGGAGTAGCGGTGAAGATGATGGATTCACCCGGAGCGATGCTGGTTCCATTGGGTATGATCGCCGCCGCCGCAAAAGACCTCGCATTGTCATGCCAGCGATAACCGGAGAGGTTCACGGAGGCGGAACCGTAGTTGTAAAGTTCCCAATAATCGGCCGCACCGGTCGGTTTGTTGGCGCTTTGGTTGGACTGGATCTCCGTGACCATCAAGGTGAGCGCAGCCACATCGCCGTCGTCGTGCACCGTCACTTGGAACGTTCCGGCAGTCGCACCGGTCGCAGTGGCGGTGATGATCGAAGTCTTGCTGCCATCCGGGAAGGAATCATCCACGGCGGTCACATTGAAATTGGCGGAGGCATTCCCGGCCAAAATTGTTACCGTGGCCGGAACTGTAGCTTCCGTCACGTCGCTGGAGCTGAGGCTGACGACGAGATCCGAAGCCGTGCTGCCAGAACGCGTCACCGTGCCCGTGGCGGCGGGATTGCTGGCGCTCTCGGAGAAGCTCGCCGGATTGACGCTGACGGTGAGCGTGATGGCTGGAGCCGTAGTGCCCAGGCCAGTAACACCGGGAGAACCGATCTCAGCAGCGCTAAACGTGGTGACGAACGCACCAAAAGTTCCCGCCACGGCTGCGGTGTAACGGCGGTTCGCCAAGGTGGTGCCGAAGGTGGGGTCGATCACCAGCGCAGCCGTCGCCGTGCCGCCACCGGAAGCGCCCGCATGACCGCCAGCTGCACCACTACCGTTGGATTGCGTGAAACCGCTGGCCGCGTAGCTGAAGAAGAATATCTCTGTGCCCGTGTTGTCAAAGAGCGCGATGCCATCGCCTTGGCCCAAGCCCGGTCCGCCCGTGACGACTTTCACCGAATCACTGATACCAAACCAATTGCGGAAGGTAGCGGCAGAAGCACTGGTGAAAATGATGGATTCCCCGGCGGCGATGGATGTGCCATTGGGGATGGTGACGGCGGCGGCATCCGCCGGATTGCGGCTATCGTCATCCCATTTCCAGTTGCTCAAATCTACTGCCGTATCGCCCACATTGGTCAGTTCCCAGTAATCCGCGCCCGGCGAGCTGGAGGCCTGATTGGACTGGATCTCGGTGAGAACCAGCCGCTCATTCAGCGGTGTGACCGCCTGAGCGGTGGGCAGAAAGACTAAGGCGGCGGTCAATGCACCGCAGAAGCGGAGGAACCGGCATGGTCCGGCGTGGTTGAACAAGGATTTCATGTCGCGCGTGATGTGTGATTGGCTTTTAACTGCCAGGAATTCCCGCGGCCCGCATGATCATGAGAACCATCAACGCGCCGGGAAAATCCCGAACCGATAGAATGCTAGCTATCGTCCGGGCAACAAGTGGGGCAGTGTGAAGATGAGGTTACGGAACGGCGACGAATTGAAGAATCGTGAGTAAAAGGCGAGGACGACGGCGATAACGAAGACGATCACGATGCGGAAAATTCCGTTACCACCGCTTCGGGCGTTTGCCACCTTTGCTTTTGGATGGGCTGCTCAAGGGCTTGAAGGCGCTGGGCTTGGTCTTGATCCAGTCCACGGATTTCTTCACCTCGGCATGAGCCAGCAACGATGCCAAGGTGTTATACTGCCGCTCCAAAGTCTTCTCCGTGAAGAGAGCGTGCACGTGGTTATGGCAGGGACGGCAGATCCACGCGACCCGGTGTTTCACTTCCACCCGGTCGAACTCGCGTTTGTTCCGTTTGTTCGCATGGCGGGCTTGCGGGATGAGATGATGCTTGGTCAGGAGGCAGCCCTCCCGCTGGCACATTTCGCAAACACCGGTCGCTCTCATGACGGACGCCAAAATGGACCACCTTTCACAACTGGGCAAATCAGGAAAATTTTACCCTTCCTTTACAAATATCCGCCAACTTTTCTACGTGCGAGGCGTTTCACCATCAGGTATATGTCAATGCAACCAACCAAACCGCTTATGAACACGTTCATCCAGACTGTGAACAGCCGTCGCCGTTTCCTGACCCAGCTCGGTCTTGCCTCCGCGCTTTTCACGGTGCCCGGCGCCTTTGCCGAGGAGCTCACCCGCACACCGGCGCAGACGGAAGGTCCATTCTATCCCGACAAACTGCCGCTGGATACGGACAACGATCTGATTGTCGTCAATGACGCCACGACGCCGAGCGTGGGCGAGATCACCTGGCTGAGCGGGCGGTTGCTGGACTCCAAAGGCGAGCCGATCCGCAATGCCACCATCGAGATCTGGCAGGCGGATAATAACGGCGCCTACCTCCACAGCCGCACGAGTAACAAGGACAAGCAGGACAAGAATTTCCAGGGCTTCGGCCGTTTCCTCACCGGTTCCACCGGCGAGTATCTGTTCCGCACCATCAAGCCGGTGCCGTATCCGGGTCGCACGCCACACATCCATGTGGCGGTGAAGATCAAAGGACAGAAAAAACTCGTCACCCAATGCTACATCGAAGGCCACGCGATGAATGAAAAGGATGGTGTCTTGCGCGGTATCAAGGATGCGAAGCAACGAGCCTCGGTCATCGTGCCGTTCACGCCAGTGAAAAACTCCAAGATCGGCGAGCTGGCCGCGAAGTTCGACATCGTTATGGGTTTCACACCGGAAGCATAAGCATCGGAAGGGGAACTGATCACATTTAACGGCTTCCCGGCAAATGTCGGGAGGCCGTTTTACTTTGCCCGGAACGTCTCGCTGAGCACCACGTTTTCCACCAGCGTTCGCAGTCCATTCCCAGCTTTTTGTGTGGCTCCAATCACGGCATCCACCTGCGGCCGGTCCAGCGGTTCGATACGCCGTCCACAACTGTAGGCGAGCAGCCTTTCCGCCAGCACCCTTGCGAACTGATCCTGCCGTTCAACCAGAATCGTTTTTAAACCGGCCACGTCTTGGAAGGATTTTCCATTCGGCAATTCACCGGCGGCATCGATCACCGGTCCTTGTCGACGGCCCAAGGGATAATGTGTGCGCCACGCGCCGATGGGGTCGAAGTTCTCCAGCGCAAAGCCCAGCGGATCAATCTTCTGATGGCACTCGAAGCAACCCGGATTGTCACGATGCTTGCTCAAGATGTCGCGCATGGACTTGGCACCGCGAATATCTGGATCAATCGGCGGCACATTATCCGGTGGTGGTGGCGGTGGAGTTCCAAGGATATTTTCCAGCAACCAGATGCCTCGCACGACTGGCGAAGTCTCGATGCCATTCGCACTCACGGTCAGTACGCTGCCCTGGCCGAGCAAGCCGCCGCGCCGCTTGTCCGAAAGGCTGACTTTCTGAAACTCATGCGCCTTTTCCGGAGGAGCGATGCGCCCCAAGCCATACAGGTTCGCCAGCGACTGGTTCACAAACGTGTAATCCGCATCCAGAAAGCGGCCGAAGTTTTCATTCTGCGTGAGCAGATGGCGCATGAACAACTGCGTCTCCCGCTTCATCGCACTCTTGAGGCCGTCATAGTAAAAACGGTCGAACGCCTCGCGGTCTGGCGGCATGTCGCCCAAGCTGCGCAGGTTCAACCAGCTGTCGAGGAAGCTGGCGATGAACTCATCTGCATTTGGGCTGGCCAGCAAGCGCCGCGTTTGCGCCAGCAGCACCTCATCCTTTAAGAGATCGCCACTGTCCGCCAGTTTGCGCAGCTCCGCATCCGGCATCGTGGACCAGAGGAAATAAGAGAGCCGCGAAGCCAGTGCATGGGCGTTCAGTTTTACCGCTTTTGCGCCCGGCTCAGTAAGGTAGAGGAACGCGGGCGAGCATAACGCCGCTTTCAAGCCATCTTTCATCGCGTTAAATGGCGTCTGTCCGGCCTGACGGCGCGTTTCCACTACGCTCATGAGGCGGTCCACTTCTTCCTTCGCGGCCGGGCGCCGGTAAGCCTTGTCTGCGAAGCGCTGCAAGATTTCCCGGGTGCGTTCTGGAGCAAATGGTTTATCACCGAGCACCGCTACTTGAGGTTTCGGCGGCCACTGTGTGACGAGCGGCCCGCGGATCTCGATCTCGTGGATGCGGATGTGCGGCATCTGCCCGTAGGTCAGTACCACGCGTCGGGCCTCGAAGATGCCGAGATCCTTTTGCTCTTTCTCCGGCCATTGATCTTTGTAGCGCCGGGCCACGGCCTGAAACGCCCGCCGGCTGTTCGCCATGCCGTTAGGGAAGATGAAGCGCGGCGTCTGCCCGGCATTGAGCGGCACGGTCATCGTGTGCCACTCGGCTTCGCCATCCTTCAGCGTCACCTCGGCGAGCTGCGGCTCAATGGGCTGCGGATGATGCAGCGGCCCGGCCTGCACATCTCCCGGCACGATGCCTAGGCGGAAAGGCTGCGCAGTATCGCGTTTGAAGATCGTCTCATCATACGGATGCTGCCGGTGCATCGCCTGCGCCTTCACCCGGATCTCGTAAATGCCGTCCACCGGCACACCTTTTTGGAAATTGGAAATGAACCCATAACCGCCCTCATGGTTCTCCGTATCCGTCACTTCATAGATGCAGAGATATTTGTTGTTGTACACGCGCCCATGCGGATACGTGTGCTCCTGTTGCGGCCGGAAATTGCCGTTGAACTTCCACGTCTGCTCCGGCGGCTTCTCCGTGACACTGAACGCTTTTTCCACCACCTGATCTGCGGCCTCAAGATACTGTGCCAGCAGATAACCGGACGTCTGCAGCACATCGCCGAGATTATCCATGTGCTCGGCCATCTGATCGCGCGGGAACTTCGTGGTCGGGTCGAACAAACGCATGTCGAGGGCGAAGAGGTCGCCCACGGTGTTGATGTATTCGCGCTTGTTCAGACGACGCAGCACCGTCTGCCCACCCGTGCTGCGCAAGGCTGCGCGCGCTTCTGTGATCGTCGTGGTCAGCGTGGCCACCACCGCCTTGCGCTCACTTTCAGAAGGCTGCTTGGATTTCTTTGGCGGCATGTCGCCGAGATTGAGCTGATCCACAATGTCCTGCAGCAGGATGACATCATCCGCGTTCTTGGCTGGCAGATTGAGCTGGTCGAACCGGCGATCTCCTTTCTGCTTCTCCGCCCCGTGACAGTCGTTGCAGTAAGTTTTCAGGAAACTCGCGGCAGACGCGTTCACTTCAGCGGCTTGCGCGCTGCTGATGGCCGTCATGGTCAAAAAGATCGCCATCAAAAAGCCCAAGCAACAAGCAGATCGCCAAGTCTTCGTCATTGGGTACTCGTCATTTCGCATGGGCATTCGTCAGGCCTTAAGCTAGCCCGCTCATTTCGCCCGTGCTGGTCGCGAAGCGTTCATCCTGCAGCCCCAGCTTGTGCATCGCGCTGAGGTAGAGGTTGGGCAGCGGGTAGTTGTTCTTCTGATCGAACGCCAGATGCTGGCCGTGTTTGAAGCCGCCCCCGGCGAAAAGCACGGGCATGTTCTTGTTGTCGTGCGAGGAGGCGTTGCCCAGGTTGGACGTCAGCAGGACCATCGTCTCGTCCAGCAGTTGATCTGCCTTGAGCTTGCGCAGGAAATCGCCCCACGCATTGATCGACCCTTGCTCCACAATGGCCAACTGGCGGAGCTTTTCGGCATCCAGCCCATGATGGCTCAAGGTGTGATAGCTCGTGTCCACGCCCTCCAGGCCGGTCACGGAATTGCCGGTGACATGCAAGGTGATGAACCGCGTGGAATCCGTGACGAGCGCCATGTGAACGATGTCGAGGAAGATGCGCTGCACTTCCACCTCGTTGTCCCGGGGAATGCTGGTGGGAGACTTCAACGACACTTTCGGCTTGGGCTTGCGAACCCACTCCTCGTTTGCAACCAGCCGGTTTTCGAGATCTCGCACACTCGTGAACCACGCGTCCAGTTTGTCCCGGTCGCCCGGTCCGACTTCGCGCTGGAGCAACTTCGCCTCGGCACCGACGACGTCCATCACGCTGCGCCCGCGCCGGATCAACTCCGCCTGGCGGTCCTGCTCCACCTTCGAGTCATTGACGAAGAGCCGTGTGAACAGCCGCATCGCGTCGTTCAGCGCCGGGATCATCGAGCCGTTCTCCGTGTAGGAAGGGCTGTTCTGGCTGTTGGTGTTCAGCACGAGCGAAGGAAACCGTGTCTCGTGGCCGAGGTGTTTGGCCATGAGCTGGTCGAGCGAAATGGTGTTTCGCGAAGTGGTGCCGCGCTGATTTGGGCAGGCGGAGTAGATGCTGCCTTCCGCCGTGTGTCCGCCGGTGACGCCGGGATGCGAGGAACCCGAAACCACGGTGAATTCATTGCGGATGTCCTGCAAGGACTTGAGATACATCGAAGGCTGGTAGTCGCGCCCGCTGGTGGCGGGCACCAGGTTGGGGCCATGCAAGCCGAGCGCGAGGCTCACCCCGACAAACCGTTTCGCCTTCCGCGATTCGCTCACGGCGGCGAAGGCTGGTGTCATGGCATCGAGCAAGGGCAGGGCCAGCGCGACACCCGCACCACGTAGCACGGCACGTCTCGAAATGCGGCGGCCAAAATTGAAGTTCACGTTTTTCATATCAATTAAGTGGTCGGATGGTGGGTTCGTTCATTTGTTGAGAAAGATTGGGCTTTGGACGGCGGCCGCGATGATAGACTTCACCCCATGTCCGTTCCGGGCGGCCTGGGTGGCGATTTCCTCGACGGCGGCTTCATCGCTGAACCGCAGGGCAGCGCCCGTGGCATAAGTCAGAAAGTGACCGGCAAAACCCTGCGCCAGTCCGGCGCTGCGCTGTTTGTAGATCTGCTTCCAGGCTCGCAGATCGGCGAACTCCTCCCCGGTCACCGTGACACCGGAAGGATTCACCGGCACGCCCTTGCCGTCAGTTCCGTAACGCGTGCGCCACCCGCCGACGGGATCGAAGCTCTCCAACGCGAAGCCCGGCGGATCGATGATTTTGTGACACGCCGCACAGGATGCATCCGAACGATGCTTGTCGAGCTGATCACGGATGGACGTTGCCCCCCGGATATCCGGCTCGATGGCCGGCACCGCAGCCGGCGGCGGCGGGATGTGCGTGCCGAGAATCCGCTCATTCACAAACACTCCCCGTATGATCGGTGAGGTGCTCGTGCCATCGGCGGTGACCTTGAGGATCGCGCCCTGCGTCAACAGGCCGCCACGCACGTTGTCTTTGGCCGCCGCGAGTGAGATTTTTTGAAGTCCTTCACCGGGAGTCACCGCGGCATCCAGACGGTAGTGACGGGCCAGGCGTCCGTTCAGGAAGACGAAATCTGAATCCACAAAGTTGGCAACGCCGAGGTCTTTCCGGATCAACTCGGCCAGGAAAGTCCGCGTCTCCTGCACCATGGATTCCTGTACCACCGGATCAAACGTCCGGAACTGGCGCGTGTCCGGCGAGGTGAAATCGATCTGGTTCAACTTGAGCCACTGGTCGGTGAAGCTGCGGATGAAACGTCCCGCTTTCGCATCCGCCAGCAACCGGTCCACCTGCTGCGCCAGCACCTTCGGTTCGCGCAATTTTCCGGTGGCGGCAAGTTTCATGAGCTGCTCATCGGGCCGGCTGACCCAGAAGGCGTAACTGAGGCGGGACGCGACCGCGTAGTCGTCCAGCGGCCCGGGGGCTTCGACGAGCGACAGGAAACGCGGCGAACAAAGCACCGCCCGGTAACACGCGCGCAGGGCTTCCGGCAGGGAATCGCCATTCGTCAGGGACTGTCGGCCGAGATCACGGTAAGCCTTTAGTTGCGCCTCCGTCACGGGCCGGCGAAAAGCCCGCTCCGCAAACTGCCCGACCAACCGGTCCAGTGTCGCCTCGGGATTGGTTTTCACGGACTCCAACTCCACATGGCTGAACAATGCGCGTCGCACAAACTGACGGTTGGCCTGCGGATAGATGCGTTCGATCACGATTCCCCGATGCGCGATGCCGGAGTAGCCGTCCTTTTCCAGATCGCGGTTCTTGAATGACACATTGCCGCCCGTGGCTCCGCTGGCCGGACGGCGCAGTTCGCCGTCGTTCGGCTTCAACTCGAGCATGTGTCCGCGCTGGATCCACCCTTCATAAACCAGATCGCGCGGCTGACTCGTGGCCTCAACCAGGCCGATCAGGTAAAGGATCGGGGCGGCGGAGGAGCAGGCACCCGAGCGCAACGTGCCCCACACGGAACCATTCTTGCCGGGATTGATCGCATGAACATCCCGCAGCGTGACCCGATACCAGCCGTCGGCAGGAACTTGCGTGGCGGGCATCCGGCCGAAGAACTGGAGCGTCATCGGCCAACTGATGCTTTTTCCGTCACGCAGGTCCGGGCCGCGATAATTGCCACCGGTGGGACGCGCCAGTAATTCCGGCGAATATTCCCGCCGGAAGGTCGCCTCGCCCTGCAACGCCCGGCTGAACGCCTCGGTCAGTGCGCGATCCGCTGTGTCCAGGTACCGCGCCAGTTGATGATGAGAAAGTTGCTGGCCGGCCGCGACGGTTTCAAAGCCGTGGGACGCCGGATCTTCCGGCAGGTGATCTTTCAAAGGGATGTCGATGCCCAACAGGTCGTGAACGGTGTGCTCATACTCCACGCGGGTCAACCGACGGCTGCGCACCCGGCCATTCTTCGCGATATCCTCCCGGTCAACCACCAGCAACGGTTCGGCTAACGACGCCAGAAACCGGTCGGCTTCCGTTTTTTCCGGGCGGGGTTTCTTTTCCGGCGGCATCTGGCCTGCCTTCACCTGTTCGAACACGCGCTGCCAGACTTTGAAATTGGCGGGGTCGGCCGGGTTGAATTTCAAGTCGGCCAGGTTCAGGTCCGCCTTGGTGACCTCCCGGTCATGACAATCGGTGCAATGGGTGCTGAGAAACTGATGCACCGGGGTGGGAACTCCAGCCGCCCGAGCACTGAAGCAAGTCAGCAAACACGCTGCCAGGATGACCGCCAGCGGAGGCATCCCGTTGGAGAACTTCTTCGGAAAACTGGTCGTGACACTAGGGCAATTCATGAACACAGGCTTCGTCTTGGAAAAATCGGCATTTATTTGCAACAACACGTACGGCACACCTTACGCAAAGTTCGTCAACGTCCCCGTGCCGATGCCGAACCGGTTCACCTCCACGCCGAACTTCTGCAGCATTGTCACGTAGAGATTGCAGAGCTGCTGTTTGTTCAGGCCCGTCTTCGGATACGCCCTGTGCTCGCCGTGCTTGAAGCCGCCACCCGCCAGGATGATCGGCAGGTTTACATTCGTGTGCGCGTTCGCATTCGCCATGCCGCTGCCGAACAGCACCATGGAATGATCCAGCAACGTCCCATTGCCATCCTCGATGGACTTCAGCTTCGCCAGGAACTTCGCGAACTGCTCCATCTGGTATTGCTCCAGCTTCAGCAAGCCATCGATGTTCTCCTGCACCTGCCCGTGATGCGACAGCGCGTGGTAATCCTTCCGCAACCCGAAGGCCGACGCCTCGAACCCGCCCGCGATCTCCAGGGTGGCGATACGTGTGGAATCCGTCTGCAACGCCAGTGCGATCAAGTCATACAACACCGGCAGATCGGACACGAACCCCGTGTTCGGCGGCTCCGGGATGCCTGGTTGCGGCTTCGGCACGTGCGACCACTGCTTGCTAAGTTCGAGCTGCTTCTCCACATCACGCACGGAGGTGAAATACTCCTCCAGCTTTTCCTGGTCCCGTTTACCGAGATGATTCTTCAGCGACTTCGCATCGCCGTTCACCGCGTCCAGGATGGACCCCTGCAAGGCGATCCGGTCCGAACTCTTCGCCAAGTCCTTCGCATTATCCCTCACGAACAGCTTGCGGAACAACTCGCGTGGTCCGGGTATCGGTGGCACCCGTGTGCCGCTGCGCGTCCAGGACATCAGGCACCCGCCGTGAATGCCATCCTCCGAACCGATCGCGAGGGAAGGGAACCGCGTCGCTCCTCCGATCGTCTCCGCCGCACGCTGGTCGATGGTGATGTTGCCCTCCGGCATGCCCTTGGCATCCATCGTCCGCACGCCACTCAGATACGAATGGATCGCGAAATGCCCGCCCTTATGCCCGTGATCAAGTCCCGAGAAGAGCGTGAAATCTTTTTGCTGCGCCGCCAGCGGCTTGAGCAACTGCGGCATATCGTAGTCCGCCCCTGTCTTCGTCGGCCAGAACGCCGGTTGATAGAACCCCAGCGCATTGCCGATGCAAACCATGCGCGTCGGCCGCGTGCCCTTCACCGCCGCACCAGCCTGTGTGCCCACGTTCAACCCGGCCCCGAGCACCCGTTGCGAGAGCGATTCCATCAAAGGCAACGCCAGCGTGACCCCGGCCGCCTTCAGGAAGTACCGCCGGTTCATGGAAACAGGTTTCGTGGACATAATATGACTTTCCCTTAGACGTGGCGGTGAGTCAAAAAGTTTCGCCCAAACCCCGCTCCTAAACGCGTTTCCGTTTTTGAGCTTTGAGCCCTTTCCGCCTCCCTCTGCGTTCACAATTCTTCCTTCTTCATTCATTTTCCGTGGGTGGTCAGAGCGAGCCGATAACCGGTCTGTTCTCTCGGACCTCCTTTGACTGACAACGGAGTCGTCAGCAATGAAAAGAGTATCACGCATCACTCAATGCGCAACAAAAATTTTCAATAAAATTGCAACTTATGCGCAATATATTGCATTTCAGAGACTTCCAGACCGAGATTTTTGGCGAGACCAATTCGCTTGCGCTGTTGATTACCATGTCCTCCAAGACCTCCACCAATACCACGCAGTCTGAGTTGCCACGAATTCATCCACGTGTCGGCTTCCATTACCTTCGCCCCATCTCCCTCCTCGGCACTTGTACACATGTGCCGAGGTTTTCTACCAAATCACTGGCCTTCCCCCGAAGGGGGAGACACGGTGAGGGTAAACCGACATGGGTCAGCAATTTGCCGCCGCGCCCCCATCTCCCTCTCCTCCATCTACCGATGGAGGAGAGGGTGATGCGTGCGGATGCGTCCGTTGCATTTCCTGTCCATCTGCTGACGGTCGCTGTTTATGCCATAATCCATTCGCCACCTTGTCCGTCCAGTTATGACGCAAGGCTATGCCAACGGTCATCCATCGGACGACGCGCTCCCATCTCCCTCTCCTCCGGCGTCGGAGGAGAGATACAGTGTTGTAAGTCAAGCGGAGTGATGGAGAGCCGGGTTAAAGTCTTGGCCTGATCTAAGCACTCCCACGGCCCAGCGAAGGAGCTTGTGCATGGCGGCGCCGATGATTTGCATTTTA
>JAEYXS010000059.1 GCA_023431185.1 Verrucomicrobiota bacterium
CATCTGTTCAACGCGACGCTGGCGGCAATCCTGGTGGCATTTATCGAGGAACTGTTCTTTCGGGGGGTGGTTTTTGGGGCGCTGCGGAAGCAGTTTTCCTGGAAGACGGCCTTGCTGGTGAGCAGTGCCGTGTACGCAATTTTACATTTCCTCGCCCGGGTGCAGGCGCCGCCGGAAGTGACTTGGCTGAGCGGGCTTGCGTTATTGCCACACAAGTTGCGTGGATTTGGTGACGTGCAGCAACTTGTGCCCGCCTTTTTCAACCTCCTGCTGGCGGGCATCATGCTCGGACTGGCTTATCAGCGGACGGGTAATCTCTGGTTTTCGTTCGGTCTGCATGCGGGGTGGATCTTCTGGCTGAAGACGTATGGATTCACCACGGATAACCTGCCGAATACCCAGACCTGGATCTGGGGCAGTGCGCGGTTGATCGATGGCTGGGTGGCGGGCGTCGTGCTGGCATTATTGCTCGCTTTGCTGACGAGGCTTCTGCCAGAATCACCGCCTAGGAATGAGGGAATTCCCCCGTCAACTGGTGGCCCAGGCAGCACAGCGATTTGAGGCGCTGTTGGGGCTGGTTTATCCCAACATCTGCCAGCTATGCGAAAAGGAGCCGGCCACGAAGCGTGAGGGTTATGTGGGTGCCGCCTGCCGGGCGGATGTGAAATCCCTCGAAGCTCCGATGTGTGACCGTTGTGGTTTGCCATTTGCGGGGGACATCACGCAGCGGTTTGAATGCGCCAACTGCCAGGAACTGGAGCTGGCCTTCAAGTGGTCGCGCGCCTCGGTGGCCGCCAAAGGAACCGTTTTGGAGGTCATCCATCGTTTCAAGTACAACCGGGAACTGTGGTTTGAACCCTTTCTGGTGGACCTGTGGTTACAAGGGGCACGCGAGACACTTTCGGTCGAGCAGTTTGATGCTCTGGTGCCAGTGCCTTTGCACCCTCATAAGCAACGGGAACGGGAGTTCAACCAGGCGGAACGGCTGGCGCGCAGTATCGGCCGGGAACTGAAACTGCCGGTGCGGACGGATTGGGTGCAGCGGGTGATTCCCACGCGGACGCAGACCAAACTGGACCGGAAAGAGCGGGCGGCGAATGTGCGCAGGGCATTCTCCATGCGTAAAGGATTGCAGCTCAATGGGCAACGCATCTTGATGGTGGATGATGTGCTGACCACAGGAGCGACGACCAGTGCCTGTGCGCAGGCGCTTTTGGAGGGTGGAGCAGGGGAGGTTTGTGTCTGGACAGTGGCGCGCGGTTTGTAGATGATGCGGACTCTATTCGGTGCGCTAACGGTAAAGAATTTCGCATCGTCTGGATATGTCGTGATGGCCAGCCTCAGGCGGCCAGAGCAGACCTATGGCAACCACTTCAATCACTAAAAAGTCTGTGGGTGTGGAGACCGTGGTAGAACCCGCGGTAACCCCTCCCGCCAACACCGGCGAAACCACCTTCATCAAGAAGAGCAAAGTCGGCTCCTCTTCCAGCAAGAAGAAGGACATCCCCGAGGGGCTTTGGACCAAGTGTCCGAAGTGCTCCTCGATGATCTATGACAAGGAGCTGGATGAGAACCTGAAGGTTTGTCCCAAGTGCCGGCATCATTTCCCGATCGGCGCGCGGGAACGCATCCACTCGCTGGTCGAGGTCTGCTCTTTCGAGGAGATGGACGCCGACATGACGGCGGTGGACATCCTGAAATTTACCGGGGTGGCCTCCTACACGGCCAAGCTGGAAGCGTACAAGAAATCCACCGGGGCGAAGGACGCGGTGATCACCGGCATCGCCAAGCTGGGCAATCGCAAGGTTGCGCTGGGCGTGATGGATTTCAGCTTCCTCGGCGGCTCCATGGGTTCGGTAGTGGGTGAGAAGCTGACCCGGCTTATCGAGACCGGCACGGATCGCGGGCTGCCGGTCGTCATCATTTCCCAGAGCGGCGGAGCGCGCATGTATGAGGGCATGTTCAGCCTCATGCAGATGGCCAAGACGTGCGGGGCGCTGGCCCTGCATGCGCGGGCCAAGCTGCCGTACATCAGTGTGCTGACGCATCCGACCACGGCCGGTGTCATGGCGAGCTATGCGAGCGTGGGCGATCTCATCATCGCCGAGCCGGGTGCGATGATCGGTTTCGCGGGACCGCGCGTCATCAAGGACACGACCCAGGCGGAGCTGCCGCCGGGCTTCCAGACGGCCGAGTTCCTGCTGGATCACGGATTGATCGATGCCATCGTGCCGCGTCACCAGATGAAGTCGCAACTGGCCTTCTACCTGGACTTCATGATGGAAGGCAACCGCAAGGCGGCCGCGCTGGGCTGAATGCGAGCCTGGACAATTTAACACGGCAAAGGCGCGGAATTATTCCGCGCCTTTTGCTTTTTATCCATCTAAATCCAACTATCAGGAAGTCATCTTCCAGCCGGCGGCGACGAGGCCTTTGTAGCCGCCCATGAGGGAATGGACTTTCTTATAGCCGATCTTTTGCGCGGCATCGGCGGTGAGGACGGAGCGGTAGCCGCCGCCGCAGTACATGATGATCTCGGTATTGAAGTCGGGATACTTGTTCTCGATGTCGCGTTCGAGGATGCCTTTGCCGAGGTGGACGGCTTCGGCGGCATGGCCCTTCTGCCATTCGTTGTCTTCACGGACGTCCATGAGGACGGCCTGCGGGTTGGCGGCGAGAATCTGTTTGGCTTGATCGATAGTGATCTCGTGCACACGAGGTTGTGCTTCTTGCACGAGTTTCAAAAAACCGGGTGAATGGTCCATGGGGGAAAGGGTAGGCGTTAGGATAAATGCGTCAATCAAGAGGATGGGGAAACATCGAACATCGAACTCCCAACGTCCAACATCGAAAGAGGGGGTTTGCGGCGGAGGTGTCCGCCGGAGGAAGTATCTGCCGGCAAGCCCCGACTTAACAGCGCGGGGTTCATGCAGGCAGCACGTTGGTGTGCTTGGCTTGCGGCGAGTTTCGGTATGCGGTAAGACGGTGGGGTGAAATCCCTGTTACCCATTTTGGCGTTGGTGCTTTTCATGGTTGTTGCCGAAGGAGCGGAGCGGAGGCCGAATGTGATCGTGTTGCTGGCGGATGATCTGGGGTATGCAGAGCTGGGGTGCCAGGGGAACAAGGATATTCCTACGCCGCATATCGATTCACTCGCGCGGAACGGGGTGCGGTTCACACAGGGGTATGTGAGTTCGCCGTTTTGCTGTCCTTCGCGGGCGGGGTTGATGACGGGGCGGTATCAGACACGGTTCGGGCACGAGCTGAATGTGGTGGGTAAGGGAAATCTGGACCCGAGCATCGGTTTGCCGGTGACGGAGCGGACGATGGCGGAGCATCTGAAGGCGGCGGGGTATCGCACGGGACTGGTGGGGAAGTGGCATCTGGGTACGGTGGAGAAGTTTCACCCCTTGCAACGCGGGTTCGATGAGTTCTATGGGTTTCTGCACGAGGGACATTTCTTTGTGCCGCCGCCGTTCAACGGAGTGACGTCGTTCCTGCGCACGAATTCGGTGGCGTTCGGGGAACGGTTCACAAATGGGCCGGTGATCTGGTCGAATCACGTGCGGGGGAATGAGCCGCCGTATGATGCGGATAATCCGATGCTGCGCGGCACGCGGGAGATCACGGAGCCGGAGTATCTGACGGACGCGTTCACGCGGGAGGCGGTGGGTTTCATCACGCGGAATGAGCAGCAGCCGTTCTTTCTCTACGTGGCGTATAACGCGGTGCACAGCCCGATGCAGGCGACGCCGGAGCAACTGGCGCGGTTCGCGCATATCCCGGACATGCAGAGGCGCATCTTTGCGGCGATGCTGTCGTCGCTGGATGACAGTGTGGGTGCGCTGCTGGCGAAGTTGCGTGAGCTGAAGCTGGAAGAGGATACGCTGATCTTTTTCCTGAGCGACAACGGCGGGCCGACGCAGGAGCTGACGTCGAGCAATGCACCGTTGCGCGGCGGCAAGGGACAACTCTTTGAGGGCGGCATCCGGGTGCCGTTCCTGGCGCAGTGGAAGGGGAAGATCCCGGCGGGCAAGGTGTATGAGCAGCCGGTGATCTCGTTGGATGTTCTGCCGACTTCGTTGGCGGCTGCGCAGGTTGCGCCGTCAGGAGAAAATAAATTGGATGGGGTTAATTTGTTGCCGTTCTTGCGCGGGGAGAAGCAAGGGGCGCCGCATGAGGTTTTGTTCTGGCGGTATGGACGGAATATCGCGTTACGCTCGGGAGATTGGAAGCTGGTCAAGCAGCTTGAGGGCGGAAAACTGGTGTCGGAGTTTCAGTTGTTCAATCTGCGGGAGGATGTGAGCGAAGCGAAAGCAGTAAATGATGAGGCGGTTTCAAAACGGTTGCAGCGGGAATTGGACGGGCTGAATCATCAGATGGTGGAGCCGTTGTGGGGAGGGAAGAGGTAGAAACCGGTCATTTCTGTTGAAGCGATTTCTCCACATGCTCGCGAATCTCCTTAAGTTCGGCGGGATGACTTTTGCCATCTTTTGGCATGATCCAAAGGCCGTCGCCACCGGTATCGCCGCCATCGTCCATCTGAAACGGCACACCTTTGAATTCGAACTCAGCGAGCGGTAATGCACTTGATCCGAGCAAGCCGAGTTTTCGGGTCATCACGACGCCGGGAAGCGTTGAGATGATCTTCGTCAAGCGCCAGCGCATCATGTTGGTCACGACGAAGGAGTGGTCGGGATTGTAAGCTTTTACATGGGGTGTGAAAATCTGCATATGAGGTTTGTCGCGGTATCATCACCAGTTATCAAACCAACGATAACAACGCAGAAGATGATGAGGATTCGCGGGAGATTTCCAAGGTTGGTTTTTGACCTGGAAATCGGCGTTCCTTTTTCACAAATGGCGTTTCCATTTCTTGGCGGTTTGCTTTGCTTCCTTGGCAAGTTGGTCTTCTGGGTCGAACTGGACACCTTTACTCTGCAGGTATTGGATGATGTCTTTGCTGTTCGTCATGATCGCATAATGGATAGGGCGCCAGCCGTCCGGTTTTGCGGCGTTGATATCCGCCCCATTTTCTACCAATGCCTTAACCTTTTCCAAATCCCCTGCAGTGCAAGCGATGTGGAGAGGTGATTGTCCAAATCCGTCTCTTACATTCACATCTGAACCATACTTGGCCAAAAGCGCCACAGTTGCGGCGTTTCCAAACCAGACGGCTTGTTCCAACGGGGTAAAGCCATTGCCGTTCTCTTGATGAAGCTGTTCGGGGTGAGCCTGCATAATCTCAGTTATCAAGTCCGCATCTCCCGATATCATGGCCTCATGCAGGGCGAACTGGCTATGAACCGCAGCAGCGCGTTCTTGTTCCGGGGTGAGTTTGGGTGGTTCGTAAGCAGGATCGGTGATCTTTTTGATGAGCTGTTCCAGTTCTGAAACGGCGCTGGGTATGGGAGAATCCGCATCGAGTTGCGACAGCAAAAATGAACAGTTTAGCTTAAATTCTGCGTCACGAAGGGTCAGGATGATTTCGGACGGATGCTCGGTGCCGCGCAAGTATTCTTGCTGTCCGAACATTGATTCGGGAATGATGAAAAAGCGTTCAGGAACGGAGATTTTGCAGTCCTTCGGAAGCCGTCGCTGCCCGGCCGAGGAAACGACATCTCCAGAGAATGTGCCGTCCTCGTTCAAATAAATACACAGGTCCTAAAACGGCCTTTTAGTTGGATCAGCGGGGACCACTCCCCGGGTTATTTCCAGAACTCGCATGGCAATGAGTTGAAAAGTAAGGAACGTCACGAATGGATGCAACTCCTTCGGAGTAGTGAAATTTCAACCGGTTACCCAAGGTAGCTCGCTGGCTCGCAACCCTGGGCTGATTGATTTGAACCACGTTGTGGTTCGGGGTGGAGAGACATGCGAGGGCGTCTGCCCTGCTACAGGGCTGCAGCTAAAATCGCGATCTTATATGTAGGGCTTGAGTTTGGCTTCGAGCAAATCAAGGCTTTTGAGCCGGTCATCGCGATGCGGCCAATCGGTGGCTGATAAAGCTTCCTGCCGTTGCTTTTGAATGGATTCAATGGCGAGGATAGCAGTTGATGAATAGCAATCCGCCCTGAGTTTCAATTCTGCAAAGGCCAATGCGACTCTGGCATCGTTACAAACAGATACCGAGACTGAATCGGTGGCACCAAGGGTGATGCCCCATTTCTGAAGTAGTTGGTGATAGAAATCCAGCGGATCACCTGAGGGGTGAAGCTTGAGCCAGCGTCGATAGTCGGGGAGCAAGTCTGCGCCTGTATCATTACCGTGCGGAGAAAAATCATTGGCCGCTTCCCAAAAAAATGGGTCGTCCAGAATGCGACGAGCTTCATGGTGGAAATCTCCCCAATCAATGGCCAGACGTTCCCATGGTGTCATCGCATCGCGAATGGCCGCTTCATTGATGGCGATCCTATCCTTGAGCACCATCAACGCCTCATCGGTATCTGGCAGTTCAGCTTCACGTCGTCGACAGTGAGCCAAAAATGCATCAAGGGAAAAATCATCCTTTGGAGTCAGCCTTGATTTCAACAGCTCCAGCGAAGTAACAACCTCAGCCACTCCGCTCCGGAATAGCACCAACGAAAGTTTCCGCTGGTTTTTGAAATCACTCGCATCAATGAGGTTGCTGGCGATGTCGATTCCAACCTGTCCGCGTTTCCGCCGGAATGCTACTTTGGGAAGACTTAGCAGGTTTGTGTTGAAAGTGGAGTAAAGGTTTTCAAGTGTACCTCGAGGAGGTCCGCTGGAAGCGAAATGGAGAGTGACTGTCAACTCTGAGACCGCCGTCCCGAACACAGGTGCGTCAATAAGCAAGAAACTTGAAATCAGGGATAGTGACGGATGGCCGCCATAACTGTTGTAGGATCGGGCCATCACATAGAATTCTAAAGGCGGTTTCATTTTTCAATCAGGCATCCCTTTTTTCGAATTTACGCGGTGTTCAGAAGGGATGGCAAGCCTCCACACTTCATAAGGTGCTGGCACCCGATGACGGGGTGCGGGTTAGCTGGGGCTGGTTACCGGTGGTCTCGCTCGTGCCTCGCTCGACCAACCGGCTACAGGCTGTCATCCCTCCGGGATGGGGAGGATGACGCAACCCGCTTTGGGGTTGGTGGTTCAGGGGGGATGGTTACCCAACGTAGCCCGCTCGCGGAAGCGCGGGCAATGTTGGGCTTTGGTACGTGACCCCGTTGGGGTCCGGGGGCAAAGAATGAAAGTGCCGACGATGAAATGCCGATTCGGAGATCGGCGCTCCGTTGAGTTTTGGACGGTCTGCCGACTGCCAGTCGGCGACACAGCAGGCTGCCAGCCTGCGCTACGGAGGAACGCGGCGAGGACGCCGCTTTAGCTCGCAGGCGGGCCCCGACCAAAACGCCGGGGTAAAACGCCCGCGATACCGCGTATTTGCGCGGTGTATAGCTCCGATTTTGCCAAGCAATCGCTGATTTCATGGTTTGAACGAGGGAAATATCGCTTTCGGAAGTTTTTGGCGCGCATAATATTGCGCTAAATTTGATTTTTGTTTAAAATTTTATGTTGCATGTTGCGGTGGAAGTGGTATTCGTATCAATGGCTGGTCCTGCGAATGCAGAATGTCAGCTAAAAAGGAGTGGTAGGCGGTGTGGTTTTTGGAAGCACCGAATCCCCTCACGAACAGGAAAAGAGAATAGGACTTATGGGTCTGATGGGACATATGCAACGGCATCGCGGCAGCGATGCCCTACCGGGATGGGGTGGCAATTCGGTTTGCATCAGACCCCTCATTGGCTTAGAAAGTCCGTTCCGTTTGGCCGAGTGGATTGGTTTGGTCAGGCGTGGTTGAATACATGAAAAGTAACGTCGAAATCTACGATACAACCTTGCGCGATGGTTCGCAGGGTGAAGGGATCAATTTCTCGCTGGCGGACAAACTGCGTATCGCCGAGCGGTTGGATGCTTTCGGCGTGCACTATATCGAGGGCGGCTGGCCGGGCTCGAATCCGAAGGACATGGAGTTCTTCCAACAGGCGAAGCGGCGCAAGTGGAAGAATGCGAAGATCGCGTCGTTCGGGTTCACTCGTAAAAAGGGTGTGGCGGTGGAGAACGATGACCAGATCCGCATGTTGCTGGATTCGGGTTCGCCGGTGATCACAATCGTGGGCAAGACGTGGCTGCTGCACGTGAACGAGGTGCTGCGCGTGAAGCCGGAGGAGAACCTGGCGATGATCGGCGACACGATCCGCTTCCTGAAGGATCACGGCAAGATCGTGGTGTATGATGCGGAGCATAGCTTCGATGGATTCAAGGATGAGCCGGATTACGCGCTGGCGACCTGGCAGGCGGCGGAGAAAGCGGGCGCGGATGTAATCTGCTTGTGCGAGACGAACGGCGGTTGCCTCCCGAGCGAGATCTCGCGCATCGTGAGTTTTGCGAAGGGAAAATTGAACGCGCGCATCGGCATTCACACGCACAATGATTGTGGGCTCGGCGTGGCGAATGGCATCGCGGCGCTGGAAGCGGGTGCGACGCATATCCAGGGGACGATCAATGGTTACGGTGAGCGCACGGGGAATTGCAACTTGATCAGCGTGATGCCGCTGGTGCAGTTCAAGATGGGCAAAGTGGGCGTGCCGCCGAAGTCGTTGCCGAAGCTGAAAGAACTTTCTGAGTTCGTGGATGAGATCGCGAATATGCGGCATGATCCGCGTCAGCCGTGGGTGGGCCAGACGGCGTTCGCGCACAAGGGCGGCATCCATGTGCATGCGATCGAGCGCGTGGCGCGGAGCTACGAGCACATCAACCCGGAAGCGATCGGCAATCATCGGCGCGTGCTGGTGAGCGATATGTCGGGCCGCACGAACATTTTGGTGAAGGCGCAGGAACTGGGCTTCAAGATCACAGCGGAGACGCCGGAGTTGAAGACGATCACGGCGAAGATCAAGGAGCTGGAAAACATCGGCTACGAGTATGAAGCGGCGGAAGGGTCATTGGCGTTGCTGATCCGGCGTTTGCTTAGTCATCAGGAATTGCCTTTCAAGGTGGAGGGTTATCACGTCTCGATGCGTCGTGATGGAGAGAACTCGGTTTGTCAGGCGACGGTGAAGGTGAAGGTGGGCGAGAAGTTCGCGCATACTGTCGCCGAGGGTGATGGCCCGGTGAATGCGCTGGATGGGGCCTTGCGCGCGGCGCTCACGAGCTTCTTCCCGAAATTGAAGAAGGTGGCGCTGACGGATTACAAGGTGCGGATCATCGACAGCGCGACGGGCACGGCCGCGAAGACGCGGGTGCTGATCATCAGCACGGACGGCAAGAACGAATGGGGCACGGTAGGCGTGCATGACAATATCATCGAAGCCTCCGTGCAGGCGCTGGTGGACAGCATGGAGTATGCGCTGATGCAGAAGTGAAGGAGAAGTTTGACGCGAATTTCGCGAATTAGCGCTAATTGGGAAAAGAGATGAGTGATCTGCTCTACAAGGACGAGGTGTTCAAGCTCGTTGGTCTTTGTATGGAGATTCATCGGGAGCTTGGAAAAGGTCATGATGAAGTGATCTACAAGGATGCGCTGGTGGTGGAGTTGCAGCGGGCAGGGATTCCTTTTCAAAGGGAACGCAAGTATGAGGTAAGTTACAAGGGGGTTGTGCTGCCGCATGTTTACTATGCGGACTTTGTGGTGTGGGATAAGATTATTTTTGAAGGGAAATCGGTGGAGCGGCTGGTGGATGGCCACACGAAGCAGGTTTTGAATTACTTGGCCGCCTCCAAACTGCAGTTGGGATTGCTGGTGAACTTTGGTGGAGATTCTTTGGAATGGAAACGGGTGGTGCTGAGCCGAGGGCGGCAAGAGCTGCCTGATTTAAAGAAATAATTCGCGATAATTAGCGGAATTCGCGTCAAACATTTGATTGTTTAATATGTCCGAGATTTCTAAGGCTTACGAGCCACAGTCAGTTGAAGAGAAGTGGTATGAGTTTTGGCTGAAGCAGGGTTGCTTCACGGCTGATCCAGCGCGCGTCAGTGACAAGCGCCCGGCCTACTCCATCGTCATCCCGCCGCCGAATGTGACGGGCGTGCTCACGATGGGCCACGTGCTGAACAACACCATCCAGGACATCCTCGCCCGCAAGGCGCGTATGGACGGCAAGGAAGTGCTGTGGCTGCCGGGCACGGATCACGCGGGCATCGCCACGCAAAACGTAGTGGAGAAGACGCTGCGCAAGGAAGGTGTGATCAAGCATCGCGATGACCTCGGCCGCGAAGCGCTGGTGGCGAAGATCTGGGACTGGAAGCACAAGTACGGCGGCATCATCATCCAGCAGTTGAAGAAGCTCGGGGCTTCGTGCGATTGGTCGCGCGAACGTTTCACGATGGATGAGGAGTATTCCAAGTGCGTGCAGAGCGTGTTCGTGGACCTTTATAAAAAAGGCCACATCTATCGCGGCAAACGCATGGTGAACTGGTGCCCAGTCTCCCATACCGCGCTCTCCGATGAGGAAGTGGTGATGAAGGAGCAGAAGGGTTTCCTCTACTACTTCAAGGTGGAAGTGGTGGAAGAACCCGGCACGTTCCTGACGATCGCAACGACGCGTCCGGAAACAATTCCCGGTGATACGGCCATCGCGGTGAATCCGAAAGATCCGCGTTACGCGCGGCTCGTGGGCAAGCACGCGCGCCGTCCGTTGCCGGTGGAGAACCAGGCGCATCTGCCGATCATCGGTGATGAGCATGTTGATTTTGAATTCGGCACGGGTGTGCTGAAGGTGACGCCGGCGCATGACAAGGCGGACTACGAGATCTTTCATCGCATCCATACGTGGGCGATCAGCGCGTCGTCCAACTCGCCGTTCATGTGGAAGCTCGCGACGATGGAGCCGATCGAGGTCATTGATGCGAAGGGCTTCATGACAGAGGCGGCGGGCAATGACCTGAAAGGCTTGGAGCGTTTCAAGGCGCGCAAGGTGGCGGCGGAGAAGCTCGTGGAGCTGGGCTTGTCGGTGAAGGAAGAGCCCTACACGAACAATGTGGGCTACAGCGAACGTGCCGATGTGCCGATCGAACCGCGCCTGAGCGAGCAATGGTTCCTGAAATATCCGAGTGTGGAGAAATCCCGCGCGTGCGTGGCGGATGGTGCGATGCGTTTTCATCCGGACCGCTGGGCGAAAGTGTATGATCACTGGCTCGGTGGCATCCAGGACTGGTGCATCAGCCGCCAGCTCTGGTGGGGACATCGCGTGCCGGTGTGGTATCGCGGTGAGGACGCGGTTTACTGCGGCGTGGATGCACCGGAGGGCGAAGGCTGGGTGCAAGACCCCGACGTGCTTGACACTTGGTTCAGTTCCTGGCTGTGGCCCTTCGCCACGATGGGCTGGCCGGAGAACACGGAGACTCTCAAGAAGTTCTACCCAACCACGGACCTCGTGACCGGGCCTGACATCATCTTCTTCTGGGTGGCGCGCATGATCATGGCGGGCTACGAATACAAAGGTGATCTGCCATTCAAGAATGTCTATTTCACCGGCATCATCCGCGACAAACAGGGTCGCAAGATGTCGAAATCACTCGGCAATTCGCCGGACCCGCTGGACCTCATTGCGAAGTATGGCGCGGATGCGTTGCGCTTCGGTGTGATGCGTGCGGCGCCGTTGGGCCAGGACATTTTGTTCGATGAACAGAATGTCGAGCTGGGCCGTAACTTCTGCAACAAGCTGTGGAATGCGTGTCGCTTCCGCCAGATGGTCGGCATTCCTGATGTGCCGACGGAAGGCGAGATCAATCCCGACCTGCTGACCTCGGATGATAAATGGATCCTTATCCGTTTGGATCAGGCCATTCGTGAAGTGACACAAGCGTTCACGGACTATCGTTTTAGCGATGCCACCACCACGCTCTATCGCTTCTTCTGGAGCGAGTATTGCGACTGGTATGTGGAGGCTTCGAAGGCGGCCTTCTACGGTGAAGATGCCAAGCTCAAGGCGAACAAGCTCGCGGTGATCGATTTCATCCTCGGCAACATGCTGCGGCTGTTCCATCCGTTCCTGCCGTTCATCACGGAAGAACTCTGGCACGGGATGGGTTTCTCGAAGGATCTGCCGGAAGATCGTGGCGGCAAGACGTTGATGTTCGCCACCTGGCCCAAGCCGTTGAGCGATGAAGAGAAGACTTATTTCGGTCTTGATGAAACAGCGGACAAAGTGGCCACAGCCAAGTATGAGCTGGTGTCCATCGGCCGCCATCTGCGCCGTGAATTGAAGCTCGATCCGGCCAAGAAGCTGAAGTTCGTGCTGAAGCCGGCGGGTGAATTGCCGACGGCGGAAGTGGAAGTTTTGAAGCTGTTGCTCAATGCGGAGGCGATCGAAGTGAACGCAAGCTATGTGCCGCCGAAGGGCACGCCGTCTTCTGGCAATGCGCTGGGCGAGCTCTTCCTGCCGACGGAAGGCTTGATCGATTTCAGTGC
>JAEYXS010000116.1 GCA_023431185.1 Verrucomicrobiota bacterium
CGCCTGGCTGGGCAACTACCGCCGCCTGCTTATCCGCTGGGAATACCACCTCGAAAACTATCAGGCCTTCCTCCACCTCGCCGCCACCCTCATCCTCCTCAAACATTTATGAGATGGCTTCTAAGCAAATCAGAGATGTTACCGTGACTTTTCTGAAAGCGACGCCATTCATAGGTTTTGCTTTTCGGGTGTTAAACCACCCACTACTGCTTGGCAAACACCATCGGCGCACTTGCATTCCCGAACCGGTTCACGGCGGTCAAGGCGATGGCATCCGCGCCATTGCCGCCGATGGCCTTCACTTTGGCTCGCGTGGTGCCGCTGCCGTAGACATGCGTTTCCCAGTTGTTCCCACGCTTCACCTGCAAGACCCAGTTCTGGATGGGATTACCCGGCTCGATGCTCCATTGGATCTCGATCTCGCCCGGGCCATTGCCGTTGCCATTCTGCACCAGCAGCTTCGGCCTCGGCGGCGTGCTCTGGCTGAGCCACGGTGAGGCGGGCACCAATGCGTTATCTGTGTAGAACTTGCTGGTCAGCAGTTCCTGCACCTTGCCCTTGTTCGCGGCCAGCGGTTTGCTGTGCCACATCACATTGCCGGTGGCGCCTTTCTGCTTGCGCGTGAGCTCCATCTGCTGCTGGAAATCCGTGAGGGGCCATTTATCGATGATCTTGTCCAGATTGTTGCCCGGCCATATGTGCCGCTTCTGTTTGTTGACGCTTACCCACCAGTCGAGGAGCAGGGGATAGCTCTGTCCCGTCTCGCTCACGCCCCAGTAGAGCTGGGGCACATAATAATCACACCAGCCTTCCTCCAGCCACTTGCGGGAATCGGCGTACAGCTCCTTGTAAGCATCCAGGCCTTTCACTTCTTTCGGAAAGCCAGGCCGCCAGATGCCGAAGGGACTGATGCCGAACTTCACCCAGGATTTCTCCTCCTTGACCATCTTGTAGAGTTTTTCCACGAAGATGTTCACGCTCTCCCGCCGCCAATCGTCCCGTTCCAATTTACCACCGCTTTTGCGATAGCGGGACCAGCTCACGTCATCCGGGAACTCCACCAGCTTCCCCTGAGCATCTTTCACCCGGTAGGGATAGAAATAATCATCGATATGCACGCCATCGATGTCATAGCGTTTCAACACATCGCGGATAACTTTCAGCGAATACTCCTGCACATCGGGTTCGGACGGATCGAGCCACAGATACGTTCCGTAACGCTTCACCAACTCTGGGCGGGTCTTGCTGATATGCGTGCTGGCGACCGCGCCGGGCGAGGCGGTATTGCGTACGCGATAAGGATTGAACCACGCGTGCAATTCCAGTCCGCGCTCGTGCGCCTCTTGCACCGCGAACTCGAGCGGATCGTAATAAGGTTCGGGCGGCTTGCCCATCTCACCGGTGAGATACTCGGACCACGGCTCCAGCTTGGAAGCATACAGCGCATCGCACATCGGCCGTATCTGCAGGATCACGGCGTTCTGATTCAACTTCACCGCCAGGTCCAGCAGGGCGCGCAGTTCCTTTTGCTGCTCGCCGCTGGGCAATCCTTTTTTGGAAGGCCAATCGATGTTCGACACGGTGGCGATCCACACTCCGCGGAACTCACGTTCAACTGCGGGCGGCTTGATCTCCGATGGCTGATATGTGGCTGCACTGGCCGCAGCAGAAAAAAGGACGGAGGCGATCAGGCTGAGCCACCAGTGATTTCGGGGGAGTGATTTCACGCGCAAGTTTGATAAGTTGTGTTCCTGTCAAAGGCAAGCGCCATCGGCTTGACGGGCGTCTGCAGCCCCTCGACCATTCTGCCCATGGCCAAGAAAAATGAGTTCGTGGCGCACATCATCGAGTCACTGGCCGCTTGGGCACCGGTGACGGCCCGCAGCATGTTCGGCGGTTACGGTATCTATCGCGAGGATCGCATGTTCGCGCTCGTCGCCTACGACACGCTCTACTTCAAGGTAGACGAAATCAGCCGCCCGGAATTCGAATCCGCCGGGTTGAGCCCCTTCACCTATGGTGAAAACCGCGTGGTCATGGCTTATTATCATCCGCCAGTGACCGCCTTGGACAATTCGCAGGAACTGGCCCTCTGGGCGGAGAAAGGGTGGCAGGCGGCTATGCGTGCCGCCGTCAAAACGAAGAAGAGACCGGCCAAACGGCCCAAGAAAGCCGTCTGAAGTCCCTGATGCCAATGAAGTTGCCGGTTTTTCTTGAACGCCAGGCCTTCGCCAACTGCCTAATCTTTGGCTCAATAAATTCTGGCCTGAGCGCGTCAGAAGAGTAAGCTTGAAAAACATGTCCATCATAGAGCGCACAGTCACGGTTAGCTGGCGTTGCCGCGTGCACTTCACGCAGCATGTCTTCGATCTGGGTAATACGACGCTGCGGGATACGCTGGCGGAGGCCGAACCGCAGAAGGTCCACAAGGCGTTCATCGTGGTCGATGAATCGCTGGCCAAGGCCCAGCCCGATCTGCTTAACCGTATCGAAGCATACTTCCGTGCACATGCGGACCGGCTGAAGCTCATGGGCTCACCGATGATCCTCGAGGGTGGCGAACGCGTGAAGAATTCCTACTTCCACGTCTCCGAGATCCAGTCCCACCTCGAACGGAATCATATCGACCGCCACTCCTATCTCATCGCCATCGGTGGTGGCGCGATCTTGGATGTCGTCGGTCTGGCGGCGGCCACGGCGCATCGCGGCGTCCGTCACGTGCGCATCCCCACGACGACCTTGGCCCAGGATGATTCTGGCGTGGGTGTGAAGAACGGCATCAATGCCTTCGGCAAAAAGAATTTCATCGGCACCTTCTGTCCTCCTTACGCCGTCATCAATGACTTCTCGCTGCTTTCTTCCCTGCCGGAACGTGACAAGCGCAACGGCTATGTGGAGGCGGTGAAGGTGGCGCTCATCCGGGATCGCGAGTTTTTTGAACGCATCGAGAAAGACGCCGCTGCGCTCGCCCGCTTCGACGCGGAGGCCATGCGCCCGCTGATCTATCGCAGTGCGGAACTGCATCTGAACCATATCGCCACGGGTGGCGATGCGTTTGAGTTCGGTTCGGCGCGTCCGCTGGATTTCGGTCACTGGGCGGCGCACAAGCTTGAGCAGGTCTCAGATTATCGCATCCGCCATGGTGAAGCGGTGGCGGTGGGTATTGCCCTGGACACCGTCTATGCGCGGCGCATGGGTTATCTGGATGCCCAATCTTGCGAACGCGTGCTGACCCTGTTGGAGAAACTGGGCTTTGAGTTGTTCGCCAACGAACTCTTGCTCGCGGATGCCACTGGCAATCTCGTGCTGTTGAATGGTCTGGAAGAATTTCGTGAACATCTCGGTGGTCAGCTCACGATCACCTTGCTGCGTGGTATCGGTGAAGGCTTCGAGACCCACGAGATGGTCCCCGCCAAGATTGTTGCGTCCATCCACGAATTGCAGGAACGTCAGGCCGTGCGCGAGCAGCGCATCATCCCGCTCGCGGGACGACAGAAAGCCTCATAGCCATGAATCGTCGCCGCTTTATCGGTCTGACCGCAGCTCTAAGTGGTGGTCTGTTGACCGGGGCGGCTAAAGCGGCAGTTGGGAGCAAGCCTGCGGGATTTACGGTGGCCGGTTACCTGCCTGATTACCGGATCAGCGCCAAGAACCTTGCTCGTACGCAGCATCTTACCGACCTGATCGCCTTCTCCATTGAGCCGCGCGACACCGGCGATCTGGAGTTTCGCTCATGGGATGCCGGGGCTTTTGCCCTCCTGCGCAAGGCCCGTACCGATCATGGCTGCCGCCTGCTGGTTTGTCTGGGCGGTTGGGAACGCTCGGACGGGTTTCGTGCTGCGCTCAGTTCGGCCGAGGCCCGAGGCCGGTTGGTGCAAAACATCCGCACGCTCTGCGAAGAGGAAAAACTGGATGGCATAGACCTGGATTGGGAACACCCCAAAACCCTGGGTGAAGCCCGGGATTACGGCGTCTTCATGGAATTGCTCAGGCTGGCCCTCGGCCCAGGCAAGCTGCTCACGGCCGCTGTGGCGGTGGATCAGACTTGGTGGAGGGAAAGTGTCAATCATTTGGATCGTGTCCACTTGATGGCCTATGATCAGCCGGGGCGTCACGCCACGGTGCAAGGTGCCGAAGCGGCCATCGACCGCTGGATTGATCATGGTGTGCCCGTCGGCAAACTTTGTCTCGGACTCCCTCTTTACGGACGAGGCATGACCCAGCGGGAACGGACCATGGCCTACAGCGACATGGTGAACAAACCCGATTTTCGCGCGGAATCGGATGAATGGGACGGGCTCTATTTCAACGGTCCTTCCACCCTTGCAGCCAAAGTGGCGCTCGCGAAAAAGAAAAAGCTGGGCGGCGTGTTCGTCTGGGAGATCGGTCAGGATGCCGAGGGGGACAAGTCCCTGCTGAAAGGCATCAAGGCGGCGGTGGCCAAGAGTTAGTGGAATTTTTCAATTGCTCAGGCCGGGTGGCGAGCTTTTCTCCTTTAGGTCATCTCCTGTTTCCCTCAACCTGCTGGTCATACATACATGACACGCACTGCCGTTATCAATGTCGTGGGGCTGACGGAAGGGCTCTTGGGCCAGCATACGCCCAAGCTGAACGCCTTTCGGCAGCGGCATGTGTTGCGTCATGTCATCCCGGCATTCCCGGCGGTGACTTGCACGGCGCAGACGGATTATGTCACCGGCAAGACCCCGCATGAGCACGGCATCGTGGCGAATGGCTGGTATAGCCGCGAACTGGCCGAGGTGCAGTTCTGGAAACAATCCAACCACGTAGTGCAGGCCGCCAAGCTCTGGGACCACCTGCGCTCGGAGGTGTCCGGCTTCACCTGCGCGAAACTTTTCTGGTGGTATAACATGTATGCGAGTGTGGATTACTCCATCACGCCCCGCCCGATGTATCCCGCCGATGGCCGCAAATTTTTTGACATCTACACCTGGCCATACTCCATCCGTACGGAGATCAAGCAGGAGCTGGGTGAATTTCCTTTCGCGGGCTTTTGGGGGCCTGCCGCCGGGCTCGATTCACCTCAGGGCAAGGCCGACTGCGTCTCGCGCTGGATCGCTGAATCCGCGAAGTGGACGGAGAAGAAATATCAACCCACGCTGAGTCTCGTCTATCTGCCGCATCTGGATTACAACCTCCAACGCCTCGGCCCGAATGATCCCCGCATCGTCCGCGATCTTGCGGAGATAGACGCCATCGTCGGCGACCTCATCGCGTTCTACGAATCGCGCCAGATCCGGCCTTTGATTGTTTCCGAATACGGCATCACGCCGGTGACCCGGGCTATCCATCTCAACCGCCTGTTTCGTCAACAAGGCTGGCTCACGGTGAAAGAGGAGCTGGGCCTGGAACTGCTCGATGCCGGTGCGAGCAAGGTCTTCGCCGTGGCGGATCATCAGGTCGCTCACATCTATGTGAATGATCATTCGCTTTTGAGTGCCGTGCGGACTTTTCTGGAAAAACAGGAGGGCATCGCCCATGTGCTGGATGAAGCGGGCAAGATCGCGCATGGCATCAACCATCCGCGCGCGGGCAACCTCATCGCCGTGTCGGATGAAGATGCGTGGTTCACCTATTATTATTGGCTGGATGATGCGAAAGCGCCGGACTTTGCCCGTACCGTGGACATTCATCGCAAGCCCGGCTATGACCCGGTTGAACTATTTCTCGATCCACAGATTCCGGCAGTGAAGCTCAAGATCATCTGGCGTCTCCTGCAAAAGAAACTCGGCTTCCGTATGTTGATGGATGTCATCCCGCTGGACGCCAGTCTGGTGAAAGGCTCACACGGTTGCCGACCGAAATCGAAAAAGGACTGGCCGGTGGTGATGGGAGCGGCGACGACGACGGAGGATTTGAAATCAACGGATCTTTACTCGGTCATCCAGAACGCTGTGCTAAGTTAGGGACATGCAGGCATTCATCGCGTCAGATTCATCCCGGAAGAATTCGGAGGATAGGGGAGAGATCTTTTATGTGCCAGGTGGATTATGCATGGCGATCGCAGATGGGGCAGGCGGCATATCTGGCGGTGCAGAAGCAGCGGCCATGTTCATCGAGGTTGTCCGGCAATCAGCTGCATCGTTGGATTCTCGCGGAGGTCTGGCTGGATTGATGATGGGCCTGGATGGCCGGATGGCTGATGATCCGCAGGCTGGTGAAACTACCGGTATCATTGTCAGCCTGCGCCCGGATAAATTGATCGGTGCCAGTGTGGGTGATTCTGCCCTATGGCTGTTCAACGGTTCTACCCGCCAGGAACTGACGGCGGGTCAGTCTCGCAAGCCACTGCTTGGTTCCGGTTCAACGATGCCACATATCTTTACCCATGAAGTTCCAGCAGGAACACTGGTCATCGCGACCGATGGGTTGTGGAAGTATACCGGTATTGAAACAATCCACCAAACAGTCAGGGAAACCGATTCTTCCAAGTTAGCATGGAAACTTGTTGATTTAGTCCGTCTTAGGTCTGGCACACTGCCGGACGATACGTGCGTCATTACCTGCACGGTTCCCTGAAAAGCAAAAGACCGCAGCCTGAAGTGGCTACGGCCTGTGATTTGCAATTACTTGGAAGGCGAATCATTCCTTTTTCGCCTTGGCGTGTTTCTCCAGTATTTCCGCCAGTGCCATGGAAGTCTCCGTCGGTTCCACCTTCTTCTTGAAGAGGATCTCTTCCACGATGAGGTACTCTCCGTAATAGCGCATGTTGTCCTTCTCGTTCGGCGAGACCGCGCCGCCCTTGATGGTGGCACCGCCATAGAGCCCCTTGGTGTCGGAGTAGATCAGCACCGCCTGATCATCTTCCCGATACGTTTCTCCGGCATCGGTGCTGGAATCGCCCGCGGTGCCTTGCGCTTCGCCGCCGAATTCACCGGCGTGATCCACCAAGGAACGCACTGCGTTCGTGTTCATCAACAGCATCACCATGAAAGTGTGCTGTCCGCCGACCTGGAAGCCGATGCTGCCTTCATTCGCATTATAGAAAGCAGGCGCACCCCACTCTTTGGTCTTTTGATCGCGGACCATGGCTATCCCTGCACCACCCTGAAAGCCGAAGATGAAACCGGCCTTGGTGCGGTCCAGCAGCACGATGCCTTGGGCGCTCTCCAGGAGTTTGGCCGGGATGGCCTTGTCCGGCTTCGCCTGCATCGCCTCGAACTTCGCCGTGAGCTTGCGAATGCGGTTGTCGAGCTCGGCTTTGTCTGTCGCCATGGCCGAACCAGCCATCAGCCCGAAAACCGCCAGACTCAGAATCAGCTTAGATAGGTTCATTTTCATACAGCTATTTAGTGCAGCCATTGTGCCAACGTTTGGAGAATGCACGAATGGCTGTAACACATTGTATTGGAACAGGTTGATGCAATTGTCAGATTTGTAATAAGACCGACAAAAGGCGATAGCGACGTGCATTTTGCATGAACTGGCAAAACGAAGAGTTGGGAGAAAGACTATCCCATGAAGGAAGGGCAATCGTTGAATCTGGCCAATCGGCCAAACGATTAAATCGTCAGCATCCGCTCCCGCCCGCGCACGAGCCATTTCGTGACTGCCCGCCCGTTCTCAATCACCACCACGGAACCATGTAGCGCTACCGTCGGGCAGATGTGGCGAGGTATGCCGTAGAGGCAATTGCCCACGGCGAACTCATGTGCCCGGGCGGTTTCAATCACCAGATGTTCCTCGCTCTGGCTGATGGCGTTTGCGTCGGGCAATTGCGGAAAGAACACGCGCGGATGCGGGTTCTCGGCGGCGACCGCTTTGTGCCCGAGGTCCAGGCAGAGCCGGTTCTCGCCGGGTTTGCTGATCACGCGTGTGAGCAACACCGCTGCGACTTGGAAATCCAGATCCTTGAAGCGATTCCCGTAGCCGAAATCCCAGAACACATACGTGCCCGGGCTGCACTCGCGATCGGGATGCTTCGCATGGATCGGGAAACTCGGCGTGCCACCGGCCACCAAGCGTGGTACCGGCAAGCCTTCCGCCTGCAACTTCGCGCGCAAGGCCAGCACGGGAGCCATGCCATCATCGCAAGCCTTTGTCCGCTCCGCGAGGTCTTCGATGTGCAGATGCCCGTCATACGCATGCAACCCATCCGCACTGATCCCCGGAGAATTTGCGAGGGCACGATACAATACTGCCGCCCGCTCATCGGCTGGCACGCCCGTGCGATGCATCCCGCAATCGATATCCAACAACACCGGAATCTTCACACCCGCTTGCACTGCAGTTGCAGAAAGCTGTTTCAATGCATCCGCATCATCCACAATCGTGCGAAACGTTATCTGTGGAAAACGCCGGATGAGTTCTATGAATCGCGCCACATTCGGGCCGACCGGCTGATAGGAGAGCAACACATCCTTCATGCCATTGCCGGCTGCCAGCTCTGCTTCTGCGATGGTCGCCGCCTTGCATTGCGTGACACCCGCTTGCACGTGCATCTGCACCAGTTCCCCGAGCTTGTGCGTCTTGATGTGCGGTCGTAGCCGCGGCGGTCCACCGGTCATCGCCAGCACACGTTCCAAGTTTGCCTTGGAGCGTGCGGGATAAACCAAGAGCGAGGGCGAAGGGATCTCCGCCACGTTCTCCACGATGAACCAGTCCGTGCTCATGTTCAGTTGTGCAGTTCGAAGATGACCTCGATCTCCACCGCGATATTGCCCGGCAGGGAGCCCATGCCCACTGCACTGCGGGCGCCGACGCCATCATCCGATCCCCAGATCTGCTCGTAAAGTTCACTGTAGCCATTGATGACTTTCGGATGCTCGGCAAAATCGGGCGTGGCATTCACCATGCCGAGCGTTTTGATGACCCGCTTGATGCGGTCGAGTGAGCCCAGTTCCGCTTTCAAGGTGGCGAGGATGGCGAGCCCGGTCTGGCGCGCGGCCACTTGTCCGGCGGCCAGGTCGAGGTCCTGACCCACTTTGCCGCGGATCATGGAGCCGTCGTTGCACAGCGGCCCGTGACCGGAGACATACGCGAGGTTGCCCGTGATGACCACCGGCTTATAGATGCCACCGCGTTTGGGTGCGGGGGGCAGTTCCAGCTTCAACTCTTGGATACGTTTTTCAGCGCTCATGTGTGGATGATTCGATTGCACTTTTGATACGTGAAGAGCTGCGGGCAGGCAATGGATTATCCACAAAGGAGAAAAACAACCCATTTGAGAATTTCCCCGGTTACAGCGATAGTGCGCCGGGCACGGGCTGTGCTGGCTGTTGAACGCATGAAGAACCTGAAGATCTTTTGTGACACCTTTCTGGGGGAAGCCCCGCTGAAAATGCTCCGTGAAGGCGTGGCTCCGCACGAACTCATCTTTCCCGCACAGATGGTGAATTCACCGCTGGCCAAGTCCGGTCCTGATCCGGCCTTTGCCGAAGCAGACATCGCCTTCGGACAGCCTGACTTGGCGAACATCTATCAGTCCAAGCGCCTGAAATGGGCGCACATCTCCAGTGCCGGTTTCACGCGTTACGACACGGCAGAATTCCGGGCCTTCGTGGCCAAGCATGATATCGCCGTCACCAACAGCACCACCGTCTATGCGGAGGCCTGTGCGGAGCATGTGTTCGCTTTCATGCTCGCGCAGGCGCGGCATCTGCCGGAATCCCTGAAAGCGCGCCATGCGAACGGTACGGCCGACTGGCTGCGCTTGCGTCATTCTTCACCCCTCCTGAAACACCAAAGGGTCGTCATCCTCGGTTTCGGCGGCATCGCCATCCGGTTGCTGGAGATGCTGCGACCTTTTCACATGAACGTCGTGGCTTATCGTCGCAAAGCGCGTGGAGACGAAGGCATCCCGGTCATCACGGCCCGCGAATTGCCCGATGCTTTGGCCGAAGCAGACCACGTCATCAACATCCTGCCGGCGAATGCCGATTCAGAGAACTTCATCGCGGCTGAGCGTTTGCAACAGATGAAGCCGGGCGCGGTGTTCTATAACATCGGGCGCGGCACCACGGTGAATCAGGAGGACTTGGCGGCGGCGTTGCGCTCCGGGCACTTGGGGGCGGCATGGCTGGATGTCACCGAGCCGGAGCCTTTGCCGCTGGGGCATCCGTTGTTAAACCTGCCGAATTGCTACATCACGCCGCATGTCGCGGGCGGACATCAGGGGGAACCGGAGACGATCGTGGGTCACTTCCTGGAGAACTTCCGCCGGTTCGTTGATGAGGCCCCGCTGCTGGACCGCATCATGTAGCGGCAGCGGCTTACTTTTCCTTCAGCTCAAAGGTCGCGACCATGCAGCGATGCTGCGAACGGCGGCCCGGTTCGGCCTTGCAGGCGACAGGTTGTAATTGCTGGTTGGAGAAAACCTGATCCAGCCGCAGCCAGGGGCCGAAGAGGGTGAGGGGATTACGCGTGAAGCCGGGGAAGGTCAATCCGAAGCCGTGGCCCGCTTTTTCAAACGCATCCGTGAACTGGCTGCGATAGCGGTGATAGATCTGGCCGTGATTAGGGACGTTGAAATCTCCGGCGATGATGGTCGGAGAAGTTTCCTTCTTGGCCATTTCGGCGATCTCGTCCGTCATTTTCTTTTGATGCTCCCAAAAGGTTTTGGTCTGGCCGCGCAGCTTTTCGCCGTAACCGCCTTTGCGCCCGAAGGCTGCGGCAAGGAAACCGCCCTTGCTCATCGGGTCCAAGTGTTCGCGTGGGGAGGTGAAATGGACGCTGTAGATGACCAGGTCCCGGCCTTCCCAGTCCAGCACGCAACGCATGGCCACGGGGCGCTGGTTCAGGCCGCGCTGGGGCAGCAGCTCGATGCTCTTGATGGGGAAGCGGGTGATAACCGTGAATTCATTCACTGCCCGCACCTTCATATCTGGATACGCTTTCGCATAAGCACCTTCGCGCCCGGCATCTTGATAGATAACCACGTCGGGTTTTTCACTGGCGACGAATTCCGTGGGGCTTTGCTTGTTATCCTGGCCGCGATTGTTGGTGATAAGTTTGAAGCCCGGGCCTTTGGGCGCGCGCGGACGGTTGAACTGCGGGTCCATGTAACCGAATACCACCAACAGGATGCAGCCAACATGCAGCAGACACCAGCGCGGCTGGATGAGCAGAGTCATGAACCCCAGGGCGAAAGCAGGCAGCAACCACATCTGGGGTGGCACATAAAACGCAAAGCTGAGAAACCAGTGGGTCTCGGCCCGCCACTCCATAAGCGCGAGGATGAGGACAAGGATCAGGGCATAAGTGAGGTTCAGGAACAGCAGTCCGCGACGGGTCCATTTCAAGAGCTTCTGGATGGTTCCGTCCGGGTTCCGCCAGTCCTTCAGCGCCTTGATCAGCCGTTCCAGCCCCGTGATCAGGGGCGGGTCATTGGCCGGAATTGGCGTGTTGGTGGATGGCTGCGTCATCTGTCCCTTGTATTCTCAGGTCCGAGCCAGCAAGGACAATGCTAAAAACAGTCCACAGCAGATGGCAGCCGGAGCCAAGGAAACAGGGGCGGGGGTACGATAGGCTGCTGCCATACTCAACTGCTAGGGCAGTGAGCTACACACCTGTCCTGGCCTTCAATTCTTCCAACTGCTTTTCCAAGTCGCGCATGCGGCGGATGATGTCCGGCAGTTGCTGGCTGGCGATGATCTGGCGCTTGGCCACCTTGTCCGGCATGGCCGGTATGCCCAACACCTTGCCGCCGTCCGGGATATCCCGCATCACACCGCTCTTGGCACCGATGGTGGCCTGGTTGCCGATGGTCAGATGATCGGCGATGCCTGATTGGGCCGCGACCACGCAGTAATCCCCCATCTTCGTGCTGCCGGCGAAACCGACCTGCCCCGTGATGATGCAGTGACGGCCGATGGAGACGTTGTGGGCCACATGGACCAGATTATCAATCTTGGTGCCCTGACCGATAACGGTGGAGCCGAGGGCACCGCGATCAATGGCGGTGTTGGCACCAATCTCCACATCGTCACCGATGATGACATTGCCGATCTGCAGAATCTTGCGGTGTCGGCCCTCATCCAGCACGTAGCCGTAACCATCGGAGCCGATGACCGTGCCTGCGTGGATGGTCACACGATTGCCCACCTGGCATTGCAGGTAGATGACGACATTGGGATAAAGCGTGGTGTCATCCCCGACCTTGGCATCACGGCCGATATGGTTGCCGCCCATGAGCACGGCGCGGGCACCGATCTTGGCGCGCGCGCCCACAGTGCAGTTCGGACCGATGTGCGCGGTGGGGTCCACTTGCGCCGAGGCATCGATGACAGCACTGGGATGAACGCCTGGTGCGTATTGGTCGGGCGGGAAAAATACTGGTAACAATCGCGCCACCGCGATGCGCGGATTCTTCACGCGGATGAGCGTTTTCTTCGTCGAAGCAAATCCTTCGGGCACCAAAATGGCCGCGGCCGGGCTGGCTTCGGCCACGGCGAAATAAGCCTCCTGATCGGCGAAGGTCAGATCACCGGAGCGGGCCTGGTTGGCGGCGGCAAAACCGGTGATGGTCACCGAGCCGTCGCCGAGGAGTTCACCCCGGACTTGTTCAGCGATCTGGGCGGCGGTAATGGACATGCGTTGGCAGGGTTGAAGTTCGTGTTTTGCCCCTCATGCCATTCACGAGGCGGCTCCTATTTCTCCGGCAAAGGGACCATCTGCTGGGCTTCCACGTCCCAGACTTTCAGGCGCAAGCAGCGGATGATATCCGCCGGGTGCAAGGAGGTGACCTTGGGTTGTTGCAATTCAGGCATCTCTTTCAGCACTTCCGGCAGCCGGTAGAAAGGGATCTTGGAGTTGAGATGATGGATGTGGTGGTAACCGATATTCGCCGTGAACCACGCCATCAGCTTGCTGGTCTTCATGTAACTGGAGGATTCCAGCGCAGCGGTCTCATAGGTCCAGCCGGCGTTGTCGCGGAAGGTCACGCCGGGGAAATTATGCTGGGCATAGAACAGGTAACTGCCGATGCAGCAGGCGATGCCGAACGGGATGAGAATGGTCAGGACCACGGCTAGCCAGCCGCCGAGCAGGGCGACCACGGCGATCAAAGTGATGTGCAGGACCAAGGAGATGAGGCAGTCGAAATGTTCGCGGGGATTGTTGTAGAAGGGATAGATGCTCATGCCGATGAGGAACATGAACAGATAACCGCACAGGATCGTGAGCGGGTGCCGCATGAAGAGGTACTTCGCGCGCTTGGCCTTGGAACATTTCAGGAAATGCTCCTTGGTCATGATGGGGAAGGAGCCGATGTGCGAGCCCTTCAGCTTGGAGTTGTGATTGTGATGATGGTTATGCGAACTCCGCCAGACACTGCTGGGACTGAGGATGAAAATGCCGAAGATGCGCATCAATCCTTCCGCCAGCCTGGAATTCGGCAAAATGGCGTGGTGCTGCTGGTCGTGATAGATCACGAAGAACCGGAGGATCAGCAACGCGCTGAGGATGCTGCAAACGATCCGGCCGATAAGACTGTGGTTCCAGAGGGTTCCCGCCATGAAACCGACCAGCAAGACGCCTGTGGATAGGATATACCACCAGCTTTTCGCCGGATTGTCGGTGGTGTATGGCTTGGTAGCCAATATTAAATCTTTACCAGTACGCATGTGTCTTAAGCTCGCGTATAGTTAGCGAAAACCCCGCCCTTGTCCATGAGGACTTTGCCGATTTTGCCCGTCAGATTAGCGTTTAACATTAGCAAGATTACTTGTCGCAGAGCCCTTGAGACTCACCAACTGACCCGTCAGAAGCAGAATCGTTCAATCTTGGGCCAACGCGGCTTGCAAGGAGCGCAGTTCCTCGACGGCTTGCGCCGGGGTGGCGAGGATTTCGTGTGCAGCAACGTGGTATGACTGTTAATGCAGAACGTAGATGGCGAATATCCGGAAGAGGGGTGTTTGGGGGCATCTGTCATTTCTTTCCCGCTCGCTTGCGCATCTAAGTCGGTGTGCCTGAGACGGCCATGCTCCGCTAGCACTTCGCGCTCTTGCGTTTTTTGCCGATGATACCGCGGTCCTGGACTTTCCGGATGTAATCGGTGGCGGAGAAGACTTCGCAACTGTTGTTGCCGAGATCAGCGGAGACTGGGCCGATCTTGGCGGCGGTATTCAGGGCGAATTCGGTCAGGGGTGACACATGGCAACCCACGGCGATGAGGAACATGTTCATCTGGTAGCGCACGATATCCGGGGCCTTGTGGATCTCTTTCTGCACCCGTTGCAGAAGCTGTTTCAGTTCCGGGATGTCGAGGTCGGCATCGGCCTTGACGGAAACGAGGCTGGAGAGAGTGGCCCAACCCGTGCAGGCGATGAGGGGTTTGGATGATTCGATCCATTTCAACGCCAGCTCATGTCCGTGCGGATTGCCGGCGGCCACACTGGCCACGGCTCCGGGCAGGGAACCGGCATAGGCTGCATCCGCCCAGCGCTGGAGGTCGCGTTTGGTCATGCGCGCATCGTCGGCGATGAGGCTGGCCAGATACATCGCGTCGTAATTGCCCGAGGCGTAGAGATCGAGAGCGAGCTGGTAGTCCATTTTGATGCGCTTCCGGATCTTTTGCAGGTCGCCGATCTTCACGCCGAAGCAGGGCTCTTTGACGCAGTAGTTGTTAAAGAGCACTTTCTTGTAACTGGCGGTGCCAAGTGGGGCGAGTTCCGCGAGGATTTCGGAGGCGCTCATAGGATAGATGTAATTCTAGCAGAAACTGGCCCGGTCTCCAACGAGTAAATCCTTGGCTGATTTTGAATTGTCCAAAGTCCCCGTTAGAGAGACTCTATACCCAAGCAAATGAACAGTCCTCTTTACAATCGACGTGCCGGTGTGTTCTCCGCAGCCATCTTGAGCCTCGGCTTGGGCTGGGGTGCGGTCACTGGCGTGGCGGCGGAAAAGCCGCGCAGCATCTCGGGCATCTACCCGCATCTGGCTTATTTCAATAACGAGGGCGAATGCGGCACGGGCGCAGTAGTGCCGTGGGCAGATCGTTTGTGGGTCATCACGTACGGGCCGCATCTGCCGAAGGGGTCTTCGGACAAGCTGTATGAGATCGACCGCGATCTGAACATGACCGTGCGTCCCGAGAGCATCGGTGGCACGCCCGCGAACCGTTTCATCCACAAAGAATCCGAGCAACTCTTCATCGGGCCTTACGCGATCAGTGAAAAGGGCGAAGTCCGCACCATTCCATATAGCGCGATGTATGGCCGGCACACCGGCAATGCGCGTCATCTGACGGATCCGGAGAACAAGATCTACTACGCCACGATGGAGGAGGGCCTCTATGAAGTGGATGTGAAAACGCTCGCGGTGAAGATGCTCTATGCCGACGAACAGCTCAAAGATGCGAAGGAACCGAAAGCCGATCTCCCTGGTTATCACGGCAAAGGACTTTACTCTGGCCAAGGGCGGCTCATCTACGCGAACAACGGCGAGCATGGCCCTAAAGCGCTCGTCGATCCCTCCATCCCCTCGGGTGTGCTCGCGGAATGGGATGGCAAAGACTGGAAGATCGTCCGTCGGAACCAGTTCACGGAAGTGACCGGACCGGGCGGCATCTACGGGAATGACCGTTCAGAGAAAGACCCGGTGTGGGCGATCGGCTGGGATTACCGCTCGCTTATCCTGATGTTGTTAGACAAAGGCCAGTGGCATGCCTATCGCCTGCCCAAGGGCAGTCATAGCTACGATGGCGCGCACGGCTGGAACACCGAGTGGCCGCGTATCCGTGATATCGGCGAAGGCGATCTGCTGATGACGATGCACGGGACGTTCTGGAAGTTCCCGAAAGATTTCAGTTTCGAGGATTCCGAGGGCATCAAGCCGCGCTCCAACTATCTCAAAGTCATCGGTGATTTCACCGAATGGCGCGGCAAGGTGGTCTTCGGCTGCGATGACACGGCGAAGAACGAATTCCTGAACAAGCGCAAAGCGAAGGGTGAGCTGGCCGGCCCCGGCCAATCGCAATCCAACCTGTGGTTCGTGGAGCCGGACCAGATCGATGAATTCGGCTCGGCCTTGGGCCGTGGTGCGGTGTGGTTTGATGAAGCGGTGAAAGCGAATACGCCTTCCGATGCGTTCCTGTTCGAGGGCTATGAACAACGTGGTGTGCATCTGACGCACGACAGTGACAAACCAGTGACGTTCACCTTCGAGGTGGACCGCAAGGGTCGTGGCGAGTGGAAGGGGCTGTGCGTGATTGAAGTCCCGGCCAAGGGTTATCGCTGGCTGGAATTTTCGCCCAAGGACAAGGGTGCCTGGGTCCGTGTGAGTGTGAGCAAAGATGTGAAAGCCACGGCGCTCTTCAACTACAGCAAC
This sequence comes from Verrucomicrobiota bacterium, assembly GCA_023431185.1. GTDB lineage: Bacteria > Verrucomicrobiota > Verrucomicrobiia > Limisphaerales > JAEYXS01 > JAEYXS01. The sequence continues at coordinate 16,288 of JAEYXS010000116.1, forward strand.
AAAGACAAGCGCAGCAACGAGGCGAGCGAGATCTTCCGCGGCATCGCGACAGTGAAGGACAAATACGTCTCGGGCGGGCTTATCCGTGCGCGCGGCGACAATCTGCGCACGCTGAATGTCGCCGCTATGCGGGCGAGCAACGGCACCGCGACTGATGCCGGTTACTTCGAACTGGGCGCGGACTTGAAACTAAACAAAGTGAACGATCCCAAGGCTCAGGAATGGTTGCAGAAGAATGTGGCCATCCCACACGGCATGTTCCAGGTGGACGCAGCCTCCGTCATCTTCACGGATGACAAGGGCAGCCGCTGGCGCCTGCCGAAGGGTGACCCCGCTTTCGATCAGCCGGGTGCGCTGGGTGATGAACGCATTGATCGCGAAGTCTGCACCGAGCGCGATCTCTTCAATTGCCACGGCACGTTCTATGAGTTGCCCGCGGAGAACGCCGGCGGTTTCGCGAAGATCCGCCCGGTGGCCACGCACAACCGCCGCATCAAAGATTACACCAGCTATCGCGGCCTGCTCATCATGACGGGCATCAGCGATGGTGCGCCGAAAAACTCACCGCACATCATCCGCTCGGAAGATGGCAAGGTCGCCTTGTGGGCGGGTGGCGTGGATGACCTCTGGCAGTTCGGCAAGGTGCGTGGTAACGGTGGCCCGTGGAAGGATACCGAGGTGAAAGCGAACGAGGCATCGGATGCCTACCTCATGACCGGCTATGATAAAAAATCCGTCACCTTCCAGCACGATGCCAAAGACCCGGTGAAGGTGCGCATCGAGGTGGACATCACGGGCACCGGTCTGTGGCGCACATATCAAGTGGTGGAGGTTCCGGCCAAGACCACGGTGACACACAACTTCCCTGATGCCCTGCAAGCCTATTGGGTGCGGGTGGTGTCCGATAAGAACTGCAAAGCCACCGCCCAATTCCGCTACGAGTAGCGGGTTACACCTGCTGCTTAATCTAAACGCCGATTATATCGCTCTCTTCCTCACTTGGGAGAGGGCGTTATCTTTCCCTCAGTTTTTGCGTCTTCAGCGGGCAACCCAATTTCCTCCACTACAACAAAAGCCTGTCCAAATACATCAATTTCGGCCTAATACTCTTTAACTAGAATCACCATGAACCGCCGAACTTTCATAGCCAGCACACTGGCCTCCGCCATCGCCGCCAGCGCCCCCGCCTCCTTTGCTGCGGACAAGAAACGCGGCCCGCGCATTTTGCTGCGTTCCTCGTGGCAGGTCGTGAACATCGGGGACATCGCCCACACGCCCGGAGTGCTAACGCTCATCGAGAAATACATTCCCGAGGCGGAAGTAATCCTCTGGCCTTCTGGCGATATCACGCCCGAAGTGATCGCCATGGAGCACAAACGCTTTCCGAAACTGAAATTCGTGAAAGGCGGCATCAATCCTGACGGCACCACCAAGGTGAAGGAACTCGAAGAAACCATTAACTGGTGCGACTTCATTTTGCACGGCTCCGGCCCCTCCATGGTGGCCTACAAAGATGTCTCCGCCGCAGTGAAACGCACTGGCAAACCCTTCGGCGTTTACGGCATCACTTATGGTGGCAGCACGAAAGAACAACAAGAGTTCATGGGCAAGGCCAAGTTCCTCTACTTCCGCGACACCGTTTCACTCGCCAAGGCCAAGGCCGAAGGCATCAACTGCCCCATCATGGAATTCGGCCCGGATGGCGCGTTTGCCGTCGATCTGCGCGATGATGCTCCGGCCGTTGCGTTCTTGAAAGCGAACGGGCTCGAAGAAAAGAAATTCCTCTGCTGCCTCGCCCGCTATCGCTACACGCCCTACTGGCTCATCAAGGAAGGCCGCCCTAAAGACGCCAAGCGCGATGCGCGCAATCAGGAGATGCGCGATCACGATACCAAACCGCTCCGCGATGCCATCATCGCCGTGGTGAAACAGACCGATCACAAAGTGCTGCTCTGCCCGGAAGACGCCACGCAGATGACCATCACGAAGGAGGACATCTACGACAAGCTGCCCGAAGACGTGAAAAAGCGAGTCGTGTGGCGCGAGAAATTCTGGCTTACGGATGAAGCGCTCAGCACGTATCTTAAATCCTCCGGCATCTTTGGGCTGGAGATGCACTCACCCATCATGTGCATCGGCAACGGCATCCCGGCCATCGTCTGCCGTTTCGAGGAACAGACCAGCAAAGGCTTCATGTGGCGCGACATCGGGCTTGGTGACTGGCTCTTCGACATGGACAAGCCGGATGAAGTCGCCAAGCTCACCGACACCGTCCTCAGCCTCGTGAAAGACCCGAAAGGAGCAAAAGCCAAGGTGACGAAGGCGGCGAAGTATGTGGAAGAACGGCAGCGCATCACGATGGGTGTGGTGAAGAGTAATCTGCCGATTTGACATCAATTTGATGGAGCTGTATATTTTCCAGCATGACAAAAACTCAGATACAAGTCCCTGAGGAACTCTATCAGGAGATCAAGGATTTCGCCAAAAAACGGGAGTGGTCCTTGGCGGAGACTTTCAGAAGGGGAGCGGAATTGTTGCTGGAAACATATCCGCATCAAGCGCCTGTGGCTTCCACGGAATGGAAACCCCCAACCTCCCGGAAAGTTGGCTGGAAAGGTTTGACGGATCGGCAACTGCGTGACCTCGCCTTTGAAGGGCAAAACCCGCAACCCGATTGACTGATGCTTTCCATCGACGCGAACATCCTGCTCTACAGTTACAGCGAGGCTTCGCCTCATCACGAGAAAGCCAAGGCCTTTCTGGTCTCGCTGACACAACGGGATGATGTGGCCTTGAGCGAATTTGTTTTGACGGAGGTTTATCTGCATCTGCGCAATCCAGCAGTGCTCGCGAAACCTCTTTCCCCGGCAGACGCCGTCGCTGTCATCCAGGAATACCGACTGCATCCGCACTGGCGTGTTTTTGGTTTTCCACCGCGCAGCCGTGATATCCATGCTGATCTTTGGAAAGCCGCCGCCACCCGAGAATTCCCAAGGCGGCGCATTTATGATCTGCGCACGGCGCTTTGTCTTCAAGCGTTTGGCGTCAAGGAATTCGCCACTTCCAATGTAAAGGATTTTGAAGGGCTGGGCTTTTCACGCGTGTGGAATCCAGTCGCAAGTTAAAGAGTTCTACCAAGCGATTTTAGCACTAATGCATATGTGTCGTCTAAATTTACGGGAAAACTGGGCTGTTATTGCAGCAGGATTGAGCTTGATGGTTTTACACAGCCTTGCTGCCGAACCGATTGGAAATTCCAAAGTAGTGGAGAACACCCCAAACCTCGTCGCCTTCTGGACGTTCGGTGAAGAAGCCGGGCAACCTCGCGTCTCTACCGGCACGAAAGAGAAGCTACCCATGAAGGAGGTGGGCAGTCCGATCGCGCGGGTGGAGGGCGGGCCTTTCTCCGGCTATGCGGCGGACCTGAATGGGAAACAGTATTTCTCCATCCCTTACGCCGAGACGGGTGATCTGAATATCAGCGGGCCCGATGCGCAGGTGAGCATGTTCGCCGTGGTGAACATCCAGAATCTCAAACAAAGCCGGACCATCGCGGGCATGTGGAGCGAGGGCAAAGGCGCGAATGACGACACCGGCACGCGCCAGTATTCCCTGCTCATGAACATGCCCACCTACGGCGGCCCAAACAAACTTGTGCCCCACATCTCCAGCGAAGGCGGTGTGACGCGTCGTGCGGATGGCAGTGCCTTCCCTTGGTGCGCCGATTACGCCGCTACGAAAAGTGAAGTACCCACGAACCAATGGTGCACGCTCGCCTTCACCTACGATGGAAAATACATCCGCGCTTACATCAACGGCGTGCTCGACAAGATGGAGCTCGATCCCGTGAAGCACAAACGCACCGATCCTTACTTCACCAAGGAAGGCCCGGATGGCAAAGATCGCGGTATGAACCCATACTACCATGGACGGGGCATCTTCAAGCTGGACCCGGAGAAGCATAAGGACCGCATCGGTGGCTCAGATTTCACGGTGGGAGCGCGTTACGCAGTAGGCTCGATGCTAAAAGAGGCGACCATCGGCAAGTTCGGCGGCCTTGCGGTCTTCAACCGGGCGTTGACCGATGAAGAAATGAAGAAGCTCCACAACGCTGCGAATGTCAGTGCGTTGAACAAGTAGCATCAAAGCGGTAGGGCCCGCTGTCCTCAGCGGGCCGCCGCCGAAGACTTTGACAATCTTTAACCCATGATTCAGTGACTACTATCGCGTCCATTGACCTCATCAAGACCTGCTCAATCACTAGACGCAGTCGCTCCGCCAGCGGCCGGCTGAGGATCCCGACACCGCATCGGGACTAGCCGCCAGCCCTACTAACACAATCACTATCACACCATGAACCGCCGCCAGTTTCTTCAAGCCTCCGGCACAGTCACAGCAGGCGCTTTGCTCGCCAGCCAGTCTGTCCTGACCGCTGCTGATGCCGCGAAAAGCTATGACGTCATCGTTTACAGCGCCGTGCCCTGCGGCATCGCGGCGGTCATTCATGCGGCGCGGGAAGGTGCCAAGGTGTTGCTGATCGAGCAGACGAAGCATGTCGGCGGGCTCAGTACCAGTGGCATCAACACGGCGGAGAGCGAGCATATGCTCAAGTGGACCATCGGCGGTTTTGCCGACGAGTTTTACGGACGCTTGGGCAAACACTACGACGAGACCAAGGCCGAACAGGGACCGCTCAAAGCCGGTGACCGACTGAATACTGTTTACTTCTTCGAATCCAGCGTGGCCGAGAAAGTGTATCTCGACATGTTGAAAGAAGCGGGCGTCCCGGTGCGCTACGGTCTCAATGTGGAAAAGGTCACTAAGCGCGGCGCAAAGATCACCAGCATCACGATGAGTGACGGGACCGAGTTGGAAGCGAAAGTGTTCATCGATGCCAGTTACGAAGGCGACCTGATGGCTCGCGCTGGTGTGAAGTATTCCATCGGACGCGAGAGCAAAGCCGAGTTCGGCGAAGAAGCCGCTGGCATCCGATTCGACAAAACGCCGCGCAAGGCGGCCACGGTGGATGCGCAAGGCAATCTGCTTCCGGGCATCAGTGCGTGGGCGAAAGACTTGAAGGAAGGCGAGGCGCATCGTTCCCCGATGAACTACAATTTCCGCCTCTGTTTCGCCAAAGACCCGAAGCTGCAAGTGCCCATCCCGGCACCGAAGCACTACGATCGCAAACGCTACCAACTGCTCGAGAACTGGTTCAACGAGAAGACGGCGAAGAAAGAAGCGGTGAAGCTTACCGACATCCTCGACTTTTACGCGCGGCGTAATGGCAAGTATGAGGTGAACAACAAGCAGGCTGCCATCTTCTCCATCGGCCATTTCGGCGGGCAATTCGAGTATTCCGATGCCGATTACGCCAAGCGCGAGAAGATCATCGAAGATCATTGGGATTACACGCTTGGTCTGCTGCACTTCCTCGCGAATGAGGAGAGCGTGCCGGAAAATGTCCGCTCGGAGATGAAGTCATGGGGCTTGCACAAAGAGGAGTTCAAGGACAACGGCAATCTGCCGTATCAACTCTATGTGCGCGAGGCGCGCCGTATGCGTGGCGAATACGTCGTCACGCAGATGGATGTGCAGGAGAACCGCCGCAAGCCGGACAGCATCGGCCTGAGCAGTCACTTCATCGACAGCCATCATGTGCAGCGCGTGGCGCTGTCACCGACGGAGTTCGTGAACGAAGGCCGCATCTGGCGCGTGAGTCGGGCGTATCAGATGCCTTACCGCGCCTTCACGCCGAAGAAAGCCGAGTGTGAGAATCTGCTCGTTCCCGGAGCCGCCAGCTTCACCCATGTCGCCTTCTGCTCCTATCGCCTGGAAAGCGTCTGGATGATCGCCGGCCACGCCTGCGGTGTGGCGGCGGCCATGGCGGCGAAAGCGAAGCAAACCGTGCACGAAGTGGATATGCCGAAGTTGCAGGAGAAACTCCGCGCACAGAAGCAGGTCGTGGACTTCATCCCCGGCCAGCCGGAGTTCTGGTATGATGTGAACAAGACGCCGAATGGACCGCCGGAGTTTTAACAGATTTACGATTTTAGATTTACGAATTACGAGCTGATGGGCGCAATCAGGTGCTGGAGTTGGCTACCTTCATTTGCCCTCCGGGACAATTAAACTCCCTTTTCTCGATGTTTGATATTACCTCCAACTTCACTTCGCCTTGGTCTGGAAGGTCTGTTTGTGGCCGCTGGAGGGGATGCTGATGGTGTAGCTCTTGCCATCGGGGGCCACGGACATCTTGATGTAGTTCGCCTCGCATTTCTCGTCATGATTGGCGATGTACTCCTTCACCGTGTTGTTCACGTTACCATCGGGGCGCAGATTCTTGTGCACCTGATACATGGCCTTGATGGAGGGCGTGGATTTCAGAGTACCGAAGGTCTGCGGGCCGCAGCCTTTGGTGGTGCCGTTGTTCATCACGGAGACGGTGGGTGACAGGCTCTTGATGAGGAGCGGGTTGTTGCTCACGTCGAGGCCGTGATGGTTCACCTGATAGACATCCACCGTGCCCGCGAGGTTGATGGGGCAGACGAGTTCGCCTTCTACGTTCCAAGTGAGGTCGCCGCCATTGAAGAAGCGGAACGCACCGAACTCGATGAGCGTCACCACGCTGTTCGCGTTATCGCTCTTGTCCTTTTCCTTGAGCGTGATGCCGTCGCACTGGGCATTGGCACCGGCGGGTTTCTTGCTGGTGAAGACTTGATGCGCCGCGAGACAACGGACGTTCAGCTTCGCCACGGAAGCATCTTCGCTGGCCTTGAAGGGGATCGTGTCATCCGGGCGGATGACTTTGCGCTCCGCCTTGATGTCCTTGTAAGGCTTGATCATCAGCGGGAAGCGCGTGTCGCGCGGATTGTTGTCCGGGTTCGTTTCCGGAATGCCCTTGTCCCAGATGATGCCGAAGGGGATCTGTTGCGCGACTTCGGCCGCACCGCCGAAGTGGTCAATGTGGAAGTGCGTGGTGAGGAGGTTGTCGATGCGCTGCAAACCGGCGACTTCCTTGGCGACTTTCACGATGCGGGCGGAGTCGCGGCCACCGGGATTGCCGCTGTCGATGAGTAAGGATTCACCGGCGGGGGTGACGATGAGCGTGGAGCCGCCGCCTTCGGAATCGATCCAATAGACATCGAGGGTCTTGTCGGCAAGGCCGGCTGAGGTGGTGGAAATGGCGGCAGCAGAGAGCAGCAGGGAAAGGGTGAGCGATTTCGTGTGATGGTGCATGAGGGGATTAAAGCGGGGCTCGGGAAGGGTTTCAACCACAGATGGCTGAGGGAAGCAGATAGTGGATTATTGATGGTGGATGGTGGGAATTTAGAACAACAGATTTGTGGCAGCCAAAGTCCGCTGGTGGTTTGGCGGATGCTATAAGGCCCAGTCAGGGAACGCGCGGCAGCGCGTCCCTACCAAATCACGCTTTCAGTTTGAGCGGATGGGCGCGGTCTTTGAGGGGGAGGCTTATGCGGCGTTTGTCGATGGCGGCTTGATAGACGGCCATGACCATCTCCACGGCTTTCATGCCGTCGTAGCCGCTGCAGGCGGGTTCACCGCCGGTGCGGGCGGCAGTGATGAGGCTGTCGAGCAACTGGCGATTGCCCGCGGTGGTGTTGCGCTGGCTCTCGGGCACGCCGATGGTCGGATCGCCGGGCACGGGTTCCCAAGTTTCGGTCTGGCCTTTGTCGGTCCAAGTGCCGGGTTTGCGGAGGAAGATGCGCGGGGGGATGTTCGCCTGGATCTTCACCACGCCTTTGCTGCCGATGAGTTCGAGGCCCCAGTTCCCGGCCACAGTGGAATATGCCTGACGGGAGATGAACAGGCCATTCACGCCTTTCGCAAAACCGAACTGCGCGTAGATGTCTTCGCCCGCCACCAAGCCGATGCCTTCGGTGGCTTTGCGGCCATCGTTCGCCGTGATGTCGCGGCCGTGGGTGAGGACGCGGGCGGTGCACCATTGGGCGTCGCCAGCAAAGAGGCGCATGAGATCGAAGAGGTGGGTGCCGAGCACGAGCATGTCCTCGCCACCGGCGCGTTTGTCCTGCTTGCCGTTCGCGCGGATCTCAAGGAGGTCGCCGATGAGGCCTTTCTCCAGTTGCACCTTCAGATAGACGATGTTGTGAGCGACGTGCATCTGGTGGGCGACGGCGATCTTGCTGCCGGACTTTTTGGCGGCGGCCAGAACGGCATCGGCATCGGCGAGGTCCGTGGTGAAAGGTTTCTCGGAATAGATGTGTGCGCCGACCTGGATGGCGGCGAGCGCCATGGCCTTGTGTTCCACCGTCCAGCGGGTGGCGATGCTGACGAGGTCGGGTTGTTCCACGGCGAGCATCTCGTGGTAGCTGGCGTAGGCCTTGGGGGCTTTGAGTTTGTCCTTGGCTTTGGCGAGGCCATCGGTGTTCGCATCAGCGACGGCGACGAGTTCCACCTCGGGGTGGCCGGTCATGACCACGTCCATGCCGTGGCCGTAATTGCCTTGGCCCGTGTGACCTATGACCACGGCGCGGAGTTTGCCGGTGACGCGTTTGGCGAGGAGCGGAGCGGCGGTCTGGCAGCCGGTGAGCAGGGTGGTGCCCGCGGTGGCAAGGGCGGTCCGCGCGAGGAATTGGCGGCGGGAAAGGGGCGTTGAACGGTCAAAAATCATGGCTTTTGGGCGTGTGAAATTCCTGCAAATATGCCTTGCCAAATGGGGTGTCGCCAAGTTGAATTGCGGCCCTTCGCTGTGGCTGGATAGCTCAGTTGGTAGAGCAGAGGACTGAAAATCCTCGTGTCGCCGGTTCGATTCCGGCTCCAGCCACCACTTCTCTTAAACAGGTCTATCATACCCCGTGATCAGTACTGTCCGTCAACATTGACAGCTTGCACGGGCAGGCTAGCGTTCAAGCGTCGGGGGCGGAAACTATCACCGGCTAGCTAGCGAATGAGCGAAAAGGCTCTGAAATGCCGGCGGAGCTGCTCAGCAGCCCAAACCCGACACTCTTTTTGGGGAAGTTGCGAGCGGATGCCTCCTCTCCCTGGCCCTCTCCTCCGACGCCGGAGGAGAGGGAAATGGGTGTTTGAATTCTTTGGGCTGAAGGTCAGCCGTTTGCTTGAACGAAGAATAATCTCACAAAAGACTGTTTGTGACTGTGACGCGTTCACCCCAATCAAATGTAGAAGTGATGATCCTCGCCGGAGGATTGAGCACGCGCATGGGGCGGGACAAGGCGCGGGTGCGGCTGGGGCGGCGGACGTTGCTTGGGCATGTGCGCTTGGCGGCGACTGAGACGGGCTGGCCGGTGCGGGTGATCCGCAAGGATGTGGTGGAACGGTGTGGGCCGTTGGGCGGGATTTTGACGGGGCTGCAGAAGAGTCGGGCAGAAGCGGTCGTGTTTCTTTCGTGTGATATGCCGTTCATCCCGGCGAGGTGGTTGAAGAAGCTGGTGAGGGAGTTGCGACTTAGCGGGGCTCAGGCGGTGTTCACGCAGCAGGAGAAGTTTGCAGGGTTTCCTTTTGTAATCAGGCGGGAGTGTCTGGCGGTGGTAGAGGGGCAACGGGTGAAGGGGGAGTTTTCGTTGCAGTCGTTGGCGAGGGTGCTCAAGGCGGAGCGGATGATGGTGTCGGGGAAGGAGGCGTGGAAGTTTATGAATGTGAATACGCCGGAGGCGCTGGAGGAGGCGAAGGGGAATGATCAATGAGTTGGGGAAACATCGAACATCCAACATCGAACCCTGAACATCGAGAGGGGCGAGAGCGTAAGTCGTGATGCAGGACTGCTGCAATTTGGGTGTGCAGGTGCTTCGGCGGCGGCTGGCTGAGGACAGCCAGCCCTACCTTGTTGTGTTGTCAGTTCGTATGTGGCAGGGTTTGGGCATGCCCATGATTCGTTTAGCTGCGGGTTTTGGTTTTCTCTTGGTGCTCTCGGCAACTTTGAATGCGGCGGAGAGTGCGAATGTACGCCTGGTGAATAATCGGCTGGAGTTGCAAGAGGCACTCCGGGCGTTGAAGCCGGGGATGACTTTGAAGCTGGCGCCGGGGGAGTATGGGTTTGGATTTTCGGTGGATAAGGCGCGGGGGACGAAGGAGGCGCCGATCGTGATCGAGGGGGCGAATCCGGCGCAGCCGCCAAAGTTCACGGGAGGGGGGCTGGCGATCCATTTTCGCGGGTGCTCGTACCTGACGGTGCGGCATATCGCAGTGTCGGGACAGAAGGGGAACGGGTTGAACTTCGATGATGGGGGCGAGTCTTCGCACCATATCACGATCGAGAATGTTTCGGTATCGGACATCGGGCCGACGGGGAACAATGACGGGATCAAGCTCTCGGGGGTGGATGATTTCACGATCCGGAATTGTCGCATCAACGGCTGGGCGGGGCAGGCGATCGACATGGTGGGATGTCATCGTGGGTTGATCGAGAAGTGTGTGTTCGAGGGGAAGGCGGGTTTCTCGCAGGCGACGGGGCCGCAGACGAAGGGTGGCTCGGAAGACATCACGGTGCGGGGATGCACATTCATCAATGCGGGGCAGCGGCCGATGCATTTGGGCGGTTCGACGGGGCGGCCTTATTTTCGTCCGAAGGATGCGAAGTATGAGGCGCGGCGGATCACGGTGGAGGGGAATCTGTTCATCGGCGGGATGGCCCCGATCGTGTTCACGGGCGTGGAGCAAGGGGTGGTGCGGTATAACACGATCGTGAATCCAGAGACGTGGGTGTTCCGCATCTTGCAGGAGAACAATGAGCCGGGGATGGTGCCGTGCGCGAAAGGGGTGTTTGAGAAAAACATCATCGTGTGTGAGAAGCCGTTGAGGTCGTGGATCAATGTGGGAGGGAACACGCAGGCTAATACGTTCAAGTTCGCGGAGAACTGGTGGTATCACAAAGCGTCCTCGCAACCAGCGAAACCGCCGTTGCCGTCAGCGGAACAGGGCGGGACGTATGGGGTGGACCCGCAGTTGGATGCGGGGAATGGGTACAGGCCGAGGGTGGTGGGGGCGCAGAAAGTTGGGCAGGGGGCGTGGGCTAAATGACCAATGACGAAGCACGAAGGACAAAATGATTTTGGGAAACATCGAACATCGAACGCCCAACATCGAACATCGATAGGGGGGTGGTTAGAGCCGCAGTGGCGGCTGTGGGCGGGTTCCCGACATGCCCCGACTGAGGGCACGGGGTTCATGTCAGGACACATTGGGTCAGGGCTTTGGAGGGAGGTCGGCGGGATTGATACGGGGCCAGGGGAGGTCGAGGGCGTCTTCTGGGAAGCGGCGGTTTTGGTGTGGTGGCACAGTGGGGTCGCCGCCGTTGTCTTTGCCGTCGAAGCCGGAGGACCAGAGGGTGAAGGTGGCGTCGGGATTGAGACGGTAGCGCATGGGGCGGCCATCCATGGGGTCTTGGGGGAGTTTGGCGAGGTAGTCGGGAATTAGTTGGGCTAAGGTGTCGGGGTAGTGGCTGTGTTTGAGGCGGTAGCGTTCGAGGGCGAGGACGGTGATGGCTTGTTGGCGGCGGGTTTCGGCGTAGGCGAGTTCGAAAAATCCAATCCCATTAGAGAAAGCTGTCGCCATGGTGAACTTATTATCGGTCCACCAAGTTACGGTGCTGTAATAAGCCTGTTTATACAGTTCCTGGAGTTTTTGGAAAGTCCCTGCCCAAGCTGGTGTGCCGGTTTGTCTTCGAAAAATATCCAGTCTGGCCTGACAAAGATTTAGGTATTCCAGCTCATCATTCCCTATGTCCAAATGACGCCAGTAGGCGAGTCTAAATTCATCTCTGGAAGACATGGGTTGGAGGAAGCTGTTGGTGAGGAAAGACTCAGGAGTTTGACGGGCCATAGCAAACCAAGCCGAGATGCGGGCGCGTTCGAATACCAATGTTTGAACGGCATTGCTAACGAGGGAGATGGATTCCACTTTGGCTTGGAGATCGCTTAATTGAGGCTCGTCCCAGAGACGTAGTTGGAGGCAGTAGTTGAGGTCTTCCAGAGTCTTCTTGGTGATTCGGATTCGAGCAGATTGGCTAAATGTTTCCCATTCTTCGCGATGTTGTTCGACAAGACTAAACAAAGTGGTGAGATTAGTGAAAGCCATGGATGTGTCATGCGTGTAGGCACTGACTATCACGGCGTGGTGGAGGTGTAGGGCGATGCTTTCGCGCAGGCGGGTATCGGCCCATTTGTAGTTCAGAAAATCCCGGTAATCGCGGCCTGTTTCCTTGGGCGGGTTTTGCAGAAGTTGATGAAGGAGCAGGAAGTCATCTTGTCTGGAATTGATTTCAGCGACGGCGTTGGTCCAGTTGGGGAAATTGGTGTTGCCGGTGGGGTCATACCATTGAAGGCGCTGGTAGCCGTGTTCGATGTGTTCGAACTTAAACTCGCCAATGCTGAGGGTGAAGCCGTTGGTGATTTGCTGCTGCGCGGCCAGCAGAGGGGCGTCGCCATCGGGTTCATTGCCGGTGCGCTTGGGGGCGAGTTGATCGAGGTCGAGGATTTCGCCTTGGGCGATGAGTTGGGCTTTGTAGCGGTCCAGTTTCGATGGGGAGAAATAAGCCCAGCAGATGAGGGCCATGATGATGCCAGAAATAATGATGAGCCGACGGCGCTTTGTCTGGGGAGTCGCGTGGCTCATTGGTGGAGGGAGTTTGAAGCTCACAGGGCAAAGTTCAAAGCTCAAAATTGGCCCGCTAAAGACGCTAAACAAACGAAAGGGGAAGGGATTTAATCAACCACGGAGATGTGAGCACACGGAGGGGGATTTGTTTTTAGCCACGGATTAGCACGGATCACACAGATGGGGAAACTTGACTGGGAGGATAGCCAATCGCCGATGGACGATAGCCGAGAGTTCAAATTTCAGGATTTGAGATTTCAAAGGTGGAGGATTTTACGCTTCGATGGAGATTTTTAGCTAAGTGGTTTATTGGGAGGTGGTTGTGGGGTTGGAATTATTTTTCGAAAAAGGGGACCATGGACAGCCAATGTCCTACCCCCTCCTTTAAATTATGAATTATGAAGGATGAGGTATGAAAGGGAACCATGGGTTACGCGTTGGTGTTTCCATGTTTCTGCTGTTGATGGGCGGATGTCTCGAGGACTGGTTAGGGACCGGGTGGAACCGGTCCTTACCGGGTTTGGTTAGAGCCGCAGTGGCGGCTGGTTAGTTCTGCCTCCTGACCTCAGCAGCTACGGGGGAATCGAGGACGAAGGACGATTGGGAACGGGTTTGCATTCCTCGCGGTGAGGGGCAATTCTAACTGAATAATTTGTGAGCATGATTACGACTGAAGCGGGCAAGACGAATGGGGCGGGTGGAGCATCCTCGGCATTGATTCCGGCGATGCCGCCAGGGGTCGAATTGACGACGTTGCCGAACGGGCTGACGATCATTGTGCGTGAAGATCATAGCGCGCCGGTGGTTTCGGCGCAGGCGTGGGCGAAGACGGGGAGCATCCATGAGGGAAAGTGGTTGGGGGCGGGGCTTTCCCATGTGCTGGAGCATATGCTGTTCAAGGGGACGACGACGCGGACGGGGAGCCGGATCGATCAGGAGGTGCAGGAGGCGGGTGGGTATATGAACGCCTACACATCGTTTGATCGCACGGTGTATTGGATCAATGTGCCGAACACGGGCGGGAAGGTGGCGGTCGATATCTTGTGTGACATCATGCAGAACGCATCGCTGCCGCCGGATGAGCTGGCGAAGGAACTGGATGTGATCCGGCGCGAGATGGACATGGGGCAGGATGATCCAGGACGGCGGTCGGGTCGCAGGCTTTTTGAGACAGCTTACACAAAGAGTCCGTACCGGTATCCGATCATCGGGTATCTGGATATTTTCAATGAGCTGAAGCCGGAAGATATTCGCGGCTATTACCACGAGCGTTACGCGCCGAACAATGTGTTCTATGTGGTGGTGGGTGATGTGAATGCGGCGGAGGTGGTGGAGCAGATCAAGGCGGCTTGGGAGAAGTCCAAGGCGCGGCCGTTGCCAGATGTGGTGTTGCCGGCGGAGCCGCGGCAGATCGCGGAGCGGATCATCACGGAAGAGGCGACGGTGGAGTTGGTGCATTCGCACATGAGCTGGCATATCCCGGACTTGCGGCATGTGGATGTGCCGTTGCTGGATGTGCTGGGCACGGTGCTGGGTGCGGGGCGGAGTTCGCGGCTGTATCGCGAGGTGCGGCAGAAGCAGGCGGTGGTGAATCATGTGGATGCGTGGACGTATAGTCCGGGTGCGCCGGGGCTTTTCGGCATGAGCATCGTGTGCGAGGGCGAGAAGCTGGAAAAGGCGCAGGCGGCGGTGCTGGAACAGCTCGCGCTGGTGCAAGAGAAGGGCATCACGCAGGCGGAATTCGCGAAGGCGGTGAAACAATTCACGGCGGCAACGCTCGCGACGCGCAAGACGATGCAAGGTCAGGCGCAGGATCTCGGCGGAAGCTGGCTCGCGGCGAATGACTTGAATTTCTCGGAGCGTTATCTGGATGCGGTACGGAAGGCGTCGCCAGCGGATCTGCAACGCGTGGCCAAGCAGTATCTCACGGCGGAGAATCGCACGATCTATTCGCTGGTGCCGACGGGTTTCGGGCCGAAGGCGAGCAAGGCGGCGACGGAAGTGCAGAAGAATGCGATCCAGAAATTCACGCTGGCGAATGGGTTGAAGCTGCTGGTGAAGGAGGATCATCGCCTGCCGTTCGTGGAGTTTCGCGCGGTGTTCCAAGGCGGTGTGCTCGCCGAAACAGAAGCGAACAATGGCGTGACGCAATTGCTCGCGCGGATGCTGCTGCAAGGCACGCAGAAGCGGACCTCGGAGCAGATCGCGGAGGAGATCGAATCGGTGGGCGGAAGCATCGATGCCTACGGCGGGAACAACAGCTTCGGGGTGTCGCTGGAGACGTTGAGCAGTGATTTCGACCTCGGCATGGATGTGATGACGGATGTGATGTTGCATCCGGCGTTTCCGGCGGATGCGCTGGCGCGTGAGCGGGAGATGCAACTGGCGGCGATCCGGTCGCGACGCGACCAGCTTTTGCAAAGCTGCAGTTCACTGATGCGGCGGACGTTGTTCGGGCCGAGCGGGTATGGCTTTGATGGCACGGGCACGGAAGAGAGCGTCGGTCGCCTGGATGAAGCGACGTTGCGGGGTTTTTATCAGAAGGTCATCGCGCCGACGAATTGTGTGCTGGCGATCTATGGGGATGTGAAAGCCCCGGCGGTGTTGGCGGCGGTGGAGAAGACGCTGGGTAGCTGGAAGGATGCGGTGACAGGGCACTCGCTAGTGAATGCGCAGCCGAAGCCGGAGGCGAAGGAGTTGCGACATGTTTTCGAGGCGCGGGACAAGAAGCAGGCGGTGGTGGTGATAGGGTTCCCGGGGACGACGTTGCGCGCGGATGACCGGTATGCGATCGAGCTGCTGGCGGAGGCTTGCAGCGATCTGGGATCTCGCTTGTTCATCCGTATCCGCGATCAATTGGGACTCGCTTACTACGTGGGGGCGCAGAGTTTTCCGGGATTGGTCCCGGGCGGATTCTGGTTCTACGTGGGCACGGCGCCGGAGAAGGTGGCGCTGGTGGAGGAGGAGTTGCTGAAGGAGGCGGCCTTGCTGGTGAAGGACGGTCTGACGCCGGAGGAGCTGAAGCGCGCGAAGGCGAAAATCGTGGGCCAGAAGAAGATCGCGCGGCAGGAACTGGGCGGCTACGCCTCGGCAACGGCGCTGGATGAGCTTTACGGGCTGGGCTACGCGAACAATGAGACGGAGGATCAGCATTATGAGGCGGTCACGGTGGAAGAGGTGAAGGCCGTGGCGGCGAAGTATTTGCGGCCGGAACACGCGGTGGTGGCGGTGGTGGGGCCGGAGAAGAATGACGAGGTGTGAAGTGCGAGGTTCGAAGACACTGGCACCCCTCATCCTCAATCCTTCTCCCCTCCGAGGGGAGAAGGACGAAAGACGCAGTGGCATGTTGAAGCAACGAGCAAATGACGAATTTGGCGGTGGGAAATCGAGGGCTTCCTTGGGAATGAGTTATTTGAGCCAAGACATTTTCCCAAAATGGGTCTTGATGCCGGTGGGTTCGTTCTGCTTAATCACGCGCGTCAGGGCCCATGGAATGCGGACTTACGAACCCCGCCAGGGCCGGAAGGCAGCAACGGTAGTTTGCTCTACATCTGCCGTGGTGTCCCTGACACTTTCTTCAAGGACTGGGGAAACATCGAACATCCAACGTCCAACTTCGAACATCGAGAGACGGTTAGTTAGTTCCGCCTCCTCACGTCGGCGGCTACGAGTGGATTGTGAAAAACTTGGACTCGTAATCCTTCCAGCGTAAACCATACTTTTCACGTCATGTCATATCAGGTCATAGCCCGGAAGTATCGTCCTCAGAAGTTTGAGGATGTGGTGGGGCAGGAGCATGTCTCGCAGACGCTGGCGAATGCCATCAAGGCGGGACGCATCGCGCACGCGTATCTCTTCTGCGGACCGCGCGGCACGGGCAAGACGACGATGGCGCGCATCTTCGCGAAGGCGCTGAACTGCACGGGCGGGCCGAAGGCGGATTTCGACGTGAATGACCCGAAGTGCCAGGAGATCGCGGACGGACGTTCGCTGGACGTGATCGAGATCGACGGTGCGAGCAATAACGGTGTGGAACAGGTGCGCGAGCTGCGCGATACCTGCCGCTTCGCCCCGGCTTCGAGCAAGTTCAAGATCTACATCATCGATGAGGTGCACATGCTCTCGACGGCGGCGTTCAATGCGTTGCTGAAGACGCTGGAAGAACCGCCCGCGCATGTGAAGTTCCTCTTCGCCACGACGGACCCGGAGAAGGTTTTGCCGACGATCCTTTCGCGGTGCCAACGCTTTGACCTGCGGCGTATTCCGGCGAATCTCATCGTGAAACAGCTCGCGTTCATCGCGAAGGAAGAGGGTGTGGAGATCGATGACGGGGCGCTCTTCGCCATCGCCCGGGCGGCGGATGGCGGGATGCGCGATGCGGAGTCCACGCTGGATCAATTGATCAGTTTTTGTGGTAACAAGATCGAGGAGGGCGATGTGCTCTCGATGTTCGGGCTCACGGCGCGGAGCCAGTTGCTGGCGCTTTCGCAAGGAGTCTTGGCGGGTGAGGTGGATGGGGCGTTGCGTGAGCTCAATACGCTGGCGAAGAGCGGCAAGGATTTGGGGCGGTTGCTGAGCGATCTGCTTAGCCACATCCGTAACTTGATGATTTACCAAGTCTCCTCGGGCGATCTTTCGCTGCTGGAAGTTTCCGAGGCGGAGGCGTCGATGCTGAAGGAGCAATCCGGGCTGGTGAATGTGGACGCGCTCAGCCGCATCCTCGAAGTGCTGACAGATTGCGAAGGGCGGTTGCGCGAGGCGGTTTCCAAGAAGATTTTGATCGAGGTCGCTTTGTTGCGGGCCATCCAGGCGCGAAATGCGGTGAGCATCGATGCGGTGCTGAAGACGTTGGGACAATTGCGTGGCAGTGGTGGTGTTGCTGCTGCGCCTGCGCCAGAAGTGGCGAAGGCGCCGGCGGCTCCTGCTCCGGCAGCGGCACCGAAGCCGTTCGCCTCTTTGCGTGAGGCAGCGGCGGCGAGTCTGGGGTCGGCTGCTGCTCCAGCGGCAGTTCCTGCTCCGACAGCGAAAGTGGAGGCGCCGAAACCAGCGGCAGCAGCACCCGCTCCCACTCCGTTGCCCGCAGATGAGCCGCCGGCGATGTTCGAGGAGGCGAAATCCGCGGCACCGAAAGCGAATGTGGATATCGTGGCGTTGTGGGAGCAGGTGGTGGATGCGGTATCGCGCGTGAGTCCGTTCACGCGGTCGTATCTGCTGGAGGCGCATCCGGTGTCCTTCCAGAACGGTGTGTTCATCATCGGGTATGACCCGGAGTTCTCGCATCATCTGAGTCTGGTGGATAACTCCAAGAATCACGGGTTGCTGCAGACCAAGTTCAAGGAACTGGGCCAGGGCGAAGTGCGCGTGAAATTCATCGAATCGCCGGAGCCGGAAGGCTGGCAACGGCGCGCGGCCACGGTGCTCAACACACCGGAACCGGCGAAAGCAGCGGCCGCCGGCAATAGCGGAGCGGCGGCCGCGAAGTCCGACGAGAAGAAGCCGAAGACTTCGGTGGAGCCGGTGCGGATCGAAGATTTCAAGAATGATCCCTTGATCAAGAAAGCCCTCGATATTTTCAAGGGACAGATCGTGGATGTGAGGGCATAATCATTTCACTCAACTAAATTTTACTATGTCGAGCATTGGCAAACTCATGAAACAGGCTGCGCGCATGCAGCAGCAGATGGAACAAACACAAGCGGCACTCGCAGCCCGGACGGTCGAAGCCACCAGTGGTGGCGGGGCCGTGAAAGTGACAGCGAAGTGCGATGGCACGATCGCTGCCATCAAGATCGACCCGCAGGCGTGCAATCCGGCGGATGCGCAATTGCTGGAAGACCTCGTGCTGACGGCGGCGAACAATGCGCTGAACCAGGCGAAGGAGATCTCCAACGCCGAGATGGGGAAGATCACGCAGGGCATGAGCCTGCCGGGGATGTTCTAGGAGTGGACTTGGGCCTGATCAATGCAGCTTTTGCTTAGGCGAGTCGCCTTCCCCCTCACCCCGGCCCTCTCCCCAAGGGAGAGGGGGTGAACATTTGCCACGTTGATAGCTTAGTTGGTTCCTTTTTCTTACCATGGCTTCTTTGCCACCACCGCTGAATGAACTGATCGCGTCGCTGAGCAAGCTGCCGGGCATCGGGCCGCGCTCGGCGGAGCGGCTGGCGCTGCATCTGGTGCAGGCGGAAGTGGACTCTGTGAAACGGTTGGCGCAGGCACTGGTGCAGGCGCGGGAACGGGTGCAGAGCTGCAGGGTTTGTGGGGCTTTGACGGAGGAGCAGCCGTGCAACATCTGTGCTGATGACCGGCGCGATGGCTCGATCATCTGTGTGGTGGAGCGGGCGGTGGATATCTTGCCTTTCGAGAAATCCGGTGTGTTCAAGGGCAAGTATCATGTGCTGGGAGGGCGCATCTCGCCGCTGAATGGTGTGGGGCCGGAGGATTTGCGCATCGCCGAACTGGAAGAGCGTGCGGGTGCGGAGGCGATCAAGGAAGTGATCCTCGCGCTGGGCACGGATGTGGAAGGTGACGCGACGGGGAACTATCTCTCCAAACGGCTCGCGGCGAAGGGCGTGAAGGTGTCGCGGCTGGCGCAGGGATTGCCGGTGGGGAGCGGGTTGGAATTTGCGGATGAGCTGACGTTGTCGCGGGCGATGGAGGGGAGAAGAGAGGTTTGATGGGGAAACATCGAACGTCCAACTTCCAACGTCCAACATCGAAAGAGGAAAGTTTGAGCCTCGTTCCTCGGCTAGGAAGGGGCGGTGCGCTGAGGGCAGACGCGCCCTGCCATGGATAAAAGTTTGAGGATGGAACGGTGGCACCCCTCATCCCGGCCTTCTCCCCTCCGAGGGGAGAAGGAG
>JAEYXS010000082.1 GCA_023431185.1 Verrucomicrobiota bacterium
CGGAAGAACCGGTCATTCGAGGCCAGCGCCTGTTCCGTCTGTCCCAGTCGCAGCAATGCCAGCTTCTTCAAACTCGCCCGCACGGAGTCCCCGACCAGCAACGCACCGATCAACACCGCGCTGCCCACGACCGCCCCGAGCAACACGCCCAAATGCGCCCGCCAATGATACGCCAGACTCCGCCGCACCAATGTCCCATACCCCATCATACGCCCGCCTCCATTGTTTCTTTAGCCACAGATTTACACGGAGGAACACAGATTGAAGACCGTTCACTTCGGCCTCTGCTTTCGATATTGGGCGTTCGATGTTGGATGTTGGACGTTCCCCCAACTCTTACACCATTTCCCCATCTGTGTTTATCTGTGTCCATCTGTGGTTAACCCTTCTTCTCCACCAGTTTTCCGTCCTGCAATTCCAAGATGCGCCCCATCTTCTTCGCGAGGTCCAGCGCATGCGTCACCACGATGAGCGTCACGCCCTCCTCCCGGTTCAGCTCCACCAGCAGTTGCGCGAGCGTATCCGCTGACACTCGGTCCAGCGCGCCGGTAGGTTCGTCCGCCAGCACCAGCTTGGGCGAGTTGATCAGCGCCCGCACCACCGCCACGCGCTGCCGTTCACCACCGGAGAGCTGGCCGGGCTGATGGCTCAACCGCTCCGCCAGACCGACCCGGGCGAGCAACTTCTTCGCCCGCTCCACTTTCTCCGGCCCGCGCTGGCCGCCCTCCGCCAAGGTCGGCACCAGCACGTTCTCCAGCACCGTGCATTGCGGCAGCAGATGGTGGGATTGAAAAATGAAACCGATCTCGCGATTGCGCAGCGCCGCCAGCGCCAGTTCATCGAGCTGCGTCACATCTCGGCCGACAAACGTGACCTTGCCCGCGCTTGGCCGGTCCAGCGTGCCGAGCACGTTCAGCAAGGTGCTCTTGCCCGAGCCTGAGGGCCCGATGATCGCGACCGACTCGCCCGCCGCGATGTCCAGCGTGACCTCTTTCAAGATATAGAGCGGCGCCGCCCCTTCCGCGGAAGGATACTGTTTGGACAATCCTTCCAGCCGCAACAATGGTGCCTGTGTTCCCATGCGGAGATTAGACACCACAAACGCCCGTCTGTCAGAAAATTTCTTCCGTTCCCCTGAAGGCTCAGGTTCTATTCCCCCATGCGCCCCTTCGCCTTGCTCTGCATGCTCGTCCTGTCCCTGTCATTCTGCGCTCCCCTGCACGCCGCCGAGCCCAAGCCCCTCGATCCCGCCGCCCAGATCGCCGCAAAGGTCGAGCCCACGCGCAAGGTCGTTTACAAACAGATCGACGGCCGCGAGCTGCGCCTCCACATCTTCGAGCCCAAGGGCCATAAGCCCGGCGATCAACGCCCCTGTTTCCTCACCATCCATGGTGGCGGCTGGCGCGGCGGTGAACCCCGGCGCATGTATCCGTTCGCGGCTCATTTCGCCCAGCTCGGCATGGTGGGTATCAGCCTGGAATACCGTCTCGTGACCACCAAAGGCACCAACACCGTCTTCGACTGCGTGAAGGACGGCCGCTCGGCGATGCGCTACCTGCGTGCCCATGCGAAAGAATTGGGCATCGATCCGCAACGCATCGCCGTCAGTGGCGGTTCCGCCGGCGGTCATGTCGCCGCCAGCACCGCCTTGTTCGACGGCGTGGATGAAGCCACCGATGACGCGAAGATCTCCAGCGTGCCGAATGCGATGATCCTCTATTACCCCGTGATCGACACCTCGAAGGAAGGCTATGGCAACGCTCTGCTCGGCAATCGCTGGCAGGAACTCTCACCGGCGCATCAAGTCAAACCCGGCCTGCCGCCCACGCTCACATTGCACGGCACCGGCGACAAGACGACCCCTTTCAAAGGCGCGCAGAATTTTCATGACGCCATGCAGAAAGCGGGCAACCGCTCCGAGCTCGTCGTGAACGAAGGTGGTGTGCACGGCTACCTGATGTTTGATGGCGCGCTTTTCAATGACGCCCTCGCGCAAAGCGAACTGTTCCTCAGATCGCTTGGCTGGCTGAAGTAGCTGAGAATGGTAGGGACGGCGGCTTGTCCCGATGCAGTGTCGGGATCCTCAGCCGTCCACGTCAAAGCCAATTGTTTCCGAGCGCCCAAGATGCAATAACGACTGCGTCTAAGTGCTTTCCAAAAAAGCGGCCTTACTTCTTAGCGCCATCATATCGATGACTGTTGATCACCCTTGGCTCCGACGGCGGCCCGCTGAGGACAGCGGGCCCTACCACGTGATTTCAGTCAATGCGATGGCTACTCCGCGATCCGCGAGCCGATCGGAGCCAGATCCGTCAAACGGTCCACCGGCTGACCGGCCGCCCAGCAGATGCCGCGCAACGCAAGCACGCGGAAGACCGGGTCATCGAAGGTCCAGTTGTAGTGGCCGGGGATGCTCACGAAGACGCGACCGGGGCCGACATTGCGCGTCCATAATTGCGGCCGCAATTGGCCATCTTCCATTGAACTGGCGAGGAGATTCACATTCTTCTCATCGCCGCGGAATAGCCAGTAGGATTCATCGATGAACTTCGCTTTGGTGAAGTTCGTCGCATTGAAACCTTTGGCCAGCGGATGCTCGGCGAACTGAAAATCAAGCGGACCATGACGGTACTTCAGCAAAGATGAGTTTGACGCCAGGCCGATACGGCGGGCGAATGCTTCCGCATCACCACGCGCTTCCACGGCCCAATGGAAATAGACGGCGCCTTTGCCGCGCGCGAGGTAGCTGTCGAGTTCCTTGCCCTTGTCCTCGCTCCACACGGGGTTATTATTGAAGAAGCAGATGACGTCGGCCTTCGCGAACTGTTCCGCGCTCGGCCATTTGTCGGCGGTGCTGACGGTCACGACTTCACTCATCGCGAGGAGCTTGGACCAGCGGCGTTGCCACATGGGGTAATCATGTTCGCCTTTGCCGTGATCTTTCGGACCGGCACAGAGGACGATGTGCATGGGCTTCAACTGCGCGGGCAAGGGCTCACGGCTGCTCATCACCGCGCTCAATTCAGCACGGGAGCGAGCGGGAGGTGCACCGCCGATCTCGATGGGCGCGGGTTCCAGCGGCACGGTCATGAGGTAGGTCATGAGATCTTTCATGGCCGCTTCGCCCAGCCCTTTGTCCAGGTCCTCGGGCATCAGGGAGAGCGAGGAGGGCTTGATGCTCTTGATATCGCTCTTGGCCACCCGCACGGGTTGGCCCATGGCATTGCCGAGGGTGAGCGTGTCAGCCGTGTCGCCGATCACGACACCCGTGAGTACGTCCCCATCTTTCAATTCCACGTTGAAAGCGGTGTGGTCGGGGTTGATGGCGGCGCTGGGTTCGCTGATGTCGCGCAACACACTGGCGTAATCGCGATGGATGAGGTTGGAGAGATCAGGGCCGAGCTTGCCACCGACGGCACCGACTTGATGGCATTTCGAGCACGCGGCCTGTTCGCTGAAGAAAAGTTTCTGCCCACGCAACCAGTTGCCA
The DNA here is from genome assembly GCA_023431185.1 of Verrucomicrobiota bacterium. Classification (GTDB taxonomy): domain Bacteria; phylum Verrucomicrobiota; class Verrucomicrobiia; order Limisphaerales; family JAEYXS01; genus JAEYXS01. Next base: position 3,491 of record JAEYXS010000082.1, read on the forward strand.
CCGGCGAGTTCAGGAACAACGCGTTCCGAGGCGAGTTTGACGGGTTCGACGGTGGGTTGTGCGCCGGGGAGATAGAAGCGGCGGAGGGGGAAGGCGCGCGACAGGTTAGTTTGCAGAGATGTGGTCCAGTTGATTGTAGTAGCTGCTATATCTTCCTTAGAAATCGGGGCCGAATTCCTGTTTGTCACTTGAACCCAATCTGATTTAGGCAGGGCACTGAAATGGTTTCTCATGACAACGGTGGCTCCTTCTCCTTTGTTCATGTTGAAGAAGTGTGTCGAGGATTTGTTGAAGCTGTTTGACGAGATTTCGGAATACTGAAACTGGCCGCCTTGAACAGTTACCCGCACTTCTTCCTGTTCAGGCTGGTAATCCAGCTTGGCACCCGGTTGCACTTCTGGCTGCAGCATCCGGTTGAGACCCAGTTGGAAGGTTAGCTTGAAATCTCCGTTTTTTCTGATCAAAGCCCAGAATTTTTCATGCTCTGCACTTCCTTGCGTAAACTCTTTTACCACGGACATATCCAGATGTGGGAGCCAACCCTTCCAAGTCTCTTTACCATCTTTGGAAGCCCACTCTGTTTGTATGCCATTCAAATCCGCCAGCACTTCGATCTGATCGTAAGTCCCTTTTGCTTTCGAGCCGAGCTGGAGCTCGGCGCTCCGGGAAACGTTCGGCAGTTCGATCGCGTAGTTCACGGCGGCGGTGCGTGGAGGCGTGGTGATTACGAGTGTGCGGTTGTCTGCGGTCACGTTCGCCGAGAGCACGGGGACGTTGTAGCGCGGGACGGCTTTTTGGTCTTTGATGACTTGGTAGCCGGGCCACATGGCTTCGAAGCGATCACCGGGCATCACGTATTTGCCTTGGGTGATCTTCGTATCCTTGGCGAGATTCTTTAGGTTCGCCGGATTGAGCGGACGATCGAAGGCGATGCGGATCTCTGTGGGGCTGGCGCTGTAGGTCACCACCGGTTGCGGCGCTTCTTTGTCGGTGTAAGAAATCTGGAACAGCTTGCCGATGCCGCTCGGACCGGTGCCCCAATCCGGTTTGCCGCTGTGCGTGGAGACGATGGCATGGCCCTTCGGCGTCACGCAGATGTCCGTAGTGAGCAGGTTCAGGCAGGCGATAAGATGATTCTGCGCCACATAGCCCGCCGATGTCTTCACCAGCTTCGTGCGATAAATCTTTCCGCGTGATTCGCCGGTCATCAGCACATCGCCTTCCCAGAACTTGGGACCGAAGGCGGGACCGCCATTCACGCCGTAATTGAAATTGAAGCCACAGGTGGATTGATGTTGCGGCGCGTAGTCGAACACGCTCGGCTCATCCACCACATTGGGCAGATGCTTCGGATGACGCGGCGGGAAGCCGTAGTGGCGGTTCGGCTGGATGTGCAGGAGTTCATCGAAAGGATTGCCGTTCGGCAGCCACGTGGCTCCTTCCTGTTCGCTGGCGAAGAGGTCGCCTTCTTTGTTGAAGTGCATGGCCACCGGGAAACGGATGCCGGTGCAGATGATCTCGCGCTTGGAAAAATCGGGCGACACCTTCAGCACCGTGCCGCGCTCGGATTTGAGATCGTAAGCCGCTTTGCCGGTGTCTTTGTCGATGAGGTAGCCGTTCGCGTAGTTCGCGGTGCCGAGGGCGAAGTAGATGTTGCCGTCCTTGTCCAGCGCGACGCCGATGGCATCCACGTTCTGCGTGATCTCCTTCCAGCCGGTGGCCACGATGATCTCCTCGTCCGCCTTGTCATCGCCGTCCTTGTCCACTATGAGCGAGAGCTTGCCTTTGCTCGGCACGAACACGCCTTGGCCCTTCGCATAACCCGGTGGCGTGAGCGCCATGCCGATGGGGCCGCGCATGGTGTTCTTATCCCAGAAAAGCGTGGCCTTGTCCTCAATGCCATCGCCATCGGTATCCGAGAGAATGTGGATGTGGCCGTTGTAGCCGAGCGCGACGAGCTTGCCATCCGCACGATACTGGATGCTGTTGATATTGGGGATCTGGATGGGCAGTTCCTTCACGGTGAAACCGGGCACCAGCATCTGCACCGGTGGCGGATTCGGGACGAGTTCCAGCGGGCGGAAGCCAGCAGGGTCATCGGAGGAAGTCAGCGCGGCGTGTTTGGCGGTGAGGTAATTCTCCACCTTCGCGCGATCACCACCGGAGAGGACGCGATTGAAGATGAGCACTTCGGCGATGTCGCCGTTGAAGAAGCTCTGCACGGAGGGCAGCTCTTGCGTGTTCGAGTAGGAGCGTGCGCCGATGACGAGTTCATCCATCATCAGCACGGATTCTTTCCGTTCACGGCGGCCTTCGTCCTTGCCGTTCACGAAGAGACGGATGCCGCTCGTGCCCGTGCCAGCCTGAAGCGTGATGGTCTGGAAGCGGCCGAAGGGCAGGCCGGAATTCAACAGGTTCACCGCACCGCCAAAGCCCGCGCCCTCAGAATTCAAGACGGTGAATTGCTCGGTGCCTTTCGCACCCAAATCCACATTCAAGCCGCTCCGGTAATCATTCACACCGCGTTTGTTGAAAGCGAGAAAACCGGGATAGGTGCCGGCGTTATTCTTAGGCGCGGCCACGATGAATACGGTGGCATTGGTGAAGGAGGCATTGAGATTTGCTGCGCTGAAAAAATCATCCTTGCCGTCGAAGCGGAAGCTGGCGGAGTTCGCCAGCGGCTGAAAGCGCGGGCGGCTGTCGTTGAGACGCTGGGAGACGTGACGGTTCAGGCCGGAGCCATCGAACCAGGTGTCGGCGGCGGTATTGGCCGTGAGCCCGGGGAGCTTAAGTGCCGTGCGCGCGTTGCCTTGGCGGGCGGCATCCAGCCAGAGTTCGAGTCCGTTGGTGACCGGGAGTTTGTCATCGGCCCACGGTTCGAGAGCGAAGACGGCTTTTGTACTGGTGAATCCCACCAGCAGTGTCAGCAGCAAGACGCTGCGCCACGAAGAGCCATTCGGCCAGACGAAGGGGTACATACGGGATATTGAATACAAACACCAGCATCACGCCAAGCCGGAAGAAAGGGCTCAGATAAGGCTGACCTTAACCGAAGCTCCAGCCGCCAAGACAGTCTCAGGCGGCACATCCAGCAAGGCATTAGCGGCGGCGAGCGAGTGGAGCTGGTGGGAAGCCTGGGTTCCAGCGAGCTTCACCGAGCCCGTGGCATCCAGAATCACGCGGAGGAAATGACGGCGATCACCGCGATTGGTGATCGGCTCCGCCATGATCGCATTCACCATGGGCAGCGAAACATCGGTCATGCCTTGCATGCGCATAAGCGCAGGCCGCATCAGCACTGCCGCCGTGACAAAGGCGGAGACGGGATTGCCCGGCAGGCCGAAGAGGAAGCGGCCGTCCCATTCACCAAAGACGAAGGGTTTGCCCGGCTTGATGGCCACACGCCAGAAATCCAGTTGGCCGCCCAGCGACGTGAACGCTTCTTTCACGAAATCAAAGCCGCCCACGGAAACGCCGCCGGACGTCACCACCACATCGCATTCCGTGAAGGCCTTTTGCAAAGCGGCGCGGGTGGCTTCGAGCGTGTCCGTCACGATGGGATAGATCACCGTGCGCGCGCCCCATCGGCCCAACAGCGAGGCGAGCATGAGCCGGTTGCTCTCGTAGATCTGGCCGGGTTGCAAGGGGTGACCGGCTTCTATCAACTCACTGCCGGTGGCGAGCAGGCCGACCACAGGTGCGCGACTGACATCCACTTGGGCGATACCGCTCGCGGCCAGCACGGCCAGTTGAGGAGCAGATAAACGCGTGCCTACCGGGACCACCACGCGACCCTGTTTCACATCTTCGCCGCGAAAGCGCACATTCTCCCAAGGCTTCACGCCATCGATGATGGCGATCTCGCCCGGTCGTTCTGGCAAAGTGAGCGTGTCTTCCTGCATCACCACGGCATCAGCACCGGGAGGCATCATGGAACCGGTGAAGATGCGCACGGCGGCGCCGGATTCCACGGAGCAGGTGGGCGCTTCACCCGCTGCGATCTGGCCGGTGAGCTTCAGCCATTTCGGCTGGTCTTTCGCCGCTCCGGCCGTATCTCCGGCGCGCACGGCATAACCATCCATCGCGGAATTGTCGAACGCGGGCAGATCGGTGCGGGCGATGGGTTCCGCGCGCAGCACGCGCCCATCGGCGTTGACCAGGGCAACAGGCTCCACCGGCAAGACCGGGAGACGGTCCAAGATGCGTTCGAGGGCGTTCTCCAGCGTGAGCATGTCAGGATTTGGGTTTGTCCTTTTCCCGGTCACGCAGGGCGAACAGAACCGTGGCGGCCAGCAGGGCGGCCAGCGCACTGACGATGATCACGATGCGTGGGGTCTGATGGACACTGACATATACCGCCACGCCGCCGAGAGCCGCTGACACGGCATAAAGCAGCAGTGCCGCCTGACGCTGGTTCATGCCCAGCCGCAGCAGGCGGTGATGGAGGTGCGTCTTGTCCGCCTTGAACAAGGGGTCGCCCCGCACAAGCCGTCCAAAAAACACGGCGGTGGTATCGAACAGGGGGATGCCGAACAGCACGACCGGCACGATGACAATGGCGGCGGTGGTCACCTTGAAGAGCGAGATGATGCCGATGCACGAGAGCACCAGCCCGATGAAAAGACTGCCGGAATCGCCGAGGAAAATCTTGGCTGGTGAAAAGTTGTGCGGGAGAAAACCCAGGCAAGCCCCGGCCAGGCAAAGCGTCAGCAAGGCCACCATGATGTTGTCATTCATGATGTTGATGAGGGCGAGCGCGAGGGCGATGCACACGGTGACACCGGTGGCCAGGCCATCGATGCCATCCAGCAAATTGATGGCATTGGTCACACCGACAATCCACAGGATGGAGATGGGCAGGGCCAGCCAGCCCAAGGCGATGGAACCGCCGAAGGGGTTGCTCAGCAGATTGATCTGGAAACCGCCGAGATAGAGGGCCAGCGCGGTCATGATCTGGAACGAAAACTTTTGCTTGGCGTTCAGGCCCTTGATGTCATCCACCATCCCGAGCAGCAACATCAGTCCCGCCCCGATCATGAGGGCGAGAAAGAGTTTCTCATAGTTCTGAAAGGTGGCGGTGACGCGGTTGTCCAGGAGGTAAAACAGCAGCCAGGGCGCACAGAAACCGCCGAAGACCGCCAGCCCGCCCAGCCGGGGCATGGGTTCCTGGTGCACCTTGCGCTCGCCCGGCAGATCGATGGCTTTCCAGCGGAAGGCCAGGCGCCGGACCAGCGGCGTAAGAAAATACGAGGCCAGCGCGGACATCACCAGGACAGCCAAGTATGTCTTGAAGTTATTCATGCGCGCGTGCGCAAGCGCTGGAACAATTCCCAATAGCGATCAATCATGCGGTCTTCGGTGAATTCCACCGCCGCCCGTTGCCATCCCCGTTCGCCCATTTCCCGAGCGAGATCCGGCTGGTCCGTCAGTTGTTTGATGCCTTTCCGCAAAGCAGCCACATCCCCGGGTTTGACCACCAGCCCGGTCACGCCGTGCTGGTTCACCCACGGCACGCCGGAGGGCAGGTCCGTGCAAATGACCGGTTTGCCGCAGGCCATGGCCTCGATCTGCACGATGCCAAAGGCCTCATTCGGGGTGATGGAAGGGAGCACGAAAACATCGCTCGCCTTCAGGAGCGTGGCCAGTTGCCGGTCATCCACCCCGCCCCAGAACCGCACCCGGTCCGACAGATTCAAACGCTGCACCTGCTGTTCCAGCTCCGTTTGCAGCGGGCCGGTGCCCGCAAACCAGAGCGTGACATCCAAATCCTTCACCGCCTCCACCAAACAGCCCTGCCCTTTATAGCCAACCAGCCTGCCGATGTTGAGTAAAATCGGCCTCCCTTGAGAATCCGCCCGGAGCCGGTTTATCTCGGCGGCTTCCAGGGCGCTGGTTTCCCGGAAACGGGTTTGATCGATGCCGAAGGGGATGACCTCCACTTTGGCCGCATACGGCGGGAGCGTGTGGGAGTATGTCAGGTGATTCGGCGTCGCCACGACGATCACATCCGCGCGGTCCAGCAGTCGTTTCAAGATGGGCCGGTAGAAACGCAAGGCGGCCGACTGACGTACGATGTCACTGTGATAGGTGAGCACCAGCGGAGTTTTCGGATCACCACGCAAGCAGGCCACATCCGCGAGGGGATTGGGGAAATGCACCTGCCAGACATCGGCGGGGTAGCGCTTGGTGGCGCCGGAGTAACCAGGGCAAAGCGAGGTTGACAGGAGCGAACCATAGCTGGCCAGCCGATGCACTCTCACCCCGTCGAGCACTTCATGCACCGTCTGATTGCTGGTGTTGGCGACCACACAATCCACCTCGGCTCCCCGTCGCACGAAGCCGCGTGACCAGCATTCCACCAAGGTTTCCATGCCGCCCTTGTAAGGCGGATAGAATTTGCCCAGCTCCAGGATCTTCACGCGGCCTCCGTGAGTTGCTTCAGCAGGGCTTCAAATTTATCGACGGGCAGATCCCAAGAGAACCGCTCTTCCGCGTACCGGCGGCACTTTTCCCGTGCGGGCAGCGCGGCCGGCTGCTGCAGCACCTTCTCCAGACGGTGCGAGAGGGCGGCCACATCGCCCGGTTCAAACAACAGTTGCGGGTCGAGCGGTTCGAGCAATTCAGGTGTGGCTCCGGAACGCGTGCCCAGTACGGGTGTGCCGCACGCGAGCGATTCCACGGTGGCCAGGCCGAAGCCCTCCAGATCCAAGGAAGGCATCAGTGTGCAATCTGCCGCGCCGTAAAGCGAAGCCAGCTCCGCTTCGGGCACAAAGCCCAGCAGGCGCACGTGCTGTTCCAGCTTCAATTCGCGGATGAGTGCTTCCAGATGGGGTGCATCCGGTCCCTTGCCCGCGAGCCACAGGCGGGCGTTGGGGTGATTCAAAGCAACTTTGGCAAAGGCGCGGATCAGATTGCCCAAGCCCATGCGTGGGTCCAGCCGGCGCACGGTGAGAAAAAGGAAATCGTGGTCCGCCAGTTTCCACTGCGCTCTCACCGCGGCGCGATCAACCGGCGGCTGGAAGCGTTGCAGATCACCACCCCCGAAGATCACGCGGATGGGCGGCAATCCTTCACCATGCCAGCGCGGCAGTTCCTGCCGGTAATACTGGCTGATGGTGACGATCGCCCGGCAGCGGCGCAGGGCCTGCCCCTCCGAGATCCGCATGGTCCGGCGGATGACCACATCAAGCGCTTTGCGGCCCATGCCCAGTTCACGTGCCTGCTGCGTAAACTTGTACTCCTCCGCCCACGGCCCGGTGAACAGGAAGAGCGAGGACGGCCCAGCCACGTGCAGCAACGGGGCGAAGAACGCATGGCAGAGAATGGTCAACGCGGGCTCCGCGCCATAGCGGGTCGCCTCCAGCCAGAGCGCGCGGGCGTTCCGGTTCTCCGTGTTCCAATTGGCGAAGAACATCCCCTGGGCGTCCGGATAGCGCAGCCGTTCGACACCGTTCAGGACATCCCGCTCCAGCGGCATGCCCGTGGCCACGGGGTAGATGACCGAAACCTTGTGCCCGCGCTGGACCAACCGCTCGGCGAGGTCCGCGAGGTAACGGAAGGCTCCGCCAACCGAATCCGGATGATAACCCAAGCTGACAAATATCAACCGCATGTGCATGTCACGTGATCACTTCGTTCAAGAGCTTGCTGAACTGCTGGCTGACGCGGTTCACGGTGAACTGGCGCAAGGCCGTTTCCCGGCCGGCGCACCCCAGCCGGTGGCGTTCAGCATCCGAACCCGCCAGCCGGTCCAACTGGTTGAAGTAATCCTGCACATCCCCCGGCTGCGCGAGCAATCCGTTTTCTCCGGTTTTGATGATCTCTGGCACACCGCCCGCCGCCGCCGCGATGACGGACACCCGGGCGATCATCGCTTCCAGCAAAACGCGGCCAAAGGGTTCCGGGCGCAAGGACGTGTGGAGAAAGGCATCCAACTCCATCAGCACCACCGGGAGATTGCTCTGATACGCCACGAAATGCACGCGCTCCTCCAGTTTATGACGGGCCACGAACTGCTTCAATCTGTCCTCAAACGCCTGCTCTTCATTGAAGGCGCGGCCGATAAGGAGGAAATGTCCGGGCCGGTTGTCCTCCACCCAGCGCCGCGCCAGTTCCAGAAAAAGCTCCTGCCCTTTCCACGGCGTGAACCTCCCCGCCGTGCCGAAAAGCAGCTCCTCCGAAGGGATGCTGAAGAACTCGCGCAACGTGCCGCTGCGGTTCACATCGACCGTCAGCGGCGGGATGCCGTTATGGATCGTGACTGTTTTCTCCGCTGCCACCCCGAGCTTGGTCAACGCCGTCCGGCAGTAATCAGACACCGCGATGACCCGGGCCGCGCCCCGCGCCTGCCTGCGGAAGACCTGCCGCGTGGGCCAGGAAAAGAAATCACCCGTGAGCGCATCATTCACCCACCAGACATGCGGCAGCTTCACCAATTCACAGGCGGCCCCGGCCACGAAGTGATCCTTGTTCGTGCAGGTGACCAGCACATCCGGCTTGAACTGGCCGATGAGTGTGTGCAACTGCCAGCGGGCTTCGCGCATCGCTCCGGGCCATTGGAACAGCCGTTTGAGCGGGAAAGTGCGGTCCACAAAGCGCGCTTCACTCAACGCAGCCGGGATGCGGTAGTCCAGGCACTCGATGCCTGCCGACCTGAGGCTGCGGTAGAGCGGACTGGTGTCCGGACAGGCACAGGCCACGCGCCATTCGCGGGGGAGGGGCGAACGGGTGAGCAGTTCGAGGATGTTGAGTTCCGCCCCGCCCTGGACACGGTCCACATGATCCACGAAGAGGACGCGCTTCATACGCAGCCCTGGGCGGCAGCCCGTTAATGGCCGCCCATCGTCAGCGCCAGCGCCTGTTCCAGCGTGGAAACGCCTTCACGGGCCTTGTCCAGCGCCACCATGCGGAGGTTCTTCATGCCGTCCTTCACGGCCACCGCCGCGATGTCCATGCCGGACGCACGCTTGAGGATCATCTTACGGACGTCATCCGTCACCGTCATGATCTCGATGATCGCGCAACGGCCGGCATAACCGGTGTTCTTGCAGCGGTCACAACCCCGGCCCTTGAAAAGCTGGGCACCCGCGAAGAAATCCGGGTCGATGCCCAAGTCATCATACATCTTGGCCGGATACGAGATCGGCTCTTTGCACACCGCGCAGATGCGGCGCATCAGACGCTGGGCGCACGCCAAAATGACGGACGACGAGATAAGGAACGGCGCGATGCCCATGTCATCCATACGCGTCACCGCACCGGGCGCGTCGTTACAATGCATCGTGCTCAACACCTGGTGACCCGTGAGCGCGGCTTCCACCGCGATCTCGCACGTCTCCTCGTCACGGATCTCCCCGATCATGATGATGTCCGGGTCCTGGCGCAGAATGGAGCGCAACGCAGCCGCGAACGTCAGCCCGATCTCCTTCTTGATCGGCACCTGGTTGATGCCGGGGATCTGGAACTCCACCGGGTCTTCGCACGTGACGATGTTATAATCCGGGTTGTTCAACTCGTTCAGGCACGAGTAAAGCGTCGTCGTCTTGCCGGAACCGGTCGGGCCGGTGACGAGGATGAGACCGTGCGGAGCGTCGATCGCCGCGCGCATCCGCTTGTTGCTGTCCGGGTCCAGGCCCAGCTTGTCCATGCTCGCCGACAAGTTCGACTTGTCCAGCACGCGCAATACGATCTTCTCGCCGTGAACCACCGGCAGGAAGGACACGCGCAAATCGATGTCGCGACCTGCCACCTTCATGCGCATGCGGCCGTCTTGCGGCAGCCGGCGCTCGGCGATGTCCAGATTCGCCATGATCTTCAGGCGCGAGCTCAACGCCATCTGCATGTTCTTCGGCGGCGGCGGCATGTCCATCAGCGCACCGTCCGTGCGATAGCGCAACCGCACCATCTTCTCGAACGGCTCGATATGGATGTCGCTCGATTTGTCCTTGATCGCCTGCACCAGGATCAGGTTCGCCAGCTTGATCACCGGCGCCTCCTCACCGGCCGCCGCGAGGGCATCCGGGTTCGCCTCATCCGTGGCATCCGCGATCAGCTCGGCTCCTTCCGCCTCCGCATCCAGTTCGGCCTGCTTGTCCGCCTCCTGGATGATGTCCTCCATGCTCGCCCGGTTCGTCTCCAGGTTGTTCAGCTTGTCGAGAATGGCCTTCTCCGAGGCGATCATCGGCTGGACCTCCAGCTTCGTGATGCGCTTCACATCGTCCAGCGCCAGCACGTTCAACGGGTCCGCCATCGCCAGAAACAGCTTGTTCTCCAGCCGCGAGACCGGGATCACCTTGTGATTCGTCGCCACCTCCTTCGGGATCAGCGTCGCCACATCCTGCGGGATGCCGATGCGCGGCAGGTTCACCGGGGCCGTGTTCAGCACCCGGCCCATGCACACCGTCATGTCCGTCTCGCTGACGTAGGACTTGTCGATCAGCAGCTTCAGGAGGCGCGTACCCTCCTTCTTCTGCAGCTCGAGCAGTTCCTCCACCTGTTTGCCGGTGAGGACGCCGTCCTCCACCAGCGCATCCGCGATGCGTTCACCAAATGATTTTACGGGAGCCATACGCTTGATCTTTCAGGTTAACGGAACACGCGCTTCAAGACTTTCACCAGGTCGGCCGGCGGCGAGATATACCACAACAACCGGTAATTCGTCGCCTTCTCCAGCTCGATGGCCGCCTGCTTGTTGAACGGATTCGTCGTCGCCACGATCACCGTCTTGCTCATCCGGTCGATCGGCACCACGCACCACCGCCGGCACGTCCCCTTCGGAAAACTCCGCGCCAGCTCCATGTCCACATCATACTTTTCCAGCGACATATACGCCAGCCGCGAACGCTCCGTGATGATCTTCAACGACTGCTCGATCGGCAGCAAACCCTTGTCCGCGATGATCTGGATGAACGGCTCGATCGTCTGCCCCGGGTCCTTGTCCGCCGGCGTGTTCCAATACATGTCGAAATCGCCCGCGTTGATCAGCTTCCCGTCCACGAAGATCTTCCGCATCATCGCCTTCCCATCCTCCAGCTCCTGCACCGTACCGCCCGCTCCCGGCTTCGTCAGGAACTTCGTGTTGCCGCTCGAAGGCTTGCTCTCCACCACCTCCATCATCGGGGCCGGGGCCGACAGGTTCGTCGCCCGGTTCTCGATCTCCGCCAGCGCCTTCTGCACATCCGGATCATCCGGATACTTCTGCAAAATGCTCTCGTACTCCAGGATCGCCGAAGATAACTGCCCCAGTTGCACATACGCCGAAGCGATCCGCTTCGACGTATTGATCATGTCCTTCTCCCGGTTCAGCTTGATGTAAGCTTCCTTGAGAATCTCCAGCGACTGATAATCCTGCGGCTGGGACTGCGTGATGACCTCGAACATGTCGATGGTCTGTTCGAGTTGAGCTTTCTCGCTCTCAGTCAATGTAGCAGCCATGACGATTAAATTGCGCTCAGTCCGGTCCAGGTGTCACCCGGCGTGGTTCCTCAATATTTCCACCCGTCCAAACCCGTCGGGCAGAGTAAGTTGCCAGCCAAACGCGCACATACTAATCATTGCCCCGCCCGCTGGCAACCCCCGTTTAACCCTTCCCATCTGAGCAACACCCCCTCGTCCGATCCGCAACCCGGCACCAATCAGGACCACCCAAGACACTGACCCTTCGCCGTTCGCTCTTCACCACTTCCCATAAGTCTTATTTGTCCTATCGGACCCATACGACCTATTCCGTCAATCGACTATCCACCATCCACTACCTACTATTTTGCGTTCCCCGAAGCGGCCTTCCCATCTCGTCCGTTCGATGCTCCCTCATCTCGATAGCATCCTGTACTGCGGTACTCTAGCTACCAGTCTGCACCTCCCAGATCCGACCCCCGCCAGCCACTCCACGCCACCCAATCGTCCTTCGTCCTCGTCGTCGTTCTCGTCCTCGATTTGTCCAATCGCAGATCCCGAACTCGAACTCGGACCAAGGCAGAATTCTTCGGCTTTCCGTGTCCGTCTGAAAACTGAACACTGAAAACTTGCCACTCCATCCCTTGGATGGCTCAGGAACTATGTCAAAGAGCAATGAAACCACCCGCCCCCTGTGAGCTATCCCATCGAACCCTCCTCATTCAAGAAGTCAATTCGACGCCGAATTCCGCAGTGCATACTTCGCACTTCGGCCTTCACACCTCGCATTTGTCCACGGCCAGGCTGGTTCCGCAG
>JAEYXS010000057.1 GCA_023431185.1 Verrucomicrobiota bacterium
CGCTCCACATAGGCCCGCCGGTGCAACCGGCTCAGTGTATTCTGCGTATTCTGTGGTTGAGACTACCTAGCCAATTCAAACGCGAAGCCCTTCAGATACTCCGTCTCGGGGATCGACGGGATCACCGGATGATCGGGCGATTGGCTGAACGTCCCCACGCGACGCAACACCTTGTGCGCATCGAACGCTGCCGACAGGATCACATCCATGAACAGGTTGGAATCCACATGGTGCGAGCAACAGAACGTGGCCAATGTGCCACCGGGCTTCAGCAACTTGAGCGAGCGCAGATGGATCTCTTTGTAACCGCGCAAAGCGTCATCCACCGTGGAACGGCTGCGCGTGAAGGACGGCGGATCGAGGATGATCACGTCATACTTCGGCAAGAGCTTCTCGTTCGGCCCGACGTGTGATTGCGCCTTGAGCCAGTCGAACACATTCGCCTCTTCGAACACGCACTTGTCCGCGACCCCGTTCGCCTTGGCGTTCGCCGTGGCGGCCTTGATGGCATCGGCGCTTTGGTCGAGCGCGTGGACGTGAGCGGCACCTTCCTTCGCGGCGTGGATCGCGAAACCGCCGAGGAAGCTGAAGCAATCCAGCACATGCGCGCCCTTGCACATCTCTGCGACACGCTGGTAATTCGCCTGCTGATCGAGGTAGAGGCCGGTCTTGTGACCGCCGAGCGGGTTCGTCTTGAAGGACAGCCCGTTCAACTTCACATCGATGTCGCCCTCCACATGCCCGGCGATGACGCCATTCGCATCCGCGAGCCCCTCGAACTTGCGCGAGGCCAGTTCATTGCGCTCCACGATGGCGCGCGGCGAGAAGATGCGTTGCAGCGCGGCGATGATCTCGGACTTGCGCATATCCATGCCGAGCGAGGAAGTCTGAAGCACGAGCACGTCCTCATACTTGTCCACGATGAGACCGCTGAGGAAATCGCTCTCCGCATTTACCACGCGGAAGGACGTCGCCTTCGGCATGTGCTTCTGGCGGATGGCCAGCGCCGCGCGGATGCGCCGCTCGAAGAAGGCGAGGTTGATCTCCTCGCGGTCATGCGAGAGCAGGCGCACGTTGATCTTGGACTTGGGATTGTAAAAGCCCACGCCGATGAACCGCTGACGATGATCCTTCACCTGCACGACTTCACCGGGCTCCGCCGGCTTCGTCAGACGAAGAATGGAAGCGTGGTAAACCCACGGATGACCCGCGAGCAAGCGATCCGCTTCGCCGGGTCGGAGCAGGACGACGGGTAAGGTATCCTCTGCAATCTTAGGGATGGAGGACGCCACGGCACGGGGATTGGAAGAAGGCTTCGTAGACATAGACAGATCAATTCAGTTCGGTTTGTTTGTAAACAGTAACGGTCGATACTCTGACATCCCCGGGGCAAAAAAGCCACCCCGGCGAACAGAGGGCGAGGATGAAGCCATAAAGGACGGGGCAGGGGAAGGGAAATCTTTCGGATTGGGCGGTCATGGCGTGTTTGTAGGGGTGGACACTGCGGCGTTAATCAGTTCATACTTAGGCCTATATCATGAGCCGAATGCATTTCCTGAAGCGTTGGCCGTTGTGGCTGGTGGCAGTTGCATTGTTGCCGCTCGCGAGCACCTCACTTTCCGCTGCCGCCGCCCGGCCCAATGTCCTCTTCATCGCCATAGATGACCTGGCGAATTCCCTCGGTTGCTATGGTCATCCGTTGGTGAAGTCACCGAACATCGATCGCCTGGCCAAACGGGGCGTGCGCTTTGACCGCGCCTATTGCCAGATCCCGCTGTGCAATCCCAGCCGTGCTTCCGTCCTCACCGGCATGCGCCCGGATGCCCTCGGCGTTTATGATCTGGACCGCCATTTCCGTGCCCAAGTGCCTGATGTCATCACCTTGCCCCAGTTGTTCAGACAGCACGGCTGGTTCACCGCTCGCGTCGGCAAGCTTTACCACTATGACGTGCCCAAAGGCATCGGCACCGATGGGCTTGATGACAAACCATCATGGGATTTGGTTGTGAATCCCAAAGGCCGTGATGTCGCAGACGAAGCGAAGATCATCAATCCTACGCCCGAGAAACCCATCAGCGCCGCTCTGAGTTGGCTCAGTGCAGATGGTGCGGACGAAGAGCAAACCGATGGGGTGATCGCCACGGAAGCGATTCGATTGCTGGAGCAGCGCCGTGATAAACCGTTCTTTCTCGGGGTTGGTTTCTTTCGCCCGCACACACCCTTCGTCGCACCCAAGAAATATTTCGAGATGTATCCGCTGGCACAGATTCAACTGCCCAAAGCGCCCGCCGATGATCGTGACGATATTCCGCCCGCTGCCTTCGCTCACAACTGCCTCCTGCCGAACTATGGCTTGCCTGAGCAAACCTGCCGCGAGGCCTTGCAGGCCTACTACGCCTCCGTGTCATTCGTAGATGCGCAGGTCGGTCGGATGCTGGATGCTTTGGAACGTTTGAAACTGATGGATAACACCGTCATCGTGCTATGGAGCGATCACGGCTATCACTTGGGCGAGCACAACGGTGTCTGGCAAAAGCGCTGTCTCTTCGAGGAGTCTGCCCGCGCGCCGCTGATCATCTATGCTCCGGAAGCAAAGGAAAACGGTCGGCCCAGTAAGGAGATTGTTGAATTCGTTGATATGTATCCAACCGTGGTTGATTTGGCCGGACTGACCCCGCCGCAAGGTGTCGCTGGCCGCAGCCTGCGACCTTTGCTGATGGGGTTAAAACGAGATTGGTCAGGCGCTGCCTTCACGCAAATCCTCCGCCCCGGTGAGGGTAAACCCGTGATGGGCCGCAGCATCCGTACCGATCGCTGGCGCTATTCCGAATGGGATGAAGGCCGTGCCGGTGTCGAGCTCTACGATCACAGCCAAGACCCGCAAGAATTCGCCAATCTGGCTGAGGATCCTAAGTTCAGATCCGTCATGGATCAGCTAAGGGTTCAGTTCAAGGACCATACCCGAGGTGCCGTGCCGTCGGCACCATTTAATCCCAAACGGCTTTGAGGGGTTTGTGAGTCAAAAGGGATTGGTGCCAGTGGCGGGACTCGAACCCGCACGACTTTTAAAGGTCCCGGGATTTTAAGTCCCGTGCGTCTGCCATTTCGCCACACTGGCGGTGTGAACTGCAACTGTTGGTGCAACCTACCAGAAGCCCCGCTGCGGGTGCAAGCGACCCCTTTTCCCAAGGCTCGCACCGCTCTGGAAGATAACGGTTGCCCGCTTGGCAAGGCCGACTTTATCCTCCGGCGACCATGGAATCGTTGTACGACGTCGCAATCATCGGTGGCGGTCCCTCCGGTAGCACAGCCGCCACTTTGCTTGCCCGCCAAGGGCACAAGGTCATCGTGCTGGAGCGTGAGAAATTCCCCCGTTTCCACATCGGTGAATCCCTTCTGCCACACAGCATGGAGGCATTCGAGCGTCTCGGCATCCGCGCCAAGCTCGACACCCGGTTCATTCACAAGTATGGCGCGGAGATCTCCACTGCCTGCGGCACCAACGTCGTCAAAATCTTTTTCAAGAACGGCCTGAAACCCTGCAACGAATACGCCTACCAGGTCACTCGCTCGGAATTCGACCACTTGCTGCTCGATAATTCGCGTGAGAACGGTGTGGAAGTGCGCGAAGAAACCTTAGTTGAGTATTTGGATTTCAGCGCGGAAGAGGTGGGGCTCACGCTCAAGGACGCGAACGGCACGCAAAAGGTCCGTGCCCGCTATCTGCTGGATTGCAGCGGTCGCAATACCGTCGTGGGCCAGTATTTCAAACTCAAGCGCAATTACGAGACGCTCAAGAAGTTTTCTGTCTTCGCTCATTACGAGAACGTCGCCCGGGACGAAGGCAAGGAAGGCGGCTTCATCCGCATCATCCGGGCGCATGACCGCTGGTACTGGATGATCCCGCTTACGCCCACGAAGATGAGTATTGGTTTCGTCATGGATATCGCGGATTTCAAGGCGGCGAAGCAGTCGCCTGAGGTCGCGCTGGAGGAGAGTCTCCGCGAGTATCCGACCATCTGGAACCGCATGACGAACGCCACACGCGTCACCGAGGTCCACTCGGCGAGCGATTACTCGTATCGCAACACCAGCCTCATCGGTGATCGCTGGATGCTTGCCGGTGACGCCGCCGGGTTCATTGATCCAGTGTTCAGCACCGGCGTGTTCCTCGGCATCCGTTCAGGAGAAGAAGCCGCTGAAGCTCTCGATAAAGCGCTCAAGAATCCTTCGCAACGTGCCGCCGCTTTCGCCAGCTACGAGCGCAGTGTGAACCGTGTGATGGACCTCTACCTGCGCTTCGTGAACAACTGGTATAAGCCGCACTTCGGCGAGATCATCACGCATCCCGTGGACAAGCTCAGCATCCCCGCCACCGTGAACACCGTGCTCGCGGGCAATCTGAGCAACAGCTTCTCCATCTGGTGGCGCATGCAGATTTTTTACTTCATCGTATTTATACAGAAATACCTGCCCGTCTGCCCACGCGTCCCATCGCAACGCAAGCCTGTGCCTTCAGCCTAAACAATGTTGCTGCCGGCATCTTGCCGGCAGTGAGGGGTGCTACATTTGTCACGGCTGGTTTCAATCAATCATGACCGGACTACTCTCCGCCAGGCATCGACCTGTAAGATTGAACGATAGTTGTGTAAGCAAAGAACCGCTTCATCTCCCTCTCCCCTCAATGGGGAGAGGGCCGGGGTGGGGGTGAGAAACTTGGTGGCAAACTGTTGTGAGAAATATACGAACCTACCAAACCACACCCGACTGCTTCAGCAACTCCAGTTGCTGATCTATCCGCTTCGGCGAGACCGGCACCGCCGTGCCCACCTCTTGCGTGAAAAGCGATACCTTGTATTCCTCCACCAACCATCGGAAATCATCCACCAGCATCTCCGCCGCTTGCGTCGGTTGCGCCTTCGCTTGCATCCGCTTCAATACACTCACATACGGCGTCAGTAACTTCATCCGCTCCTGATCTTTAGTCGGATTCAGCGCCGCCCGCTCAGTACGCAGCAACAACGCTTTCAGATAACGTGCGAGATGCGGCACCCGCGTGTAAGCCATCCGCTCCAAAAAACGCGATGGCATCAACTCCGCCAGTTCATTCGCCAGCGGATTGCTGCTCGTCGTCGCCACCGGCTGACCCAACTGGCTCAGCGATGTCAGCTTCTTGCCCGTTTGCGCCACCCCTTTGCCCACGCGCCCGACTTTTTCCTCCACCTTCTGCCGCTGTTGCAAGATCGGTCCGATGCGATCGATGAACTGCACACCTAGCCCTGGCAACTTCTTCCGCGCCTCTTCCACTGCCGCATTGAACTCCGCTTCCGAAAGTTTCTTCAACGACTCCTGTGGCAGAATGAAATTCTTCAAATGCTCCAGCGCCGTCTCGCGCAATTCCTCGCCCGTGCCGATGGATGCATAGAGCGCATCGTAACGAACCAGCGCGCGCAAATCCTTCTCCAGCCATGCGAGATCTTTCTGGATGGCCAGCTCCACCAATCGCTTCAGACCAGCTATGCTCGCATTCCTCGCCATATCCTCACTGCGGAATAGCCGCACATTCACGCTGCCTTCTTCGGAGGCAAGTCCCGGCCAAGCATAGAGCGGCAAGCCGGGGCCTTCACTCACGGTGATGCGTTCCGGCAATTCACCGAAGTTCCAACCGGTGATGCCAAACCTTTCCCAACGCTGCGCTGCCTTCTGCCAATCACGCGGTTCCTTCGTTGGCTCGGTCTTCACCTGCACGAGCTTCGCCCGCAGTTCTTCCAGATTTCGCCCTGAGCCGAGCAGTTTCTCGTCATTCCCCACAATCTCAATGCGCGAGCGCAGATGTGCGGGCAAGGCATCCGTCGGCCAGTCATTTGCCGTCACCTTCACTCCATAATGTTTGAAGAGGAACGTCGCCAGATCATGCAAGAATGACGGCCCGGTCGGCTGGAACTCCTGCACGATTTCCACGATCTTTGGCGGAAAAGGCATCAGGTCACGCCGCAACGATTTAGGCAACGCACGCAGCAACTCGGCGATCTTCTCCTCACGCAAGCCCGGCACCGCCCATTCCAGCTGTGCTGGCGATACGCTCTGTGCGATGGAGAAAGGCAACCGCACCGTCACGCCGTCATGTTCCTCACCTGGTGCATAGGCATAGGTTAGGGGAACTGGCTGGCCGCTGACCGCCACTGCGTCCGGAAACGCCTCCGAGTCATAGCTCAAGGCCTGTCCACCTGTCATCTCCGCTTCCGTGATGCACAGGGCATCTTGACTCTTGAGGTCGCGTAAGTAGCGGTTCAGCTCATGCACACTGGAGACGTTCTGGATGTGCTTCGCATAAAAATCGCACATCACATGGTCCAAGTCTGCGAAGCCGTAACGCCGCACCCGTGTCTGCCAGTTCTCGATCTTCTGCCGCACCGCCCGGTTCTTGAGCATGAAGCCATAGATGGGTGGCAAATCTCCCGTGCTGGCATTTTTGGCCGAGGTTGTTGCCATCACGCGCACATCGTCTCGGTCCTCTTCATTCCGCGCGCGCTGAGGCAACAGATTCTCTTCCACCAGCGCCGCTCGGATGAAAATCTTCGTGGCTTCCTGCGGGTTGATATTGCCGAACACTACTTTGCGCCGTTGCACCTCCAGCCCTTGCAGCGTCACGATTTCTTCCACCAGCACGCGCCCTGAACTCACGCTCCAATGTGGGTTGTGATGCGTCACCTTGCAGCAATGTGGCGCGAGCTGATAGATCCACTGCGGGTCGATGCCCGCGATAGTGCGTGCGAACAGTTGCGACGTCTCTACGATCTCGCCCGCCACGATCCACTGCGGCTGGTTGGATTTCGGTTTGGGCGCTTTGTTGTCCGGTTTTGCTCCCTTCTTGGGCCGGAACTCACCGCGTTCATAGAGTGCCGAACCAGGGAACACCGTCGTTATCCGGTTCCCCGTCGCTTTGTAATTATTTCGCTCCTCGCGATGCGCCACATGACCGATCAAGCCCGCGAGAATGGAGCGATGGATGGCGTCATATTGCGCATTGCTCTCATTCAGCTTAAGCGTGCCGAGATCCTCCAAGGCGTTGTGCAGTTGCGTGTAGAGGTCCTGCCACTCGCGCATCCGCAGGTAGGAGAGGAACTGCTGTTTGCAGAACTTCCGCCGCTGGTTCTGTGTGCGTAATTGCTCCCACTGATCATGCACCGCGTTCCAGATGTTCAGCAGCGCGAGGAAGTCCGACTTCGGGTCGTTGAACTTCCGATGTGCCGCCATCGCCGCTTCCTTCTGATCGCTTGGCCGCTCACGCGGGTCTTGGATGCTCAAGCCCGCCGCGATGATGAGCATCTCGCGGGTCGCATGTTCGCGCTGTGATTGTAGCAACATCCGTCCGATGGTCGGATCGACCGGCAACCGCGCCAGATCGCGTCCCAGCGGAGTGATGGCGCGCTGCTCATCCAGCGCCCCCAATTCTTGCAGGAGCGCATAGCCACTGGAGATCGCCGCCGGAGTTGGTGGCTGCACAAAAGGGAATGTCTCGATGTCGCCGAGATAGAACGCCTTCATCCGCAGGATGACTTCGGCGAGGTTCGACCGCTGGATTTCCGGCTGAGTGAAGGCGGGGCGCTCGTTGAAATCCTCCTCTGAGTAGAGGCGGATACAGATGCCATCCTGCACACGACCAGCGCGGCCTTTGCGCTGATTCGCACTGCTCTGGGAGATGGCCTCCACGGGCAGACGACGCGTGCGCGTGCGTGGATTGTAACGGCTGAGGCGCGCCAAACCCGCATCAATCACATAGCGGATGCCAGGAATCGTAAGCGATGTCTCCGCGATATTTGTCGCGATGATCACCTTGCGTCTCGCCGAGGGCGCAAAAACTTTTTGCTGATCACCGGAACTGAGCCGTCCATAGAGCGGGATCACTTCTGCTTCACCGGAAAAACGCCCTTCGAGCTGATCGCCCGTTTCGCGTATGTCCCGTTCACCGGGCATGAAAATGAGCACATCGCCCGTGTTCGTCTCATACAAGATGCGCTCGCACGCGTTCACCGCTGCGTCCACGTAGTTGACGTCGCCGCTCTCTTCGGACTCTGCATCCAGCGGGCGATAAATCACTTCCACCGGATACATGCGCCCGGAGACTTCGATGATCGGCGCGTCGTTGAAATGTTTCGAGAACGCCTGCGTATCGATCGTCGCGGACGTGACGATGAGCTTCAGGTCCTTGCGCCGCGCCAGCAATCCCTTCAGATGGCCCAGCAGAAAATCGATGTTCAACGAACGCTCATGCGCTTCGTCCAGAATGATGGCGTTGTATTCGGAAAGATTCGGATCGCCTTGTGCCTCGGCCAGCAAAATGCCGTCCGTCATCAGCTTGATGTGCGTGTGCGGGCTGGAGTTATCATCAAACCGAATCTTGCAACCCACGTCCTTGCCCCAGCCGACATTCAATTCCTCTGCGATACGTTTCGAGATGGAGAGTGCCGCCACGCGTCGTGGCTGGGTGCAACCGATCTTCGCCTCGATGCCCAGGCCCGCCTCCAAGCACATCTTGGGGATTTGCGTCGTTTTACCGGACCCTGTTTCGCCGGCGATGACCACCACTTGGTTCTCCCGGATGGCTTTGACGATCTCGTCCTTCCGCGCCGTCACCGGCAAGTCCGGGGGGTACGTCACCCTCGGCACATTGATGCGGCGTGCTTCCCGGAGCGCGATGGATTTCAGCGCCTCTTCCTTCAAGCGCGCAAGCAAGGCATCGTGCCGCTCCGCGTGATGCTGATCCCGCAAAAGCCGCACGAGCCGCGAACCCAGCTTCACCCAATCGGGCAGCAGACATTGCGGCAGCAGCGCTTTCAGTTCATCTATCCGGGCATCATTCATACCGGGGCCGCGTAACATAGACGAAGGAGCGGGGTGGGGGAAACAGGGAAATGTGAGATAGGGAAATGTCCAATGCCCAAGCCCGAATGACGAAGAAATGAGCAATGACTCAAGCCCTTGGTGGCCTTGGCGGTAGCCTGCATTGGTCATCAACCCCGTGCTTTCTAGGCGGGGCCTGACTTTGGCCTGCGTTTTTTTGCCGTTGGGTATTTGTATCTCCCACATACCCGTGAGAATGACTGATTTTCTCAGCTTCCGTGAGGCCTATATGCGTTACATGCGCTATATGGAGACAAAATATCAAAGGGGCTGTCCTAGAAGCCATCTCATAAATGAGGGCTTGTACTTTTAACGATAACGTACAAGCTCGGGGATGGATTTGACCGATGAGCAATGGGCGAAGATTGAAAGCGTGTTGTTGCCGGACCCCGTACGTGCGG
>JAEYXS010000006.1 GCA_023431185.1 Verrucomicrobiota bacterium
CCATCCGGCGCTGGTATTCCACTCCTTCACCCGCTTCGCTTCCGTTGGTTGCCCAAGGCCGGGCCAATGTTCTGGGGTTGCATGACCTTCACGGACTGGTCTGGGAATGGACCTCGGATTTCAACAGTTCGCTGGTCACCGGGGATGCACGCGGTGATTCCGGCATCGAACGCCAGTTGTTTTGCGGAGCCGGCTCGGCTGGCAACCGCAACCCTTCGGATTACCCGGCCTTCCTGCGCTACGGCTTCCGCAGCAGTTTGAAAGCATCCTATTGCATCCACAATCTCGGTTTCCGGTGCGCCGCCGACCTATGAAAGCAATCCTTACCGCCAGCCTTTGCTTGTGCCTGTGTCTGGCTTTCGCTGGCTGCCGCACCCGTCCGGTCGCTGCGAGTCCTCCTTGCTGCCGGGAGTTGAAGGCCGGGCAATCATATACCGACAGCTCGCTTTACCAGTTGGATTCCTTGTGGTCGTCTGACGCGGGAAAGCAGATCTCGCTCCGAGTTCTCCGAGGGCGTCCACAAGTGGTCGCGATGTTCTTCACCCGTTGCGAGTATGCTTGTCCGCTCATCGTAAACGACTTGAAAAAGATCGAGGCGGCATTGCCGGAAAAAGTCCGTCAGCAGACCGATTTTCTTTTGGTCTCCTTTGATTCGACTAACGACCATGCCGAAGCCTTGCGGGCCTACCGGCTGCGCCAAAGGCTTCCCTTGGAGCGCTGGACGCTGGTCAGCGGGAAGGCAGATGATGTCCGGGAATTCGCCGCCTTGCTGGGGGTGAATTACCGTCTGGATGCCCGTGGGCAGTTCGCCCATTCCAACCTGATCACCTTGCTGAATGCCGAAGGGGAGATCACCGCCCAGCAGCAGGGGCTCAATCAGCCTCCGGAGGAAATGGCCCGAAAAATAACGCTTCTGTCCGGCCAGCCGTGAATGCCATGCCTCTCTTAAAGAAATCATCCGGCATCGGAAGTGGTTCAATGTGCGGCCAGTGATCAGTTTGAGGAGCAGGGAGAATCTGGCGTTCGCACTTTCCGGCCCAACGAAGCATTGTGAACGGACAAATCTATATGCCCCCAATTACAGTGCTAGAAAACCTCCCCGCCTTTGTCCATGCGGCTGAGGGCTTCTTCGGCCAGGCGGCGCAACGTAATGTCAGGATGTTCCAGCAATGCTTCCACCTGCGGGACTGCAGCGGCGGCATGCGGGCCCAGATCGCTGAGCTGCCGCAGGGCGACCTCGATCATGGATTGGTCCTCATGCTTCAAGAGCGCGGCCAGCACCGGCACCGAGAACTTTGCCTCCGTGATGTCGAGCCGGGTAAGGGTCGTCGCCGCATTCAGGCGGACTTCTGATTTCGGATTCCTTAGGAGTTCGCGCAATGCGGGAACGGAAGGCAGCGCTGCGGGACCTATCCGACCCAAGGCAATGATGGCATTCAGGCGGACAGATTCATCCTGATCATCCAGGGCAACGATAAGAGCAGATACACCCGCCTTGGCATCAGGGCCGATGAAACCCAGCTCCCCCGCCCCGAAGACACGGATGGCGGGATCGGGACTGCGCAGGGCGACGAGCAAGCCGGGGACGATGACATCCGCTGGGGCACGGAGCCGGTTGAGCAGATTGTAGCAATACCCACGCACGACACGGTCCGGGTCCGCCAAGGCGGCAGCGAGCAAAGGACTGGTCGTCGCCGCCTGACTGCCAAGTAGGGAAAGCTGTTTCGCCGCCGCTCGCCTCCACAAGGCGGCCGGCAAGGTATCCGGCAAACGGTCACGGATGATGGCCGGCCACTTCTCTCCCCCTTCGCGCCGCCAGCGCGAGTACAATGTCTCCGAGGCAAAAAGCCTGTTCGTGAGGACCGGCAGGGAGTTGGTGCCGAGGGCGATGAAGGCATTCTCCGCTTCGTCGCGCAGGAGGACATCGGACTTCGGGTCGGCCAAGATGCGCAGCCATTCGCTCACGGTACGGTCTTGGTGAATCAATTCACCTGGTCGCAACGACCTCCAAAGCACAATGCCGCCCAGCAACAGCAAGCCCCCGAGGGCGAGATAAGCTAAACGGCGTTTCATGGAGCAGAAGCTAGGGCATGGAGGTGAAGCCGTCCACTTGGTTCAGCACAGTGTAACGACCGGAGCCATTTCAGGCAGATGTATTTTTACCAAATAGCAGTCGCAAGCTGTTCAGCACCACCACTACGGTGCTCCCCTCATGCCCGACCACCGCCAAGGTCAATGGAATGGTGCCGGACAGGGCAAAAGCAACCAGCACCACCACAGTGCCCAGCGAGATGAAGAGGTTCTGCTTGATGATGGCTTTGGCCCGACGGCTTAACTGGCAGGCGGTCAACACATTCTCCAGGCGGTCATGCATCAGCACGATGTCTGCCTGCTCCAGCGCGGCATCCGAACCGCGTGCGCCCATGGCGATGCCGACATGCGCCGCCGCCAGGCAGGGAGCATCATTCACACCATCGCCTACCATGGCTGCTTTCCGGCCTTGCTTGTTGAAGCCCGTGATCGCCTCCACTTTTTGTTCGGGACTCAGTTCCGCGCGGATCTCGATCTCACCCAACGTGCCGACGAGTTTTTCCGCTGCCGCTTTGCGATCACCGGTGAGCACCACCGGGTGCATGCCGAGCGCATTCAGTTGCTGGATGACATGGGCCGATTGCGGGCGTATCTCATCACGTAACACCAGCCGTCCAACTAAAGTCCCTGCCCGCACCCAGACCTCCGAAGTGCCCACATCATGCTCTGGTAAAGCGGATACCGTGGAGCTGCCTGCCATCACCCATTCGCGTTTGCCGACCAGCACTTCCCGCCCGGCCACCTTGCCCTTCAACCCTTGGCCGGTCACCGACTCAAAGCCCGGCACTTCCACCTGCTGGAAACCCTGTTGCTTGCCATGATGCGTGATCGCCCGCGCCAACGGGTGCGTGGAAAGACGTTCCAACTGCCAAGCCAACTCCGCTACTTCATGTTCGTGCCCGGCCGGAAAGGATTCGATACGGTCCACCTTCAGGTCTCCCGTAGTCAGCGTGCCGGTCTTGTCCAGCGCCACCACTTGGATCTCCGCCAGTTTCTCCACCGCCGCCCCGCCGCGGAAAAGGATGCCACGTTTGGCCGCCCACGCGATGGCCGCAAGGATGGCCGAAGGGATCGACAGCACCAGCGCACATGGAGACGCCACGACCAGCAGACTCATCGTTCGATAGAAGGCACTCTTCGTCTCCGCTGTGGAAGTGAATACGGGCAATTGAAAGCCCAGCCACCAGACAAAGAACATCGCCAGCGACATCCCCAATACACCATAAGTGTAACGGGTGCCGAACTTGTCCGTGAAATTCTGCGAAGGCGCCCGTTGCTGCTGGGCCTCGCGGATGAGGTGGATGATGCGTTGCAGCGCACTTTGGCCCGCTGGTTTGGTGACAATGATCTCCACCGCTCCCCACATGTTGATGGTCCCGGCGAAGACCGTGTCCCCGATCTGTTTCTCCACCGGAATCGCCTCGCCCGTCAGGTTGGATTCATCACTGGCCGTGGTGCCTTTGCGGATCTCGCCATCGACGGGAAATGCTTCCCCCGGTTTCACCAGCAACCGAAGCCCGACCTGCAACAGTTCCACCGGCACGACCTCCTCGTGGCCATCGTTACGCAGGACGGTGGCGGTCTTGGGCGCGTCCTTGAAGAGCGAACGTATTTCCTTCTGCGTCCGGCCCAGAGCGTAATGTTCCAACGCCCCCGAGAGGGAGAACAGGAAAAGCAACGTGGCGCCTTCCTCCCAGCCGCCGATGGCCGCACTGCCCGCTGCGACCGCGAGCATCAGGAAGTGCACATCCAACACGCCCTTGCGCAGATTCTCCAGCACTTCCTCCAACGCATACCAGCCACCCGCGAGATATGAGATGACAAAGCAAACCAGTGACCACGTCGGGTGCGGGATGAAATGACCGGCGATGCCGGATACGCCGCAAACCGTGGCGGCAACCAGTTGGAGTTTCCACTCGTTCTCGCCATGCTCATCCTGCGGAACCTCTACGGTGCGCGGAACGATCTTGGGGAACGGCAGATCATGCCAGCGCCAGAAGCTGGGTGCGGTCGGACAGGTGATGCGGGAGATGGTCGTCGTATCCGCCTGATGTGTGACCGTGAGTCCGGGTTGCGTGCCGGAGGTTTTCTCCGATGGGCACCCCGCGCAACTCGCGCCGCCTTGCAGCAGATGACACGGCGGATCCGCCTGCGTTTCGCGGAGATCTTGCAACCGCTGGCTCAGACTGACATCCAAAGCCGCGACGTCATGACGGCCCATGGTCGCCACCGAAACTATCTCCTTGTCCCGGTGCACCTGCACCGCTTCCAAGGCAGCATCCTTCTGCATCTCCTGCGCCACGGTCTCGATGAGACAGGCGGAGTCCGCTTTGGCTAGGCGTGATGAAGATTTGGCTGCCATGATTCGTTGTTGGCAATGAACCACATACACCACCTCACAGCCACGAGATTCTGGCCATAAACCTCGGAAAAATTGCGATTTCACGAGACTGAGATTCGTTCTCGCTGAAATCAGGCCAAACGGCGGGTATTCATCAAGCTCGCGGGCATTTTCGGGCTTTGACAGCAGGTCAAATCTGGCCGAGGTTTGTTTCTGGAGTAGCCACTTATGAAAACTATTCTGATTGCTGTGCTGGGACTGTCCGCCGTCAGTGGCTGGACTCAAACTGACCCGGCCAAGCCCAAACCGGCTGCGACCAATACCGTGGAACTCGCCACCCCGCCAGTGACAGAAGGCAGCGTATCCCTCAAGACCGTGCAATCCCTGAAGCAAACTCCGCCCGTGCCGCTTAAGCCCAATGAGATCAAGACCGAGAAGGGAGTTTATAGCGGCGTGCTTCCGCAAATGTCCAAGACGGACAACCCGCTGCAACTTGTGAACCCCGCCGCCCCCAAAGAATACGGTGATGCGAAAGACAACACCGTTTACGACGACCGCACCGGCCAGGCCCAAGGCATCAAAATCTTTTCTTTCTCCTGGTTCAATCGCGACAAAACGAAGACCCAAAAAACCTCCGCTCCAAAACCGGAGAAAAAAACCAAAACGGAAAGCAAATAAGTGGCGGCGGATTCCGCGCAACGTGAGGGCTGGCGCCGCTGGCTACCGCGCATTTCACTCTATGCCGCCCTGCACTACCTGCTCTTGCTCATCCTCGATAGTATCGTTTTTCTCTTCGCCCACTTTCCCCCAAAACTGCTCGACCTCTCACCCGTCGTCATCGGCATTACCTATCTCCAACAGGCTTTGAACCTCCCGCGCATCCTGCTGCGCCACCTCTGGTTCAGTGAAGTGACGCCCGGCTGGCTGAACCTCTTGCTCCTCATCACCAACAGTCTTGTCTTCGGCACCCTCTGGTTCGCCTGGCGCAAATGGCGGCGCTAACTTTTTCGTGCCTTTTCTATAATGCCACTTTCAAACGGTTATAGGCCACGGCCATCGCCGTGTAAGCCGCCACCGTCATCAGTATCCGCAAATCTTTTTCCGTGAACCGGCAATCCCGCTTCGGGTTGTCCACGCAGATGACGCCCAGCGTGCGGTCGCCCCACACCAGCGGCGCATACATCCCTACTTTCATCTCCAGTCGCCGGATCGACTGGCTCTCCACCCCATCGATCACCCGCCGCCAGATCAGCGCCCGTCCTTCCTTCACCGCGCGCAAGGCCAGTGTCCGGCTCACCGGCGGGTCATCCGCCGGCAAGGAAGCCGCGACCGTCAGCTCTGCGGTATCATTGTTTATCAGCAAGACCGCCGAGCGCTCGACACCTGGTAACAGCTTGGGCAGATGGTTCACCACATACTTCGACAGGCTGGCCATGTTCGTCTGGCTCGCCAGCTTCAAAGGCAGCTCCAACAGCAACTCCAGTTGCGAATCGGCTTGGCCGGTGGCATCGGCGGCCACTTTCCCGAGCTGGGCCTCCTCCACGGCCATGGCCGAATCAACACTGATATTGTCCTCTTCATCCAGCGGCCTGGCCGGTTCGGCTTTCTTCGTCGGCGCCGGGCAGAGGATCTTCAAAGTCGTCTCGCCGATCTGCACAAAATCTCCCGGGTTCAACTGCCGCTTCAACGTCAGCCGGCCTCCGTTCACATAAGTCCCATGTTTGCTCACCAGATCCTCGATCCAGTAACCATCCGCATTCACCCAGATGCGCGCATGCGTGCGGGACACCAAAATGTCCTCGGACAAGTCCAGCGTCGGCGGCAGATAGGGATTGGGCCGCCCGATCACCACTTCCTTGCCTTCGAATTCGTACCGTTGCGTGTCGCCGCGATAAGTCGCTTCCACGCGCAACAAGGCCGGCTTTAACTCGATGACATTCGTGGTCGTGCTCATGGATGGATGCTCTTTGGTGTTGCAGCCATATTAATCCCGAAACAAAACCGCTGGCAATCCTCCTTCTGCTCCTTTTACAGTCTGTGTCATGGATATGTCTGCCACCCCCGGTTCCGGCCTGAGTGCCGGCCTGCTTGTGGGCGGTGGCCGTTATCAATTGCAACGCGTGCTCGGTCAGGGCGGCATGGGCGAGGTCTGGCTCGCCTTGGACTCGCGCCTCGGCGAAAAGGTGGCCCTCAAATTCCTCCCGCCCAAGATCCGCGGTGATTCTGTCGCCCTGCAGGATATGCGGCGCGAGACCCTCAAAAGCCATCGCCTCACGCATTCCAACATCATCCGCATCCACGATCTGTTCGAGTCGCCCGATGAAGCTTCCTTCATCTCCATGGAATACATCAACGGGCAGAATCTGCATCACCTCTGCGCTGAACAACCCCAAGGCGTCTTCGCCTGGGATTACCTGCGCCCGCTCGTCCAGCAACTCTGCGAGGCGCTCCAATACGCCCATGAGGAAGGCGTCATCCATCGCGACCTCAAGCCTGCGAACATGATGCTCGATGCCCGGGGCCGCCTGAAACTCGCGGACTTCGGCATCGCTGCGGTCATCAGTGACTCCGCGCAGCGCGAAGCCCTGCCTCACGCCACCAGCGGCACGCTCACCCACATGAGCCCGCAACAGATGCAAGGCCGCCCGCCCAGCGTCACGGATGACATCTACGCCCTCGGCGCCACGCTCTACGAACTGCTTTCCAGCAAACCGCCATTTCACCAAGGCGACATCTTGGGACAAGTGCTGGATACACCGGCACCACCCTTGCGCGATCGCCTGTGGGAACTTGCCATCGAGAACCCGGTTCCCGATGACGTCGTTTCCCTCATCATGGCCTGCCTGTCGAAAGACCCCGCCCAACGTCCCCAGAGCGTGGCGGATATCGCCATGTGGCTCGGCCTCCCGGCGCGCGGGGCTTCGGCCACTCAAACCATCATACCGCCCACGCCTGAACCTGCAGAACCCGCCGCGCCCCGCCGCCGTCCGCTTCCCGTTCTTGTCGGTCTGCTCCTGCTCGGTGCGGTCGGTTTCGCCGGGTGGCAAGGTTGGGAAAAATTTCTGCGACCTGCCTCGCTGCAGGATGCTTGGACTGAACCCGCCCGCTGGCACGTCGTCCAAGATAGCCCCCTGCCCGATGCCACTTGGAGCATGCCCTGGGTGATGATGGATGGTTCCGGTTTGCGTGCGGCCAGCTTCGCCTCGGAAGCTGGCGGCACAGAAGCCGTACCGATTCTGCGATCCAATCTCCGCTGGCTCACGAACCTCGATGGCCAAACCTGGCAGCCCGGCCAGAAAGCTTTCCCTCACGGCATCATCCGCTGGAACTATGAATCCGAGTTTGCTAACGGCCACGCCATCGGTCAGCGGGAGGGCGATGGCTGGATCGCACAAGGGGGGCGCGGCCACATGGTTTATGGGCCTTACCGCAAATTCCCGGGCAGTGATTATCGCGCCTTTTTCCAGCTCCAGACCGATAAGATCGAGCCCGCTGGCGAAACCTTGGGCTACGTAGATGTCGCCCGCAACAGCGGCATCTCTCTTGTCATCATCGGCGTGAAGCGCGGTGATTTTAAGGCGGTCAACACCTACCGCACCTTTGAGGTGGGGTTTCGTTGCACCAGCGACCAGCCACTCGAGTTCCGCACGCACTACGAAGGCCGCGGCAGCTTGAAACAGGATAACGTCCTCATCATCCCGCAAGCCGGTTATCATAAGGCACTGGACCGCATCACGCTCGGCTCCGTCTATCAGGATCAAGGCACCTGGTTCTACGTTTACCAAGGACTGGGTGAGTTGCAGGGCACCATCTGCCTGGCCACTTCGACGAATGGCCAGACCTTCCTGCCGCTCCCCACCAATCCCATCCTGCGCCCCACCCCGAACGCTTGGGATAAGCACCATCTTGGTGCGCCCGTGCTCCATCGGGAAGGCGCGACTTGGCATCTTTTCTACGCCAATTACGAAGGTGGTAAAACGGCCTTGGGCGTGGCTTATGGCAACTCCCTCACCGCCTTGCAAAAGCATTCCAACTCGGTGTTGCAGCCTTCCGGCGATACGAACCGCTGGGATGCCACTGGTTACGGCCGCATCAGCCAGGTGCTGAAGGAAGGCAACGTTTACTACGCGGCCAGTGAAGGCTATGTGGCGCGTCCCGGCGGCCAATCCGAGTGGCGTGTCGGCCTCATCCAATCTACCAACCTCCTCGAATGGACCGCCGCCTCCGCTCCCATCACCGGCCGCATGGATTTCCTCGCCTCCTCCCCCAGCCTGCTCTCGGTCGGCGGCAAACCCGTCCTCTACGTGCAGCAAATGGGCGCGAACACCAACGCCACCCTCAGCCGTCTCGAACTCGCTGCGCCAAAGTAGCACTGGCTTCTCCCCTCGGATCACCCGATCCGGCTCTATCAATTCCGTCTCCATGACCGCGAGAATGGCATGCTTTTGATGGCACCGTTAGTATTGCATCTCACTACATCCCACTACATCCACACAAAATTTCACCCTTCTGACAAAGCATCATCTGTTCGTGCTCTTGCTTGATTTCCCCAGCTAAACGCGAAACCATACGGCTGTGGAGTGGTTACTCCCCATTTTGTTCGGTTGCCTGATGCTGAATACCCTCGTTGGGTTGATTTTGACCAACAATGCATTGAAACTGCTGCGAACCCGCCATCCAGATATCTGGGCGTCCTTGGGGAGCCCCACACTCGTAGCCGGAAACTCGCCCGCCAGTTCACTTGCATTCTTGGGATTTGTCTGGCGCAGAGACAATGACGGTCTGGCTGATAAAGATTTGGCCACCAACTGCAAACGCTTACGACTTAACCATATCTTGCAAGGTGTGATTCTCATCGCAGCCATCTTGGCGGTCGCTCTGAAACCGGGCTCCTGACTCCCTCATTCCCCCGCTCTTGCGTCCCGTCCCGCCCTTCCTTATCTTTCGCGGCTTAATTGTTTGGTATTGAAAGCGACCTGATATGGCATATCTGAACGACAACTATTTGAAATTGAAGGCCGGTTATCTGTTCCCCGAGATCGCCCGCCGCGTGAAAGTCTTTACCGATGGCAATGCGGAAGCCGCCAAGCGCCTCATCCGCTGTGGTATCGGCGATGTGACCGAACCCCTGCCCCCCTCCGTGGTGAAGGCGCTCCATGCCTCCGTGGATGAGATGGCCACCCGCTCCTCCTTCCGTGGCTATGGCCCGGAACAGGGCTATGAGTTCCTGCGCAAAGCCATCGCCCAGAATGATTACCGCGATCACGGCCTCGATGTCGCCGATGACGAAGTCTTCGTCTCGGACGGCTCCAAGTGCGATTGCGGCGGCATCCTCGATGTCCTCGGTCATAACAACAAGATCGCCATCTCCGATCCCGTCTATCCCGTCTATGTGGACACGAACGTGATGGCCGGTCACACCGGCGATGCCGATGAATCCGGTGCCTATGCCGGGCTCATCTACCTGCCCTGCACACCGCAGAACGGTTTCGTGCCCGAGCCGCCGAAGGAAAAAGCGGACGTCATCTACCTCTGCTCGCCGAACAACCCGACCGGTGCTGTGGCCACCAAGGCCCAGCTCGAAGCGTGGGTGAAGTATGCTTTGGCGAACAAGGCCATCATTCTATATGACGCCGCCTACGAGGCTTACATCTCCGATCCGTCGTTGCCGCATTCCATCTACGAGATCCCCGGTGCGCGCGAATGCGCCATCGAGTTCCGCAGCTTCTCGAAGAATGGTGGCTTCACCGGCACACGTTGCGCGTTCACGGTCGTCCCGAAGACCTTGCTCGCCGCGACCGCTTCCGGCGAATATAAGCCGCTCCATCCGCTGTGGAACCGCCGCATGAGCACGAAGTTCAACGGCGTGAGCTACATCGTCCAGCGCGCTGCCGAGGCGCTCTACACGCCGGAAGGCAAAGCCGAGGTGAAGGCGCTCATCGAGCACTACATGGGTAATGCGAAAATCCTACGCACGGCTGCTGAGCAAGCCGGTCTGACCGTCTATGGCGGTGTGAACGCGCCGTACATCTGGGCTGGCACGCCGAAGGGCTACACGAGCTGGCAGGCCTTCGACAAGATTCTGAACGAGGCGAACGTCGTCATCACCCCGGGCAGCGGGTTCGGCTCCAAGGGCGAAGGCTACTTCCGCATCTCGTCCTTCAACAGCCGCGCGAACGCCGAAGAAGTCGCCCGCCGCTTACAGGCGTTGAAGTGGTAAACCTGATGTGACCGATTTTCACGAGGCCGGAGCAGCCATGCTCCGGCCTCTTTGCTTTTCCTGTGTCCGCTTGAAATTCGACCGCGCGGCTAGTCCTTCCCGTGTTCCGCCGGGCTGCCTTCTTCGGCTTCGGACAGCCAGTTCTCGAAATGGCGGATCTGCTGGTGTGTGCCAAGGACAAGAAGCTGGTCGCCACCTTCGACCCGGTCCGTGCCCGCCGGCGGAACGATGCGCTGGCCGCGCCGCTCGATGCCGCCGATCTGCACCTGGAAACGGCGGATAAGGTCCAACTCGATCATCGTCTTGCCACCTGCCCGGCTCCCCAAAGGCACGGTCACGGTCTCGGTATTCAGCTCATCAAATGAGTTTTGCTCGGTGGCGACCGCGCGCCGGTTCAGGAAATCAAGTGAGGCGGGCAGCTTTTCCGGACTGCCGAGCAGGAGCAGCTTGTCACCGGGATAGATATTCTCATCCGGAGAGGGATTGCTGAGCGCATAACCGCCCCGATCGATGCCGATGATGGAGCTGCCCCAATCGGTGCGCAGGCGCAAGGTCTTGATGGGCTTGCCCGCGTGCTCCGAATCATCCGGGAGCACGATCTCATCAAGCTGGAGGCCCCAGTCTTCCTGGTCAAAGCGCGGCACCGACCAGTTGGACTGGGTGGTGGATTCCGTGGCGGACTTGATCTGCTGCTGCAGCTCGATCTCCACCCGGCTATGCAGGAAGACGAGGCGCCGCCAGAAAATGGCCGCCGCGCCCCCCAGGACGATCAGGATGCCGATGACCAACCAGCGGTTCACAATCGCGCCCGGCACCAAGGCGATCAACCACGCCATGATGACGACCCCGGCCACCGTACGGATGGCATTCTCGATGAGTGGACAAAGGATGCGGCGGCGCTTCTCCTGCTTAGTGGCAGCTTCGGCAAAGATGAGGGCGAGCGCCGAGATGTTCCGCCACAGGGCGACCAGTGGAGCCAGCAGGACGAGGCCAAAGACCGTCCAAAAAACAAAGGTGACACCATTGGTGAACAGCCAGTCCTGCCCCAGCCAGCCCTTCACCTTGGTATAGACCGGATGGGCGGCGATGATGGCCCCGGAGATGAAGAGCAGGTGCAACGCGGTCTGGGCGAGGCGTTTGCTGGTAAGCTTCCAGAGCACGTTGGATTGCTGGCGGTTCATCAGCCGGTCCAGCCACTCGTGATAAAAAGTGATCCACTCGCGCAAAGCCTTGGGTAACCGAGTTTCCACGGTCTCCGCGATGGTCTCGGAACGGCGCATCAGCAGCGGCGCGATCAAAGAAGTCAGGAACGAAGCCCCGACCGCCAGCGGATAGAATGATTCCGGCATCACTTTGGCACTGACGCCCAAGCTCGCGAGGATGAAGGAAAATTCCCCCAGCGGTGTCACCGCCAGACCGGCCCGCACGGATTCACGCAGGGAATTGCCCACCGCCAGCAGCCCCAAGGCCGCGGCAGCGCTCCGGCCGACGATGACCAAGGCGGTCAACGCCAGCAAAGTAGGCCAAACCGAGAAAAGCAGCCGAATGTCAAACATCATGCCCATCGCCACGAAGAAGACGGCCCCGAACATGTGGCGCACTCCCTCGAAAAGGCGTTCCATCTCCCCCTTTTGGCGGGTGCTCCCGATGATGACCCCCAGCACAAATGCCGCCAGCGCCAGCGAGTAGCCCGCCTTCACCGCCAGACACCCCAAGCCCAGCAACAGCCCCACCACCAGCAACATGCGCAGCTCTGGGCTGGAGGAAAGGCTCAGACGTGTGAGAAAACGCGGCACGAAAAGCAACGTGGCCATGCCCAGCAGCACGACGAAACCGGCAAAGGCGGCGATGATCGCGAGAATGGAAGGAGCGTTCTCTCCGCTAAACTGCACCATCGAGGTCAGCAATGTCAGCATCACGACCGCCACCACGTCTTCCAATACCGTCATGCCTAGGGCAAGCTGACCGGAACGGAGGTGGTTCGCGTTTATCTCCTCCAGCACCTTGCTGATGATGGCCGAGCTGGACACCATGAGGATGGCGGCGAGGAACAGTCCCTGGATGGCCGTCAGCCCGATGGCCGCCCCGATGAGCCGGCAACCGTTCAGGATGAGCACGGAACTGACCAACGTGGCGACGATAACCGAGAAACCCATGCGCTGGAGACGCCGCAGACTGAGTTCCAGCCCGATGGCGAAGATGAGGAAAACCAGCCCCAACTCGGCCAGCATCTGCACGCGTTCCTGGCTCTGTACCAACTGGAAAGGCGGCGTGAAAGGCCCGATGATCACCCCCGCCAGCAGATAGCCGACCACGACGGAGAGCTGAAGCCGCTGGAAAATCCAGCCCACGGCCCCGGCCACCAGCATCACGATCGCCAGATCGCGGATGAAATCAAACCCCGTCACAACGCACTTGTGGCGCATGAATGCGGTTACCGCAAACTTTTTTGAACCGGCATGGAATTTTTCAACCAAATCGCAAGTAGACCGCCTCAACTCCCCAAAAAACATTCAAGCCTCACAAAATGCTGCCCCTTTCCCTGGGGCCTCTCTAGCATGTACATCACGATGAAACCGCAATTCATTGACTGCCCGGAGAAAACCGTGGTCGGCCTTGGCTCTCCTTTCATCTCCATCCTTTCGCCGGACCGGAACAACGCGGTCGTCATCCCTCGCCTGTGGTCGGCCTATCTCCCGCGCAAACAGGAGATCGCCCACCGCCTCAGCAGCACCGATCTAGGCATCTGTACCCGGTTGCCGGATGAATCCAAGCGCACACACCCGGAAGAATTCTTCTATCTGGCCGGCGCAGAAGTCACCCGGTTGGACTCCGTCCCGGAAGGCATGATACTGCTCAAAGTGCCCGCTGGCCGCTATGCTGTCTTCACCCACAAAGGCCAGCTCGATGCCCTTGAGCACACCATGCGGTATATCTATCGTGAATGGCTCCCGTCTTCCGGCTGCAAAGCACGCCCTGCCCCCGACATCGAGACCTACGATCACCGTTTCAATCCCTACTCGGACAAATCCGAGATGGGCATCTGGGTCGCGATCATGTGAGTGCTAAGTGCTGTTCGCTTATCAAGGCGTTGTCTGCTTCGTCGCCTTCGCTTGCCGTTGGCTCCATAGCATCACCACTATTGCCCCCACCCCGAACACCTTCGCGCCCATGGTTCCGAACACCACCGTCGCATTGAACCACATGAACGCCAGATAGCCCTGCGTGGCCATGCTCAACCACTTCGCCCGGGTAAGATAACTCTCCTTCGCCAGCGTCAGCCACAGCGCATCCCCCAGCCAGATCAGTACCAGCAGATAGTTGAGCCACACGCCTCCGCCCCATTCCCAGCCCATTAATTCCTTCGTCTGCCTCGCCGTATCGATGACTGCAGCCGCATGACTCCATTGGTGGCGAAAATGAAAAGCGACCACCACATGCACCAGCATCAGGCAGGCGCCAAACAGCCAGCACCTCGCTGCCCACACTGTCCAACTGCCCTGACGCAAGCGGATACACACCGCCAGCACATAGCCAAACCCGGTTAGCCAGGCCGTGGCGATGATGCCTAGATCAGGTGTGTTCAATGCCTCCAAGGTAACCGCATCGTGAAGCCAAAGGAAAGCCCCGTGCCTACTCCTTCGCCGTCTCCGTATCGCCCAACCGCACCGCCACCAGCCGTTTCAGCTCTAGCAACTTCAGTTCCAAAGTCGGGATCATTTCCTGCGCCTGGTCCAGCTTTTGATCTTTCACCAGATCTTCCATCTGCCGCGCCACTGCGACCATCGCCGGACTGCCGATGGTGGCTGAAGATCCTTTGATCATATGCGCCAGCCGTTCCGCACTCGTCGCGTCCTTGACCTCCAAAGCCCGGCGCAACTCTTTCAATCGCTCGGGCAGGTCCTGCATGAAGACACCCAAGATCTCGCGAACCAGAAAATCATCATCCCCGTAGCGTTCGCGCAACTCGGCTTCATCCCATACCACTCCCTCATTGGTGGACGGCTCCGGCGCTGGCTGGACAGGTTCCATGATTTTACTGCCCCCTTTATGCCACCGCTGGATGATTTCTGCAAGTTGCTGCGGATGAATGGGCTTGGACAGAAAATCATTCATCCCCGCCTGCAAACAACGCTCCCGGTTCCCGCCCGTGACGTTGGCCGTCAGCGCGATGATGGTGATGTCCGGATCCAACACTCCCGATCCTTTCGCCCGAATCCTTTGCGTAGCCTCATATCCATCCACCTCCGGCATCTGGCAATCCATCAGCACAAGATCATAAGGCACGACTCTTAATGACTCGACTGCTTCATGGCCATTTGCCACGGCATCTGCCCGGTGCCCCAGGCGCTCCAAAATGGCCTGCGCCACCATTTGGTTGGCCACGTTGTCATCCGCTACCAAGATACGCAAACGGCGCTCGGACATCTTGAGTTTGCTCTCCTCCATCACCTTCACCAACTCGGTGGAAGAAGCCTCCAAGTCCGGCCGGTAAAGACAGATGAGCGAGGCGTAGAGGGGCAGTTGCTTCACCGGCTTCGTGAGCGAATCACAGAACACTTCACCGATGAGCGGTTCCACCGTTTTCTTCCCCGCGATCGTCGTCAGGGCGATGATGTCCGTGCTCGCTCCGTCTTCCTCCCGCTTGGCCTGTTGGGCCAGTTCCACCATCGGCATGTCTTCGCACTCGCCATCCATCAGCACGAGGTCATACGGCTTCTTTTCCGTTCGCGCCTTGCGCAATAATTCCAGCGTCAGCTTCGCATTCAGAGAGGTCACCACTTCAAAACCCCATGCCTCCAGCAGGTCCGCCAGGAAGGTCCGCTGCGTGGCGCCTCGCGCGATCACCAAAGCCCGCCGGTCTTGGAACAGCCGCTCAAATTTCACCGTCTTCTCCGCTGACGTCCCCGGCTCCAGCTTCAGGCTGAACCAGAAGTTCGACCCGACCCCTTCCGTGCTGTCCACGCCGAGTTGCCCGTTCATGAGCTCCACCAACCGCTTCACGATGGACAACCCCAACCCCGTCCCGCCATACCGCCGCGTCGTCGAGGCATCAGCTTGTGTGAACGGCGTAAACAGCATGCCGATTTTTTGAGCCGGGATACCGATGCCCGTGTCTTTGACGTCCACCCGCAAGTGCATCTGGCCGTTATCACCCGCTTCCACCCGGACGCGGAGGATCACCTCCCCCTTGGCCGTGAACTTCACTGCATTGCTCATCAAATTGATGAGTATCTGGCGGATTCGGCCCGGATCCCCCTTGAAGTTCACCGGCAACAGCGGATCGATGTCGCAGACCAGTTCCACGCCTTTTTCCTGCGCCTTCACCGCCATGAGTTCCGCAACCTCCTCGATCAATGCGCGTAAATCGAAGTCCACTTGCTCCAGTTCCAGTTTGCCCGCTTCCACTTTCGAGAAATCAAGGATGTCATTGATGATGCCTAACAGGCTCTCCCCGCTCGACCGCACCAGTTCCGCATGCCGCCGCTGTTGCTGGTTCAACGGGCTGTCCAGCAACAGGCCCGTCATGCCGATGACCCCGTTCATCGGCGTCCTGATTTCATGGCTCATGATGGCCAGGAACTCGTCCTTCGCCCGCGAAGCTTGCCGCGCCCGGGCCTCCTCTTCCGAAGATCGTCGGGCAAAATAAGCCAGCACCCCGGTCAGCACGGAAAAGGCGCCGCCGATCAACAACACATAGAGTGAACTGCGCCACGCTGTCAGCACCAGCCGTTGGTGCTGCGGGGTCAATTCTATCAGCCAAGTCTGGTTCGCCAGCGTCAAAGGCACGCTAGTCTTCCAGCGGTTCACGAGCCGTCCCGGTTCCGCCTTGCTCGCGAATACCGTGGAGCCGCCCTCGTTCACTGCCAAACGGAAATCGGAGAGAAACGCCGGATGTGCCAACTCCCTCATCAGGTCATCCCAGGCAAATACGAAACCAATGAACCCGTTGAACTCATCCCCCTTGTAAACCGGTTCATAGACCAAAAACCCTTTCCCCCCCTGCACCAGTT
>JAEYXS010000029.1 GCA_023431185.1 Verrucomicrobiota bacterium
ATATACTCATGCTCGGTAGTTCGGTAACCACCATTATGAGTCAACGTATCAGCGGACTCCACGTCCACCTCCCAGCTCCGGTAACATTTAATTTGAGTCAACTCGCCGGTATTTCTTAACCCACGCAAAGGCTTGAAACCCAGGTGGGTTTCCGCAGACTCCCAGTTGTCCATGGAAAACACCGCCCCGGCCAACACCAATGCATCCAAACGTGATTTCCGCTGGCTTTGGCGGACTGGTTGGGTCGTGCTGGCCCTGGTAGCAGGTCTCGCCCTTTTTCTGGTGCTGACGGCGAAACCCGCCTTTTACAGCCCGGCGAAAACTGTGCGCTCATCACCTGAATACGAAACAAAGTTGGATCCCGCGCGGTCGAATCGAGGGGTGGAGATCTCGGACACCAATCCGCCGCCAGTCGTGACCGTGACCACCAATGCGGGTCGAATCCAGGTCTCGTATCCCGCGCCGCAGAACCACTCGGTGGAGACGCTGGGTTTCGCCAGGCACTGGATCGAAGGCAGCGATAAGCTCCAGCTCGGTGACGTGTCGTTGCAATTGAAACGCATCGGCTTTGCGTGGGCGCCGCCATCGACGAATTCGACCAGTAGTAATTTGCCCCGGTCACATCCCCCGGTGCATGGCAATCAGAGCCGGGTGCCGGCCCAGTTCTATGATGCAGAACTGAGACCGGTGGCCGAGGCTGAAGTCTTGCGGGCGTTGCCGGAGCGCCAGGAGCGCGAAATGACGACAGAGAACAACTATCCCTCCTACCGCTTTGACCTGGAACTCCTGGGCGGGCCGTGGATGGTGCTGGAGGCCAAGCTTTACGACGCGACGACCCATGCGCCACTGAACAACGAAGGCCGCCAGCAGCGGCTCAAGTACGGTCACAGCTACACCACGGCCTCGCTCCTGTGGCGGCCAACGCCGGTGGAGCTGATAGTCGATCTGGTGACCGGTCCTTTGGACGAGGAAGAGATGCTGCCTCTGCCCGGAGCCTTTTTTACTTTCGGCGGTTGCCGCTATCATCTGCTCTATGCCACGGACAGCGCCGATTTCTTCAGTCAGAGAGCAAACCCAAAAACGATGGCTCTCGAGTTCATGCCGTTCACCGGCCAGCGATCCAAGGTGAAGCTGAGTTCCCTGTATTTTCGGGCATCTCCCTATGCCGCCCAGATGGCTTTTCAGTTTGAATACCTGGATGCCGAGGGGAAGCCGATCGCCTGGTATGACATGGGCTCGTTCCGTGGCGAGCTGCGGCATCGTGTTTACAGTGAACTGGCGGCGATCAAAAAGATACGCGTGCGCAAATATACGCGGGGACACCGGGTCGTGATCCGGTTGCCAGCCTTGCCCGCTTTGCCGACAATAAACCAAAACATGGACGACCTTTTTCAGGTGCGGGCACCGTTGCTGAAATTCGAAAGCCGGCAGGAACAGGAAGAGTATATCAGGCGCATGACGCAACTGGGCTTCGGCTTTAATCCGACGACGAATCCGCCGACCAGCATCTATCCGCGCTGGTTCACCAACGCCACCGCAGTGGAAGTGCTGGAAGATTACGCGAAGGTCATCGGTGTTTCCGGCCAGTTGTATGTGGATCAGGAGAAGCTCCAGATCTTGAAAGGCAAACCCTCAGTGCTACTGGAGGCGAGGGAGAACATCCTGAAACTGTGGGGGAAGCTGCGAGGGCCGTAAGCGGGAGTTAGCTACAACCGATACGCTTCCGCGAGCGCCGTGAACTCTGCCACCTGCTGTTCCGCCCAGGCGTCGTCTTTGCCGAGTTCGCGTTGCAGGATGGCGGCGACGCGGGGGGCGGATTCCACGGCGGCACTGGCATCGAGCAACAATGCGCGCAGGCGACGGCTCAGGACGTCTTCCACGGTGCGCGCCATCTCTTCGCGGGCAGACCAGAGGGCTTCACCCACCCGGAAGGGCAGGCGCGGGTGCAAGGGCTCCAGGCCATCGGGCAGTTCGCGGCAGACCTTTTCCACGGACAGGCCCAGGCTGCCATAGACGGAGGACCATTCGTGCGGGTCGGTGTCGGCCATGCTGCCGTAGAGGCGCAATTCGCGGGTGCGGCAGGGCTTGGGCTCAAGATGCGCGACTTCGATCGCGCGGTTCACGGTGTCCTCGGCCATCTTGCGGTAGGTGGTCCACTTGCCGCCCGTGATGGTGATGAGGCCGGAATCGGAGACAACGAGGGTGTGATCGCGCGCGAGGGTGGAAGTGAGCGCGCCTTCGCCGCCTTTCACCAAGGGGCGCAGACCGGTGAAGACGCTGCGGACATCTGCGCGGGTGGGTTTGCGGGCGAGATAACGTGCGGCGTATTCGAGCAAGTAGGCGATCTCTTCTTCTAAAGGTTTGGGCTCCAGTTCGGCATTCGGACGCGGGATGTCCGTGGTGCCGAGGAGCAGCTTGCCGTGCCAAGGGATGGCGAAGAGGACGCGGCCATCATCGGTCTTCGGCACCATGAGCGCGGTATCACTGGAGAGGAAGGACGCATCCAGCACGAGGTGGATGCCCTGGCTCACGGCGAGCAGGGGGCGCACGGCAGAGTTGTCCATGCGCCGGATGTCATCGGTGAAGATGCCGGTGGCGTTGATGACGGATTTCGCGCGCAGTTCATACGTGCGCCCCGTCTCGGTGTCTTCGGCGAGCACGCCGACGGTGCGGTCCTTCTCTTTGATGAGCTGGGCGACGCGCACGTAGTTCAGCGCGAGGCCGCCGCTTTCCTCGGTCGTTTGGGCGAGCGTCAGGGCGAGGCGGGCGTCATCGAACTGGCCGTCAAAGTATTGGATGCCGCCCTGCAGGCCTTGGGTGTTGATGCCGGGCAACTTCTCCTGCACGCCCGCCTGATCCAGCCAGAACGTGGAGCCGATGCCCAAGCTCCCGGCCATCTTGTCGTAAACGGTGAGGCCGAGGCCGTAGTACGTCTTCTCCCACCACTTGTAGGCGGGCACGATGAAGGGCAGCGGATGAACGAGGTGCGGCGCGTTGCGGAGCAGGAGACCGCGTTCGTGCAAAGACTCGCGCACCAAAGAAACTTTGCCTTGTTTCAGATAACGAAAGCCGCCGTGGA
This sequence comes from Verrucomicrobiota bacterium, assembly GCA_023431185.1. Classification (GTDB taxonomy): domain Bacteria; phylum Verrucomicrobiota; class Verrucomicrobiia; order Limisphaerales; family JAEYXS01; genus JAEYXS01. The sequence goes on from JAEYXS010000029.1 coordinate 3,080, forward strand.
TGAGTTTCGTGCTGCGGCTGGAGGTGGCTTTCGCGAAATCACTCTGCTCGAGCAACACGGTGCGATAGCCGCGTGCGGCGGCATCCAGCGCGGTGCCGAGCCCAGTCGCGCCACCGCCGATGACGATGATGTCCCAAGCGTTGGGTTCAGCGGCCAGGCGGGCGAGTTGGGCGGCGCGATTCACAAGAAGTTTTTAGCCACGGATCAACACGGAAAAACACAGACGGGGCTGGCCGAGATAAGATGAAAGGCGATGGGCTTGAGCAAATCAGAGCTGCCCTTGTCAGAGTACATCACCTTCCCCCTCACCCCGGCCCTCTCCCTTGGGGAGAGGGAGCACCTTTCGGCGCTCCTTAAACGATTCGATGTCTGCCGGTTTATTCGTGGGTATCCCATTGCGGTGAAAAGAATATCACATCCGCTCGTAAATCGTACTTCTGAAATCGTAAATCTCTTCATGCCTCTTCCCACTTCGCGGCGCGGGTGAGGGCTTTGTTCCAGCCGGTGAGGAGGTGTTTGCGTTGGGCGGGTTTCATGGCGGGGCTGAAGCGGCGGTCGGCCTGCCATTGGGAGGCGATGTCCGCCACGCTCTTCCAGTAACCAACCGCGAGGCCGGCGAGATAGGCGGCACCGAGTGCGGTGGTCTCGGTGACCTTGGGACGGGTGACGGGGACTTTGAGGATGTCCGATTGGAACTGCATGAGGAGATTGTTGGCGCAAGCGCCGCCGTCCACACGGAGTTCCTTCAGCTTCACACCGGCATCGGCTTCCATGGCGTGCAGGACGTCCTGCACTTGATAGGCGATGCCTTCCAGTGCGGCGCGAGCTATCTGGGGGCGACCCGAGCCGCGCGTGAGGCCTACGAGCGTGCCGCGCGCGTATTGGTCCCAATGCGGTGCGCCGAGGCCGGCGAAGGCCGGCACGAGATACACGCCACCGTTATCAGCGGCTTGCGCAGCGAGGCCTTCAACCTCGCTGGAGGAACGGATGATGCCGAGGCCATCGCGCAGCCATTGCACCACGGCACCGGCGATGAAGATGCTGCCTTCCAGCGCGTATTCGGTCTTGTTGCCGATCTTCCACGCGACGGTGGTGAGCAGATTGTTCTTTGACGCGATGGGCTTGGTGCCGGTGTTCATCAGCATGAAGCAACCGGTGCCGTAGGTGTTCTTCACCATGCCGGGCTTGGTGCAGACCTGGCCGAAGAGCGCGGCTTGCTGATCGCCCGCGATGCCCGCGATGGGGATGGGGCTGCCGAAGATGTTCGTTTCGCCATATACCTCGCTGCTGCTGCACACCTTGGGCAACATGGCGCGCGGAACCCCGAACAGCTTCAGCAGGTCGTCATCCCAATCCCCTTTGCGGATGTCGTAGAGCATGGTGCGGGAGGCGTTGCTCACATCGGTGACGTGCTTGCGGCCGCTGGTGAGGTTCCAGATGAGCCAGGAATCGATGGTGCCGAAGGCGAGTTCGCCGCGCTTGGCTTTTTCTTTCGCGCCGGGGACGTTCTGCAGGAGCCATTGGAGCTTGGTGCCGGAGAAATAGGCGTCCACCACGAGGCCGGTCTTCTTCTTGATCATCGGGGCGAGCTTGCGCTTTTTCAACTGGTCGCAGGCCTTGGCGGTGCGGCGGTCCTGCCAGACGATGGCGTTGTGGATGGGTTTGCCGGTGCCCTTATCCCAGACCACGGTGGTCTCGCGCTGGTTCGTGATGCCGATGGCGGCGACATCGCGCGCGGTGAGGCCGGCCTTCAGGATGGCTTCGGCGGCGACGTTCGATTGCGTGGCCCAGATCTCGCGCGGGTCATGCTCCACCCAGCCGGGTTGCGGAAAGATCTGGCGGAACTCCTGTTGCGCGACGGAGACGATGGCGCCGCGGTGATCGAAAACGATGGCGCGCGAACTGGTGGTGCCCTGATCCAAAGCGAGTACGTATTTCATGCGATGACGGGAAAGGTTGTGGTTCGCGCTCTATTTCGCATGAAAGGGGAATCAGTGCAAAGGGAAATGAAGGGGCAAACCACGGAAGACGCGGACTACGCGGAAAATGGGAGGGGATTGAGGGCCAGCAGGGTGGCCAGCGTCAGGACCAAGTGTTTCATGGGCTTTAGTTGAGGGTTAAAACGGGTGAGGCTCATCGCAAACTTTCAAAAAGGCATTCCCGGCGGGTGAGGACTCGACCAGCACCACCGCACCAAAGACCAGCAGCCAGCCGATCACAAAGGTGCCGATCTGGAGAACGTAGGTGGGCAAGTGCGGCGGGGATTTGTCCTTCAAAAAGAGCAGCAGCCAGGCAGGGCCGGCTATGTAGCTGGCGAACAGCATGAGGAGGCCCATGATGGTCAGATGGATCTCGAACAGGAGCGGGCCAGTGTTCTCTGAAATAGGTGCTGATTCGCCCAGAATCCAGCCGTGGACAGCCAACGATGCCACAGCGATAGCCGCAAGAGCGGGAGAGGCACTGCAGAGCCAGGGCCAGAGCGATTGATTGGTTAGCCTAATGTCCATGATCGTATTCATAAAGGGCCAAGGCCGATGGCGAGGCCGCCGAGCCAGGCGCGGAGGTGGTGAGGGGCATAGGAATCGCTATGCTATGGATGTAGTGGAACGGTTGAGTTGAAAGAGGCCATTCCGGATGACCAAGGAGCCAGGAGCAGCGAGAGGATGGCAAGGGTACGCATTATATACTGATCAATCGTCATGCTCGTAGCAAAGACCATCGAATCAAACTGACACTGCCCAAGACGAGAGGTGCAAAGGGAAGAAAAGCGAACCAACCGGCCTGATGCATCACTCCATCCATGATCGCAAGATACGCTATCCAACTCCCGATGGCCAAACTCATCACACTCGTAATCAGGGCCCAACGCTGCCGTCGGTGGTTAAGCAAAGAAGCAGCGCAAGCGCACGCACCGAACACCGAGGAAACTAGCCACAGGCCCCAAAAACCAAGAATCTCATTTCCAGCATGTGCAAGCATAGGATGATGAAGGGCTAGCTGACTGTTACACGAATGGCGGTGACCTTCAATGAAAGAGAATCAGGGGCCGAAATCACACAGTTGCTAGTTACTCTCTCGAACGAGTTTGCGATTGCGCTCGGTCATTTTTACCCCACCTCCTTCCGGGTGCGGGTCTTCAGGGGCGCGTACCGGTGGTGTCGCTCGTGCCTCGCTCAACGCACTGGCTACTTTCTGTCATCCCTGCCGGGATGACAGGGCAGGACTGGCGATTAGCCACGTCTGCTTTCGTCAGCAGATAGCCGAGGTGGATGTTGTGGCGGAGGGTGAAGCCGCGCCAGAAGATTTTGATACCGGGTGGCGGATTATTGACGCGGTTCGGGGTCGTGGGCGGTCAAGCTCTGGCGACCTTACAAGCCGCGTGGAGCAAGACGAGCGTACCCAGGGCAGGCGAGCTGCCCTGGGCTAGAATCTTTTGGCCCGTTGGGCCAAGCGGGGCGTCTGGGGGGCTGGAATTCTGTGCGGGTGGTTTTTGGGCGAGCTGAGACGGCGGTGCTTAGGGGAGTTGCTGCGCGTTGAGACAACG
>JAEYXS010000051.1 GCA_023431185.1 Verrucomicrobiota bacterium
TAAACGCAGATGGGGAACAAAGAAAAAGTCCGCTGTCTATGGTTATGGGAGTCCATTGATGGTTAAGGGAAGTGGCTGGCGGGGGTTTGGTGCGGGAGGTGTGGACTGGTGGCTAGAGTGCCGCAGAACAGGACGCTATCGCGGAGTGTCACACGGAACAAACTGGATGGGAGGTCACTTTGGGGGAATGTTAAATTTTAAGTGTTAAGTTCTCAATTGGGAAACATCCAACATCGAACATCGAACGCCCAACTTCCAGCATCGAAAGGAATAGGTTAGAGCCTTTTTACGTCGGCTGCTACGGATCAGTCGTCGGAGGTTTGTCGGCGCGAGCTCTTCTTGGAGGAGTTGTGGGCTTTGTCGGCGAGGATGCGGTTTTTGGCAGCACGGCTGCGACCGCGTTTTTGCCGGCGAAGTTTCTCGATGCGGGAGCGTTCGGCAGCGGCCTTGGCTTGCTGCTGGGCCGCGAGTTTGTCGAGGAGGAGTTTGCGAGCAAGGAAACGGTTCATGCCCTGCTGGCGGGTGTCTTGGCACTTCACTTGGATGCCGGTGGGGCGGTGGAGGAGCATGACGCAGGTGGCGACCTTGTTGACGTTTTGGCCGCCGTGGCCGCCGGAACGGACGAAGGATTCCTCGATGTCCGCTTCCTGGATGCCCAAGGCGGTCATGCGCCGGGTCAACTGGTCTTCCTTCTCTGGACTGACGGGGAACGTGCTCATGCTGGTAGGTTAGCGTAAGGAGGAATGCTTATCCACCTCGTTCAGGGGTGGCAGATGGTGAAAGTTCCAGATAGCAGGTGCCAAAAGGTGGGGCTAAAAGTTTAATTATTCTCTGCTTGCCTAGGGCTGGCTGGCAATATGCTATAGGTCAAGCGTGAGAATTACCGTCCAACGCGGCTGTCAGGGCATGACGCTGCTGGAGATCACCATCGTGGCCGGATTGCTGGCGATGCTGGCGGCCATCGCGATGGCGAGCATCTCGAAGCCGAGGGCCCGGGCGCAGTATGTGACTTGCAACGCCAACCTGCGGCAGCTCGAGAATGTGAAGCAGCAGTGGGCAGTGGAGCATCAAAAGGATGGCGGTGACACGCCGACGATGGCGGAGCTAAGGCCGTATTTCCGGTATGCCATCGCGTGTCCGGTCAACGGGACTTATGCCATCAATGTGCTGAGCAACAAGGCGACGTGCAGCATCCCGGGACACACGCTGGATTAGGCCGGAGTGAGGCTTAGAGATACTTCGCGAGGAGGGGTTGCAGTTCCTTCACGGTCTTTTTGGGCCACAGCATCTTATCGGTGATGATGGCGCATTCCAGGGCACTGTGGCAGGACCAGGTAGGTTCGGCGGGGATCTGGGCGATGGCCTTGGCCAAGATCGACTTGGCTTGCGCGGCGTTGCGGTGGAGGTATTCGATGACCATTTCGAGGGTGACGTGGGCTTCGTCGGTCTTCCAGCAGTCGTAGTCGGTGACCATGGCCATGGTAGCGTAGGCGATCTCGGCCTCGCGCGCGCACTTGGCTTCACCGAGATTGGTCATGCCGATGACGTCGTAGCCGAGCTTGTGGTTCGTAAGCGATTCGGCGCGGGTGCTGAAGGCGGGGCCTTCCATGTTCACATAGGTGCCGCCATTATGGGCGCGGGCTTTGCAAGACTTCGAGGTCTTATAAAGGATCTGGCGAAGTTCCTCGCAGATAGGATCGGCGAACGCGATGTGAGCGACGATGCCGCGACCGAAGAAGGTGTGATTGAGCGACTGCTTGGTGCGGTCGAGGAATTGGTCGATGAGCACGATGTCGCACGGTTTGTATTTCGCCTGCAAGGAGCCGACGGCGCTGACGCTGATGATCCAGTGCACACCGAGCTTTTTCATGGCCCAGATATTGGCGCGATGGTTCAGCTCGGTGGGCAGGATGCGATGGCCGCGGGCATGGCGGGGAAGAAAGACAACTTCGCGCCCGGCGAGAGAGCCGGTGAGAAATTCATCGGAAGGATTGCCGAAGGGCGTCTTCACCTTCACCCACTTCTGATTGGTGAAGCCCTCGATGTGATAGAGGCCGCTGCCGCCGATGATGCCGATGCGATTGGTTGCCATGGTCGTAAAGTTGGTGGAAAGGGAATGGTTATTCGACCGTCACGCTCTTCGCCAGATTGCGCGGTTTGTCCACATCGCAACCGCGGGCGACGGCGATATGGTAGGAGAGCAGTTGTAGCGGGATGGCCGCGAGCAACGGGAAGATGGGCTCCAGCGTGGCCGGGATGTAGATGACGTCCTCCACGTTTTCGCGGATGGTGGAATTGCCTTCCGTGGCCAAAGCGATGATGGGGCCTTTGCGGGCCTTGATCTCTTGCAGGTTGCCGTAGGTCTTCTCATAGAGACCGTCCGTGGGGATGATGAAGACAGTCGGCGTGCGATCGTCGATCATCGCGATGGGGCCGTGCTTCATCTCGGCGGCAGGGTAGCCCTCGGCGTGGATGTAGGAGATCTCCTTGAGCTTCAAGGCACCTTCGAGGGCGACGGGGAAGGTGTACTGGCGGCCGAGGAAGAAGAAGTCTTCCACCTGGGAATACTTGAGGGCGATCTGCTTGATGCGTTCGTTCTGCGCCAGCAGGGATTCGATCTGCTTGGGCACTGCTTCCAGCGCCTTGATGATCTGCTGGCCACGACCATGGGAGAGCATGCGCAGGCGGCCCATGTAGAGCGCGAGCAACGTGAGCACGGTGACTTGCGAGGTGAAGGCTTTGGTGGAAGCCACGCCGATCTCCGGTCCCGCATGCAGGTAGATGCCGCCATCCGCTTCGCGGGCGATGGTGCTGCCGACGACATTGCAGATGCTCAAGACTTTGTGGCCGCGGCGACGGGCTTCGCGCAAGCAGGCCAAGGTATCGGCCGTCTCACCAGACTGAGTTATGACAAGGACGAGCGTGTGCTTCTCGATGGGGGCATTGCGATAACGGAACTCGCTGGCGTATTCCACCTCGGTGGGGAGATGAGCGAATTCCTCAAAGAGATATTCACCCACGAGCGCAGCGTGCCAGCTCGTGCCGCAGGCGGCGATGACGACACGATCCACGGCACGCAATTCCGCGCTGGTCATGTTCAGGCCGCCGAATTTGGCCATGGCCTCATCATGGTCGATACGGCCGCGCATGGCGTTCTCCACGGTGCGCGGCTGCTCGAAGATCTCCTTGAGCATGAAGTGCGCGTACTCACCGCGTTCGACGGCCGCAGCGCTGAACTCGATCTGGCTGATCTGGACCTGGGCGGTATCGGTGCCGAGATTGATGACGTGGAAATTATCCTTGTCCAGCGTCACCACATCGTAGTCGTTCAGGTAAACGACCTTTTGCGTGTGGGCGACGATGGCGCTGGAATCACTGGCGAGGAAGTTCTCACCTTCACCCACGCCGATGATGAGCGGAGAGCCGCGCCGGGCGCCGACGATGACGCCGGGTTCATCTTTGCAAACGACCGCGATGCCGTAGGTGCCGATGACTTCGCGCAGGGCATTGGCCACGGCTTTGGCGAGGCGGGAGCCTTTGGCGGGCTCGTCCTTCAGCTTCTCGTAATGCTCGCCGACCAGATGGGCGAGCACTTCGGTGTCTGTGGAGGAGTGAAAGGTGTGGCCGGCCTTGACGAAACGTGCTTTGAGACGTTCGTAATTCTCGATGACGCCATTGTGGACCAGGGCGATGCGGCCGGATTCATCGAGATGCGGGTGGGAGTTCTCATCGCAGGGTGCGCCGTGGGTGGCCCAGCGGGTATGGCCGACGCCGGTGCTGCCATCGAGCGGTTCTAGGTCGATGAGACGGGCCAGACCTTCGTCGATCTTGCCCTTTTTCTTGCGTGTGGCGAGCTGGCCTTCCTGAAAGAGGACGATACCCGCGCTGTCATAGCCGCGATATTCGAGGCGGCGCAGCCCCTCGAGCAAAATAGGGGTGGCCGCCTGATTTCCAACGTATCCAATGATGCCGCACATGTTACGAAAAGCCGTGGACAACCGATGCAAAGCGAATCTCGTTGCCCTCACTGCTGGCGGCAGGTTATAGAGGGTGGCAAACGAACCGCAAGCAAAGGATTCTGATACTATGCCCACAGGCCAACCTACCATTGCCAACCCTGCGAACGTCCTCGCCATCATCATGGGTGGCGGCCAGGGCACCCGGCTGTTTCCGCTGACCAAGGAACGTGCCAAACCGGCCGTGCCGCTGGCGGGCAAATACCGGCTGGTGGACATCCCCATCTCGAACTGTATCAACGCCGGGGTCAAAAAGATCTATCTGCTCACGCAGTTCAATTCCGCCTCGCTGCACCGGCATATCGCGCAATCTTACAAGTTCGACCACTTTTCCGGAGGCTTTGTGGAGTTGCTGGCGGCGGAACAGACGTTCACGGACACGACATGGTATCAAGGCACGGCAGACGCGGTGCGAAAGAACCTGATGCATTTCCGCAATCATGCTTTTGATTATGCCCTGATTCTCAGTGGTGATCAGCTATACCGGATGGATTACACGCAGATCCTCAACCAGCATGCCGCCAGCGGTGCCGAACTGACCATTGCCACCATCCCGGTCCCCCGCTCGGAAGCCTCCGCACTGGGCATCATGCAGATCAACGAGGAACGCCGCATCACCCGCTTCGTGGAGAAGCCGAAGGAGAAGGAAGTGCAGGATTCGCTGGTGCTGGAGAAGGAATGGTATCCGAAGCTGGGCATCGAGGGAGACGGGGAACTGTTCCTCGCCTCCATGGGCATCTATGTGTTCAACCGCGATGTGATGCTGAAACTGCTGGAGAATGACCTTACGGACTTCGGCAAGCATATCATCCCGGGGGCCATCAAGACGCACAAGGTGTTCTCGTATGTGTTCCAAGGGTATTGGGAGGACATCGGTACGATCCGGTCGTTTTTCAACGCGAACATTGATCTGACGGCAGAGCTTCCGCGGTTCAATTTCTTCGACATGAAGGCGCCAATCTTCACGCGCCCGCGGTTTCTGCCGGCGACCAAGATCAATGGGGCGGAAGTGAGCCACTGCATCATCTCGGACGGCTGCATCCTGAACTACGCAACGCTCAGCCACACTTTGGTGGGCATCCGCAGCACGGTGGGAGCAGGCACGCGGATCCACCGTTGTATCCTGCTGGGCGCTGACTACTACGAATCAATGGAATCCATCCAGCAGAATGCCGCCAAGGGCAATCCGCCGGTGGGCATCGGCAAGAACTGCCGGATCGAGAATGCGATCATCGACAAGAACGCACGCATCGGAGACAACGTAGTCATCACGCCCCAAGGCAAGGATGATAACGTGGATAATCCGATGTATTACATCCGTGATGGCATCGTGATCATCCCGAAGAACGGAGTGGTGCCGAACGGGACGGTGATCTGAGCCGCAACGAAAACCAATTCACTGTGGCAGCCGCCGGCTCGCCCGGCGGCTGTTGGCTTTTTACTTCACCACTTTGGTGTGTGGCGGCGCAGGAGATTCTTGCCCGAAACGGCCGGCGAAAAGAGGGATGTATTGCAGCACCCCGAACATCCCGGCGGCGAACAGCAAGTTTTTGTGTTCACCGCCCAGTATGATGCCGATGATGCCGCAGCCTTCTGCCAGGGCCATGCCCATGACGAAGATGATCAAAGCTTTCGACGGATCATCGATGCGAGGCAGGATGGCCCAGCGGTTGACGATGCTGAAAAGCAGCGGCGGCAAACCCGCGATCAGCCCGAGCGGGAAACTGAAGGATGAACTGGAGCTTTGCGAGGAAGACTGGCCCATGATCAGATAGATCAAGGGCAGGCCCGTCAGGATGGCGATCCACAGAATCCAGAAAACCGCGGTCTTGGGTGGCGGTTGATGGCCGGGTGTGCTCATAAGGATTGATGGAGTTGAGGATAGCAAGGCATGCCCTTCAATGGTAGTCCAAAATGAGCCGGCTTTTCCCAAGACCAGATTGATAGCTTATCCAGCGACAGACTTGGCCCATGACGGTCGGGGAAAAAAGCACGCTGATGTGGCCGTGAGGGACGCGCCAGATCTCAGGTTGCTGCCAGACCCGCCAGAGTTCCTCGATGGTTTCAGCGGGGGCGAAGAGGTCGTAGCGGGATTCCAGCAACAGCAGGCGGTCTGATGGCAGCAGGGGCTTTTGATTCACCAGATCGAAGGCTTCGACGCTAAGCTTTAGGTGTTCGAGTTTTTCCTTGAGCGGGAGGCAGAAGGGGAGTTCCCGCAGCGCCCGGTCCATGCGGTTGATGGGGGTGCCCAAAACCGCATAATGTAGGAGTGGTTCGTGACTCGCGAGGAGGCCGCTGAGCCAGCCGCCGAAGGAGAGGCCAAAGACGCCGATGCGCGGACAACCTTGGGCGTGGAGCCAGCGGATGAGCGTGCGGCAATCGGCGACGCTCTGGCGCGCCGAATCGAGAACCGCTCCCACATCATCACAAATAAAATTGCGTATGGCACCGGACTCCCACGGTTTACGGCTGCCATGATAGGGTAGCAAGAGGCTCAGCGCGGTGATGCCTTGCGCGGCGAGTCGGCGGCCCATCCAAGGGAAGAGGGTCTCGTAGTTCAGTTCGCCATTCCAGCCATGAAGCAGCAGGATGACGGGACGTTTGGTCCAATCCGTGCCAGAGCGATATATGCGTCCAGAGACGGTGTTGTTCCTGCTCCAAGGACAGGGCAGGGGCGAGGGGAAGGAAAAGTGATGTTCGCTTTCAAAATGGATTTCGGCGGGCGGAGCAACATTATCGTAGAAGAAATCCGGATGAGTGAGCAGACTGGCGACCCGGTCCGCTTCATTGGGTAAGGCGACGCCACGCTGGGGACTGCGCCGGGCCAGATAAATGGCCAGGCGGTCGAGAGCGTGACAGAGGGAGCGTCGCACGCGAGTGATGTAAGAGCTTCTCTAAGCGCGGGGCAATGCTATGTTTGCGTCAACACCAAGATGCCACCTATGCGCGCATTCGCCCAACTGCTGCTGCCCTGCTTCCTTGTGACCATCGTTGTTGAAGGACAGTCACAGGGTTTGACGGGCCAGCCGTGGGCGCGCCATGTGATTGATGCCTCCAGCACAGGGGCCGATGGAGTGAAACTGGCGGATGTGGACAAGGATGGATTGCCGGATGTGGTGACGGGTTGGGAGGAGGGCGGCACGGTGCGGGTGTATCGCAATCCCGGGCCCAAGGCGGCGAAGCAACCCTGGCCAGCGGTGACTGTCGGCAAGGTGCCTGCGATCGAGGATGCCGTGCTGGTGGACCTGGATGGTGATGGGGCTATGGAGGTAGTGAGTTCGGCGGAGGGCAAGCAGCGTTCACTGCAAGTTCATTGGGCTGCCCAGCAAGGTTACTGGCAGGCGGAGGGCTGGCGCACTCAGGCGATACCTGCGGCAGCGGGCAAGATGATGTGGATGTTTGCCACCCCGGCGGATATTGACGGCAAGCAGGGAATTGATCTGTTCGCAGGCGGCAAGAACGAGGGCGCAGAATTGGGCTGGTGGGAGGTGCCTGCCAAGGCGCGTGAATTGAGGGATTGGCAATGGCATGCGTTACGGCCAGTCGGCTGGATCATGTCCATTGTGGCGACGGATATGGATGGGGACGGAGATTTGGATGTGCTGTTCACCGACCGGAAGGGCAAGCAGAGCGGGTGTTTTTGGCTGGAGCATCCGGGGAAGGACAAGGTGAACCAGTCATGGCGGGAGCATGCTGTTGGCGCATTGAAGCAGGAGGCGATGTTCTTGACCCAGGGTGATGTGGATGGGGATGGTTTGCGGGATGTGATTGTGGCGGTGAGACCGGCAGAAATGCTCTTGTGCCGGCGTCGGGACAAATCGGGCCAGCAATGGCAGCCGCGCAGCATTCCTTTGCCCGCCGGAGTTGGTCAGGCGAAGGGGATTGCGATGGGCGATATCAACGGCGACGGACGACCGGATCTGATCGGTTCTTGTGAGCATGCGGAGCCCCCGAAAGCGGGCGTGTTCTGGTTGGAAGCACCGAAGGATCCGTGGAAAGGGGAATGGACGCCGAGAGAATTGAGCGGTTCAGTGGGTGTGAAGTTCGATCTGGTGCAGTTGCTGGACTTGGATGGCGATGGCGACCTGGATGTGTTGACCTGCGAGGAACGGCATAACTTGGGCGTCATCTGGTATGAGAATCCGTTGCGCTAAGAACTTTCCAAACGGCTGAAACAATATAGACTGCAGCTGTGACCCAACGGCAAAAACGAGTGATCTTGATCGCGACCGGCGTCTTTGTGGCGATCTGGGTGGTGGCGATCACGGGATTCGTCATCGCGCAGAATGCGAAAGTGACGGTAGAGAAGGTGGCGTCCACTTTGCAGGAAACGGAGTTGGCCAGTTTTTCGGCGGAGGAACGGTCGCAGCAATTGAAGAAACTCGCGGCAATGCTTAACGCGCTGGGTTATGAAGACCGTCGGAAGGCCCGCATTGATGGGGAATGGAACCGGTTGTTCAAGGAGATGACGGATGCGGAGAAGACGCAGTTTCTGGAGGACACGCTGCCCACGGGCTTCAAGCAGATGATGACGGCGTTCGAGCAAATGCCGGAGGACAAGCGCCAACGGGCAATCAGTGATGCGGTTAAGCGCATGAAGAAGGCGCGTGAGGAGCAGGTGGAATTTTCTACGCTTGATGGCGGGAAGGAACGGCCTGGGCTGCGTTCGGCGGAGCTGAGTCCCGAGTTGCAGGAGAAGGTGGTGAAGATGGGGTTGAACTCCTTCTACAAGGACAGTTCGGCGCAGACGAAGGCGGAACTGGCTCCGTTCATGGAGGAGTTGCAAAAGACGATGGAGAACGGGAGGTTGTTCCGGCGTTAAGCATGAACTTCAAACGCATCCAGAACGGCAAGAGACAGCCCGCCAAGGGATTCACCCTGGTGGAGTTGCTGGTCGTGATCGCCGTGATCGGGATACTGGCGTCGTTGTTGCTGCCGGTGATGTCCAAGGCGAAGGCGGGAGCATTGGGGACACAGTGCTTGAGCAATCTGCGGCAACTGGGGGTGGGCTTGCAGCTTTTCGTGGATCAGAACAACCAGCGGATGCCCACGATGTATGACCGGCCGGTGAGTACGAATACATTCATGACGAATTTCCCCAGCAGTCCGGACCGGGTGCTCTCCAACTTTGTCGGCTCGGCCCAGGTGTGGAAGTGTCCGTCGGATGACCAGATGCTATTTCAGCAGACGGGTTCCAGCTACGCGTGGAATGTGCTGGTGAACGGGCAGGCGGAAGACCGGTTTCGCATCCTGACGTTGAATCTGAAATCGCATCAGGTGCCGCTTTTTTTTGACAAGGAATCGTTTCACCGCGCACGGGGCGAGGACAAGGCGGTGAATTATCTGTACGCGGACGGACACATCAAAAACTTGCTGGCGGTGGAGGGATCTAGGTGATTCAGCTCAAAGGGGTGCGCAAGGTGTTCGGGCAAAGAGCCGCCGTGGAGCGGATCGATCTGTCTGTGCCGAAAGGGGAGATCTTCGGGCTGTTGGGGCATAATGGCGCTGGCAAAAGCACGTGCATCGGCATGATGCTGGGGCAGGTATGGCCGACGGAAGGGGAAGTTTTCGTCTGCGGGCATGATGTGACGCTGTATCGCCAGAAGGCTTTGGAAAAGGTGGGAGCCATATTTGAGATGCCGGTTTTTTACGATTATCTGAGCGGCTGGCGGAATCTGGAGATACTGAGTCATTACACGGCCCCGACACCGCCAGAGCGTTTGCGGGAGGTGATCGACTGGGTGGGGTTGACGGGGCGGGAAAAGGCGGCGGTGCGGACCTACTCGCACGGGATGCGGACGCGATTGGCGTTGGCGCAGGCTTTATTGCCGAACCCGGAACTGCTGATCCTGGACGAGCCGAGCGATGGACTGGACCCGGAAGGCATCCATGAGATGCGGCATACGATCGTGCGGCTGCAACGGGAGCTGGGACTGACGATCTTGCTATCCTCGCATCTGTTGAATGAGGTGGAGCAGCTCTGCACGCGCATTGCCGTGATGCAAAAGGGAGTGAAAGTGTTCGAGGGGACATTGAAGGATGTGCGGGGGGACCGGACTTGGGTGCGGCTGAGGACGTCCGAGCCGGAGCGTTTGCGGGCGCAGTTGCGGCATATGCGGATGATCGTGGAGGAACGGGAGGGGGATCTGTTCTCGCTGGCGGATGGAGTCGCTCCTGAACAACTGGTGGAGTGTGTGGTGGAACGGGGATTCCGGGTGCATGAAATGGCGGTGCACCAGGCGACGCTGGAGGATTTTTATCTGTCATTGGTGAAGGCAGCGGGGAAGAAAAACTGAGGGTAACACATGCTTTGGCTGCAATTACGCAATGAGCTCTGGAAGCTGTTCGGCAAGAAGCGGACGTATATCGGTTTCCTGATGTTCTTGCTGGCGCAGAATCTGGTGGTGTTGATCTTCCGCTTTTCCAATGCGGCCCGCGGGATGAAGAACACGCTGGAGGGGAACGGCTATCTGCCGGAGGAGTTCATCTCCAGCCTGACCATCGCCACGGTGATGATGATCCCGATCGCCTACATGTTGCTGCCGCTGTATGTCTCGCTGGTGGGCGGGGACCTGGTGGCCAAGGAGGCCGAGGATGGGACCTTGAGGATGATCCTTTCGCGGCCGATCTCCCGTATCCGGCTGTTGCTGGTGAAATGGCTGGCGGGCTTTGTCTTTTCTTTTGCCTGTGTGATCACGCTGGGAGTGTTCGGCGTGGCGTTTGCCTCGATCTGGTTTCCTTGGGGCGGCCTTTTCGCCTTCATTCCCGGGGAGATTTTCAGTGTTTATAATCCAGCAGATGGCTTGCTGCATTATACCGGATCGCATCTGTTGATGGCGTTGAAGGCGACTACGGTGATGACGCTGGCGTTCATGTTTTCCTGCTTCAATGTGAAACCGGCAGCGGCGACGATCTTGGCGCTTTCCTTCGTGTTCCTGAACTTCATCCTGATGAACATCCCGTTCTTTAAGGATATCCAATATTGGTTCCTCACCTATCACCTCAATGTGTGGCAACTGGTGCTGGCGCAGCCGGTCCCGGTGGCGCGCATCTGGGAGTCCGTGAGCATCCTGATGGGCTTCAACCTGACCTTTCTGGTCGTGGGCTGCACGGTGTTTCAATTGCGGGATATCAAGTCCTGATTCCTTGGTCCAAGAATCGAAAAACCCGGGCTTCAGTCCTTTGACCGAAACCCGGGTTGAATATTTTTTGGAGGATTCCTTACACGCGTTCCGGCACCACGTAGGGCGCGCGATACTCGCGGGTCAGGAGCTTGTCCGCTGCGGCGTTGCCGACGAACTTCTCGGTCTTCGGGTCCATGGTGAGCACGGGGCCGATGGTGAGCTTGTCCTTGTTGATGTCCACGCCGTTGGCGGCGAGATGCTCGGCCATGCGTTCAAACGTCGGCACGGCATCCGGGCTGCCTTTGATGGCTTCCTTGAGTTCATCGGGTGACGTCTTTTGACCGAGGCGATAGGAGATGTTGCCCGTGTGACAGAGCGCGCTGGAGAGGTGGCCTTCCCAGATGTCGGCATGCAAGTCGGATGCTTTGCGGCTCTTCACGGACTGGATGAAGTTGTCGTAGTGGTCAGTGGTGCCTTTCCACTCTTTGATCTTCATGCCGTTGTTGTCGAAAGCGGTCGCGCTGGTGTAATTCGGCACGAGTACGTAACCGCCTTCACATTCGATGATCACGGCCACGCTGCCGCCCTTGTACTTGTCCATGTTCTTGGAGCCGGTCTTTTCGGGCAATCCACGGACCTCGAAGATCAAGGGCACTTTCTCGTAATCATGATAGACGATCTGGGTGTTGGGAGTTTCCGCGTCATCCACATAGCCGAGACGACCGCCGACGCTGAAGACTTTGGGGGAGAGGCGGTCTTCACCCGTGAACCAGCGGGCGATGTCCATCTGGTGGATGCCCTGGTTCCCTAGATCGCCGTTGCCGTATTCCCAGAACCAGTGCCATTCGTAGTGGATGGAACCGTTCTTTTCATGATTGCGGCGCGGCGGGTCCAACGGAGCCGGGCCGCACCAGATGTCGTAATTGATGTTGTCCGGAACTTTTTGCGCGCCCTCGGTCTTGCCGATGCTGGCGCGGGGCTTGTAGCAAAGGCCGCGGGCGATCTTCATCTTGCCCAGATTACCGGCCTGTACCCATTCCACGGCCTCCTTGATGGCATGGCTGGAACGGCTTTGCGTGCCCGTCTGGACGATGCGGTTATATTTGCGGGCCGCTTCCACGATTTTGCGACCTTCCCAGACGTTGTGGGAAACCGGCTTCTCCACATACACATCTTTACCTGCCTGGATGGCCCAGATGGCGGCCAGCGCGTGCCAATGGTTGGGCGTGGCGATGGTCACCACGTCGATATCCTTCCGCTCGTACATTTTCCGCATGTCGGCATAGGTGTCCACGCTTTGCGGCTCCTTCATCTTGGCAAAGGCATCTTTGCCGCCTTGGAGGACTTTCTCATCCACATCGCACAAGGCGACATACTTTACGCCTTCCGGGGCGAGTTTCACCATGCCGCCGATGTGGTCGCGTCCGCGGCTGCGGAAGCCGACGGTGGCGACACGGATGGAACTGTTGGCACCCGGGACTTGCGCCCAAGATTTCGCGGTCCACGCGATGGTGGCTCCGGCGAAGAGGGAGGTCTTCAGAAAGTTACGACGTGTTTGGTTCTTCATAGGAGAATGGTTCGAAGGTTAATCAACGGGAGGTCAGGCGAACAGAAGTTTCGCGCACATAATCGGCATAGTGATCGGCCACGCGGGCTTGCACTTCATTGCCCACGTGGAAGTAGAAGCGATACTTGAAAGTGATGCTCTTGCCGTCCGGCAGTTCGAACTCGCCCGCCTTGGTATCTTTCAAGTTCTCAAAGTGACGTTTGCCAAAGGGATTCGCGGCGAACAGGCCGTAATCCCGCACATGCCACCAGGTGGGGTGACGCAGGTTGTCCGGGTGGTCAAACATCGCGACGCCGATGGTCTCGCCATCCACGGGACCGTAGTAATCGCACCATGGGCCTTTCTTGCCCCAAGTCGATTCATCCCGCGAACCATCGCTGACGACGATATGACCTTGTCCTTGTTGGGTGCCGGCTTTGCGATCATTCCAGACCTTCGGGATTTTCAGGCGCATGGACTCGGCCACGCGGATGGCCATGAGGCCGTCCTTGTCATCACCGAAGTGCAACGGCCCACCAGTGGCAAAGAGGGTGATCTCGAAGTCCATGAAGTAACCTTCCGGCCTGTTCAAGATGGTGATGGTGCGGACATCCCGGCAGACCTCCTTGCCATTCTTGTCATCCCAGCGGACTTTCTCAGTGAACTGGCCGTAGTCCTTGCCGCTGCTGACATCGACGAATTTCTCATGCACCTGCAAGCCGCCGGCGGGATTGTTGTCCCAGAAGGTCATGCCATTGACCTCGCGGTGCCCGAACCAGATGCCCTGATGGTGCGGGTGATCGCGCTCCTCATTGGGGACTTCCTTCATCGGCCAGTTGCGCACGGTCAGTTTGCCGCTGGGCCCGTAAACGGGATAGAAGAAGGGGCGCTTGGCGCCATCCGCAGCAAAATTGTAAACGGCAAAGAGATCCCCATTCACTTTGATGCTCAGGGCCTTGTCGTCCTTCGTGATCTTGACACCAGAAGGCTTCCGGGCCGTCCCCTTGCCTTGGTCTGTGGTGGCGCAAGCGGCACAAAGCAGCAACGAGAGCAAAAAGGGCAACGTTTTTAACCGGGTCATAGTGATGGGTAAATGTTAGGTTTGTGCCGCAGACGGTCAATGCAAAAGGCCCATGAAAATGGCCTTACTCATCCAGTCTGACGTAGCTGAAATACATGAAATTCATTGGTACGCCTAAGATTGACTGGCTTGCCATTACCGGGACCAAGCTGGAATGATACGCTGACAAACTTAGTATTGTTGGGTGCAACGCATGGCGGCCAACCGCTTACAACGCAGTCTGAAGGTCACCTTTATCGGCATGATCGTGAACACGATCCTGGCGGTGGGGAAGACGGTGGCGGGTATTGTGGGTCACTCGCATGCGCTGGTGGCGGATGGCGTGGAATCGCTGGCGGACCTCTTCAGCTCCGTGATCGTCTGGCGCGGGTTGGTGGTGGCAGAGGAACCGGCGGACAAAGATCACCCCTACGGCCACGGCAAGGCGGAACCGATCGCGGCGGCAGTGGTGGCGACCATGCTCATTTTCGCCGCCCTGTGGATCGGCATCACGGCGGTGCGGGAGATCATGACGCCGCATTCCATGCCCGCGCCGTTCACGCTGGCAGTTCTCATCGGGGTGGTGCTGATCAAGGAGACTTTATTTCGTCATGTCATCAGCGAATCAATCTCCCTGGAGAGTACCGCTGTGAAGACGGATGCGTGGCATCACCGGAGCGACGCGTTGACTTCCTTGGCGGCGGCCATCGGCATCGCCGTCGCTTTGATCGGCGGGCCGGGATATGAGTCGGCGGATGATTGGGCGGCCTTGTTCGCAGCGGGTATCATTGCGTGGAACGGGTCACGCCTGTTCCGCTCGGCCGCTGATGAGTTGATGGATATCAAAGCCGACCCGGAGATAGAGAGTCAGGTGCGAAAACTGGGCGGCGCGGTGGAAGGGGTGAGGGATATCGAGAAGTGTCTGATCCGGAAGGCGGGACACAATCTTTTCGTAGATATCCATGTGCAAGTGGACCCGCAGATGACTGTGGTGCGGGCACATGATATCGCGCATCAGGTGAAGGATCAGATCAAGTCAGCACTGCCGCAGGTGAAAGATGTGCTGGTGCACATCGAACCGCATGGGCATGGAGGGAATGACTGAAGAAGTCCTAAGTTTTCAGTGTTCAGTTTTCAGTGGGGAACGGGGCGCTGGCTTTGGTGGAGGCTCGAAGCCGAAGGCCTTGATGAATTCATCCAACGGGGCCTTGATGCGTGTGTTCTTCCGCAGGAAGGGATCAAAATAAGCGAGGCTGGCGGCGCGCAGGCCCAAAGGGAAGGGGACGCGTGGCGGCGGCAGGTTTTTATGGCCTTTGCCGGCATCGGGACCGTAGATGTCATCACCGACCACCGGATATCCTGAATCCAGCAGATGCACACGGATCTGATGGGTACGGCCGGTCACGGGAAAAGCTTCGACCAGGCTCCAGGTGCCGTTGGTCTGGAGCAGGCGAAAGGAGGTCTCGCATTCCTTGCCTTCCTTGTTGTTGACGCGCATGCGGCCGATCTGCTGCGGATCTGACTCCAGTTTAGCGGTGCAGGTCCATTGGCTCTGCTTCGGAACGCCGTGAACGACGACCAGGTAGGTCTTCTCCATCTGACGGGTCTCAAAGAGGTCGCTGTAGGTATCCACGGCGCCGAGGCTCTTGGCGAAAAGCAAAATTCCGCTGGTGTCGCCATCCAAGCGATGGACGTGGCGGAGGAATTTCAGATTGCGCGAACGGGCCCAGAAATGTCCGGCGGAGATGGATGATGTGACGGCGGCTTGCAGATTGCGCTGGGTGCGCTGCCAGGAGAAGGGCACGAGCAGCCACCCTGCGGGCTTGTCGATGGCCATGACGGAGCGATCCTCATACAAGATGGGGATGCGCGTGATGTTCCGGCCTTCGCCGAGTTCCATGTGTTGCGGTTTCGCCACGCCGGTAAAGATAGCGGCCAAGCGAGTGATACAAAAGAGAGAAAGCTTTGGGCTCGCTCACTCCTCACCCCGGCCCTCTCCTCGTTAGAGGAGAGGGAGAATATTTGTTGTGTTGTTTCAGATGGAAACTGCTGGCTGGTGGGAACAGAGAAAAAGCAGCAGAATCCGAATGACGACGGGATAACTGGTGCCCAAGCCTGAATAGTATGCTCACTACTTTGAAAGATTGGTTGCAGGAGCTGTGGGAGGATATTCATGAGTCCTGTGGTGAAAAGTCATGGCCCGTGCGGCTGATCTTTTGGCTGCTGCTGGTTTACATCGCTTTCCAGCATTTTCGGACGCCCGATTATCATGGGCTGTTGGGCGGTTTGAACCTGGGCATCCATGAGTTTGGTCACCTGATCTGCCAGCCGTTTGGTGAGATGATCACGGTGCTGGGGGGCTCGCTGGTGCAGTGTCTGGTGCCGTTGCTCTCCCTTTTCATGTTCAAACGCCAGCGGGATTACTTTGCCTGGAGTTTCTCACTGGTCTGGCTGGCGTCCAATCTGCACGGGGTAGCGCTTTATATCGCGGATGCGCGCAAACTGGAATTGGAACTGGTCACGCCGTTTGGTGGTGATGGCGAAACGATCCACGACTGGAACTGGCTGCTGCACCGCTGGGACATCCTGCAATACGAGCAGGAGATCGCCCAAGGCGTGCGCGTTGCGGCCATAGCCATCTCAGTGATAGGTGTGGCTTGGGGTGCCTATACGCTTTGGCTGATGATGAAGGCGGGCGGCAAAGTGAAATCGATGGCATGAAAAAGGCGCTGCCTTTTGAGCAGCGCCTTTAGAGAAGAAGTTCTGATCAGGGCAGGGGCTTCACCTTGACGTTTTTAAAATAAACGACACTCTTTTCATCGTGCGCCTGGAAGGCAAAGGTGCCGCTGCCGAGCTTGCGATTCTTGAACTGCGGATGCGCATACCCTTCCGGTTGGGTCCACTCCACGGTCACTTTGTCATTCACTTTCAGCGTGACCTTGTTGTCCTTCACGATGATGTGATAGGTCCACCATTGGCCGTCGCCTACGGGGGCTTCCTTGATATCTACCACGCTGTAGAGGCCGCCGCCTTTCTTGGTGTCCTTGTGCGTGGCGTTTACCTGACATTCGAAGCCCATGTCCGGCCAGCCTTTGTCCTGGAACTTGGTATGGAAATAGACGCCGCCATTGCTGCCCTCCGTGGTCTTCACGTCCACCTTGAGTTCGAAATTCTTGAAGTCATGGTTGTTCACGTCGCCATCGTAGAAGAGATGGCCGATGGGTTTGCCGTTGGCCACGATGGCCCCGTCTTCCACTTTGAAGGAGCCTTCCGCTCCCCCCAGTTTCCAGCCGTTCAGAGTCTTGCCATCGAAGAGGCTGATGAATCCGTCCTTGTCCGGCTTGTCAGCGGCGATGAGTGTCAGGGGCAGCAAAAGGGCTGCGATCAGGGCATGCAGTTTCATAGAGTATTGATCTCGGTAATGCGCGGATGATGTGCCAAGTTCCGTTGCTGGCAACAAGAAAGCATTTGGCGCGGAGTGTTCATTTCACCTTCTTCAATTCCGCTTCCGTCCAGGATTCCTCGCGCTTGCCGGTTTCTTTGCGGACACCCGCCACGAATTTCGCATCCACTGGGGAATAGGTGTGTTCCCATTCACGACGGATGTACGTCATGATGGCCGCGATCTGCTCATCTTCGAAAGTGCCGAGCGAGGGCATGTCCATGTCATACTTGCGGCCTTTCACCGTGATGGGACCGCGCACGCCATGCAGGATAATGCGGGCCAGGCGGCTGGGCGAACCCGTGACCCACTCGGAATCCACCAGCGGCGGGGCGAGACCTTCCATGCCGTAGCCGTGCGCTTGATGGCACGCGGCGCAAGCGGCTTCGAAGAGCTGCTTGCCCAGTTCAAATCGTTTTTGCTCGGCTGTGGTCAGCGGCTTCACCGGCGGTTCGGGAGGCACGCCCGGTTTGCCCGGCCAGATAAGATAATTGTCCAGCTTGGTCGCGCGGTCCTTGATGGTTTTGTTGCTGGAAGCGGTCAGTTTCTTCAAAGAAGCTGGTTCCGCCGTGAATTTCACCCGCTTGGTCGGTGCGGCCTTTTCTTTGCCCTTGGGAACCGGGGGAGTAGCAGCGATCAAACCATCCATCAACGCCTGTTGCTGCCAGCCTTCATTGGTCGCGGCGGCCAAGTCGAGCACGGCACCGACGCGGTCACCCTTGCCGTGATTGAAGACGGCGCGGGCGAGTGCTTTGATCACATCATTGCGATTCGTTGATTTATTTTTCCACGCGGCATCGGCCAGCAACTGCGCCAGAAACTTGTCCTCGCGCAAGGCCAGTCCGGAGACGATGCCATCACGCACATAAGGATTACCGGAAGCGGTATCAGCCAGGGCGGCGAGCGCTTTCAATGCCGAGTCATCTTTCAATTGGCCGAGCGTCAGTACCAATTGCAACTGCACATCGCCTTCCTTGCTGGCGGCCAAGTTGGTGAGCAGGGGGATCAGTGTCGCGACGTCCTCCGTCGGGAAGAACTGTTCCGAGAGGCGGATCGCGGCGGCGAGCACCTTCGGGTCTTTCTCCGTCTTCAAGCTCTTCTCAATGGTGTTCACGTCCAGTTGCTGGCGGCCATCCAACGTCCAGAGCGCATGCAAGCGGCCCAGCGGATTCTTGCCTTCCAGCGCGAGCTTCTTGAGTTCTGGGGTGGCGATGCCGTCGGGTTTCTCCACCAGCATCCGTTGTGCGATGTCACGATACGCGCCGTTCGGATGCGAAAGTGCGGCGACCAGTTGCACCGGCGTCGCTTTGGCCAGTGGCGCAGGTTGCTTGATCGGCTTGCCCGTATGCACCACGCGATAGATGCGACCCAGACCGATGGGTTCCTGCAATTTGCGATCTTCCGTCTGCCCGCGCAGATAGCTCGTGAGGAAGATGCGGTGCTGGATGAGTCCGCGATAAAGGTCCACGATGTAGAGCGCGCCATCCGGGCCGTTGTAGGCGTTCACCGGGCGGAAACGTTCATCCGTGGAGGCGAGGAATTCACGGTCATCATACGCATGCTTGCCGGTCACCATGCCGTTCTTGTCCGTGAGGATGTTCCGCTTGATGAGATTGCCGGACGGCTCGCACACGAAGGCATTGCCATAAAACTCCGCCGGGAAATTGTCGCCGCGATAGATCACCGGACCACAAGCCGCAGTGAATTTCGCCAGCTTGCCGTTGTTCAACATCGCGGGCTGGTAACCACGGTTGATGCCCGGATTCACGCGGGCGGGATAGGTCTTCTGATTCTTCACCGGGTCCACGTTCAGGCCCACGGCCTCGCGGTAGAAAGGATTGCGCGCGAGATATTGCGAAGCCACCAAGTCCATGCGGAGCTGGTCACTGTTCGAGTTGTAAACAATGCGGCCGAAGTCATCCTGTGAGATGCCCCATTGACCACGGAAGCTGGTGGCCTCGCGCTTGAACTCACCATCCACATAGCGGAAACGCACCGTGTGATCTGCGCTGTAGATCCAGTTGTCCAGCGCCCACATCAAGCCGTTGGAAGCGTGTTCGGGGTTCGCCTTGGCACCTAGCACCGCGTAATCGGACTGCTTGGCGTAATCATTCGCTACGATCGTCTTCTCGTCCGCTTTGCCGTCGCCGTTCGTGTCCTTCCAGAAAATGAGGTTCGGCGGCTCGGAGATGAGCGCGCCATCCGCCACCAGGCATATCGCGCGGGGCATGATGAGTTGGTCTAGGAACACCGTGCGCTTGTCCATCTGACCGTCGCCGTTCGTGTCTTCGAGCACGGCGATGCTGCCCACTTTTTCATCCTCGCCCTTGCCGGCGATGTTCGGCATGTAGCCGCGCATCTCGACGACCCAGATGCGGCCTTGGGCGTCAAAGGACATCGCCACCGGGTCATGCACCAGCGGTTCGGCGGCGACCACTTCGATGCGGAATCCGGGCTCAAGCTTGAAGGACTTCAAGGCCTGCTCCGGCGTGAGCACGGGGGCAGGGGGGATAAGTTCCTTTGGCACCAGGAGCTTCTGGACTTCACCGGCCTTGTCACCTTGCTGGGCCAACGCGCTGGCAGTGAGCAAGGTAGTCAGGACCAAAGTACTGATTCGGGCTATGAAAGGCATCTGTGGTTTCACGATTAAGTTCAGGCAAATTCGACTCATTAGACGCTGCGAAGCAATCAAATTGCTCAAGACAGCTATAAAACTACGTAAGCGTACTGATTCAACCCGCGCAACAGGAAAGCAAAAGCCCGTCGAAACCCAACGCCCTGTGCTGCCGGCATCTTGCCGGCAGGACAAGCGCGTCCGCCGCAGCCAATTGTCATTTAAGAAGTTCACCATCCTATGTTCCCACATCTTCACGGCTTCAACTCCACGTTCGATATCCCCTCCGTCCCCGGATGGAACAGGTTGTTCGAGAACCGCAATCCCTTCGGGGCCGTCGGTCCGCCTTCCACGCGCACCGTGTAGCGGTAGCGCGGTGCTTCTGTTACCGGCTGGCCATCCTTGATGACCTTGTCCTTGCCCGCGTCATACACCACGTTGCCTTGGATGAGCACATCCGTGAGCGGTGGATTGTCGGCCTTCTGTCCGGCATCGAAACGGATAGGATTTCCCTGCGTGCCCCAGATCCAGTGCGCGTGCCCGTGGCCGAAATCCGTGATGATGTTGTTCGCGATGATCGAGCCGCCATCCACATTTGCCGGGCGCGCCGGTTTGCCGTCCAGCGCGGGCAGGGCGACATGGGAGGCGGCACCAGGCATGAGGCCGATGCTCCACAGATCATTCTTGATGAACTGATTGCCCGTGATGAGAACATTACGCGAGCCGTGCATCGCCTTCATGCCCATGAAGGAATTCTGGATGATGTTCTGCGCCACGATCACCTGATCGCAGTGCAGGTCGATGCCTTGCGCGGCGTTCTCGATGTGATTGCCGAGGATCTGTGTGGCCGCGCTCACCTCCGGTCCGGTGACGATGATGGCGGAACCTTGATGCCAGTTGGCAGTGTGCGTTGCCTCCCAAGCTTTCTGGCTCACGATGGAGCCCTTCACTGCATTGCGCTGGATGATTTTGCCCAGCTCGAACTTCTCCTGATTCTCCTTCGTGGGCAACAAGTTCTCCTCGCGGATGCGATTGCCCTGGATGAGTGTGCCCTTGCTGTTCACCACCACGATGCCGCTGCCGTCGATGCACTTGAAGGCATAACCCCAATCCGCGCTCTTCGTGCGGTCATCCACTGTGATGCGCATATAATTCCGCACCAGACACTGCCGCACTTGAGTGCCCGTGCAATCGCGGATCGAGATGGCCCCGGTGCGTGTGCGATTGTCGATGACCCGCACATTATCCACCGAGAGATCACGGCACCCGATGGCGATGAGGCCTTCGCTATTCGTCTCCTCTCTGCCTTCCACGCGCGTGAGCGTGAGATCGCGCAATTGCACGCCGGACAATTTCTCGATCTCGATGATGGGCTGATCGGGATTCGCCTGGATGATCCGGCCCGGTCCGTAAAGCCCGGAGTTATCCCCACGCAACCGGATTTTCTGCACGATGATATGGTCACCCGCCGGGACATAGATCATCTGGCCGGGATTCGCATCGATCGCCGCCTGGATGGATAAATAACCGGCAGTGGACAGTTCACGCCGGATGTTTGGTTTCTCTGCCTTCACCTCCACCGATGTCAAAGCGCAGAACAACAGGAGCAGGGGACTGTATTTGCCGATCTTCATGTCACGGAAAGGGAATCTGTTCCTGAAGAGCGTAACAACCGTGCCCGCCTTGGTCGCCTTAAAAAGGTAAGAGTTCCGCCTTTAGGCGGCTAACAGGTCATTTCCCTTGAAACCAACCCCACCTCAATGACGTCATTACTCGCATGAGAACCTTTTCCCGTCGCCTGTTCCTGGCACTCAGCTTGAGCCTGATGGTCCACGTAAGTGCCTCCGCTGCAGAGGAGCCTGCCCGTCGGGAATGGTCGATTGACGGGGTGGCTCGCGAGGCTTTGGTCTATGTGTCGGCCAGTGCCAAGACCAATGCAGCTCCGGTGGTTTTCGCCTTTCATGGGCATGGCGGGAACATGCGTAACACGGTGCGTACGTTCAATATCCACACCCTTTGGCCCGAGGCGATCGTCGTCTATCCGCAAGGCTTGAACACGCCCGGCCGTCTCACTGATCCCGAAGGCAAGAAACCCGGCTGGCAGCATGGAGCCGGGGATCAAGGGGATCGCGATCTGAAATTCTTCGATGCCATGCTCGCGAGCTTGAAGAAGGACTACAAAGTGGACGCCAAGCGCATCTATTCCACCGGTCACTCGAATGGCGGCGGCTTTACCTATCTGCTCTGGGCCACGCGCGGTGAACACTTCGCGGCCTATGCGCCGTCCGCTTCCGCCGCCAGCGCCATCGGTCGTGAAATGGCCGCCAACCAAAAAGCCAAGGCCGACACCGCGGCAAAGGAATCTACCGGGACCACCAAGCCCGATGACACCAAGCCATCTGCTGATAAACCGGTCGCCCAAGTCGCCCCCAAGCCACAACCCTTTCTGCACTTTGGCGCGGAGAATGATCCTCTTGTGAAATTCGCCTGGCAGAAGGCCACGATCGACCGCTTGCGCGAATTCAATCAATGCGGCGAAGGCAAACCGTGGAAGGATGAAAAGGGAGCCACGCAGTATCCCTCCAAGCTCGGTGCGCCGCTGGTCGTTTACCTGCACGATGGCGGCCACAAGTTCCCGGCCAACGCTCCCGCCTTGATGGTCAAGTTCTTCAAAGACCACGCACAGCAATGAGTTACGTGGTCGCGGCGGCCCGAATCGGTCGCCAAAGATAATTCGAGATACTTGTTGCTATTAGGAAAAAACCCACGATAGTGCCTCCATCTGTTAGATAGCTTGTTTCTTTCGAGACCAAGTAAATCCTCAAGTGAACAAAGTTCAGTGATGATTTTAGACCCGAAGTTCGGGTGGCCGTTGTAGAAAGTGCTGGTTTGTCGGGCAGTAAAACATCACATGAGCAATAAATTGTTTGTTGGGAATCTTTCCTTCAACACCACCCAGAACGACTTGCAGGACGCGTTTGCCGCGTTCGGCACCGTCACCGAGACGAACCTGATGACGGACCGTGAAACCGGCCGCCCGCGTGGTTTCGGTTTCATCACCATGGGCACGGACGAGGAAGCGCAAGCTGCCATCGCCGGTCTGCATGGTCGTGACATGGACGGTCGCGCGCTGACGGTTAACGTGGCCAAGCCGCGTGAAGAGCGTTCGGGCGGCGGTGGTCGCGGTGGATTTGGCGGCGGCGGACGCAGTGGCGGCGGCGGTTACGGCGGTGGCCGTAGCGGCGGCGGCGGTCGTGATCGCTATTAAGCCATCCAAGGTTTAATTTTTCCACATCGAGGCCCGGATTTCCGGGCCTCGATTTTTTATGGCTTGGCCCGGTGTGCGTGCATGGCGGGAATCCAAAACGGAGGGTGCATTAATTCTTTTCACAGGATTCGGTCTATTTGTGTCGTTTGGACGAAAACGAACGGCCTAGTTTGCGCAGGTGATTTTTTAAGACGTCATTGATCACCGGTCCGGCTTCCGGCTGACTGCAAATTTCAATACAGCAAAACAGATTTTAGCATGAGCAAGATTCACTTCATTGGCGGGGAAAAGGGCGGGGTGGGTAAATCCGTGGTGGCCCGGGTCGTGGCCCAATACTTGATCGACAACAACCTGCCGTTCCTGGGCTTTGACACGGACCGTTCCCACGGTTCGCTGCTGCGTTTCTACACGGACTTCGCATCACCAGTGGTCGTGGACAGTTATGAGAGCCTGGATGCGATCGTGGAAGCGGCGGTAGAGCAGCCGGACAAGCGTATCCTCGTGGACCTCGCGGCGCAGACGCACATGCCGTTGGTGAAGTGGATGGATGAATCTGGCGTGCTCGAGATGGCGTCTGACATGGATCTAACGCTCAATTACTGGCACGTGATGGATACGGGCAAGGATTCCGTGGATTTGCTCAAGAAGTTGCTGGACCGTTTTGGCGCCCGGCTGAACTACGTGCTCGTGTTGAACCAGCTCCGCGGGGAAGATTTCGCAATCCTCGAAAAATCAGGGGAGAAAGACCGGGCCTTGGGGCTTAACGCCAAGGTCGTCACCCTCAAGCGCCTGCATGAGCCGGTGATCAACAAGATCGATGCCGGCAGCACCAGCTTCTGGGCCGCCAAGCAAAAGAGTGAGACGGACCTTAAAGGGCTCGGCTTGATGGAGCGTCAGCGCGTCAAATACTGGCTCAAGAGCGCTTACGAGGAGCTGGATCGCGTGGGGCTTTAGGCTTGCCCGCACCGGGCGTGTTGCGGAACGGGCGGCTGCCCAGCGGAATGGGCGCGCGCTTGGCCATGGGCAACGTGGGCAAAGGCATCGGCTGGGCGGGCTCGGCCACGGAAACGCCTGACTCGGTCACGAGGGTGGCATTCTTGATCAGCCGGCAGAATTCTTTCTTGGTCAGTTTGTGATGGGTGCCCAGCGGCGTCTTGGGGGAGGGCATGTCCTTGTATTCCACGGACAGGCGCTCCAGCTTGACGATGCGCAGGTAGCTGTTGCCGAGTTTCCAGATCTGACTTTGGGCGAGCTTCAGGGCCATAAGATATTATGCAAAAACCTGTCTCCCTTGGCGCAAACCAAGGGAGACAGGAAAGACCGGACTAGCGTTTCTTCAGATTCGCCGTCTTGGCGGCAGCGGCTTGGGCTTTCTTCTGGCTCTCGCTGCTGGCTTTCGCCTGCTTCTGAGAATTCTTTTTCTGGTTGGATTTCGGGGATTTATCGCCCATGAGTTTTACTTTTTTTTCCGCGGTTTAGTCACCTGTGGCATGGTAGTTTCTCCACAGGGACCTGCATCATGCGCCATTAAGGTCAGCATGTAAACCATCGTCATGAGCCTTCGGGAGCCCGCCCGGCACGTTGTGTCCAGGCGCCTCAATCGATGTACTTGGCCATACCGCTCTGCTTGAGTGCCGTGATGCGATACAGTTGGCCCCCCGACCAGAGATAATACTCGTATTTGTACCCGGTATAACCACCGTATATGTTTTTGGCATTCACCTGGATGGGAATGATGTAACCCAGCAGCTTTTTTCCACCCACGGCAAACCCCTCCTGGGCGAAGCCACGCCGTGGCGTGTCGAATTCATACACTGCGGAATAGGGGTCAGTGAGACGGGTGCCCATGTCCTGCTTGATCAACGTCTCGATGTTCTCCGGCACCGGGTCGAAACGCGCTTGCTCGATCTCCGTTTTGCTGACGGTGGCACAGCCGGAGAGCAACGCGGTTGAAAGGGTCAGTGAGAGGATCAGCAGCAGTTTCTTTAGGATCATGATTCTTTTGGTGTCTTGGTTCCTTTACTTTGGGAGATATCCGGTAAAACGTCGCGGACCTTCCTTGACGAGAAACTTGCTCCTCTATTCTGATACCGTCAAGTCTGCATGCTGCTTCAATACTTCTTGGTTCCCTTGAAAGTGCCGCCATTCAAGGCCGAACGCACGAACGCTCCCCAGAACGGTGTCGGAGTATAGTCCCAGTCCTGGATGACGCGCGGCGTGGCACTCGGATGGAAACACCAGGCCGTCCAGTGCAGTTTGTGTTCCTGGATGTACCCAAGCATGTTCGGCGCCCAGGCGTAAGGATCTTTGTGTTGCTCAGGCGGGATGAAAGACATGGGCTTGCTGTCGCAGCCGACTTCACCGAGCAGCACGGGATGTTTCTCGGCCACGTTGAGGAACTTCTCCTGCCATCCGGATTTCCATGGATAGACGTGCGTATCGTAGATGATGCCGTGGCCGGCTTTGTCCTTCAGCGCAAAGCCTTTTAGGATGCCGGAGAGGTCGTAGGCCCAGTCGAGACCGCCAGCCAGCAAGACATTGTTTGCGCCGGTGTCACGGATGGTGTCCACGAGCTTTTGCATGCCGGGTGAGGTGAAGGTGGTGTGCTTCTCATTGTTCTCAGCAGGAGCGGCGGATTTGGCCTTCTCTTCCACCACGCCGCCGTTCTTCCAGATTTCCCACGAGATGCCGTGCGGTTCGTTCAACAGGCCGAAGAGAACGGAAGTGCGGTTCTTGTAACGGGCAGCGGCATCACGCCAGAAGGCGAGGCATTCTTCCTTCGGTGCGCGGTAATGATGCAGGTCGAGGATGAGATAGGCCGAGCGGGTTTCGGCGGCTTCGATGGCCTGGTCCACGAGTTCGCGATAGGCTTTGCCTTCGTCCTTTTGATCGCTCCCTTTGCCGAACCAGCGATCAGCTTTGACCGGCAGGCGGATGACATTGGCCTTCCACTCATCAATGGCCACGGTGATGGAGCGGAGGACATTCTCACCGCGCGTGGACCACTCGAGGCTGGGAACGTTCACGCCTTGAAGCTGGATGACCTTGCCGCTGGCGGTCTGCACCTGATTGCCCACGACTTTCAATTGCTCGGGCGGTTTGCCGCCGCCTTGCACCTTCACTGGAGCGGGCGCGGGCGTTGCAGCCGGGGTGGCGGCAACCGCGGCGATGGGGATGATCTGGATGTCATCCAGGTCAAACACTCCGCTCTGGGCCTGGAAGAGTGAGGGCATGAACTCCAGCATCTTCGCGCCTTCGGGCACGTCGAACTCCACTTTCACATCGCGCCAGTCTTTCGAGGTGCCGCTGAAGTAAGGGGCCTTGGCATTGGATTTCATCTTCTTCCCGGCGGCGTCCTTGAAATCGAGCAAGATGCGGGCGTCGTGCCAGGAATCCTTGCCGCGTTTCACGTCCGTATAGCGCGTGCGGAAGGTGAGTTGCAGGCGCTTATGCTCGGGCTTCAAATTGACCGGGCGATAGACCATGACGAGCTTGAGCGGTTCGCTCACTTTCAGGCGCAGGAAGTGATTGCCGCCTTCCTCTTCCCAGGTGGCTTCCTTGGATTTCGGCCAGTCATCCGGCCAGCCCTTGGTCTTGCGGTCGGATTCGAAATTGCCATTGGAGAGCAAGGATGGGGTGGAGTCAGCCGCCTGGAGCTGGCTACCCAAGATCATGAGGGCGAACAATGCTGTAAAAATCGCTTTCATGTGAATGGGGAAAGTGTCGGCAGGCACTGGCAGTAGTGCAAGCTTGGATGTTGCGTGAGTGAACCGTGCGTGGCATCTTTTCGCCATCATTCACACGATGAAAAGCCTGAAAGCCCTTTCTTTGGTGCCGCTGCTGGCGGCGATGCTTACTTTGCAAAATGGCGCTGCTGCCGCCGATAAGAATATCGGTGTCGGAGCCAAGCCGATCGAGGGCGCGGAAGTCATCCTCGATGGCTCGCGCAAGATGCTGGATGAGAAGTGGACTTATTGGGAAGGGCCACGTTTCGCTTCTTCGCTGCCCATCAAGTGGAAGATCGTCGATGATCCGGTGGACAAGGGCACCGTGCTGATGACGGATGACCCCGCTGCCGCCGGGGGCAAGTACGGCGCAGCGGATATCGTGACGAAGAAGGCATATCGCGATTTCCGGCTGCATATCGAGTTCATGACCGTGAATCCCAAGGGCAACAGTGGTGTGTACCTGCAGAACCGGTACGAGATTCAGATCAAGGAGGGGGACAAGACCAAGCACGGCATGGGGGCGGTGATCAATGAGACGGAATCCCCGTATCAGCACTTCAACGGCGTCGGCAGATGGAATGCTTATGATATCGTGTTCCGGGCCGCACGTTTCAAGGATGGCAAGCTGGTGGAGAAGGCGATGGTGACGATGTATTTCAACGGCAAGAAGGTGCATGAGAACGTGCGGATCCAGCAGGTCTGGGGCGGTGCGAACTCGGGCGTGGATGGCGGCAATGATGGCGGCAAAGGTATCACGGACACGCCGCAAGGATTGAAGCTCCAGGCGGAAGGGCATGATGTGCGTTACCGCAACGCGTGGATCAAGGAGCTGGACCTGAAAGAGGCGGATACGAATTTTTAAACCATTCTGCTGGGGCGCGGGTTTTTCAACCCGTGGCACGGAGACCATCACCGTCCGGTTTTGAACTATCAAGACCGGTCGCATTTCTACCTGTTACGCCGCACAGAGTCGCGCCCCGTTGAAGCGCCAGTTACTGCGTCACTGTGTTTTTAGGTTCCACCACTGAGTTGCAAAAGGTCGTCATCCATTCGGATGGCGGGTGTCAGGGCAATCCGGGGCCGGGCGGCTGGGCGGCGGTGTTGACGTGGGGCAAGCACACGCGGGAGGTAAGCGGCGGTTCGCCCGCCACGACGAACAACCGCATGGAGTTGCTGGGGGCTATTGAAGGACTCAATGCGCTTAACCGTCCTTGCGAGGTGGAGTTCCATACGGATTCCCAATACGTGAAGAACGGCGTGACCGCGTGGATGCACGGGTGGAAGCACAATGGCTGGAAGACCAAATCCAAGGAACCGGTGAAGAACGCGGATCTGTGGCGGATGCTGGATGAGGCCGTCGCGCGGCACAGGGTAAGCTGGCATTGGGTGAAGGGACACGCGGGTCATGCGGAGAATGAGCGTTGCGATGAGCTCGCTACCAAAGCAATCGCGGACATCCGGAAACAATATACAAAGGCGCAGTTGTCGGCCTGCCTGCAGGAGTTCAACGAACAGGCGAGCTCTGTTGTGGTGGAGCGTGAACTGATCTGAGGGAAACCACAAATTTCATGCAAAGCATTGTCATGTCTGTTTGGCCTCATTAGGCTTTTTGAAATTAGCCATTTGATACATACCCTTGAGCGCGACTACTTCCGCCGCCGTTGAACCGGCCCAGATCCCCGAGAAAAAGCCTTGGTACAAAGTGCTCTATATCCAGGTGCTTATCGCGGTCGCGCTGGGCATCCTGATCGGACATTTTTGGCCGGATTTCGGCAAGGAGTTGAAACCGCTGGGCGATGCGTTCATCAAGCTGGTGAAGATGATGATCGCCCCGATCATCTTTTGCACCGTGGTGCACGGCATCGCCTCCATGAGCGATATGAAGAAGCTCGGGCGGGTGGGGTTCAAGACCGTGCTCTACTTTGAGATCGTCTCCACGCTCGCGCTGGTCATCGGATTGGTGGTGGTGAACATCCTCAAGCCGGGGGAGGGATTCAACATTGATCCCAAGACGCTGGACGCCACGGTGGGCGCGGATTATGCGCACAAGGCGGAGGCGCAAACGATGGTGGCCTTCCTGCTGAACATCATCCCGAACACGCTGTTTGACGCGTTTGTGAAGGGAGATCTCCTGCAGGTGTTGCTGGTCTCGGGGTTAGCCGCTTTCGCCATCAGTGCCATGGGTGAGCGGCGCGAACCGGTGCTGCACGCGATCGATACGGCATCGCACATCTTCTTTGGCATCATGCGTATCGTGGTGCGGGTGGCGCCGTTGGGCGCTTTTGGGGCTATGGCGTTCACGGTCGGCAGTTATGGCATAAAGTCCCTGAGCAACCTGCTGGAATTGATGGTCGGCTTTTATGCCACGGCGGGTGTGTTTGTGTTTTTGGTGTTGGGCGGCATCGCGAGTGCGTGCGGTTTTTCCATCATGCGTTTTCTGGCTTATATCAAGGAAGAGCTGTTGCTAGTGTTGGGCACCAGTTCCTCGGAGACGGCCTTGCCGGGCATGTTGCACAAGCTGAACAAGCTGGGGTGTTCCAAATCAACCGTCGGTCTGGTGATCCCCACGGGATACAGTTTCAATCTGGATGGCACCAATATCTACATGTCCATGGCGGCGGTCTTTTTGGCACAGGCCACGAATACACCGCTCGATCTGAAAC
The DNA here is from genome assembly GCA_023431185.1 of Verrucomicrobiota bacterium. Taxonomy (GTDB): domain Bacteria; phylum Verrucomicrobiota; class Verrucomicrobiia; order Limisphaerales; family JAEYXS01; genus JAEYXS01. Next base: position 29,462 of record JAEYXS010000051.1, read on the forward strand.
AACAGATCGCCCTGCTATTGGTGGCGATGGTTTCTTCCAAGGGGGCGAGCGGGGTGACGGGTGCGGGCTTTGTGACGTTGGCGGCGACGCTGGCCGTGGTGCCGGATATCCCGATCGCGTCGCTGGCTCTGCTGGTGGGCATTGACCGCTTCATGAGCGAGTGCCGCGCGATCACGAATCTCATCGGCAATGGTGTGGCGACGGTTGCCATCAGCCGTTGGGAAGGGGAAGTGTCGGCGGAGACTTTACGGGCCAATCTGGAGAAGGATGCCAAGCTTTGATGGCTTATGAAACGTTGGTGGCATGCCTGTTTGCTGTTGCTCACGAGTCTGCTGACTGGTTGGACGGCGGAGCCCACCTTGCCACCACGCCCGGCAGATGCGCTCAAAGGCAGTGAGATCGTGGCGCGAATCGGCACATTGGATTTCGCTGACCGCGAGCAGTTCATCAAAGCACAGGTGCAGCGCGGCAATGTGCCGGATTTTTGGCGGCGCTTTGCGACCGTGGAGATCGTGAAGCAAATTGGCGGTCAGGAGCGTCGGTTGGCTTATCAGGTCGCACCGGACTATCTTGCTCTCGGGAGTGACACCGATTATTTCCTCGCTCCCGTCTCCCCACGGTTGGCGCAGACACTGGCCGATGAGTTCGGTTGGATGTTGCCCACACGCCAGATGGTGAATGACATCTACGCAGCGGCAGCGGTCAAACTGGTGCCAACGCCCATCGCGCCCAGTGCGGCCATGACGACCGTGCCCGTTTTTCAACAGCACAATGAGCTGGTCACGCAGCAGCGGCGGGCTTTGTTGAAAGAGCATCCGTTTGGGGCGCTTGTGGCTGGCCACAAGAAGGATGTGGTCATCACTACTCGACTTCAAGCGGCTCCGGGCAAGGTGGCCATCTTCGGCTGGCATCAAGCGGTCGGCAAACCCATCCAGCCGCTTTACCTCGGCCATACGGATGCGTGGGTGGACTACAGCCACGGCATCCGGTTTGTGCAGCGCACGATGCTCTTGGATGGTCAGAAAACTTCAGCAGAAAGGGTGCTGGCCGATCCCGGCTTGGCCGCCTTGCTCAGTGATGAAGGAGTATTGACGACCACCCGCTATGAAGTGGCCGCGCCAGCAAAAGAGGATTCCACCCCTCATACCGCTTTCGCTGAGAAAAACGAGACGTTGACCTTCGAGCCTGGTGTCCGTGTGGTGATCAATTCACCCGCCAGTATGAGCACCAATAAACCGGTGCGGCTCATCCTCTACGCGTTGCCCAATGGCAATACCATCGAACAGACCATCGGACGTAAACTGAAGCCCGGTGATGACTGGCATTTCGACATCCAGCATATCGGCGCACAAATACGCTGGCTGCGGGCGCGTTTGCCGGAAGTGAATCTGGTGATCGCGTATCTGGAGAACAGCGACAAATCATGGCCCACTTGGCGACGCAAGCATGATGCGGATAGTAAACGGATTCCGGCCATCGTGCAGGCACTACGCCAGCGCTTTCCCACTGACACGACGCGTCTCGTGCTCACCGGCCACAGCGGCGGCGGCAGCTTCACGTTTGGCTACCTCAATGGCCTCAAAAGCATTCCAGAGGATGTAGAACGCATCGCCTTCCTCGATAGCAATTACGCTTACGATTCCTCACCGGGCCATGCGGATAAAATCGCGGCGTGGCTGACGGGCGATACCAAGCGACATCTTTGTGTGCTGGCTTATCACGACAGCATCGCGCTCCTGAACGGTAAAACCTTCGTGAGCGAGAACGGCGGTACTTGGGGACGGAGCCAGGCGATGCTCAAGGACTTAGGCACTAAATTTCCCTTCACAACGGAAGTGAGCCGCGAGTGGCAACGGCATCAAGCATTGGACGGTCGCGTGAAATTCTTTCTGCGTGCGAATCCTGAGAAGATCGTGCTGCACACACGCCAGGTGGAGTGGAACGGCTTCATCCACGCCATGCTCACGGGAACCGAGCTGGAAGGCAAAGGCTACGAATACATGAACGGGCGAGTTTATTCCGACCTGATCCAGTCGGAGTAGGCTCACTGCATGGGCAGATTCAGCTCCACACGCTGGTTCCCACGCAGCACCGTGGCCTTCACCCGTTCGCCCATCTGATGCTTCTGCAGCAGGTAACCGATTAGTTCGCTTTCCGTGGCGCGGGTGCTGACCCCGGCGATCTGCAGGATGACATCATCCTTCTGGAAGCCCGCGTTCTTTGCTGCCGCATGCTTGCCGTATTGACCAAGGCCTTTCACAAAAAGTGCCATCGTGTTCTTGGCCAGCCCGCGTTTCGTGCGCTCTTCATCGGCCAGATCTTCCAGCACCATGCCGCCCGTCGCCATCCCGCGCATCGGCCACGTGCCGACCCGCCGGGCTATATCCGTCTTGCGCCGCCAGTTCGCGGGCAGGGTTATGGTGAGGGATTGTTCCTTGCCGCCACGTTTGATGGTGGCTGGCAGATTGCCAGCCTCCGGAGCCAGATGCAGCGCCCAACTGAAGTCGGCGATGGAGATCAACGGCTGGTTTGCCAGCGTGACTAGTTCATCACCCGCCTGCAAACCGGCTTTGGCAGCGATGGAATTCGGCGCGACCGCTTCGATCTTGGCTTTCTCATCCGGCGCGAGTGTCAGGCCGATGGTCTCGGCCTGTGGCATGGGGTAGATCAAGTTCGTGGGGATGGCCTGCTTCTTGTCGCGATAGTAGAGCCGATGGGAATCGCCGATCTGATGGCAATGCACACAACTGCCAACAACCTTGCCGTTCCAGTTCAGGTCCAAGGTGTACTTTTGCATCAGTGCGGGCATCTCTACTGGTGTTTTGAACGGAGTAGGTTGTCCCTGCTTGCCCGCGAGAGCCGCCTTGTTGGCGGGATAACCTTTATGGACTTCCAAGGCCGCTTCCAGTGCCTTGCGATAGCCGATGGTGGTCTTCTCCTGCGGATTCTTCTGATGCGTCCAGGAACCGTAGCGACCGTAGATGGTGCCATCACCATTGAAGAACAGGGTGGAGAAGGAGAGGTCGTAATCGAACTGGAAGCGGGCCAGGTCCAGCGCGTTGGCGTTGATGAGGCGCACACAGACGAACTGCTGGAGTAAAGGCTTCAGTTCCTGATCTTGCAACACCTGGGCATCGATCCCCATGCACGAAAGGCAGGGCACGCAACGCAGCACGACCAGCAGGGGCTTGCCGGTTTTCTTCGCCTCGGCAAAGCCTTTCTCGAAATCATTGTAGATCCAGAGCGCGTCGTTTTCCATCGTCGCCTTGTCGTTACGGACCGCGCCTTCGCGGTCTTTCACGGTTTCGGCAAATACGGGGGAAAGGGAGGCAGCGACGAGCAGAGGCAAGGCAAGGCGCAGGAGTTTCATGGCGGAAGGTATGGCAGAGGCCATGGGTTTTGTAAATGAGGACAAAAGGTTAATCCCAAGCATAAAATATTTGTTAAGGTGTCTGCCCGGGCGTAATAAGGAGAGGTGTCCATGGCGCATCTTTCAATCTCCGTTGTTGCCTTCCCTATGAACCGTCCTTTTCTGCTCACGCTTTGTCTAGGCCTGTCATTGTTTCTCGCTGGTGATCTATCAGCGGCGGATAAATTACCGGAACCGGTGCAGAAGGTGCTGGAGCGGCCGGAATACCGGCATGCGCATTGGGGCATCTTGTTCGTGGATGTGGCGACGGGGGAGACGGTCTATGAGCTGAATGCGGACAAGCTGTTCGGCCCGGCCTCGGTGACCAAGGTGTTTTCCACGGCATCGGCCTGGGATTACCTAGGCGAGGGGCATCAGTTCAAAACGTATGTGCGGCGACGGGGCGAGATTGAGAACGACGGTCTTTTGAAAGGGGATTTGATTCTGGTGGCGAGTGGCGATCCGACCATGGGCGGCCGCACGGATGATAAGGGGCACATCGCGTTCAAGGATGTAGATCACATCTACTCGAACTGGACGCCGGCGAATGAATTGACGCCGCAAGATCCCTTGGCGGGGTTGAAGGAGTTGGCGCGACAGATCGCGAAGTCAGGGATCAAAGCGGTGAGCGGGGATGTGGTGGTGGATGACCGGCTCTTCGACAAAGCGGAGGGTTCGGGCAGCGGGCCGAGTCTGCTCACACCCATCGTGGTGAATGATAATCTGGTGGACTTCGTCATCACGCCGACGAAGGCGGGAGAGAAGGCGAAGGTCGTCTGGCGGCCGCAGTCGGTGGGCATCCAGGTGGATGCGCAGGTGGAGACAGTGGCGGAAGGGAAGCCGGTCATCGCGGTGAGGAGTGAAGGGGCGGGGCGATATTCCTTGCGCGGGGTGATTCCGGCGACGAATGCACCGCTGGTGCGGATCGCGGAGGTGGCCGATCCGGCAGCGTATGCACGGATGTTGTTTGTGGAGGCGCTGCAGGCGGCGGGTGTCACGGTGATGGCCTCGCCTTTGGCAACGAATAATCTCAGTGCGCTGCCATCGAGTGAAGCCGTGGCGAAGCTGGCTCCGATGGCGACCTTGGTATCGCCGCCGTTCCGCGAGAATGCGCGGCTAGTTTTGAAAGTGAGTCATAATCAGCATGCGGGGATGTTGCCGCTCCTGGTGGCGGTGCAGCATGGCCAACGCACGGTGAATGAGGGGCTGCAATGGCAGAAGAAGTTTCTGGTGCGCGCGGGTGTCGAGGCGGACAGCATTTCTTTTGGCGGTGCAGCGGGTGGCTCACGGGCGGACCTGGTGACGCCGAAGGCGACGGTGCAGTTGCTGCGGTACATGAGCACGCGTCCGGATTTTGCGGGATTCGAGGCGGCCCTGCCGGTCTTGGGCAGGGATGGGACACTGGCTGCGATCTCGAAGAATCATGCGGCGGCAGGGAAGGTGCGGGCGAAGACGGGGACGTACGTGGTGGATAACGCGCTGAACCAGACGGGCCTGCTGACGAGCAAGGCGCTGGCGGGGTATATGACGACGGCGAAGGGGCGGAAACTGGCGTTCGCAGTGTTCGTGAACATGACGCATCTGCGAGAGGGGGAGAAGAGCAGCCGGGAAGGGGAAGCGTTGGGGAGGATATGTGAGATTGTGTTTGAGATGAATTAGGGCGACGTCCAACGTTCAACGCCGGTCAAAAGATGCTTTTCTGGCTGATTTTATTGTGAACGAGGAGGGGGTTGGTATGGTCTGATGGGTGGTTTGTTTGATTCACGTATGAAGAATCCGGTTCCTTTTTTGCGGAAGATCGCCTTGATCGAGGCGGTGTCGTATCTGGTTTTGCTGGGTATCGCGATGCCGTTGAAGTATGCGGCGGATATGCCGATGGCGGTGAGGATCGTGGGCTCCATCCATGGGTTGTTGTTCGTGGTTTTTTGCGTGTCACTGGCGCAGACGATGTGGGTCGCGCGATGGCCGATGGGGCGGGGGGCGCTGGTGTTCGTGGCCTCGCTGATCCCGGTGGCGACATTTGTGATCGATCCGAAGATGAAGGGGTATGTCGAGGAGTTTCAGAAGGGCCGGGGGTGACGCTAAAGATGGTGACCTGGCAGGCGGATAAACATTTCTGGTGAACCTTCGCTGAAGCCTTGCCAGAACCCAAACATCCTCGTTCCAATCGGCCACAGTCTTTATTGGAACGCTCCAGTCCATCGCAAGTTTCCTTGGAGTAGTGTTATTTTTGGATTTGTCACCGGGGTGGGGCTGCACCAAAGACGGTTACAGCAGCGTTTGACCTGCTTCGGGTTTTTCCTCAAGATGGCTGAATATTTATGGGTAATACGTTCGGCCATTTGTTTCGGATCACCACGTGGGGCGAATCTCACGGGGGCGGGGTGGGTGTCGTGGTGGATGGTTGTCCGCCGCGTCTGGAGCTGACCGAGGCGGATATCCAGCCGGATCTGGACCGGCGTCGGCCGGGGCAATCCAGCATCGTCACGCCGCGCAAGGAATCGGACACGGTGAAGATCATGTCCGGCACGTTCGAGGGCAAGACGCTCGGCACGCCCATAAGCATGTGGGTAAAGAACGAGGACATGCGCTCGGAAGCATACACCGAGATGGCGGACAAGTTCCGGCCTTCCCACGCGGATTACACGTACCAGGCCAAGTATGGCTTTCGCAACTGGCAGGGCGGCGGACGCACCAGTGCGCGCGAGACGATCGGTCGGGTGGCGGCGGGGGCCATTGCGAAGAAGTTGCTCAAGGAACGTTTTGGCGTGGAAGTGCTGGCGTATGTGACGCAGGTGCAGAAGATTGCTGTGGAGGTGAATCCGGACGAGGTGAAGGTCAAGGATGTGGAGGCCAACATCGTGCGGTGCCCGGACCAGAAGGTGGCGGCGAAGATGATCCGGCTCATCGAGAAGACGCGCAAGGCGGGCGATAGCGTGGGCGGCATCATCATGGGCGTGGCGCGCGGAGTGCCGGTGGGTTGGGGGGAACCGGTGTTCGACCGGTTGGAGGCGGACTTGGGCAAGGGCATGCTGAGCCTGCCGGCGTCGAAGGGCTTTGATATCGGGTCCGGCTTTGACGGCATCCGGCTGACGGGGATGCAGCACAACGACCTGTTCCGGATGAAGGGTGGCAAGGTGCGGACGTTGACGAACCGTTCCGGTGGCATCCAAGGCGGCATCTCGAATGGCGAGACCATCTATTTCCGCGTGGCGTTCAAGCCGGTGGCCACGGTGATGCATGAGCAGGACACGGTGGGCAAGGATCTGAAGAACACGACGCTCAAGGGGCGGGGTCGTCATGACCCGTGTGTGCTGCCGCGCGCGGTGCCGATGGTGGAGGCGATGACGGCGTTGGTGCTCATTGATCATGCATTGCGGCAGCAGGCGCAGTGCGGGTAAGAGCGGAAATTGAACGGAGGGGAATAGGTTTGATGGGGCCGATAGGACGAATGGGACTTATGGGAAGCAGCGAACGTCGAAAGGGGGTGGTGCTTCCTTACGCGGCGGCTACGGCTTGGTTTTGGGCCAGCGGCGGAGGCCGTTTTGGATGAGGAGGCGCCAGACCATGAAGACGGCTTCGTAGACTATCTTGCGCGAGATCTTGGAGGTGCCTTGGAAGCGGTCGGTGAAGATGATGGGGACTTCGACGACGCGCATGCCTTGGCGCCAGAGTTTGTGGGTGAGCTCGATCTGGAAGCTGTAGCCGTTGGAGCGGACGTTATCGAGGTCGATGGATTTCAGGGCGTGACGGCGGAAGCATTTGAAGCCGCCGGTGGGATCGCTGAAGGGCATGCCGGTGATGATGCGGACGTAGAGGCCGGCGCTCATGCTGAGGACGAGGCGGGTGAGGGGCCAGTTGATGACGCGGATGCCGTTGCAGTAGCGGGAGCCGATGACGAGGTCGGCGTCTTTCGCGGCTTCGAGGAACTTGGCGATGTCGTCCGGGTTATGGGAGAAGTCACCATCCATCTCCATGATGAATTCATAATCGCGTTCCAGCGCCCAAGCGAAACCGGCACAGTAGGCGCGGCCGAGGCCGTTCTTTTCGGCGCGGTGGAGGACGTGGACTTGGGGGTGCTTGGCGGCGAGGTCGTCGGCGATCTGGCCGGTGCCGTCGGGGGAATTGTCGTCCACCACCAGCAGGTCGATCTGGACCGGCAGGCTGAGCAGCTTGGCTACCAGAGGCGGGAGGTTGTCCCGCTCGTTGTAGGTGGGCACGATGACCAGTGCTTTTGGTTCCATGCAAAAATGAACGTGCTCTTTGCTAGCTGACTGATAAGCAGGGAGCAAGGCCGATTGCATCGGCAGGCCTAGATGGGGAGCCGGTTGCACCGGAGGGCCTATATGGGAAAACATCGAACATTCAGCATGGAAAACCGAAAGGAGGCAGGGAGAAGGGGGGCTGATGAGGTGGTTAGGGCTGGTGTAATGTGCGGAGCAGGCATTGCGCGAGGGGCGGGGGCAAGGTAGGGTGCGTCCATCATGAGTGATAATCTGGCGCCGGATTTGATGAAGGTGGTGCGTTTCTCGATCGCCCTGAGTTTCATGGGGCTGGCGGGTTTCATGTCGTCCATCCGGCAGATCAATCCACACGCGCGGTTCGAGTTTGATTGGATCGTGGTGCTGGCACTGGTGTTCGGGTGGTTCTTTGGGTCGTGGTTCACACGGGCGTTTCTGCCGTCGGATGCGGATGCCATCAACGGGGAGAATGACCAAAAGCGGCGGTCGCGGCTGGCGAAGCTGGGCTTTTTCGGATTGCTGCCGAGCGGGGCGATCCTCATGGGGCTGGTCTTTCTGGTGGGGGATGCCTCGAGCAAGAAGCAGTATGATTACTTTCTGGGGTTTGCGCTGGCGGTGGTGTTCCTGACGGCTTTGGGCTGGCTGCTGCATAAGGTGGTGACATTCTTTGAGGGGAAGTCCGGGGAAGGGGATGAGGGAAAAGACTAGGGAGGCTACTGGTCAAAGCCTAGGCAGCCATGCGCTTGCCACATCGGGGCGCACTGAGGTAGTTTGGGATTGCGGGTGGGGAAATTGATGAATCCAGACTTAAACCAGACGTCCAGCGGCGCGCACAATCAGTCCAGGCTGATTGTGGTGGTGGATGATGAACCGATGGTGGGGGAATTGGTGCAGACCATCTTCGAGCTGGAAGGGATGGATTCGCAGGTGTTCCATGATCCGTTGGAGGCTTTGAGCGAGCTGCGTGGCTGGTCTGGTCCGCCGGCGTTGTTGCTGACGGATTTCCGCATGCCAGGGATGAACGGGATGGAGCTGATCCAAGGTGCCAAGCAGCGTTTTCCGCGGCTCAAGACGGTATTGTTCAGCGGGAATGTGGATGAGTCCATCCAGGACGAGTATCCCTTGCGGGCGGATGCTTTTATCCGCAAGCCGTTCTATCCCCAAGTGCTGCTGGAAACGGTGCGCCGGGTCATCAAGAGCACTCAGAATGGCCAAACCGGCCACTAAAGGACGCGGCTATGAGTTTGCCGGGCAAAAAACTGGGCATCCTGCTTTCGACCAATCCGGATCATCCGAATTTTTCCCATGGCGTCAGGCTGGCGGAAACCGCGCTGGCAAATGGGGTGGAAGTATATCTCTATTGTATCGATGAGGCTGTGCCAGGCATCCAGGATCCGCGCATCATCCGCTTGAAAGAACAAGGGGCACGCCTTTTCGCCTGCGCTCATGGCGCGCACAAACGTAACCTGACGATGGATGACACTGTGCTGTTCGCCGGCTTGACAGTGGTGGCGGACCTGATGGCGGATACGGACCGGTTTATCAGTTTCAATTAGAGCATGAGCGAGTTGGCCAAAAACGTTTTGCTGGTAGTGACGGCGGATCCGCGCGCCAGTGGACGTGCGGCGGAAGCGGTGCGCATCGCCGCCGGGGTGGGGGGATGGGAAAAGGTGGCGGTGAAGGTATGCTTCTGCGGGGAAGCACGGCAGGTGTTGACGGAGTTGCCTGATGATTTCGTAAACGGGGAAGTTTTTGAGTCGTATCTGCCGTGGTTGCTGGAAGGCGAGGCCCGGGTGTTTGTCCTGGCCGATGAGACAGCGGTGGCGGGCGTGAGGCCGATCGGTATCCCACAACTGGCGGCGCTGGGCCGTGAGTGTGACAGTGTACTGCGTTTCTAAGATGAAAAAAGTGCTCCATGTGCTGACCCGGGAAGGCGATGAGCTGGCGGAAGCGATCGTGGCGGCGGATCGTGAAGCTGGGGAGGGCATTGAAGTGGTGCGGTTGACGGTGACCGAGGTGGACTATCAGCAACTGTTGGAAGCCATCTTTGCGGCGGATTCGGTGCAAAGCTGGTAGAAACAAGCGGGCTTCGGGGGATCACGTAATTTGCTTTCAGGTATGGATTTGGATTGATTCTGCGACCGGTTCGTCGAGCCTTGCGTGAGTAATCAATTGAATACCGATGTACAGTCCGGTCGCGCTGTGATGGTGGTCCGCGTCTTGAGCGCTCTGGTAGTCTTGCTGGGGGCCGCTGCCTTGCTGGGATGGCTTACTCATGTGGACATGTTGGTGCAGGTCATGCCCGGCTTTGCCCCGATGCAGGCGAACACAGCAGTGGGGTTCATGTTCTGCGGGTTGGGACTCTTGGCGGCGGTCCGGGGCGGCCAGCAAGTGTCATTGCTATGTGGTTTGGGGGCTGCTGTCATCGGTATCCTGACATTTATCCAATATCCGCTTGGTCGTGACTTCGGGATCGATTTGCTGCTGATCCGGGAACCGTTTTTGGTCACCAACCCAAGCACGCCCGGGCGCATGTCCCCGATCACGGCGGCGGCTTTTTCGCTGGGCGGTCTGGGGCTGGCTTTGAGCGGAGTCACAAGCAAGTTTCCCCGGTTGAAGGTTTTGGTTGCCAGCCTGGTTTCGGTTTCTTTGGCCATGTCGGTGGCGGTGCTTTTCAATTACGCACTGGGTACCACCGCATTTTATGGTTGGGGCAAGGAGCTGGCGCAGATGTCGGTCAACGCCGCAGGCGGCTTCCTGTTGTTGAGCGCAGGGATGATGATCCTGTGCTGGGAGCGGGCAGAATCGGCGGGAGAGCACCTGCCGGGCTGGTTGCCGGTACCAGTGGCTTTCGGGGCGCTGGCGGCCACGGTCTGCATGTATCTGACGGTGGAGTCGCAGCAGCAGTTGCTGGTCAAGGCCAACGCTGACAAGCAACTGGAGAGCCTGCGGAGCATGCTTGAATCTTCCGTCAAAGAACGGGTTTCCGCTCTGAACCGGATGGCCCGCCGTTGGGAGGGGGAGGGAGGTACGCCGCCGGCCCAGTGGGAGCGGGATGCCGAGAATTACATCCGCGATTTCAAGGGCTTTCAGGCGGTGCAGTGGGTGGATGCGGGGCTGGTGGTCCGCCGCTGCATCCCGGAGGCGGGCAACGAGGCGGTGTTCGGCAAATTCATCGGCAACAATCCCATCCGCCGCGCCATCTATGACCGTTCCCGTCAGCGTGGGCAGGTGACCCTGACGACGGCGATCGAATTGATGCAGGGCGGCAAAGGTTTTTTGGTGCATGTGCCTTTGAAGGTGAAGGGTCAGGATGACGGTTTCATCGTGGGGGTGTTCCGGTCCCAAGATTTTCTGGGCGCGGTCTTCACGCCGGACATGCTGCAGGGATATGCCCTGCATATCTATGAAGGGGACCAGCAGATATACCAGTCTGATGCGCGTTATTTTGCTCCGGACTTTACGGATGCCTCGGTTCAGGAGCTGAGACTGTTTGGCATGGACTGGCGACTGATCTTGTCGCCCTTCAAGGCTCCGGGAGCATCCCCCTCGGGTTTGATCGTGCTGGCGGTCGGCATCTTTATCTCCGGATTGTTGTCCGCCATGACCTATCTGGCGCAGACAGCCTACCGGCAGACCCGGTTTCTGCAACAGGGCAACCGCCAACTTTCGGCCGAGGTGCTGGAGCGACGCCGGGTGGAGGATGAGTTGCGGCGCCTGAGCATTGCGCAACGCGCCATCCTGAGCAGCGCCAGTTACGCGGTCATATCCACCACCTTGGATGGCACCATCGTCTCCTTCAATGCCGCCGCTGAGCGGATGTTGGGGTATGCGGCGGCGGAGGTCATCGGCAAAGCCACGCCCGCCATCATCCATCTTCCGGAGGAGGTGGAGGCAGCGGCGCGTTCCTTGGAAAAAGAATTGGGCCGTCCGTTTGTGCCCGGGTTTGATGTGTTTGTGGCCCGGGCTCGCTCCGGGCTGAAGGATGAACGGGAGTGGACCTATGTGCGCAAGGATGGCAGCACCTTCCCGGTGCTGCTGAGCGTGACGGCCATCCGGGATGAACGGCAGGAGGTGATCGGTTTCCTGGGGATCGCCAGTGACATCACCGAACGCAAGCAAACGGAACAGAGTCTGGCAGATGAAAAGGCGCGCCTGTTCGCCTTCATCGAGCATGCTCCGGCGGCAGTGGCCATGTTTGACCGCGAGATGAAGTATATCGCCGCGAGCCGCCGCTGGTACGCCGAGTATGAGCTGACCGGCCAGACCATCATCGGGCGCAGCCATTACGAAGTATTCCCCAATGTCAGCCAGCGTTGGCGGGAGATACACCAGCGGTGCCTGGCTGGAGCGGTGGAGCGCGCAGAGGATGATGTCTGGCGCCCGCCGGGCATGGATCATGACCAGCATCTCCGCTGGGAGGTGCGTCCGTGGTATGATGGCACCGGACACATCGGGGGCCTCATGATGTTCACGCAGGACATCACCGCCGACCGCCGGCGCGAGATGGAACTGGCCCGGATGAGGGATGTGGCTGACTCGGCCAATCGCGCCAAGAGCGAGTTCCTGGCGAACATGAGCCATGAGATCCGCACGCCCATGAATGGCGTCATCGGCATGACTGGATTGCTGCTCGAGACCCCGCTCTCGTTGGAGCAAAAAAGCTATGCCGAGACGATCCAGTTCAGCGCGGAATCGTTGCTGACCATCATCAACGACATCCTGGATTTCTCCAAGATTGAGGCCGGAAAACTGGTCTTTGAGACGCTTGATTTCAACTTGCAGGAGACGGTGGAAGGTTCCCTGGAGATCGTGGCCCTACGGGCGCAGAGCAAGGGGCTGGAGCTGCTCGCCTGGCTGGCCCCTGAGGTGCCAGTGGATCTGCGGGGTGACCCGGGCCGCATCCGGCAGGTGCTCAATAATCTGCTCAGCAATGCGCTCAAATTCACGGACAAGGGTGAAGTGGTGTTGAATGTGCGGCTGGTGTCCGAGACTGCGGAGCATGCCATGCTAAGGTTCGAGGTGAAAGATACTGGCATCGGCATCCCGCCGGAGGCCCAGCAGCGGCTCTTCCAGGCGTTCTCGCAGGCGGATGGTTCCACGACGCGCAAGTATGGTGGCACCGGTTTGGGTCTGGCCATCTGCCGCCAGTTGGTGGAACTCATGCACGGAGAGATCGGCGTGGTGAGCGAGCCGGGCAAAGGCTCCACATTCTGGTTCACGGCGCGGCTGGAAAAACAGTCGCAGGCACCGCTCAAGATCGTGCCGGCCACCACCGGCCTGCAAGCCGGTGACAAGGTGCTGGTGGCGGTGGAGAACCGTTCCAACAGGGAATATTTGAGCCAGCAACTTCAGGCCTGGAAGATAACCTGCACCGCGGTGGGCACCGGCGAGGAAGCCATCCAAATGCTTCGTGAGGCCGCTCGTGTGCAAAGTCGCTTCAAGCTGGCGGTGCTGGATCAAAAGCTGCCGGGCATCGACGGGCTGGCCCTGTCGCGCATCATCCGACAGGAGGTGGCCCATGATGGGTTGAAGTTGATCCTGCTGGAGTCGGGCCTGGAACCGGTCGATGCCCAAGCCATGGCGGCGGCGGGGGTGGACGCCTGTCTGCACCGGCCGTTGACGCAGTCCCGCATCTTGGATTGCCTCATGACCGTGAGCGCGCAGCCGGTCAATCTGCGCACGCGGCCGGTCACGCCGCAACCGTCCGGGCAGGAGCACACGACGCAACGGCACCGGCGCAAGGTTAAGTTGCTCCTCGTCGAGGACAATGCCGTGAACCAGAAGGTCACCCTGGGACAGTTGCGCAAGTTGGGATGCCACGCGGATTGCGTCGGCAACGGGCTGGAGGCCTTGCAGGCGCTGGAAGCCATCCCTTATGAAATCGTCTTGATGGATTGCCAGATGCCGGAGATGGATGGCTTCGAAGCGACTCGCGAGATCCGTCGGCGCGAAGCGCTGCCCTCGCGGGCGGCCTTCCCCCGGCCACCAGTGCATATCATCGCACTGACGGCGAATGCCATGCAAGGGGACCGGGATCGCTGTCTGGCGGCGGGGATGAATGACTACATCAGCAAGCCTGTGAAACAGGCCGACCTCAAGGATGCCATTGACCGTTGGTTCAATCAAAATCCGGCCAAGCCGGCAGGAGATACAGAAACATCGATGAACGGAGCGACCGTATTCAACGCCGAGGTGTTGCAAGCGGCCACCGCAGGCGACTTGGAGCAGGCCGAAAGCCTCGTGCAAATCTATCTGGATGATGCTGCGAAAGGTTTGGCTGAGTTGGAGGCGGCTTGTGACGCCCGTGCGCTGGAAGAGGTGAAAAAACTGGCACACCGCTTGCGCGGATCCAATGCCACGATGGGGCTGGAGCACATGGTCAAGGTCCTGGAAAAGATCGAGCTGAAAGCGGACCAAGGCTCGGTGGAGGCTTTCACGCCGCTGTTGCTGGAGCTGCAGCGGCAGATGTCATTGGCGCAGACGGCATTGGAGAAGCATTTGCGGACGTTAAAGAAGTGAGGGACACAGTCCCGCGCTCCACTGAAACTAGCCGTTGATCAGTTTCAAGATGTCCTCCGCCGCCTGCCGGGGATTGGCCGCCTGATAGATCGGCCGGCCGATGACCAGCCAGTTGGCCCCGGCATCCATGGCTTCCTTGGGGCCGAGCACGCGCTTCTGATCGCCCAGTTCCTGACCGGCGGCGCGTACGCCCGGGGTGACGAGCTGCATTTCGGCGGGGAGAATCTGGCGGAGCAGGGCGATCTCCAAGGGGGAGCAAACCAGCCCACGCAAACCGCTCTGGGCGGCCAGCGAGGCGAGGCGCTCCACCTGCTTGCCGACATCCTCGCCCACGCCCGTTTCCGAAAGGGCCTGCTGGTCCATGCTGGTCAGCACGGTGACACCCAGGACGATCGGGGCGTTCACGCCCGCTTGCAGCGCGGTCTTCTGCGCGGCTTCCTCAGCGGCCTTCATCATCTCGCTGCCGCCACAGGTATGGATAGTGAGCATGTCCACGCCCATGCGCGTGGCGGCGGCGACGGCCTTGGCGACGGTGTTCGGGATGTCGTGAAATTTCAGGTCCAGAAAGACGCCCGCACCCGTGGCCTTAAGCTCCTTCACGATGGAAGGACCGGCGGAGGTGAAGAGTTCGCTGCCGATCTTGAGCGCCCCCACGGCACCCTTCAAGGCGTGGGCGAGCTGGATGGCCTGTTCCGCAGTGGGGACATCGAGGGCAACAATGATCGGATTGCGCATGGACAGAAACTAGCAAACCAGGGCGGGGAGCGTCACGCAGCAAATCAAGCGGGGAGATGGTCGGCAAAAGTAACCAGCCCCGCGTTTTGACATCTACCCCCGGTTCACTTACGTTCCCCGCCGCATGAATGTGATTCGCCTGACAGCGACCAATTTCGCCGAGCAGTTGCGGCAGTTGACCGGTCATTCCAGCCTGTTTGACCAGACGATCGAGGCGCGGACGCGCGAGATCGTGGATGGAGTGTATATGCGCGGCGATGCCGCGGTGTTGGAATTCACCGAGAAATTCACCGGCGCGCATCTGGCCATCGAGGATCTGGCCGTGAGTCAGGCGGAGATGTTCAACGCAGCGGTGCAGGCGGATGAAGGTCTGCGACAGGCGGTGGATATCGCCAGCAGCAACATTGAGCTGTTCGCCCGGAAATCCCTCCGGAAGAACTGGACGGCCAAGAACCGCCAGGGGGCGACGGTGGGCGAGAAGTTCGATCCCTTCCAGCGCGTGGGCATCTACATCCCGGGCGGCACGGCACCCTTGGTCTCGACGGCGTTGATGACGGTGACGCTGGCGCGGGTGGCCGGTTGTAAAGAAATCGTGGTCTGTACGCCGTGCAATGCCGAGGGGAAGATCAATCCAGCACTGCTCTTCGCCGCCCGTCATGCAGGCGCGACGGAGATCTATCGCGTGGGCGGGGCGCAGGCGATCGCGGCGATGGCGTACGGCACGCCCACGATCAAGCATGTGCAGAAGGTTTTCGGACCGGGCAATGCGTATGTGGTGGCGGCAAAGCGGTTGTTGTTCGGTCACGTGGCGATCGATCTCTTGCCGGGGCCGAGCGAGGTGATGGTGATCGCAGATGATTCGGCGAATCCGAAATTCATCGCCGCCGACCTGCTGGCGCAGGCGGAGCATGGTTCCGGCCATGAGCGCGTCTGGATGGTCACGACTTCCATCAAGCTGTTGCACGCCGTGGAGCGTGAGATCAACAACCAGTTGCCCAAGCTTTCACGGCACGAATTCATCGGCAAGGCGCTGCACAATCACGGGCATCTCATTTTGGTGAAGTCCATGGACGTCGCGGCGGACGTGGCGAATGCCCTCGCGCCGGAGCACTGCGAGATCATGACCAAGGACGCGGAGAAGCTAAGCGATAAGATCGCCACCGCGGGCGCGATTTTCCTGGGCGGTTATTCGCCGACGGTCATGGGCGATTACATGGCGGGACCGAGCCACACCTTGCCCACGGGCGGGGGCGGATTGTCCTTCGCCGGCTTGACGGTGGACCAATTCCAGCGCCGCACGAGTCTGGTGCAGTATAACCGGACGGCGTTGCAGAAATCGGTGTCCACGATCCAGAAGTTCGCCGAGATGGAAGGACTGGATGCGCACGGCCGTTCCGCCACGATTCGTTTGGAGGGCAATAAGTGAGAGCGGGCAAAGTGTCGAAGCACGAAAAGTCACCGGCGAAGCTGATCCGTCCGATGGTGCATGCCCTGCACCCGTATGTACCAGGTGAGCAACCGCGCATCCGTGGCTTGGTGAAGCTGAACACGAACGAGAATCCCTATCCGCCTTCGCCCAAAGTCATCGAGGCGACGAAAGCGGCGGTGGATGGACGGCTGCGGCTGTATCCGAATCCCACGGCGCAAGCGCTACGCGAAAAGCTGGCGAAGCTGCACAAGTGCGCGCCGGAAAACATCATCATCGGCAACGGCTCGGATGAATTGCTCATCATGGCCGTGCGGGCATTCACGGAACCAGTGGCGACCGGTGCGCCGGTGGATAAAACGACGGTGCAGTACTTCACGCCGAGTTATTCGCTCTATCCGGTGCTCTCGGATATTCATGGTTCGCGGACGAACGGCGTGCCATTGAAGGCGGACTTCGGGATTCCGACCGTGGCGGAGTTGAAGAAGTGCAAGCATTGGCAGTTCAATGCCGCGCTAACGTTCGTCACCACGCCTAATGCTCCGAGCGGCCGCGGTTACTCGGTGGCGGAACTGGAGGCTCTCTGCCAGGCGCAGAAGGGTATCATCGTCTTGGATGAGGCGTATGTGGACTTTGCCAAGGAGAATGCCTTGGACCTCGCGCTGAAGTATCCGCATGTGATCGTTTCCCGGACGTTCTCTAAGGCGTATTCGCTGTGCTTCCAGCGGGTGGGATATTTTGTCGCCCATCCGGAAGTCGTGGCGGCGCTGGATAAGATCCGGGACAGCTACAATGTGAACGGGCTGGGGCAGGTGGCGGCGTTGGCGACCTTGAGCGACCTGCCATATTATCGGGCGGGGTTTAACAAGATCATCGCCACCCGGAGCCGGTTGACGGAGGAGTTGACCGGGTTGGGCTTCACGGTATTGCCGAGCCAGACGAACTTCATCCTCGCCAAGCCGCCGCAATTCCCAGCCGAGCAGTGGTTGGGCAAATTGCGTGACCGCAAGGTGTTGGTGCGGTGGTTCAAGTATCCGGAGGTGAGGGATTATCTGCGAATCACAATCGGGTCGGATGCGGAGGCGGAGGTGTTGTTGAAGGCGGTGAAGGGGATTTTATCAGGTGCGAGGTGAGAAGTGGGAAGGACGAAAAGGGGGTATCGCACCTCGGACATCTCATTTCGTCTTTCGACCGTGGGTGGCTAGATTTGTCCATGGGTTAGCCACTTTTGCTTATCCAGTCGTTTAAGCTTGGTCTTGGGGTGGAAGGGTGGTATTGGTAAAGAACGATGGTTTTAGGTGAAGCCGTTGGAAGGCGCGTTCGGGCAATTGACGCTTGACGCTCCCTTTAACGATTTTTACCTTATACAAAACGATTTATTGCTGGGCAGGCCAGCAGCGAGCGTAAGTCGGAGATAAATTCTGCCGACTTTTTTATTCCCCTGATGGGGAGAGTACTGACAGCAGCCTTATGAACGCCGAATTTTTAGCCAGTCTGGAGTTTTGGGAAAAAGAGAAGGGTATCAGCAAGCAGACTCTGGTGACTGCGGTGGAAGAAGCGCTGGTGTCTGCGGCGAAGAAAGCCGTGGGACCAGCGCGGGAGCTGCGTTGTATCATCAACCCGAAAACTGGTGATATCCAAGCATTTGCGCGTTTGATCGTGTCGGACAAGGTCATCTCCAAGCATGACCAGATTTCCTTGATCGATGCCCGCCGGATCAACCCCAATGCGGCCATCGGCGAAGAGCTGGAAGTGGAAGTGACGCCGACGGGTTTTGGCCGTATCGCCGCCCAATACGCCAAGCAAGCCTTGCTTCAGCAGGTTCGCCGGGCGGAGAAGGATTTGATTTACGCCGAGTTCAAGGACCGCACCGGCGACATCGTGAGCGGTGTCGTCCGCCGGTTCGAGCGTTCGGATGTGATCGTGGACTTGGGCCGTTACGAGGCGTTGATGCCGAATCGTGAACGTGTGCCGATCGAGGAATACCAGATTGGTGAGCGCATCCGTTGCTTCGTCAAGGCCGTGGAGCATACCAACCACGGTCCCGAGATCATTTTGTCCCGCGCCGACCCACAATTTGTGGTCAAGCTGTTCCAGTTGGAAGTGTCCGAGATCAGCGATGGCACGGTGGAGATCAAGTCGGTGGCGCGGGAACCCGGCTTTCGCACGAAGCTGGCGGTTTACTCCCGTGATTCCAAAGTGGATCCGGTGGGCGCGTGCGTCGGTCTGCGCGGCCAGCGCGTGAAGAACATCGTCCGCGAACTCAACAATGAGAAAGTGGACATCATCAAATGGGACTCGAACATCCGGGCGTTCATCACGAACGCGCTGGCCCCGGCCCAGTTGAAGAACTTTGAAGTGGATGAGCAAAGCCGTCGCGTGCGTATCTTGGTGAGCGAGGACCAGTTGTCCTTGGCCATCGGCAAGCGCGGCCAGAACGCCCGTCTGACCTCCAAGCTGACCGGGTGGCATGTGGACATCCAGCAGGAACAGGTGACGACGGTGGGCTTTGAACAGAAGGTGGCCGGAGCGGTGAAGGAAGTCGCCGCGATCCCGGGCATCAGCGGAGCGGATGCCGATGTGCTCGTGCACCACGGTTTCCTTGGGTTGGAATCGCTGTTGCAGGCCGAGTTGAGCGATCTGCAGGAGATTCCGCAACTGGCGGACCGCGCACAGACGATTTTTGACGCGGTGCAGGCTGAATCATTGCGCCGCCGCCTGTTGGGCGATGGCGGGCAGGGTTAACATGACAGCGGCCATCGATTGATGGCCGAGGTGCCCATGAGGACGACGAGGGTAGCAGCGGAGATCAGAGAAAAATTTTTATGCCGGTTCGTATTTACGACATTGCAAAGAAGTTGGGACTCGAGAGCAAGGACGTCCTTGCCAAGGCCAAAGAGCTCGGCATAAACGAGGCGCGCGTAGCGTCCAGTTCCCTCGACAAGATCACGGCGGAGTATTTGGAGGAGCAGATGGGTGGCAGTGCCACGCCACCTTCCGCCACCCCGACGCCCGCGCCTGAAGCAGAGCCGGTCCGGATCATCGTCGCGCCGCCGGAACCAGAGCCGCAGCCCGAGCCGGTCGCGGAACAACCGGTTGACGAACCGCCCGCCGAAGCGCCTGCCGAGCAAATCTCGCCGGAGGTCCCTGCTGCGCCAGCCGCCGAAGCGCCCTCAGCTCCGGCCGAGCCGCCCGCATCTGAAGCGACACCTGCTGAGCCGGCTGCGCCCGCGCCGGTCGCACCAGCACAGCCGACCAAGCCAGTGGAGACCGGGCCGAAGATTGGCGAGAAGATCGGCTTCATCAATTTGCCCAAGAAAGCGGCCCCGCCCACACCGCCGGCGCAAGCTCCTCGCCCCGGCGATCGGGGCAATGCTCCGCAAGGCCAACAGCGCCCAGGGCAGTTCGGTCAGCGTCCCGGCCAGCAACAGAACCGCCCCGGCCAGCAAGGCCAGAACCGCGGTCCTGATCAGCGCTTCGGCAACAACCGCCAGGGCGGCTACCAGCAGAACCAGTTTGGCCGCGGCCAACAACCGCAGCAACGTCCGTCCGCTCCGGCTGCTCCGGCGAAACCAGCCGGTCCCGTACTGCCGAGCAATGCCCCGGTCATCATGATGAAGGCCCCGGTGGTCGTCCGTGAACTGGCCGAGCAGCTCAAGCGCAAGCCGTTCCAGTTGATCGCCGACCTGATGGAGCAGGGCGTTTTCGCGAACGTCAACCAGGCCATCGAAGAAGATGTGGCCAAGCGCCTGTGCGCCAAGCACGGTGTGAAGTTCGAGCTGGAGAAGCGCGAACGCGGCGGTGGCGTGGTGCATGCCCCGATCAAGAAGATCGAGGACGATGAGGATGACAAGCCGGAGCAGTTGAAGCCGCGTCCACCGGTGGTCACCATCATGGGGCATGTGGACCATGGCAAGACGACTTTGCTGGACAGCATCCGCAAGGCCGACGTGGCCGCAGGTGAGGCGGGTGGCATCACCCAGCACATCGGTGCCTATACGATTTCCTTCCCGCATCCGGAACGCAAGGGCGAGGTTCTGCAGATCACGTTCCTCGACACTCCCGGCCACGCCGCCTTCAGCGCCATGCGTGCCCGTGGCGCGAATGTCACTGACATCGTCGTGCTGGTCGTGGCGGCGAATGACGGGGTGATGCCGCAGACGCTCGAGGCGCTCAGCCATGCGCAAGCGGCGAACGTGAAGATCATCGTGGCCGTCAACAAGTGCGACCACCCGAACGCCAACCCGTTGAAGGTGCGCCAGCAATTGCAGGAAAAAGGCCTGGTGCCGGACGATTGGGGTGGTGAAACGATCTATGTGGACTGCTCCGGTTTGACCAAACTGGGCATCGACAAGCTGCTGGAGATGATCCTGCTCCAGTCGGACATGATGGAACTCAAGGCGAACCCCGACCGCAAGGCCAAGGGCAACGTAATCGAGTCCGGCCTCCAGCCGGGCGGACCGACCGCCACGGTGCTGGTGCGCAAGGGCACGCTCAAGGTGGGCGATGTCATCCTGTGCGGTGAGCATTACGGCAAGGTCCGTGCGCTCATCAACGAGGACGAGAAGCGCATGCAGTCGGCCGGCCCGTCCTACGCCGTCAAGGTGCTGGGGCTGAACGGCGTGCCGGAAGCTGGTGCCGAGTTCGTGGTGCTGGATAATGAGAAACAGGCCCGCGAAGAGGCCGGCAAACGCATCCAGGCCGCGCGCGATGAAGCGGCGCAGGAAAGCCGTCCCAAGGTCAGTCTGGAAAATCTTTTCGACACTTTGGCCGAAAGCTCCGCGAAGGTGCTGAAGGTCGTGGTCAAGGCGGACACGCAAGGTTCGCTCGAAGCCATCGTGGATGCGCTCAACAAGATCGAGTCTGACAAGGTCTCCATCGAGGTGCTCCACTACGCCGTGGGTACCATCACGGAATCCGACGTGCTGCTGGCCTCGGCCTCCAAGGCCGTCATCCTGGGTTTCCACACCCGCATCGACAACGGGGTGGCGGATGTGGCCAAGCGCGAGGGCATCCAGATCAAGCTTTACTCCATCATCTACGAGCTCGTGGACCAGATGAAGGACGCGATGGCCGGTCTGCTCGACCCGCTGGTCAAAGATGTGGTCGTGGGCTCGGCGGAAGTGCGCCAGATATTCCAGCTCTCCAAGGGCGGCAATGTGGCCGGTTGCTCGGTCACCACGGGCCGCCTGGTCAAGGGCAAGGTGCGTGTCATGCGCCGCAAGAGCCTCATCTTCGAGGGCGGCATGTCCTCCCTGCGCCGGTTCCAGGACGAGGTCAACGAAGTGCGTTCGGGCATGGAGTGCGGCATCCGGCTGGATGGGTTCAACGACTTCCAGATCGGCGATGCCATCGAATGCTTCACGCAGGAGAAGGTGGCGCAGAAGCTGTAACGGGTGTAAGGTCTAAGCCGATATGGCATCTGTTCGCACAGAACGTGTGCGCGAGCTGGTCAAGCGCGCCTTGGGTGAGATCATCCGCCGGGAGTTCCCGACGAATGAATGCGGCCTCATCTCGGTGAATGATGTGCAAATGGCGGGCGACTTCCAGTCTGCCACGGTCTTCCTCAGCATCATCGGTACCAAATCCCAGAAGCAGAAGGGCGAGGAGAAGCTGCAGGCCGACCGCAAACACATCCAGGGACTGTTGGGCAAGGAAGTGGTCCTTCGTTATACGCCGGTCCTGCGGCTGGTCGTGGATGACTCCATTGAGCGGGGTGATCGCGTGCTCCAGATCATCCAGGAGCTGGAGGAGAAGAAGAGCGATCCGGCTTCATGAAATCCGTTCCGAAAACTGTCCAGCGCATCATCGATACGGTGCGCAACGCCAAAACCTTTTGTGTGGTCGGTCACATCCGGCCGGATGGCGATTGCATCGGCTCCCAGCTCGGCCTGACGCTGGCTTTGCGCAACCTCGGCAAGGAGGCCGTTTGCTGGAATCAAGATCCTGTTCCGCAAAAACTTTCCTTCCTTGATCCTGAAAAAGTGGTCTCCACGCCGGTGTCCGGGCAGCGTTTTGATTGTGTCATCGCCACGGACTGCGCCAGCTATGAACGGCTCGGCACGGTTACGGAGCACATCAAGGACCGGGGCATCCTCATCAACATCGACCATCACGGCAGCAATACCCGTTATGGCGATATCAACTGGATCTCGCCCAAGGAACCTTCCTCGGGCGAATTGATTTTCCGGTTGTTGAAAGATGCGAAGTGGCCGGTCACGCCCGCCATCGCCAACTGCCTTTTCACAGCGGTCAGCACGGACACAGGTTCGTTCCAGTATCCCTCCACGCGGCCTTCGACGTATCACACGGCTGCGGAGCTGGTGAAGAACGGCGCGGAGCTGGGTCGCATCTGCCACGAAGTCTATCAGTCATATCCGCTCTCGCGCGTGCGCCTGTTGCAGCACGTCTATAATTCCTTCCGCCTCGTGCATGATGACCAGATCGCCTATTTCTGGCTGAAACCGGCGGATTTCGCCCGGACCGGTGCGACCACGGCGGACAGCGAAGGCCTCATCGATCACGTGCGGGACATCGAGCCGGTGGTGGTGGCGTGTGTCTTTGAGGAACTGGAGCCGGGCGTGGCCCGCATCAGTCTGCGCTCGAAGACGGAACAGGTGAATGTCAGTGCCATCGCACAGGAGTTCGGTGGCGGTGGTCATCCGGCGGCG
Source organism: Verrucomicrobiota bacterium (assembly GCA_023431185.1). Classification (GTDB taxonomy): domain Bacteria; phylum Verrucomicrobiota; class Verrucomicrobiia; order Limisphaerales; family JAEYXS01; genus JAEYXS01. Next base: position 52,466 of record JAEYXS010000051.1, read on the forward strand.
GCCGGGGCGAGGATCAAGGGCACTTCGCTGGCAGTGCAGCGGAAGGTGCTCGCGTCGATACGCAAAGCCTTGGACGCGGTAAAATCATGAGTTTGCAGAATTTTGAGGCGCTGGACGGCGCCCTGTTGGTGGACAAGCCCGCCGGGATGACCTCGCACGATGTGGTGGATGAGGTGCGCCGCTATTTCAACATCAAGAAGGTGGGGCATTGCGGCACGCTGGACCCGAATGCGACCGGTTTGCTGATCCTTGTTTTGGGCAAGGCCACCAAGCTCTCCGAGCGCCTGATGTCGGATGACAAGGTGTATGAGGGCACGGCCAAGTTCGGCGAGACGACGGACAGTTATGACATTGATGGGGAACTGGTGAGTTCTTTGCCAGTGCCGCCGTTGACCTTGGATATCCTCAATCAAGAAGCCGAGACGTTCATCGGGGATATCTTGCAAACGCCGCCGATGGCCTCGGCCATCAAGAAGGACGGGGTGCCGCTCTACAAGCTGGCGCGCAAAGGGGTGGAAGTGGAGCGCAAGCCGCGCTTGATCCACATCTACACGTATCGTTTTCTTACCTATCAGGAGCCGCTCGCGACGTTCAAGGTCGCCTGCACGAAGGGCACTTATGTGCGCAGTTTGGTGCATGATCTCGGACAGAAGATCGGCTGCGGGGCGCATCTCACCACCTTGCGCCGCACCGTCTCCGGCAAGTTCGATGTGGCGGATGCGATGCACTTGGACAAGCTGCTCGTCTTGAAGCCGGCCGAGCTGGCTGCGCGCGTCATCCCGTTCCTGAAACTCACCTGAGACGCTGTATCCCATGAAGATCATTCGCTCCGCCCGTGAACTGCAAACTGGTGGACGAAAACTGTCTTTGGCCATCGGCTTTTTTGACGGCGTCCACCTCGGGCATCAGCAGGTCATCCGGCAAACCATCCTGGATGCGCAGCAGCAGGAAGGGCTTTCGCTCGTGGTCACCTTTGACCGGCATCCGGCGGAAGTCATCGCACCGGACCGCGTGCCGCCGCTCATCTACAACCGGCAGCAACGCGTCGATGCCATCGGTTCGTTGGGGGCTGACGCCTTGCTCCTGTTGGCCTTTGATGAAGCGTTCAGCCAGGTGGATGGGGAGAGCTTCGTGCGCGGACTGGTGCGTGATCTGGGGCGCATCCACAGCATCTGCGTGGGCGAGAATTTTGTCTTCGGGCACAAGCGCAGCGGAGATGTGGCGTTGCTGCGCCGCTTAGGAAAGGAGCTGCGCTTTACCACGCATGGTCTTGAAGCGGTCTCTCTGGGCAATGCCGCCGTGAGCAGCACGCGCATCCGCGAGACCATCCGGCAGGGGGAACTCGATCTGGCCGGGCAATTGCTGGGGCGAGATTATTCGCTTGCGGGCACCATCATCGCGGGCGATCAGGTCGGGCGTAAATTGGGTTACCCTACTGCGAATCTGGATGTAATCGGTCGCGCAACGCCGCCTCATGGCGTCTATGCCGCGCATGCACGCGTGGCAGGCAAGACCTGGCGTGCGGCGGTGAACATTGGTTTGCGCCCGACCTTGCGGGAAGCGCGGCCCACCTTGCACGTGGAGGCTCATCTGCTCGATTTCACGGGCGAAATCTATGGGCAGCCCATGGAGTTGTCTTTCGTGCAGAAGCTGCGGGATGAGCAACGGTTTCCTTCCTTCGACGCGCTGAAGGCACAGATCCAGACCGACATCCGGCAAGTGCGGGAACTGTTCGCGGCCTGCGAATAAAACCGATGAGGGCATAAAGCTGGACCGGGTCAGCCAGTACCATTGATGGTGGATTCCAAGGCGCGGGCCAAGTCCTGAATCTTGTAGGGCTTGGAGAGGACGCCTTGGAATCCGTTTTCTTCGTGGTTGGCCATGATGGGGTCGTTGGAGTAGCCGCTGGAGACGATGGCCCTGGCTTTGGGGTCGAGTTCTTTGATCAGTTTGACGGCTTCTTTGCCGCCCATGCCGCCGGGAATGGTGAGATCCATGATGGCGACGTCGAAGCGTTTGCCGGCGGACATGGCGTCGCGGTAGCGGTTGACAGCTTCGTTGCCGTTGGCGGTGGTCTCGACCTCGTAGCCGATGGCTTCGATCATGGATTTGAGGAGGTCGCGGATGCGTTCATCATCATCCATCACGAGGACACGGCCCTGGCATTTGGTTAGAGGAGCAAGTTCTATCTTGGTCTGGCGCAGCGGCTTGTCCGAGGCGGGCAGGTAGATACGGAAGATGGTGCCGTCTCCGACAGCGGATTGCACGGTCATCAAGCCATTGTGGTTGCGGACGATGGAGTAGGAGGTGGCGAGGCCGAGACCGGTGCCGGAGGCCTTGGTGGTGAAGTAAGGGTCAAAGATTTTGGGCAGAATATCGGGTGCGATGCCGATGCCTTCATCCTGTACCGCCACCTGCACATAACGGCCGGCGGGCAGATGGATGCCGGAATTGGCATCGAGCGTGATGTTGCGGCTGCTGACTTTGATGCTGCCACCGTTGGGCATGGCCTGCACGGCGTTGATGATCAGATTGTCCATCACCTGGCTGATCTGGCCTTCATCCACTTCGACCGGCCAGAGCTCCGGGTCGAGGTCGAAGTGGCATTGAACCTTGGAGCCGTGGAGGACGAAGCCGGTGGTGTCTTTGATGAGTTCAGTGATGGAGGCGGTCTGCTTGATGGGGGCGCCGCCTTTGGCAAACGTCAACAATTGCAGAGTCAGGTCGCGAGCGCGCAAGCTGGCTTTCTCGGCCTCATCCAGCCGGGTCTGGGCGGGAGTGGCGGAGGTTATATGCATCTTGGCGATGGAGATGTTACCGATGATGACGGTCAGGATGTTGTTGAAGTCATGGGCGATGCCGCCAGCGAGAATGCCGAGGGATTCCAGCTTGCTGGCGCGTAAAAGTTCCTCAGCGGTGCGGGCTTCGTCGGTCACATCGCGGAAGACGAGCACACTGCCGAGCAGGCGGCTGTCACCTCCATAGATCGGGCTGCAGGAGAAAGAGATGCGGCGTTCTGTGGGCACGCCGACGAGCAGGGCCTGCTGGCTGTGGAGTTCCACCTGGCCATTGGCGCGAATGACCTTGGTGACAGGGCTCTCAAGCATCTCGCCAGATTTCAGGTGTTGCAATTTTAACCAGCGGGAGAGGGGCTGGCCGAGCACATCACTCTGATGGCAGCCCAGCATGTGTTCAGCGACGCGGTTCAGCAGGACGATGTTCTCCGCAGTGTCCGTGGCCACCACGCCTTCACCGATGGAGCGCATGGTGACGGAGAGCAGTTCCTTCTCCTCCTCCAGCGCATCGGCCACATGCCGTTGCTCGGTGACGTCCATGGCCAAGGTGATGACACTGATGACCTTGCCATCGCGGTCCATGACTGGGGTGTTGTACCAGTCGCAGACGATGATGCGACCGTCCTTGGTGCAGTTCTGGTTGGTGCTGCGGGTGCCGAAGCGGTTGGCGACCAGCAGGGACTGCCAGACTTCATTGACATGGCGGCGGGCGGATTCCGGCACGATAAGTTCTGATGCGTGTCGGCCGAGGGCTTCCTGGGCGGTGTAGCCAAAGGTTTTCTCCGCTCCGGGATTCCAGTCCAAGGCATGAAAGCCGAGGTCCCACTCAATGACGGCCAGCGGGGTCTGCTCAAAGTGAAGTTTGAGTTTTTGCTCGGAACGATGGCGGGCCTCCTCGGATTTCTTGCGGTCCGTGATGTCCATCATGGAGCCGATCATGCGGATGACCTCGCCTTTGTCGTCCCGCATGATGTAACCCCGGTCGATGACAGTGGCGTATTCGTTGTCGCCCCGGCGGAAGCGGTATTCATCGGCCCAGAACTCGCCGCCTTTTTTCAGGGCGGATTCCAGTCCGCGGACTACCCGAACCCGGTCCAAGGGGTGGATTTTGTCTTCCCACCATGCGACTGAGGAGTCGATTTTGTCGATCCCATAGCTGAAGCTCAAAGACATGGCTTCGTTCCAGGTGATGCGATTTTTGGGGACGTCCCAGTCGTAGATGATGTCGTTGGTGGCCTTGTTGACGAGCCGGAAGCGTTCTTCGCTTTCTGTCAGACTGCCCGAGAGCCGTTCGGCCAAGGATCGGGCCCGGACCTGGCTCCAGGTGATGCCGAAGAGGGCGGCGCTGATCAGGAGACCGCCCACGAGACTGAGCTGAGGCAGGTAATTCTCCGAGTTCTCAAAGAATTCCGGCAGCGCTTCCACGTGCATGGTCCAAGTGTGACCGGCAAAGGTGAAGGAGCGTTCCTCCTGGAAGGCCGGGTCGGTCAGCCGGGGGGAGCCGCCGTGGTTCGAAGGCGTAGAGTATAGCGGCTGATGGGGTTGTCCGGGCAGGGGTTCGGTGAAGCTGAAATGGAGCAGGTCACGACGGGCTTCCTCCAGCAGCACGGAGAAGAGCCGTTCCAGTTCCATGATGCCCACGGCATAGCCGGCCACGGCTTGCTGGGCGGCAGGGTTCTGGTGGTAGATGGGCAGCACCAGCAGCACGCAGTATTTTTCGGCATTGCCGGGCAGCAAGGCCAGTTTGACGGGGCGGGAGGCTTCTGGCCGGTTGGTGAGCAGAGCCTTGTCCAGAGCGGACTGCACTTCGGGCAAAGCGGCGAGGTCAAGCGGTTGCTTATGGATGGGATAGATGTTTTCCGGAGCCAGCAGCACGACTGGGTAGTGGGCTTCCCCAGAGATGGAGGGGAGTTTGAAATCCGATTTTCCCTGGGCCTGGACCACCCGTTCGAAGGATTCTTTTTCTGCTGCGGGGACGTATTTGGCAAACGCGATGCCGTTGAAGGCGGGGAAGCGCAGCCCCAGATCCATGCTGGTGACATACCGTTCCCATTCCTGCGGCTCGACCAGGACGCTGGCTTCGAAAAAGCCCCGGGTCTCGCGCAAGGCGGGAAAATGCTGGCGGGCGCGTTGCTCCATCTGCCGGTGGTTTTCCCGCACGAGGGCGCGGAAACGCGTCAGGTCGTGTTGCTCAACGGTGACTTTTACCCGATGCCAAACGATCAGTGCGGGCGCAAGCGAGATGAGCAGGACCAGATAGGCGGCCCAGAACTGTCTGAGATGATTCCCCGTAGTTGACTTCCGCGCAGGCGACATAGCGGCCAAGAACTGGTGGGAGGATAGGTCAATTAATCGGCATGGCAAATGGATTCCAGATTGCATTCGCAGGCCGGAGAGCTTTTTCTGAACGCATCCGCCACGGGATTGTCTCTTGGGGAGCAGGGTATTTGCTGAAAACATGAGTACAGGAATTAGTGCGATCAACGCCGCAGTGCAGGAAGCCTCGGCCTTTGTCCCCGGCTTGCTGGGGGAGATCAACCGGGTGGTCGTCGGCCAGAAGTATCTGGTGGAGCGACTGGTCATCGGGTTGCTGGCCAATGGTCACGTGTTGCTGGAGGGTGTTCCCGGTCTGGCCAAGACGTTATCGGTCAAGACGCTGGCCAACTCCCTGAACGTCCGGTTCTCCAGGCTCCAGTTCACGCCGGACATGCTGCCGGCGGATGTCATTGGTACACAGATATTCAATCCGCAATCGGGTGCCTTCACGACCCGCAAGGGGCCGGTCTTCGCGAACATCGTTTTGGCGGATGAAATCAACCGGGCTCCGGCAAAAGTGCAAAGCGCCTTGCTGGAAGCGATGCAGGAACGGCAGGTGACCATCGGGGACAAGTCGTATTCGCTGGAAGAACCATTTCTGGTGCTGGCCACGCAGAATCCGATCGAGCAGGAGGGGACCTATCCGCTGCCGGAAGCGCAGGTGGACCGGTTCATGTTGAAGCTGAAGATCGGGTATCCTTCCCGCGAAGAGGAACGACAGATTTTGGATCTGATGGCGCGGACTTCGGGCTTGCCCAGTGCGCAAGCGGTGGTCAGTCCGAAGCAGATCCTGGATGCACGGCAGGTCATCAACGACATCTACATCGATGACAAGGTGAAGGATTACATCGTGGACCTCGTGTGCGCCACGCGTGAGCCACGGAACTACAAGATCAATCTTGAGGGCATGATCCAGCTCGGGGCGTCACCGCGCGCGACGATCGCGCTCACGCTCTCGGCCAAGGCGCATGCCTTCCTGAAAGGACGCGGTTATGTCACGCCGCAAGATGTGAAGAGCATCGCCATGGATGTGCTGCGGCATCGCGTGACGGTGACGTATGAAGCCGAGGCGGAAGACAAGACCAGCGAGATCATCGTGCAGAAGCTGCTGGATGAGCTGCCGGTGCCGTGATTTCAAAGTGCGAGGTGTGAGGTGCGAAGGGCGACGCTTGTATCGACCTTAACACGTTCTCATTCCTCGGCCCTGATATGATTCCCCGCGAGATACTGAAGAAAGTCCGGCAGATCGAGTTGCGCACCAGCCGGCTGGTGAGCGAGTCGCTCTCCGGGCATTATCATAGTGTCTTCAAGGGGCAGGGGATGAACTTCGACGAGGTGCGCGAGTATCAGCCGGGGGATGAGGTGCGGTCCATCGACTGGAACGTGACGGCGCGGATGAATCATCCGTTCGTGAAGAAGTTCGTGGAGGAGCGCGAGTTGACGGTCATCCTGTTGGTGGATGTCAGTGCTTCTGGTTGGTTCGGCTCGGGTGGGCAATCCAAGCGGGAACTGGCGGCGGAGATCGCTTCGGTGCTGGCGTTCTCGGCCATCCGTAATCAGGACAAGGTGGGAGTGTTGCTCTACAGTGATGTGGTGGAGAAATACATCCCGCCGCGCAAGGGGCGCAGGCATGTGCTGCGGGTGATCCGCGAGGTGTTGTGCTTCGAGCCGCAATCGCACGGGACGGATCTGCGCAATGCGATCGATTTTCTGAACCGCGTGGTCAGCCGGCATGCGATCGTGGTGATGGTGTCGGATTTTCTGGAGCAGAACCGGACGGGCATCAGCAAACCGCGGGCAGAGCGGAAACTTTCAGCGATCGCCACGGCGGCCATCCGGCAGGCGAATCGCCGGCATGATGTGGTGGCGGTGCAGATCACGGACCGCCATGAGATGGAGCTGCCCAAGGTGGGGCGGCTGACCTTGCGTGATGCCGAATCTGGTGAAGTGCTGGAAGTGAACACGAATGATGAAGGCTTCCGCAGCCGGTTTCGCGAACGGCAGGAAGGGGAGCTGGTCGAACTCACGAAATTCTTCCGGTCACTGGGCATCGATACCATCCGACTGCGGACGGATGAGGCGTATGGGGCGGCGCTGGCCAGCTTCTTTGAAACCCGCGAGAAACGACGTCGTCACGGATGATCAAGAGCACTGGAGCAGTCGTCGTTCCGACACCGAACACCGCCACGAACGAGCTGGCGGCAGCGGACATCCGTGACATCCGCCCGCTGGTGGACGTGCCGCTGGGGTGGGAATGGCTCACCTGGACGGTGGTGGGGCTTATCGGTGCGTTGGTTCTTTACCGATTGTGGGTGCTTTGGCAGAACCGTCCGCCCAGTGCGCCGCCAAGGCCGCGCATCTCGCCGGAGCAGAAGGCGCATCAGCAACTGGATGCGGCGTTGCGCCTGCTGATGGAGCCGAAGGTGTTTTGCTCGACCGTTTCGGATGCGGTGAGGGTCTATCTTGAGGATCGATTCCGGTTCCGGGCGCCGGATCGGACGACAGAGGAGTTTTTGTCGGAGCTGCAAAAGAGTCCGCGATTGAACAACGAGCAGAAAAAGACGCTGGCGGATTTTCTGGAGCGTTGTGACCTGGTGAAATTCGCGCGGTTTGAGCCGGCGGAGACGGAGTTGAAGGAGCTCCATTCGGTGGCGCACCGGCTGGTGGATGAGACAAAACCGCAGGCCATGATGGCAACTGCGGCGGTGGCGGATACGGAAGAAGAGGCAGCCAAACGGGCAGCCAGACTCGCGGCGAACGAATTGCTGGAACAGCGTTTTATCCGCTGCGCAGTGGTTGCGGCGCTTGTCGGCGTAGCTGGTTTGCTGGTGTTTATCTGGAGTGATGCAGCGTTTGCCCCGGAGCCGCTGGTTTCGCAGAGCGGGTTTGGCTGGCATACCTTCAAGTATATGGCCGAGGCGCTCTGGTCGAAACCGGTGGGGGTGGCCATCATGGTGCTGGGATTGACGTATTTCGTGGAAGCGGTGCTGTGCAAAGCCCGGAGGTCAGCCGTATGAGATTTGCCCAGCCATGGTTCCTGCTGCTCTTGCTCGTGTTGCCGTTGCTGGCTTACTGGCGGGCAAGGCGCACGGGGCGGGCGGCGTTTGTGTTCTCCTCCCTGGGCGTTTTGGGCGAAGTGCATGCCGTGCGGCGGGACTGGGGGAAGATCGTGCTGGCGACACTGCGTTGGTTAAGCTTGATACTGTTCATCGTGGCCTTGGCACGGCCGCAATGGACGGAGGGGGAATCGCGCATCTCGGCGAGCGGCATCGACATCGTGGTGGCTTTCGACCTTTCCGACAGCATGGCGGCGGAGGATGAGGGGTTTGTGTATCAAGGGGAGCAGGTGAACCGGCTCTTCATCTCGCGGCAGGTACTCAAGGAGTTCGTGGACAAACGGAGCAGCGACCGGATCGGGCTGGTGGCTTTCTCCGGGCAGGCGTACATCGCGGCACCGCTTTCTTTGGATCATGATTTTTTGCTGACGACGCTCGAACGTCTGTCGCTGGAAACCATCAAAGAAGAGGGGACGGCGATCGGGGCGGGCATCACGGCCTCGATCAACCGTCTGCGGGATGTGCAGTCCAAGAGCAAGATCGTGATCATGATCACGGACGGCCAGAACACGGCGGGCTCGATCTCGCCCCTGACGGCGGCGGAAGCGGCGAAGGCTTTGGGGATCAAGGTTTACGCCATTGGCGTGGGCACGCGAGGCACGGCGCGGCTGCCGTATACGGATGTGTTCGGGCGGCGGGGTTACCGGCCCATCAATGTGGACATCGACGAGGAGACGCTGACGAAGATCGCGGACATGACGGGCGGCAAGTATTTCCGGGCGGACAAGCTGGACACGTTGCGCAAGATCTATGACGAGATCGACCGGCTGGAGAAGACCGAGGTCGAGGTGAAGCAATACCAGCACTTCACCGAACTCTTTCCGTGGCTGCTTTGGCCGGGATTAGGGTTATTATTGCTGGAAGTGATCTTAGGCCACACCATCTGGCGACGGTTGCCGTGAGCGAAAACAGTGAACGGAACGGACAACATACAGTTTGAGCGGCCCGCCCTCTTATGGACGGCGCTGATCGCGCTGCCGTTGCTAAGTGTGTTCTTTGTCTGGGCGTGGCGGCGGAAGCAGGCGGCGATGGCTTTGTTCATCCCGGCGCGATTGTTTGACACGTTGCTGGTGGGCTATTCGGCGCGGCGGGAGAAGGTGCGGCATGCACTGCTTGGGCTGGCGGTGGTGTTCGGGTTGCTGGCGCTGGCGCAGCCGCGCTGGGGCTATACGTGGGAAGAGGTGAAGCAGCGCGGATTGGATGTGGTGGTGGCGGTGGATACGAGCCGCAGCATGCTGGCGCCAGATCTGCCGCCCACGCGCATCGAGCGGGCGCGACTGGCATGCATCGACCTCATGCGCGTGGCGAAGACGGACCGGCTGGGTTTGGTCGCCTTTGCCGGCAGCGCGTTCCTGCAATGTCCGTTGACGTTCGATGACGAGGCGTTCCGTCTGAGCCTGAGCGCGGTGGATACGGGGATCATCCCGCAAGGGGGCAGTTCGCTGGCGGAGGCCATCCGCACGGCGACGGAGGCGTTCAAGAAGGATGAGGACAATCACAAGGTGCTGATCCTGCTTACGGATGGCGAGGATCATGAGGAAGGGGCGATCGAGGCGGCGAAGGAGGCGGCGAAGGAGGGGTTGAAGATCTTCACCATCGGCGTGGGCACACCGAACGGGGAGTTGCTGAGTTTCAAGAATGAGCAAGGGAAGCTGGAATATGTGCGCGACGAGACGGGAAACATCGTGCGGTCCCGGCTGAATGAGGAATTGCTCCGGGAGATCGCCACGGTGGCGAACGGTTTTTACCTGCCGCTGAGCGGGGCGAAGACGATGGAGACATTGTATGAGCAGGGGCTGGCCGGATTGCCGAAGGCGGAATCCAGCGCGAAGTTTGTGCAGCGGTTCCAGGAGCGTTTTCAGTGGCCTCTGGCCATCGTCATTTTGTTGCTGGCGAGCGAGTGGTTGTTGCAGGGGATGCCGTCACCCAAGCAACCGCAGGCGGTCGCAACGCCGGTGGGCCAGCGCAAGGCGGTGATGGCGGCGGTGTCAGTCCTGATTTTTGGACTGCTGGTGAATTCGGTGAACGCCTCGCCGGCGCAGGCGCGCAGGGCGTATGAGTCGGGCGAATACAAGGCGGCGCTGGAGGAGTATCAGCGGCTGTTGCGGGAACGGCCGGGGGATGCGCGGTTGCATTACAATGCGGGTTCGGCGGCGTATCGGGCGGATGATCTGGAGACGGCGGTGAACCAGTTCAACGAGGCCTTGCGGACGACGGACTTGGGGCTCCAGCGCGATGCTTATTACAACCGGGCGAATACGCGCTACCGGCAGGGCGAGAAGACCACGGAAGCGGCGGACAAAGAGCAGATGTGGGAATCGGCCCTCAATGATTATGAGCGGGCGTTGAAACTGAACCCGGAGGATGCGGATGCAAAATTCAACCGTGACCTCGTGCAGCGGAAGCTGGAGGAACTGAAGAAACAGCAGGAGCAGCAACAGCAGCAGAATCCAGATGACAAGAATCAGGACAAGAAAGAGAACGAGGACGACAAGCAAAAGCAGGAGCAGAAGAAACAGGAGAATCAGGACGGCAAGGAACAGCAGAAGAAACAGGATGAGCAGGACCAGAAAGGTGACGAGCAGAAGAAGTCGTCCGGTGATGAACAGGAGAAGAAGCAAGAGCAGGGCAAGCAGCAGGAGCAAAAACAGGGCGATGAGGACAGCAAGCAGGACAAGCAATCGGCCGACCAGCAGCAGAAGAAGAAGGGTGACGATGAGAAGCCGGGCAAGCAACCGGAACCGGGCGAAGACGGGCAGCCGATGATGGCCCAAGGCACGGGCGAGATGACGCAGCAACAGGCGATGCAATTGCTGGATGCGCTCAAAGGGCAGGAGAAGGCGCTGATCTTCCAGCCGCCGCAGGATGGGAAGGCGAAACCGAGAATTTTCAAAGACTGGTGATGTACCGTTCTATGCTTCAACGCAGGTTGTGCCTCGGGGTTTTCCTCGGGTGCCTGCTATTGCCGTGGCTCTTGCGGGCGCAGGTCAGCGTTACGCTGGACCGGTCCAGTGTGACAGCCGGGGATGTCGCGATGTTGACCGTGTCGGTGGACGGCAGCGATCTGAATTCCTACCCGGAGATACCGGCGGTGGAGGGGTTGAGTTTTCAGCAGGCTGCGTTCAGACAAAATTTCCAGAGCGTGAACGGGGTCAACACGAGCAAGATCAACATCAGCTATCAGGTGCGGACTTCGAAGCCCGGTACTTTCACAATCGGGCCAGTGAAAGTGAAAGCGGGCGGTCAGGTGCATCAGTCACAGACGGTCACCCTTACGGTGACACCGTCGGTGAAGGGGGCCACAACGCCGGCGGCGGAGGAGGCCAACAAGCAGGCATTCCTGCAACTCGCCGCCCCGAAGCAGGAACTGTATGTGGGGGAAATTTTTCCGCTGGAAGTGAACCTGTTCTTTCAGAATGCCCGGGGCGAGATGCCGCAGGTCAAGGCCGATGGTTTTTCACTCAGCGCGCAGCCGTTGCATACGCAGAACCGGGTGCGACTGCCCAATGGCATCTACCAGCAGCACACCTTCCGGTATGCGGCGAAGGCCCTGAAAACGGGTGCACAAGAGCTGGGCCCGGCGCAGTGCAATCTCCAGGTGCAGACTCCGGTGCGGGATGTGGACCCGGTCTTTGGCGGGATGATCCTAAACTATCGTTATCAGTCGATGAGTCTGAAGAGTGAAGCGCTGAACCTGAAGGTGATGCCGTTGCCGGAAGCGGGGCGGCCGGCGAGTTTCAACGGGGCATTGGGGCGGTTCAGTTTTCGGACGGCGGCCACCAAGAATGAGGTGGCGGTGGGGGATCCGGTGATCTTGCAGGTGGAGATCGGGGGGACGGGCACGTGGGATTCGGTGCAGTTGCCACCCACAGATGACTGGCGCGATTTCAAGATCTATCCGCCGAACAGCGAGTTCAAACCGCTGGACGACCTCGGCATCCAAGGGGTGAAGCGGTTTGAGTTGGTGGTGGTGCCGGAGAATTCCGCCGTGAAGGAGATACCGGCGATGGCGTTCAGTTTTTTTGATACGGACGCGCGCAAGTATCAGACGATCAACGTGGCGGCAATCCCGCTGAAGGTACGGGCGAGCAGCGGTGCGCCCGCGCAACCGACGGTGACTTCGGGAGCGGTGAAGGCGGCCAGCGAGGAACCGGCGGCGGCGAAGGACATCCTGCACATCAAACCGCATCTGGGCACGGTGATGGGCATACGGGCACCGGCAGTGGCGAGTCCGTGGTTCTGGGGCTTGAACCTGGTGCCGCTGCTGGGGTGGGCGCTGGTCGTGTTCTGGAAGAAGCAGGCGGAGCGGGAGGCGCGGAATCCCAAGGCGCAACGGGCGAAGGCGGTGGCGTTGAGCGAGGCGGCGGGGCTGGCGCAACTGGGAACGCTGGCAGCCGCCGGGAGCAGCAAGGAGTTCTTTGATCTGCTGGCGAAGTTGTTGCAGGAGCGGTTGGGGGAACGCTTGGACATGCCGGCCTCGGCGATCACGGAGGCGGTGATCGAGGAGCGGTTGGCACCGGCGGGAGTGAAGGAAGCGGTGCGGCGGGAATTACATGAGCTGTTCCAGGCGTGCAACCAGGCGCGGTATGCGCCGGTGTCGGATGTGGCGAAGCTGGATGCGCTGGTGGAACGGGCGAGGAAGGTGCTGGGCTGCCTAGTGGATGAAAGGGGGAAGTTTTAAGATGAGGGAAACATCCAACATCCAACATCGAACATCCAACATCGAGAGGGGGGCGTGGGCGCTTCGTTGGTTGGTGCGAGTTTTTGGACGATGGGTGGGAGGGATGGTTCCTTCCCCCTCATCCCGGCCTTCTCCCTGGGGGAGAAGGGGGCTACGGCGGGCGGCAGCGGGTAATTTTAATGCGATTGGATTCGTCACCGTTTTCTTTCTGTTCGCATACTTATTTTTGCCCGTGAGCGGATTTGGAGCGGAAGCTGCGTCGCGGTTTGATGGGGCGAACAAGCTTTATGAGCAGGGGAAGTATGGGG
>JAEYXS010000033.1 GCA_023431185.1 Verrucomicrobiota bacterium
GGAGAGATACAGTGTTGTAAGTCAAGCGGAGTGATGGAGAGCCGGGTTAAAGTCTTGGCCTGATCTAAGCACTCCCACGGCCCAGCGAAGGAGCTTGTGCATGGCGGCGCCGATGATTTGCATTTTATTGAGGCCTGCAGCTTTGAGACGGGCGGCGAAAGCCTGCATTTGCGGGCTCCTGCGCAACGCGGTGATGGCTGGCCAGTAAAGGGCTGTGCGCACCTGGTCAGAGCCCTGTTTGCACATGCGCGGCTGGCCTTTCACACTGGTCCCGCTTTCGTGCTGACGCGGGGTCACTCCCGCCCAACAGGCCACACTGCGTGCACTCCGGCCCGGTGGCAGTTCGGCTACCAGCCGCAAGGCCGTCACTTCTCCGATGCCCGGGATGGTTTGCAGCCGCCGTATCGACTGTTCCAATGTGGTCTGGCTGCCAGCTTGTTTGCGGGCCGCTGCCCGCACCAGATCCACCATGTCCTCCAGCAGCTTGGTCAACCGGGCTTGCAGCTTACGGGCCGCACTTGTCCGCAACCCTTCGGCACGTTGTCCGGCGGCCACCTTGAGCGCGATCACATCGGCGTGCAACCGCATCAGCTCCCGCAACTCTTCCAGCTCTGCTGCACGCGGTGACCACGGTTCAGTGGCGTGTTTGGCCAGATAATCAGTGATCAGCCGTGCGTCGGCACGGTCGGTTTTGGTCCGGCTGCCGAGTGCCTGTCCGTGCGCCTTCACATAGGCCGGGTTGAATACAAAGACCGTCACTCCCCGGGCATAAAGATACTCAGCCAGCGCCAGCCAGTACGGACCGGTGGCTTCCATGCCTGCCCGCAAGCCGGTCACACCCTGTTCTATGAGCCAAGCCCACAGCTCCGCAAAGCCGGCTTCATCATTGGTAAACATCCGCTGGCGGCACTGGCCTTGGGCCAGTTGCAGATGCACGTCAAACTTGCGTTTGGCCAGATCGGCCCCGAGCAACGCTAACTTGGATTTTTTCATGAGGTCAGAGAGAGAGAGAGGAGTTGTTTTTTAGCGCAGAAACCTCTGAGGCTTGGAACCGGTGGACTCTTCCTTGCATGCGGCCTCAACCAGCCTATGCTGGCAGTGCCTAGATACAGTCCGGTCTAGCACCGGAGAGGCGAGGGATGAGGGGCCTATCTCTCCCCAGGGTCTCGTTCTAAAAAAGCTCCTGCGGGCCGGGTCGGGCTTCCCTCTCCCTCTGCCTCAAATGTTCCCTTGCTCCATCCTCATTAGTTACCGCTCCTCCAACATGCAAGGGACGGGGAGAGGAGGCACCGTCTCATCCCTTGTATCCTTTATCACTCAAAATCCCCTTTTCCGGCCGCATCCTTCCTGCCAGCCTGTCTCCCATGATTCCCACCGACTCACGCCCGCTTGCCCGGCTCTTCCCCGTGCTCCTGGCCATTTTGATTTCAGCTTTCCTGACCAGCCCGCTTCAGGCTCAACCCAAAGCCGACGCCAAGAAGAAATCCGCCTCCTCCGCCTCAAATGCCCCCTCCATCGTCTGGGTGAACACGCCCAAGGAACGCGACCTGCCGTTGCCCACCGGCCTCACCCATCACACCTTCTACAGCACCGTGGCCAAGACCAACGTCGGCTACTGCATCTACCTCCCGCCCGGCTATGCGACGGCCGGGGATAAGCGTTACCCTGTCATCTACAACCTCCACGGCAATGGCGGGAATGAATTTCATTCGCTCGAAGACGTGAAACTCCTGCATGAAGGCATCGTCGCGGGCAAATGGCCGCCGCTCATCATGGTCCTGCCCAATGGCGGCAAGAGCACCTTCTACAAAGACTCCTACGATGGCCGGTTCCCCATTGAGACCATGTTCATCAAGGAGTTCATCCCGTATATCGACAAGACCTATCGCACCGTCGCCGCGCGTCATGGCCGCTGCATCGAGGGCTTCTCCATGGGCGGACGCGGCTCCACGCGCCTCGCCCTCAAGTATCCCGATCTGTTCTGCTCCCTCTTCTGCCAGGCGGGCAATGTTCCACGCACCGTCGATGGCTTCAATCCCGCCAAGCCCACGGAATACCCGAACAGCTACCTCGGCCCCGATAAACAGAACTACCTCGACAACGACGTCTATCACCTTTTGAAGAAAAACGTGGACCGCATCAAAGGCCGCCTGCGCATCCAGATCGCCTGCGGCACGAAAGACTCCGGCCATCTCCCCACCATCAAGGACTTCCACAATGCGCTGCTGGAGCAAGGCATCGATCACACCTATATCGAACTCGAAAACCTCGATCACCAACGCACCGAGATGCTCAAACGCCTCGCCCCCGTATGGTTCGACTACCACGTAGAATCCCTGCGCCTCGCCACGCCGAAGAACTGAGTGGCGGCGGATGGTTAGCGGATTTAATTCTCCCTGACACGGTGAATGGCGGTGGAATACCTGACGTCGAAAAGATTGCGCCGGGCCTTGCTTCGCGTTTAGGCAAACTGATAGTAATGTTGCCTATAGCCACGAGGCAGCCTAATATAGTCCGTATGCGTATGTTTCAGGCCCGGGGTGCTAATCCTTAAAGATTTTGAATTCATTGAACCGGATCAATCAGTTTGCTTGGTGGGCGGCGGGAATCACCCGGTTGTCCTTGATTATGCTGGCGGTCGTGCTCGCGGGTTGCGGTCCCGCCAAACAGGACGGCAAAGGGAAGGGCAAGGACGGCGCGCCTGTCTTTACGGGACCGCCTCGCCCCGTGCAGGTCAGCAAGGCGCAGATGCAAGGTCTGGAAAGGACCATCGCGGCCGTAGGCGCATTGGCGGCCTATGAACAGGCCACCCTTGGCGTGAAAGTTTCCGGCCGGATGCAATCGGTCAGTGTGGACATCGGTTCTGTGGTCAAGAAAGGGCAATTGATCGCCCAGTTGGAGAAGCGCGAATACGAGGTGAAATTGATGCAGGCGGAAGCACTGCTCGCCCAGGCGCGGGCCAAGCTGGGTCTGCCCTTGGGCGGCGATGATGACACCGTCGAGCCGACGCAGACCAGCATCGTCCGGGAGGCCGCCGCCGTCTTGGAGGAAGCCAAGAAAAGCCGCGAACGCGTGCTGAAACTTTCCAAAGAAGGTGTTTCCTCGCAATCCGAACTGGAAACGGTGGAGGCCGCTTATGAAGTGGCGGTGAACCGTCAACGGGATGCCATGGAGGAGGTGCGCAACCGGCAGGCTCTGCTGGCCCAGCGGCGCGCGGAAGTGGCCATCGCCAGGCAGCAACTGGAAGAGACCGCCATCAAGGCGCCCTTCGATGGCATCATCCAAGAACGCCGCGCCAGCCAGGGCGAGTATCTGAGCGTAGGCGCTCCGGTGGCGACAGTGGTGCGGAGCGACATCCTGCGCCTGAAACTGGATATTCCGGAACGGCGGGCATCGCTGGTGAAGGAAGGGCAACCGGTCCGCCTGACCGTGACCGGTGACACAAACCTTTATCTCGGCGAGATCAAGCGCCTGAGCCCGATCGTCAGCGAGTTGAACCGCATGTTGCAGGTGGAGGCGGATGTGCCGAATCCCGGTCGCCTGCGCCCCGGCTTCTTCGCGCAAGCAGACATCGTCGTTAATACGGATGAACCGGCCTTGACGGTTCCGCTGGATGCCTTGGTGACCTTTGCCGGGGTGGAAAAAGTGGTGACCATCAAGGAAGGCAAGGCCCAGGAACGGCCCGTATCTTCCGGCCGTCGCGGAGCCAACTGGGTGGAAATCTTGACGGGCCTGAAGCCGGGCGAAGCGGTGGTGCGCAACCCCGGTAATCTGCGCACCGGTGAACCCGTGGCGATCAAAGCGGGCAAGGAGAGCTAGGCGATCATGCAAAAGCTCGCTGAAATCTGCATCCGCCGCCCGGTCTTCGCGACCATGATCATCATGTCGCTCGTGGTGATCGGCACCACCGGCTTCTTCAAGCTGGGCGTGGACCGCACGCCGCCGGTGGACATCCCCACGGTCTATATCTCCACGCGTCTGCCCGGTGCCTCGCCAGTGGAGATGGAAACACTCATCTCCCAGCCCATCGAGGAGGAGGTCAATACCGTGGAAGGCATCACGGAACTGCGCTCCATCTCGGGCTACGGCAGCTCCTTCGTCATCGTCCAGTTCGACCTGAGCCGGGATGTGAACCGCGCGGTCGAGGATGTGCGCAACCGCGTGTCCAACATCCTGAGCCAGTTGCCGGAGGATGCCGATCCACCGCAGGTGACCAAGTTCGACAGTGACCGCTCACCCACCATGACCATCGCGCTCTCCGGGCAACGTCCCGAGCGTGAGCTGACGGAGATCGCGGACAAGTCGGTGAAGGTGTTGCTGGAGCGTTCCGTGGGTGTAGGTGAAGTTGAGATCCAAGGCGGCTGGGAGCGCGCCATCAGCATCTGGGTGGACCCGGAACGCCTGGCCGCGTATCAGATCCCCATCTCTGTCATCCGCGAGGCGATCGTCCGCCAGAACGCCGACGTACCCGGTGGCAATGTCCGCTCGCCTTTGACCGAGCAATCCCTGCGCACGATCGGCCGGTACACCGATCCCAAGCAGTTCAATGATCTCGTTGTCGCCCAAGTGAATGGCGCGCCCATCCGCATCAGTGATCTGGGTTACGCCGAGGATGGTGTGAAGGAGAAGCGTTCCCTGGCGCGTTTGAACGGCGTGCCGTGCGTGACCTTGAGCGTCAAGCGCCAGTCGGATGCGAATGCGGTGGCGGTGATCGAAGGCATCAAGGAGAAGCTGCCGGGCATCCAGGCCCAGCTCCCGAGCGACATCCGCATGGAAGTCATCGAGGACCAGTCGCGCTACATCTACGAGGCCATCCATGAGATTGAGACGCATCTGGTGCTGGGCAGTTTCCTGGCGTGCCTCGTGGTGCTGGCGTTCATGCGGAACTTCCGTGCCGTGCTCATCGCCGGTGTGGCCATCCCGGCCTCCGTCATTTCCACCTTCGGCATGATGTGGGCGATGGACTTCACGCTGAACAGCGTGACGATGCTCGCACTGGTGCTGATGGTGGGCATCGTGATCGATGACGCCATCGTGGTGCTGGAAAACATCTTCCGCTTTATCGAGGAAAAGAAGATGCACCCGTTCGATGCCGCCCGTGAAGCGACAGCGGAGATCGGCATGGCGGTGCTGGCGACGACCCTCAGCCTCGTGGTGATATTCGTGCCGGTGTCCTTCATGTCCAGCATCTCGGGCCGGTTCCTGTTCCAGTTCGGCCTGACTTCTGCGGTGGCCATCATGGTCAGCTTGCTGGTGTCCTTCACCTTGACGCCGATGATGAGTGCGCGCCTGTTGCGGGTGAAGGAAGGGGAAGGCCACGGCGGGAATTCGCGCGGTGGCTTCTATGCGTTCATCGAGGGTGCTTACATGAAGGTGCTGGCCTGGGCCATGGCGCACCGCTGGTGGGTCACCATCGGCGCGGTGTTGATCATGCTTTCTTCCATCCCGTTGTACAAGCAGGTGCCGCAGGAGTTCGTGCCGGCCAGCACGGACGAGGGCGAGTTCGAGATCAGCATCACCGCACCGGAGGGCACCAGCCTGCCCGCCATGGAGCAGGTGGCGACCAGGGTGGAGGAGATTCTGAGCCAGATACCGGAGGTGAAGATCTATCTGGCCAGCATCGGCTCCAGCCGCATCAGCGGCGCGAACAACATGCGCGTGTACGTGCGCATCCCGCCCCATGCCGAACGGACCATCAACGTAAAACGGCTGTTCACCGATCCGTTGAACATCTTCAAGGGCAATTACAGCCAGCAGGATGTGGCGCAGAAGGTGCGCACCGCCTTGCGCCAGTTGCCGCATCTGCGCGTGGCCGTGCGGGCCGGTTCATCCTCCATCAGCATCGGCGGTCCCAGCTACGAGATCGATTACTCCCTGCTCGGCCCCGACCTGGAATCGCTCGCCAAATACGCCGATGAACTGCGCCGGAAAGCCCCGGAGATGGGCATCGTGGATGCCGATACCACGCTCAAACTGAACAAACCCGAACTGCGCGTGGAGATCGACCGCGAACGCGCCGCCGCTTTGGGCGTGGACACGGAGGACATCTCCTCTGCCCTGCGCGTGATGGTGGGTGGCGATGAACGCGTCTCCCGCTTCCGCGATCCGCAGATGGGCGAGGAATACGATGTGCAACTGCGCCTCACCGAAGGCCGCCGTAACGATCCCGACACCATCTCCCGCCTCTTTGTGCCCAGTTCGCGTGCCGGACTCGTCCGCCTTGATAATCTCGTGCAGATCGTGCCCGCGCAGACGGCCTCGCGCATCGACCGGCTGGACCGTCAACGCCAGGTCAGTCTGCGTGCTGGCGTGGCCCCGGGCTACGCGATGGCCGACCGCATCCAGGCACTGGATGAAGAGGTGAAGAAGATGAACCTCCCGCCCGTTTACAAGACGCAGCTCTCCGGCCGGGCGCGGGAGTTCGAGCGCACGTTCAACGAGTTCCTCTGGGCGTTTTTGCTCTCCATCATCTTTATGTACATGATTCTGGCTTCGCAGTACGAGAGCCTGATCCATCCATTCACGATCTTGCTGTCGCTGCCGCTGACGCTGCCCTTTGCCTTCCTGACGCTCTGGCTGACGGGGAATACCATCAATCTGTACTCCGCCCTGGGGCTGCTGGTGCTATTCGGTGTAGTGAAGAAGAACTCCATCTTGCAGATCGATCACATGAACCAGTTGCGGAACAAGGGCATGGACCGCCTCCACGCCATCATGGAAGGGAATCGCGACCGCTTGCGCCCCATCTTGATGACCACGCTCACGTTCGTGGTGGGCATGATCCCGCTGGCGATGGGTTCCGGGCCGGGAGCCGAAGAACGCCGCGCCGTGGCCGTCGTGGTGATTGGCGGGCAGACACTGGCGCTGTTGTTGACGCTGGTGGTGACGCCGGTGGCGTATTCACTGCTGGATGATGTACGGGATTCCTGGCTGGTGAAGAAGTTCACCCCGACGAACTCCAAGACGGCCAATGGGGGTGGCGGCCCAATCCCGGTGGGAGCCCATAGCCCGGACGCACATTGAGCAGGCAGGGTTTGAACGTTTCCCCTCCATCCCTACTCCAATACTGCTATGAGGTATGTCAAGGCGGCATGATATTGGTTTTTCTTAAAAAGCGTCTTTTTCTTTTCTCGGTTCATCTGTTTCGGCGAGCGTTTCCTCTTCGTATGCCGGTCTGTTTGCACCGGTTGAGC
>JAEYXS010000040.1 GCA_023431185.1 Verrucomicrobiota bacterium
GGACAAGGGGGACGTCGAGAGGGGATGGGAGGGGTTAGAAAGGGTGGGAATCAGGGGGATTGCGATGGTTAGTTGTGGTCAACTCCATGGTTCGCAGCCTGTTGGGAAAAAGAGTAACCCAAACAGCAGAGCAAGTATGGGCACCATCCTGCTCGCCCGAAAGTTAACCAACGAAACTACCGGTCTAGGGACGACATGCCAAATAACTGCGCTCCGACGATGAATTTCCGAAATGAAGATTTTTCGTTTTCGGCGTTATTGGCCTAGTAACCGAGTGAAACCTGTCCCGCCAGTGCATTGCGAAGGATATGGTCGTGCAGCAGGAAAATCGCCGGCTTGGCAATGTTGCTTCTGATGAAAGATATTTCATCTTCCCTGATCAATCCTGCTGCCGTTAAATCACCGGGTGCCGTCGCCTGATACATTGGAATTCGCCTTCGCTGAAACCGCGAAGCCCCTCGCCGTGCCTACCGTGAAGCACGCCTCGCTAGCTGAGGAGCTCGCCGCTTTTCGCGAGTTCGGCACGGAGACGCGGCAATGGTCCACGCCCACGACGAGCCATTCAGGTGTGGAAGTGCCCACCTTCGTGAACGAGTTCTGGACCGCCAAACAACGCGCCGCCAGCAACTTGCACGAGATCTCCTACCGGGCCTGTTTCAAACCGCAGCTCCCGCGCTTCTTCATCGAGCGACTCACCCAACCGGGCGAGGTCGTTTATGATCCTTTCATGGGACGGGGCACAACGCTCATCGAGGCCGCCCTCATGGGGCGGGTGCCGTATGGCAATGACGTCAACCCGCTCAGTATCACTCTCGCCCGGCCGCGCACGAATCCGCCGGAGCAAAAGCAAGTGGTGAAGCGTTTGGGAGAGATCGATTTCACAGATGCAGGCGAACAGCCGGAAGACCTGCTGGTCTTCTATCATGTCGATACGCTGCGCGAGATTTCGGCCCTAAAAAAATATCTTCTCACACGCAAGGCAAGCAACCAAATGGACCAGGTGGATGAATGGATCGCCATGGTCGCGCTGAACCGGCTCACCGGCCATTCACCGGGCTTTTTCTCCGTCTATACGATGCCGCCGAACCAGGCTGTGTCCGTGAAATCCCAGCGCAAGATCAACGAACGGCGCAATCAGATGCCGACGTATCGTGACGTGGAAAAGATCATCGCTAAGAAATCGAACCAGTTGCTGAAAGAGATGCAGCGGGAAGAGTTGGCGAAACTGGCCAGTGTCGCGAATCAGGCCCGCTTCACCACTGCCACCGCCGATGCCACGCATGAATTGCCCGCAGAGAGCGTCTCCCTCGTCGTCACCTCGCCGCCGTTCCTGGACATCGTGGATTACGCCACGGACAACTGGCTGCGCTGCTGGTTCCTCGGCATCGATTCCTCCACCGTGAAGATCACCGTGCCGAAGAAGCTGGAGGTCTGGCAGGAAGTGATGACGAACGTTTTCCGTGAACTGCATCGCTTGTTGAAACCCGGTGGGCATGTGGCCTTCGAGGTCGGTGAAGTAAGACATGGCAAGGTGAGATTGGAAGAGGCGGTGATTTCGTGCGGTCTCGCCGCCGGACTGGAACCGCTCCTCGTGATGATCAACGACCAGGAATTCACCAAGACCGCGAACTGCTGGGGCGTGGAGAATAACGCGAAGGGGACGAATACGAATAGAATCGTGGTGTTCAGGAAAAAATAGCCACAGATGGAACACGGATCACACGGATGGGAAACAGACGTTTGGTACTAGATGCAAACGGCTGTGCTGATTCATTTTTGCTCGGGGATATTGCTGCGGTTCACAGACCCGCGCTCCACCAATCTGCCAGCCCTGCATCTGTATTAATCCGTGTTCCATCTGTCGCTGAAAAACTGCCCTGTCATTCTTGATGAATCTCGTGTCTGCGGGTTGACTTGCCCCCGCCACGCCTTACATTCCGCCCACCATGTCGAAGGCGACGTCCCGGCCGGTCATCCGCTTGCGCGGGGTCCGGCATAATAACCTCAAAAATTTCGATCTCGACCTGCCCACGGGCGAGTTGGTGGTCATCACCGGGCTCAGCGGGTCGGGCAAGAGCTCGCTCGCCTTTGACACGCTCTTCGCGGAAGGGCAGCGGCGGTATATCGAGACGTTTTCTCCTTACGCGCGGCAGTTCTTCGACCGCATGGACAAGCCGCAGGTGGACAGCATCGAGGGCATCCCGCCCGCCATCGCCATCGAGCAGCGGAACTCGGTGAAGAGCACGCGCTCTACCGTGGGCACCATGACGGAGATCTGCGACCACATGAAAGTGCTGTGGCCGCACCTCGCGCAGCTCCATTGCCGCCAGTGCGATCAATTCGTGCGGAAAGACTCGGCGCAAGACGTCTTTCAAAATGCGAGGGACGAAATAGAACCCCGACCTGAGGGTGCGGGGTTCAGTGCGAAGGAAGACGTCGAGAGGGTCGAAGTGCTGGTGACGTTCACCGTGGCGCTGTCGGAAAAGCTGCCGTTGGAGGAATCCCTCAAGCTGATTGCGAAGCAAGGTTACCAACGGCTGTTGGTTGGCGACAAAGTGGTGCGCTTGGAAGATGTGCTGAAGGACTCACTCCTCGCACCGCAGACCTTGCAACTCATCGTTGTTCAAGATCGCATCAAGCTGGCGAAGGCGAACCGCTCGCGGTTCGTGGAGGCGTGCGAGCAGGCGTATCATTTCGGGAAAGGCAAACTCGCGCTCTATCGGGTTGTGGACCTGAGCAAGCCTTGGCGCCGCTACTCCAAGCACCTTCATTGCGCGACGTGTGATATCGAATACCGCGATCCGTCACCGGCCTTGTTCAGCTTCAACAATCCTGTAGGCGCGTGTCCGGCGTGTCGCGGCTTCGGTCGCGTGATCTCCATTGATTACGATCTGGCGTTGCCGGATCGCTCGAAGACGCTCGCTGGTGGCGCGGTGAAGCCGTGGCAGGGCGGTGTCTCGGCGGATTGCCAGGTGGACCTCGTGAAGGCGTGTCGCAAGCACAAGGTGCCGATGGATGTGCCGTTCGAGGAGCTTTCACCCGAGCATCAGAGCTTCGTGGTGGATGGGGAGGCGAACTACGGCATCGATAAGGAGCACGAGTGGCCGCACCTGTGGTATGGCGTGAAGGGTTACTTCCGCTGGCTGGAATCCAAGTCCTACAAGATGCACGTGCGCGTGCTGCTCTCACGCTATCGCGCCTACACGAAGTGCCGGACGTGCGATGGCAAACGTTTTCAGCCGGAAGCACTGCTGTATAGATTTACGAAAGGAATCGAATCTTCGGGTGCTTCGAAAGAACAGCCCGGCTCGTCAATCGTAAATCAAAAATCGTCAATCACTCTGGCGGATTTTTATCTCCTGCCGATCCGTGATGCTTTGGCGTTGATCGAGGGCTTCGCGGCCAGTCGCAAGGTGGCGGTGAATGATCCGATCCAGGTGGTCTTGAATGAGGTGCGGGCGCGCCTGGGTTACTTGAATGAAGTGGGCTTGGGGTATCTGACTTTGGACCGGCCTACGCGGTCGCTCTCAGGGGGTGAGACGGAGCGGGTGAATCTCACGACGTGCCTCGGCACGCGGCTGGTGAACACACTCTTCGTGCTGGATGAGCCGAGCGTGGGCTTGCATCCGCGTGATACGGAGCGGCTGGTGAAGATCCTTGAGCGTTTGCGCGATACGGGGAACACGGTGGTGGTGGTGGAGCATGAATCTGGTGTGATGCGCGCGGCGGATCAGCTCATCGATATCGGACCGGGGCATGGCGAGAGCGGCGGGGAGATCGTGTTCCAAGGGCCGTTCGCGGAGATCTTGCAGAGTGAGCGGTCATTGACGGGCCAGTATTTGAGCGGGCGGAAGCGGATCGAGTTGCCCGAGCGTCGGCCGGTCAGTTTGAGTTCGGCTCAAGCCGCAGACCTCGCGCTGAATGATCAGGTGGTGGAGTATAAGGTGGGGAAAGGGGTGGGTGCATCAGTGACCATCGGTGGGCGAGGACGCCCACCTCACTCGCAGGCGAGTACGCCCGCGCTACCTTCCGAGATGCCTACGTTGCATTTGACCGGGGCGAAATTGCATAACTTGCAGAATCTTTCGGTGGAGATTCCGCTGGGGCGTTTCGTATGTGTCACCGGTGTGAGCGGATCGGGGAAGTCCACCTTGATGCGGGATGTGTTGTTGCCGGCGCTCACACAGAAATTTGCTGGAGCGATGAAGAGCGCCGCCCCGACCCAAGGGCACGGGGTTCAGGACGAGGACGACGACGAGAACGAGGATGAAGGTGGCTTCGTTGCGGCGAAGGTCACGGGGTGGGAGCCGCTTGGTGGTGTCGTGCTGGTGGATCAGTCCACGTTGGGCAAGACGCCGCGCTCGAATCCGGCAGTGTATATCGGGGCGTTTGATGATATTCGCGAGGTGTTCGCGCAGGCGGAGCTGGCGAAGCAGCGTGGCTTGGGCTCCAGCGCGTTCAGCTTCAATTCGGCGCAGGGCCAGTGCGAGCGGTGTCGTGGCGCAGGGTTTGAGAAGATCGAGATGCAGTTTCTGAGTGATGTGTTCATCCGGTGCCCGGATTGCCAGGGGCGGCGGTATCGGCCGCACATCCTGGAGGTGAAGGTGCAGAGCGCGTGGCCAGCGGGTCCGGGCTCAAACGTGTTGGTGATCCAGGAATGGTCCATCGGCGATCTGCTGGAGGCGACGGTGGATGATGCGGTGCAGTTTTTGGGTGAACTGACGGATTCACGTCCGGCCCAGCGCGCGTGTGCGAGTCTGCGGCTTTTGCAGGATGTGGGGCTCGGCTATCTGCGCGTGGGCCAGCCGATCAATACGCTTTCCGGCGGGGAGAGCCAGCGCTTGAAGCTGGTGCGGTATCTGGCGGAGTGGACGACAAGTGTGCAATCGACCGGCGGCAAATTAAACGTGAAGCCGACGTTGTTCCTCTTTGATGAGCCGACGACGGGTCTGCATTTCGAGGATGTGCGCGTATTGCTGCTGGTGTTCCAGCGGATGGTGGAGCAGGGGCATTCGGTGCTGGTGATCGAGCATAATCTGGATGTGATCAAGTGCGCGGACTGGGTGATCGATCTGGGCCCAGATGCGGGGGATCAGGGCGGGCAGATCGTGGCGATGGGGACGCCAGAGGAAGTGGCGCAAGTGGAGGCGAGCCATACGGGAAGGGCGCTGCGCGGGTTATTGGGAAACGTCCAACGTTCAACTTCCAACGTCGAACGTCCAAAGAAACGTGGGAAATGATGGAAGGGTGAACAAGCCTGACGTGGTAGGGCGCGTCTGTCCTCAGCGCGCCGTTGACGGAGCATATGCTGGTCGAGGTATCTATTGGTGGGTGAGGACTTTGGTTAACAAAGTAAGGTATTTTGACGTCACAATGATGTGAGGATAAGTGAGCTGCTGGCTTCGATGGCGGCCGGCTGAGGACAGCCAGCCCTACCAACAAAAGGCTTAACGCCCCTTGTTGAACGGCACGGAAACGGCTAATCACATAATCAAGAATTGAAAGGGAATCGAAAATGAAAAAGGCAATTGGAGCGGCGTGTATCGCGGGCGGGGTGGCGTTGTTGATCTTCGGGTTTCAGGCGAAGGATTCGCTGGAGTCGAAGGTGACTGAGCTGGTGAAAGGTTCGCCGACGGACAAGTCCATGATGATGATCGGCGGTGGGGCGGCGTTGTGCGTGGCCGGGCTGGTGATCGTGATGGGGAAGAAGTGATTCCTCTATTAACCACAGATTTACACAGATAGACACAGATGAGATGGCCTGCAAAGGGCACTCAGAGCGCAAAAGTACATGCGCAGCATGATTCTGTGGTTACCCTTTTTCCTGCTGCTGGTGAGTGGCTGCTTCGAGGCCTGGTTAGGGAACGCGGAGCACCGCGTCCCTACCGGTATGAGACTCAGACGTTTTTGCGGTTCAGGTGGGCGAGGAAGTCGTCGAGGGTGAGGTTGGCGGTGACTGGGGAAGTATCAAGGGCCGGTGGAGCGGGTGGTTTTTCTTGGCCTTGGCCTTGACCGACAGCAGGGGCCTGAGCTGGGGGTGAGGCAGGCGGGCGCTGGCACGTGCGGAGGAATTCTTTGAGTTCGGAGGTCTTAAATTTCAGCGGGATTTGTCTCACGATGCCGTTCTCCACCTGGTAGATGCCGCCTTCTTTGAGGAGGTCTTTGGGTTTGGTGTCGTTCAGGGTGATAGTGGCGCTGAGGGGCGTGGCCCTTTCATTCTTCACACTGTAAACGACGCTGCTCTTGAGGCCGGGCTCGCCGTAGTGGCGGTGGAAGACGGCGAATTTTATCTGGTCGCCTTCATAGGCGTATTGGAGGGTGTGGACGAAGAAGTTGGCGTCCACGACCTCGACCTTTTCATAGGTGAGCTGGGCGCGGGCGGCGGTGGTGACGAGGAGGAGAATGATCGTGAGAATGCAGATGGGCAGAATTCTTGCGCGCATAGGCCAAGTCGGGAAAGTGGTTGGCTAAAGGTCGCGCTAGTGAGGGCGGGCGTCAAGGGGGAGATTGCGGGATAGCGCTGGCTTGCACGGTGTGAAAGCAGTAAAGATTTGGAGCATGAACCTTCCGCTCAACCAACCATCCAAGCTCGTGGAAATCGCGCGATTTGTGGAGGACGTGCCGGCGATGACGCAGTTTTACCGGCAGTTTCTGGGCATTGAGCCGACGTATGGTGACGATACGATCGCCACTTTCCATCACTCCGGATTGACGATGCTCATTCATCGACAGTACGTCCCCGGGCCCGGTGATCTGCCTTGTGAGGATCATCTGGCTTATGGCGTGGCGGATGTGGATGCGGCGGTGGCGGAACTGGCCAGGAAGGGGTTGAGCATCGCTTATCCGCCCAAGGATTATGACTGGGGCGTTCAGCGTATTTGCGGGACCCGGCGGGGAAGCTGGTTGAGATCACGTGTTTGGTGCCGGTCAACGGATAGGCGGTCCAGCCTCCTTGGATGGACGGTCGTATTGACTCACGGCAAAAGGTTACCGGGTGCTGGGTCCGTCAGGATTTCGTTGCCTCACGATTGAGGTTACTCAGGAGAGTGAAAAACTTCTTTAGTTTGGTCTCAATGCTTTTCTTCAAGGCAA